>JACQFI010000037.1 GCA_016200135.1 Planctomycetota bacterium
CATCCCGAGGCCAAGTTCGCCGCGCCGACATTCGACCCGAAGCGCGAGGAGCTTTCGACTTACCGCTATCCGCACAACATCTTCTGGCGGGGACCGCGGAAGTAACGAGTAACGGCAACGGAAGTAATCAGTAACTACAGTAATCAGTTACCACAGTGATCAGTAACTACAGTGATCAGTAACTACAGTGATCTGTAACGGCTTCCTTTTGGGATGCGGTTACTGATCGCTGATTACTTTTGTTACGGATTACTTTAGTGCGCTACTCCTTCTTCTCAGGCTTGCTCTCGGCCGCGCTGGGCGCGTCCGGGGTCTTGGGCGCGGGCGCGACGGCACGCTGCAGGGCGGCCCTCTGCGCGGCGGTCTCGGCTTCCTTCTTGCGCTGCGAGCGGACCACGAGCCAGGCGAAGAGGCCGAAAATCATCAGCCAAGGTCCGATGAAGCCCAGCCCGCGGATGATGTAGCCCATGGAGGCGAAGAACCCGCCAAAGGTATCGCGCAGCATGAGCCGGAACGCGCCTTCTTCCTGCGGTGCGAGCGTGGGTTTCTCTTCCAACAGCACCGTCACCTCGCCGATCACGTTCGAATCCGCCTTGGACGGATCGGACAAGCCGAGGCCTTGACCCACCCGCGTCTTCACGCGCCCGAGCTTCTCGATCTCGGCCACGGCCTCGTCCATCTTGTCGGCCTTGATGCCGAGCTTGAAGGTGCCGAATGAGACGCCGTCGCGCTTCTGCAGATTGCGGTCGAGGATCTGCAGGTCCTTGTCCTTGATGAGCGCCGAGAGCTTGTCGCGGGTCTCGTCGAACTTCTCGACTTCGAGTCCCAACTGCGCCGTGGGAATCTGCTGGGGCTTCTCTTCCAGGAGCACAGTGACTTCGCCGATCACGCTCGCGTCCACCTTGGCCAGGTCACCCAGGCCCAGGCCCTGTCCTTGCCGCGTCTTCACGCGCCCGAGCTTCTCGATCTCGGAGACGGTCTCGTCCATCTTCGGAGCCTTGACGCCGAGCTTGAACGTGCCCGTCCATGTGCCGTCGGGCCGGCGCGCGCTGGTCGAGGCCAGGATCTGAATCTCTTTGTCCTTGATGAGCGCGGAGAGCTTGTCGCGGCCCTCGGTGAACTTGGCCACTTCCATGGAGAGCGCACCCGTCGGCACCTGCTTGACCGGCTCGTACAGGTAGAGCTGGATCGCGCAGGGTACTTCGGCGGCACCGCCCTGCACTTGCGCGGCCTCGCCGTTCACGACGCGGTGCGCGACGCGGCCCATAGCGGGCAGCGCGTCCATCAGGCCCTGGAAGTTCCCGGCCTTCACGCGCAGCGAGATCGTGGAAGCGGTGCTGCCGTCGCCCTGCCGCTGCGTCTGGTTGCTCAGGATGCTGCCCTGCGCGGCGGAGAGGGCCATGTTCAGCTTGGACATCGCGTCGCCCATGGACACCACTTCAAGGCGCAGGTCGCCGCGGGGCAGGCTCACGGAACGTTCGAAGAGCCGCAAGCCCAGTTCGCACGGCACACTCTCCGCGCCCACGGGCACGGCGCCGCCGAAAGGTTGGTTCACGATGCGCTCGTCTTCGGTGCGCCCCAGGCCCTTGATCGCGCCGACCACGTCGCCGAAGCGGCCGAAGTTCACCTTCAGCGTGTAGGTACCCATCAGCGTGCCGTCTTCGCGCTTGGTGATCTGTCCGCTGAGGAGCTGCCCGCCGGCTGTGGCGAGCGCCGCATCGAGGGTCTTCTTGGCCTCGGTCAGGCTGGCGATCTCCACAGCGAGGCTGCCAGAAGGCACGGCCCGCGTGGGCTCCTGGATGGTAAGCCGGATCGTCGAGAGGCTGATCTGGTTCTGCCAGACGCGCATCTGGCCCTGGTAGCCCTCGATCTCGCCGCGCACGCGCGCCAGTTCGTGCTCGACCTGGAGCAGATCGGCCATTTTGTCGAGCCAGTTCTTGCTCTTGATCAAGTCCTGCAACCGCGCTTCGGAGATCTGTAGGTTCTTGATGCGCGCTTCGGTGTCCACGTACGCGGCGGTGATGTCCTGCCCGCCGGCGCGCTCGGTGAGCACGCTGCCGATCTTCTTGAGCTCGGCAAAGAGTTCTTCGAACTTCTCCGGCGCCACGCGAATCACGATCGTGCCGCTGCGCGTGCCGCCCGGTAGATCGAAGGTGTGGCTGTCCGCGACGAAACCCTGGTACTTGACCACCAACGCGTCCGTCTGGCGGCTGGCGTCTACGAAGTTCTTGACCTCGACGGTGATCTCGCCGCTCTTGATGATCTTCGGCCGGTCGATGGCGGTCTCGCCCTCGGCCTTCGGCTCGTTTGCCTTCGGATCGGCCTTGCCTCCGCCGTGCCGAACGGCCAGCACCTTGCGTTCCGTCTCCTTGGTCTTCTCCGTATCCTTGCCGAGATCCTTCTCCGCCTCTTCGATGGCCGCGACGGAAGGCGCCTTGGGCGATTCGAGTTGCTTTGTATTCTTGAGGTCGGACGCGTCGCCGTTTGAATCGAGGCGCCCACCGGACGTGGGGGCGTCGGGGCCTGCAAAGCCGCCCCCGGTCCCTGGGGTGGCCGGCTTTTCACTAGGGACCGTTTCGAAGTGATCGGTTAGCTCGGCCTTCGAGAGAACCTCCGCAGGCACGACGATGTTGCTGCTGGGTCCGTTGGTTGGCCCTGCCTGGGCCTTCTCTCGCTCCTTTTCTTCATTGAGCGCCGCCCAACCGTACTGGCCCTCGGCCTGTTTTCTCGCCTCATCTTTTCCTGATCTCTTATCCTCCGTTCCAATAACTGGACCGGAGTATGAGAACCCGCCATCGGCGTTACGGGGAGGCCTTTCCAGATTTGTGGCCGATGCCATCCTAGATCGTTCTCCATACGCGCCCTTGCCGACCTGGAAGCAGACGAGCAGCAGCGCGGCCGCCAACAGGGACGAGAGCGCGACGAGCTTCCACTTCGAAGTCGGACGCTTCTCGTCCTGAAGGCGCAGCGGCGGGCGGTGAACGCGGGTCGATTCTACGGTGGCTTCCATGGTATCGTCTTCCTTCGTGGAGTGGCGTGAGGGGATCCTTCCGGCGGGCAGCGGCGCCCGCCCTTGGTCCAGCTTCTCGTTCTGCTGCTGCTGAATGCGGGTCCAGATGCGCGCCAGCTCGCCTTCCGGCGGCATATCGTTGCGGGCCTCGGCGAGCAGTTCGCGGGTCTTCATGAGTTGCGCGAGGTCCTGGGTGCAATCGGGGCAGGCGTGGAGGTGCTCGTCGAGCCGCGCGTGGGCGTCGGACGCCGGCACACCCTGGACGCGCTCATCGATCAGCAGGCGAGCTTCGTTGCAATCCATCGGTCGCTCCGGTCTCTATTTTGGATTTTAGATTTCGGACTTCGGATTGAACTGCCGTTACGCAATCAACCCAAAACCAATCCGAAATCGCCAATCCAAAATCCAAAATCAGGTGCCCGCTCCCACGTAGCTTCCCAGCATCGAACGCAGCCTGCGCCGCGCGCGATAGAGCGTCACCTTCAGGCGCGATTCGCTCCAGCCGAGCACCTCGCAGGCATCGCGCAGCGGAAGTTCCTGCAGCTCGCACATAATTACTGCTTCGCGCTCGTTCTCGGGTAACCGCGTCACCGCGTCGCGCACGGCCTCGCGGGTCTCCGCATCGATCAAACCATCCATCGGTTCGCCGTCTTGAGCGGGCACCCGCGCCATCTGTTCGCCCTCGGCCTGTTTCGGCGCCTTGCGCAGCTTGGTCGTCACGTCGATGGCCGCGGACCGGACCACGGTATAGAGCCAGGTGGTGAAGCGCGCCCGGCCCTCGAACGCGTGCAGGTTCCGCGAGACGCGCACAAACGTCTCCTGGACGATCTCGGCCGCGGCGTCTTCGTTGCCGGAGAAGTACCGGGCATAGCGCCAGACGCGCTCCGCGTGCCGCCAGTAGAGCGCCTCCAGGGCCGGGGCATGCCCGGCTTTAAAGGATGCGGCCAGTTCCGCGTCCGCGTCGCTCATCCGATCCCTTTCCTCGTCCATGGGTATGAGAGTATCTTCGCCGGGAAAGGTTACGAGAATTGCAGGCGCTTCTTACCTGAATTCTTTCGCTTTGCATCCTACTGCAATGAAAGGCTTTGCGTGATCAATGCCGAGTACCTTGCATGGGTAAGCTGCTCAGCGCGGTACTCAAAAAGAACAACGAGCCGAATGCGCGCGTGCAGGGCACACTTTGCATTCCGCGTGAAAACGGATAAAGCTCTTCCATGGCCGCCGAACTGCAAGTCCTGCGCGAGCACCTCCTCAAGCTCGTTCAACAGCCCGGTTATGTTCCGCTGCGCAAACGCAAGCTCGCGAAGAAGCTCGGCGTGGACGACAAGGACTACGTGGACTTCCGCCATCTTGTCGAAGACATGGTCAGCGAGGGCGTGCTCGCGGAACTGAAGCACGGCAAGTTCGGCCTGCCCCCGCGCTCGGGCGATAACGCGGCCGGCCTGCGCGACGGCGGGCGTCCGGCCGTGCGCAGCGGGCGCAAGCATGAGGTTCACGACCCGTTCGAGCATTCGCGCAAGAAGCGCCCGGTGAAGAACGCGCTCCAGGGCCGCATCGAGATCAAGCGCGGCGGGTTCGGGTTCCTGCTCTCCGATCCGCCCGGCAACGACGTCTACATCTCGCAGGAAGACCTGGGCGGCGCCATGAGCGGCGACTTGGTCGCGGTGATCCCCAAGCGCAGCGAACACGGCCGCCGCCAGGGCCGGCGCTACATCAGCGGCACCGGCAGCGGCCAGCGGCCCAGCGGGCGCGTGGTGGAGATCCTCGAACGCGGGCACCCCGTCGTGGTCGGCACGTTCTACCTGCATAAAGCCGGCCGTTACGATCCGCCCGAAGGCCCCGGCGGGTTTGTAGTCCCCGATACGCGCGGCGTCTTCACGCAGATCGACATCTTGCCTGCGGACAAGAGTTCGGCGCAGGACGGCGACAAGGTCGAGATCGAGCTGCTCGAACCCGAGGAACAGTTGCGCTCGGGGCACCAGCCGACGGGCAAGGTCTTAAAGGTCTACGGCGAAGCGGGCGAGGCGCGCGCCGAGATCGCCGCGGTGATCCGCAATTTCAATCTGCGCGAGGAATTTCCCGCCGAGGCGCTCGCGCAGGCGGAGTCGATCCCCGAGAAGATCTCCGAAGAGGAGTTAGCGGGCCGTGTGGACTACACCGCGCCTATCACCTTCACTATCGACCCCGCCGACGCGAAGGACCACGACGACGCCGTCGCCATCCGGAATCTCGGCGAAGGCCGGACCGAACTGCTCGTCCACATCGCCGACGTCGCACATTATGTGACGACTGAATCGCCGATCGACGTGGAAGCCCGCGAGCGCGCCACGAGCGTCTACCTTCCCGGCCAAGTGTTGCCGATGCTCCCGCCCAAGCTGAGCAACAACATGTGCTCGCTCAAAGAGGGCCAGATCCGCCTCACGCTCACCTGCGCGATCACGTTCTCGAAGAACCTGATCCCGACGGCCACGCGCATTGAGCGCAGTTTCATTCGCTCCGCCGCGTTCCTCACCTACGACCGCGTCAAGCAGGCCATCGACGAGGAAGATCCGGCGCAACTGCCGTCGCAGGAGATCTACGACACGCTGCGGCAGATGAAGGGCTTCGCCTCCGCGCTGCGCCGCAAACGGCTGGAGGACGGCTCGGTGGACCTGGAGTTACCCGAGGTCAAGCTGCTCCTCGACGATCAAGGCCGCGTGACCGGCTGGGAGAAGGAAGCCCACCACTGGGCGCACCAGCTCATCGAGGACATGATGCTGGCCGCGAACCGCGCGATCGCGGAGTACCTCGTCGAACACGAGATCCCCGGGCTCTACCGCATCCACGAAGACCCCGACCCGGACGCGCTGGAGCGGTTCGCCGAATTTGTGCGCGAGTTCGGGATCTCGATAAGTCCGCCCATCGACCGCAAAAAGATGCGCTTCGCGCTCGAGAAAGTGAAAGGCAAGGACTACCAGCACGCGGTCCACATGGCGCTGCTCACGAGCATGAAGCAGGCGCATTATTCGGCCGAATGCCACCCGCACTTCGCGCTGAACTTCACGCGCTACCTGCACTTCACCAGCCCGATCCGGCGCTATCCGGACCTGGTGGTCCACCGCGCGCTCAACGCACGCTTCGCTCCGGGCGAGAAGCAGTTGCCCGCGCACGGCAAGAAGCGCCGCGGCGGCGACCAGGGCCGCGCGCACTTCGAACGCGTGGCGGACCTGCGTGGCCTTGCCATTCACACCAGCCACCGCGAACGCCAAGCCGCGGCGGCCGAGGAAGAAGTCAAAAAGTTCCGGCAGATCGAGTACCTGCGGAGCAACATGCGCGAGAGCCACCCGGGCGTCATCACGGGCGTGAAGGACTTCGGGCTCTTCGTCGAACTTCAGGACTGCTACGTGGAAGGCCTCGTGCGCATCCAGGACCTGAACGACGACTTCTACGAGTTCCACGAAGAACAACACCTGCTGCAGGGCCGCCGCAAGCGCCGCAGCTTCCGGCTCGGCGATAAAGTGACCGTCCGGGTCGTCCACATCGACCTGGGCCAGAAGCGCGTGGGCATGATGCTGGTGTAGTTTGGATTCGTTTAGAAGCGAACGCGGACTTCTCAGCCTAAAACCCAGCGCTCAATCGCTTCGGCGACGCCGTCGTGGTTGTGGTCGGACGCGGTTATGGCGCTGGCTACCGAGCGGACGCTGGGCTTGGCGTTCGCCATGCCGATGCCCCAGCCCGCGGCGCGAACCATGGGCTCGTCGTTGTCCGCGTCGCCCACGGCCATCACTTGCTCAATGGGGATGTTTAGCGCCGCCGCCAGCCCGCGCAGACCCACGCCTTTGTCGACTTCCGGATGCAGGAACTCGAGGTACTCCGGGTCGGTGCGCGTGATGGTCGCGCGCGTCGCGAAGCGCGGCTTCAATTTCGCTTCCAGGGGATCGCGGACCTTGGGATCGACCACGAAGAGCACCTTGTACGGCGCGCGCGTGGCGTACTTTTCCATGCTCGGGACGAAGCGATACGGCGACCTCGTCCGCTTGATGTACAGGTCGATGTGCGGGCGCAGATGCGGCGCGTCCTCGCTGTAGATCAGCTCGTCCAGGTAATAGTTCATCTGCAGGCCGCGCGCCTTGGCGAAGGAGAGCAGCGCCTGCGCGACCTCGAGCAGCATCGGTTTCTCGAAGAGTTTCTTGCGGCCTTGCGCGCGCGGCCCCGCCGCCGCGGCTCCGTTGTAGCTGATCAGGTGGACGTCGAAATCGAGCAGATCCGCAGCGTACTCCATGCTGGGCGTCATGCGGCCGGAGTTCAACACGATCTTGACGCCGCGCTCGTGGGCCGCCTCGAGCGCCTTGCGCGTGCGTTCGCCGATCGTGTTGTCGGAACGCAGCAGCGTGCCGTCGAGGTCCAGCGAGACCAGGCGAATCTGTCCGGGCTTTGGCGGAACTTTTTGCGCCATCGAGGTCAGGTATGCGCCTGTTGAACGGCGGGCATGAGATCGTTCATCTCTTCGATTCGAAGCATGCGGATGTCTCGCACCGAGGCGGCAAACCAAGGCAGCTCTTGCGATAGTTGAAGGGCGGCCAACACGCAAGTCACAGCATTGATCCGCTCATCGCCAAAATAGACGCTTCCCTGCTGCCAGTTGAAGCCGTGTTGCTGGAGCACGCGTTTGATCTCGGAATAGGCATTGTTGTACGGATCGCCGTAAGCGTTCTTCAGAGCCTCAATGTCCATGTCGAACGCGATGGCGTACATACGCCCTCCCTTGGACTTGATTCTCGCGGGCATGTCCGATTGCGCCTTGGACGCCTGCGTGGGAAGCATTAGGCCGCTGGACATGGTCGGGCCTCCTTGATCGTTCTTAAAACCATTATAGTCGAACCGCGGCCAATGCCTAGAACGTAAAATTCAATCTGCTCATGCCGCGGCTGGCTCCACGACGCGCTTGGACTTCCAGCGCCCGGTGTGGAAGCGCGCCATCCAAATGAGCGCCTGAGCCATCACGCAGACCGTCGCGGCCAGCCAGAAAGTATACAGGTGCGCCGCGGATTTTTCGAGCAGCCAAAGCACGAGCAGGAACGCCAGATTGATCGCCGCGCTCATGCCGAACGTCCAGCGCGTGTCGCCCGCGCCTTGCAGCGCCGCGAGGAAGATGAAGTTCAGCCCGTCGAGCAGGCAGTAGAGCGAGACGAAGCGCAGCAGCACCACGCAGGACTCGGTGACGCGCGAAAAGTCCTGCGCGGAAGCCTCGTCGTAAAAGAGGCCCACCAGTTCGCGCGGGAAGACGAGAAAGAGCGCCGCGCCCAGCACCATCCAGGCTTCGCCCAGCGCCAGGCCCCGCCAGACGTAACGTTCGGCCAAGTCGGACCGCCCGGCGCCCTGCGCTTGCCCGACGAGAATCGAGAGCGCCTGCGAGAAGCCCAGCATCGGGAAGAACGCGATGCCGTTGATGCGCCAGGCGATGCTCGAGGCCGCCATGGCTTCGGTGCCCAAACGCCCGATGAAGAGCAGGAAGAAGGTCCACGCAAGGCATTCCACCACCCAACGGAAACCGCTGGGAAACCCGAACGCGAGCAGGCGCTTGAAGAGCACTCGGTCGAAGGCGCGCGCGCGCCAGGTTCCGAACTCCGCCTGAAGGCCCGGACGGAAGAAGAGCGCCGCCAGGATCAGCGCCATGCAGGCCTGCGAGATGCCCGTGGCCCACGCCGCGCCTTCGATGCCCATCTCGGGGAAGCCCAGGTGCCCGAAGATCAAGATGGCGTCGAGAATGCCGTTCAAGAGAAAACCAAAGAGCTGCACGCCCATGATGGTTCGGGTCGCCCCCATGCCGGTGAAGAAGCCCGAGAGCGCTCCGACGATCAATGCCGCGGGACCGAACCAGCACGAGATCTTGAAAAAGACCGCCTCCATGTCCCGCACTGTGGCCTCGTGACCGAAGAGTGCAAAGAGCGGCTCGGCCAGCCAGGCCACGGCGAATACCGCCACGCCTGAGACCAGCGAAAAGTAGAGGCCCTGCCAGACCGCCGCCGAGGCGCGCTCGCGCCGCCCCGAACCGATGTAATGCGCCACAAAAGTGGAGGTGTACATCGAGACGCCCATGAACACGCTGATCACGAGATGCGCGGCCATGCTGGACGGCACCACTGCGCCGACGGCCTCCTTCGAGTACCGGGCCAGAAACAGCGCGTCGACCAACTGCATGATCATCAGCCCGGTCGAAGAAAGCATCAGCGGTCCGGCGAGGAGCAGGATCTGCTTGTACGAGCCCGCTTCCGGACCTGAACTGGGCAGGTCCATGAAGATTCGAGTGGGTGCGGAGGGCTTGGAGTCTAGAATGGGGGTTGAAGCGTCTTGGGTGTGCATCGGTCGTCTCCCGTTCGAACATATCCAGATGGATCGGATTTACCACTTACCGCCGGCACGAACCGGAAGGCCAGCACCGTGGCCGCCACAGGCATGGCCGTGCTCTGGGCGTCAAAGCATTTCGATTTAGAAAGGATGCGTTAAAAGAGGCCGCCGCCTTACCGGGATGCGGTCACGGCAGGTCGTGCAGCGGAGAGGAATAGCGCAAGGAATGGAATATCATGGAGGCCGTAGTAACTGGAAGGACGATCCATCGCAAGGAGAATCCAGTCCGGGAGGTCAGAATCGCCACAAGGTGCAATTGTTTTACGAGATTCTACACGGCATAGGCTTGAGTCGCGCTTCGTCTTATTCGTATAATGCCTCGCTCAAATTGAGGGAATGAACATGCTGCGAATCAAGTGGGCGTTGTGTTTGGCAGGCACGGTCATGGCTTGTGTGCCGGCCGCGTTTAGCCGCGAGCGCGGGGATCCGAAAGAGACCGTCACCTACGAGGCCGCTCCGGACTCGCAGAATAACAAGAAGAAGTCCGCCGCCGAGACGCAGGCGCAATCGGTCCGCTACCACATCAAGAACCTGAGCGATCCCGATCCCGCGGTCCGCGAGAACTCCGCGGAGATGCTCGGCATCATCAACACGCCCGAAGCGGTGCCCTACCTGATCGAGGCGCTTAAAGACAAGCACGTGATGGTCGCGATCAAGGCGCACGGCTCGCTCAACAAGATCACCAACCAGAACTTTGGATACAAGAACTACCCGGACTGGCGCAAATGGTGGGAAGACAACGGCAAGGACTTCATGAAACGGGCCAACACCGGCCCCTCCGATGCCCAGAAGTTCGGCGCAACCAACAGCAACCAGCAGGGGCTGATGTACTTGAACTCGGGCCAGCCGGCCCAGGCCGAACAGATGTTTCTCGACGCGGTGAACCGCGATCCCGAGAAGCCCGATTTCCGCAACAACCTGGGTCTCGCGGTCATGCAGCAGGGCCGCTACCTCGACGCGATGGCCTACTTCGACGAATCCATCGGCTTGAACGACTCCTTGCCGCAGCCGTACATGAATATCGGCCAGTGCTATGCGCGCATCAACCGCGACATCGAGGCGCAGGTCTGGTTCCATAAGGCCATGGAGAAAGACAAGGACGGGCGGCTCTGGGAGCCCCTGTGGTCGCTGGGCAAGGAATACCTTAAGAAGGGCGACTACAACATGGCCTACGAGTACCTCGACCAGGCGCGCGTGCGCGCCGAGCGGCGCCGTATCTTCGATCCGCGCATCTACCGCGATCTGGCGCTCACGCATTACGCGCTCGACCAGTACCACTCGGCATGGAAAGAGATCAAGAACGTCGAGACGATCGGCTATAAGCTCGACGACGGCTTCGTGCTCAAGGTCCGCAAAGCCCTCGAAGCCATGGGTGTCGATCCGGACAAGGAAGACGCCGAAGCGCGCAATACGAATCGCGCGCCCGAGGAAAATCCCAACCCCTAGCCTTTTCTATTTCTCGACGTTCTGCCGCGCGGTCTTTGCAATCGCGGCGTCTCATGCCAAAATGAGTTCCACATGGGCGGAACTGGCCGGTAGGGACCGGGTCCTGCTTCATGTTCCGTTGAATGGAGCTCCCAGGCGTGATCGAGGTCGTGATCAACCGCGAGGCCGCGCTGGCCGAGGCCGAGAAACGCGTGCGCTGTCTGCCTGAGATGGTGGAGTCCGCGCGGCGCACGGACCCGGAAGCGCTCGAGGAATGCCTGGACGGCGCCGCGCAGATCGTCCGCGAGCACGCCCGTCCCACGGGCCTCTTCATGCCCCGCGTAGCGCGCGCGGACCGCAAGGCCCTGGTGCTCGGGCGCGCCCGGGTCGTAAACGAGTCGCTGCTCCGCCGCATCGCCCCCGGCGAGCGCGTCCTGCTCTATCTCGCCACCGTCGGCTACACGAACATGAAGATGTTCGAAGCGGTGGAGCGGGATTACGTCGCCTACCACTTTCAGCATTACCTCTCGCTACAACTGCTCTTTGCGACCGCGAACCAGCTCCATAAGGAGATCCTCGCGCGCGAAGGCGCAGAGTACGTACGCTATTCCATCCTCGACAAACATTTCTGCGACCGCGGCAAGCCGTCCTTGCGCTCCGACGGCCTGCAGCTCTATTGGGACACGCAGGCAATCGCGCAGCTCTTCGCGGACTTCGAGGCCAACCCCGCGGGGGTCACGCTCACGTCTTCCGGCGGGCTAAATCCGATCTACTCGCTGCTCGGGATTATGGTCCGCAAAAAGCCGCAGGACGGCGGAGCGCACGCATGACGGAGTCCGCTCCGGCACAAAGGACCACGGTCCAGCCGATCCTAGTTGCGCTGGCCGTCCTGATTCTGGCAGCAGCCGGTTGGTATCTCGCGCGCCGGCCGGCCTCCGGCGCCACGGACCCCGAGGGCCTGCCGCCGGGCAATGACGTCAACATACGCCTGGGCCGCGGCGCGGTGATGGTGGACGGCGATGCGCCCGATCCGCTGGTCTCCGCCACTTTTTCGCAAGCAGGCAAAGACCTTCCCATCGAGTCCGGCCAATGGGGTCAGCGCTGGCGCGTCCTGGCTTTCTTCGATCCCGCCGCCGGTCCAGTAAAAGCGCGAATCCAGACGCGCTTTCGGCCTCCTGTTGAACGCACGCTCGATCCGGCCGGTCCCGCAGAGCCACTCGAACTCCTGAAGATCGACCTCGCCTGGACCGACAACCTTCCGACCTACGGCGTGCCGGACACGTCGGTAGCTTTCTCGCCCGACGGGCATGCGCTGGCCATCGGGTCCGCAAGCGGTGAATTGAAACTCCTGCCGCTCAATGCAACGTGCGAGTTTCCCGGCAAGCCGATCATCGACCGCAAGATCCCCGAAGGGCTCATCAAGGACCTGACCTTTACCGCTGACGGCAGCGTGCTCGTGGCCGGCGAGCAGTCCCCCGATGGCTGCATCTACGGCCTGGACGCCAACGATGGCAGGGAACTCTGGAAGTTCCCGCTCGCGCAGGATCTGGGCAACGAGCGGTCGCCTGGCCGCGATGCTGTGACGTTTTACTCGCTGCCCAGCGCCGTGCGCGTGCTGCCTCTGGAAGGCGGCGACGTGCTTGTGCTGGGCATGCACGCTTGGAAGTCGGTCGCCGACGGCAAGGAACAGAAGAACGCCCGCTGCCGCATCTACCGCCTGGACGCCAAGAGCGGCTCGGTGCGCTGGCGGTATCCCGCGGATCAGCCGAGTACGCGCAACATCACCTGGATCAGCGCGAGCGCGGACGGCTCACGCGTGGCGGGCGTGCAGAGCATACCCGGTGCGGGCCAAACGGGCACTTCGACTGCGACCTTGGACGCCCTCTTTCTGGACGGAGCCACCGGCACGGAGACCGGCCGGCTCTCGTTCGAGCCTTTCAAGCCGTTCAGGAGCACGTACTCGTGGCAGTCCCTCTCTCTGCTGAAGGACGGCAGCGCGGGCGTGCTGGGCGCGGGCGACGGCCGCGTCTGGGCCTTCGACCTGGACAAGCAAGGCAAACCCGCGCTGCGTTGGGATACGACGCCGGGCACGCCGATCCTGGTCGGCGGAACCAGCTATCACTGCTCCATCGGCTGGGGCGCGGCTGCGCCACAGGCCCTCTGCGTTACGGTCGGAGGAAGTTCCGTCGAGTTCGGCGCGGCGCCTCCGGCAGGCTTCGCGCTCGATTTGCATCCCGAAGCGATGACGGTGCAGGCTTTCAACGCCGCACCGGGATCGAAAGCGGAGCGGCTCTGGCGCTATGATGTTCCAGGCGAACCCCAGGGCTTGTGGCTCTCGCCGAACACGCGCTGGCTCGCCCTGGCCTATCAGAAGGACCCCGGCTCCAGCGAACGCGGCGAACCCACGCCGCCCGACTATGGCGTAGCCATGCTGGATCTGAATAGAACCGGCGCGGGCGCCAAGAAGCTCGTCTACCAGCATGCCACGCAAGGGCCGCTCTTCTTCCGCGCCGCGTTCTCGAACGATGGGCGCCTGCTGGCCGTGGTCGAAGGCCCGCGCCAGGGCGCCGATAAATTAAGCGCCACCCGCACCTATCGGGTCCTGATACTCCACTAAAAGTATGCACATGCTGTGCAAAACACGGAGCTTTAGTTCATTACGCGTAAATCTTGCACCCTACAGGCGGTGACGTCTGATCTAATAATGGGGAAGGCGTGGAACTAAGCCATCGGCTGGACCGTCGTCCATCTTGCCGGTGTACTCAGGTAGGCCAAGGAACGGAGTCTCGCATGCCTCATCTTTTAAAGACGCTGCTCGGTCTAGTCCTCTTCCTCGGCTTCAGCCAGGCCTGGGGCGCGAGCATCGACGACGCCCGCAAACTTAAGGCGGATGCCGACGAAACCCTGCGCAAGGCCAGCGGGATGTCCGCCGATCCCAAGCTCTACGCCGACGCCGTGCGCAAGCTCGAGAAGGCCAGCGACATCCTCGACGAACTCGCGAAGACCGATCCCAAGGGCGTGGAGCCGATGCAGGAAGAGATCTCTTCGGCGCTCTTCTGGGCCAAGCGCTTCGCCAATGTGCAAGTCGCGGACGAACTGAATCACACCAAAAAGGACACGCCGGCAACGCCGGCCAAGCCGCCCGAACCGGTCCCGGCGGGGGACCAGGCGGAGAAGGAGTTCCATAAAGCCGAGGAGTTCGAGGCTTCGCACAAGGGCGACGACCACGGCATCGCGCTGCGCTGGTTCCAGGTAGCCGACAAGTATTCGGGCACCGACTGGTCGCTGCGTGCACTGCAACGCGCGCAGGAAGCCCAGGCGCGCTTTCGCGCCAGCCAGCAGTCGGAGAAGAAGGACGATACCCCGGACGCGAAGCTCATCGCGGAAGGCGACGCCCTGATTCAGCAGAAGAATCCCGAGGAGGCGCTCAAAAAGTTTCTGGAAGCCAAGAAGAGCGCGGACACCGTCCTGGCGGAACGGCGCATCGGCAACGCGCACCTGACGATCGGCTACAAAGGCCGCGACGAGTACGCGAAGCAGTACCTCCCGCTCCAGACCCGCTATCAGGAGGCGCTCAAGCGCGGCGCCCGGGCCGAAGCCGACGCCTTAAAGCGGCAGGCCATCGATCTGGTCAACCGGCTGAAGCCGCTCGAAGACGGCATCTTGAAAAGCTACGCGGACGCGCAGGCCGCCTTTCAGCGCGGCCTGGATCTCGCCAAGAACAAGGACCTCGACAGCGAAGCGCACCTCGCCATTTTGCAGTTCGAGAAGAAGAACCGCACCGCCGCGCGGCCCATGCTCAACGCGGTGCTCGACAAATACCCTCCGGCAAACGACGAGGACCGCACCATCATCGAATACTGCAAGAGCCTGCTGCGGCTGATGGGCGGCTGAGGCGCCGCCTGTCCGCGCGCGTCCGGCACTACCTTTCCCCGACAAGTTTCTTATTCTTGAGCGCATGTCGGATACGTCCGCATTCCAGCCTGCTTCCGGCCACGACGCTTCCGCGGCGGCTGCGCTGCCGTTCTCGCACGAGGAACTACGGCGGTGCGCGGAGATTCTGGAGGCCCTCGTCGCCGACCGGGGGCTGCTCGCCGAAGTGCCCGCCGAACTTCGCCGCGCGCTGCTGATGGCCGCGGGAAGAGTCTCGCGGCCCGAGAGCCGCGCGGCGCGCAAGCTGGCGAAGGCCTTCCGCCGCGGCGACCGCCGCAAACGCCAGGCGCAAGACCGCGCTGCGGTGAATGCCGCCGAGATTCGCACCGTCCGGCAGGCCGCCGTCTACGCGCCGCCGGAACCGCGCGCGCTTGCTCAGCCCGCGCTTGCAGCCCCGCTCGACAAAGTCCGCGAACTGGCCGTTCCGCGAGACTGCTACGTCTGCAAGGCTCCGTTCACGCGTCTGCAGTTCTTCTACGATTCCATGTGTCCCGCGTGCGCGGAGTTCAATTATGCCAAGCGTTTCTTCACCACGCCGCTGGATGGCCGCGTCGCGGTGGTCACCGGCGCGCGGGTAAAGATCGGCTTTCAGGCAGCGTTGAAGCTGCTGCGAGCCGGCGCGAGCGTGGTCGCGACAACGCGCTTTCCTCACGATGCCGCGCAACGCTACGCCGCCGAGCCCGACTACGCGCAATGGAGCGGCCGCCTGTGGATTCACGGGATCGACCTGCGCCATTCGCCTAGCGTGGAACTCTTCGCGCGCTATCTTGCGCAGACGCTCGGGCGGCTCGACATCCTGATCAACAACGCCTGCCAGACCGTGCGGCGTCCGCCGGGTTTCTACGCGCATCTGATCGATGGGGAATCGCGTAGCCTCATGGAATTGCCAACGCACATCCGGCCCGTGCTTCAGGAGCATCACAAACTTAAGCAGGCGTTGGCCGAATCGTCCCCGGGCTTGTTGCCTCAAGAAACGGAGCCAGCCGATTGCACCGGCATGGCCGCGTGGCACGGCGGCGGCATCCGGAACTCGGCCGTGGGCCTGCGCGAATCCGCCCGGCTCGCGCTGGTTCCCTACGCGTACGAAGACGCGGCACGGCGGACGGACCTTTTCCCGGATGGCAAGACCGACGCCGATCTCCAGCAGGTGGACCTACGAACGCAGAACAGTTGGCGCCTGGCGCTCGCGGAGGTGCCCACACCGGAACTGTTGGAGGTCCACCTCGTCAACGCCGTCGCGCCATTCATCCTCTGCGCAAGGCTCAAGCCGCTGATGCTGAAGGATGCGAGCCGTGCGCGTTACATTATAAACGTCTCGGCCATGGAAGGGATCTTCTCGCGCGGCACCAAGACCGACAAACATCCGCACACCAACATGGCCAAGGCGGCGCTAAACATGCTGACGTTCACGTCCGCGAAGGATTACGCGCGCGATGGCATCTGCATGAACGCGGTCGATACCGGCTGGGTGACCGATGAAGACCCCGCCGCAATCGCGCAGCGCAAACGCGAGGAACTCGATTTTCAGCCGCCGCTGGACATCGTGGACGGCGCCGCGCGGGTCTGCGATCCGGTCTTCGACGGCGAGGCGACCGGCCGGCCGGTATGGGGCCAGTTCCTGAAGGACTACAAGCCCGCGCCCTGGTAGTCTTATACGTTTATTCGGTGGCATTGAACTGAATCGTCTTGAAGAACGCGTCGAAACCATAGACAGTGGTCCGGTACGTCCAAGGGAGGATGGTATGGCGCAATTCGATCCGACGAGCACCGCTCGCTCCATTGCCCGCAGCAGCGGGGTCGATGCCAAACGCATCCTCGACGTGCTCCTTCGCACACTGGTCCAGAAAAAGACCGTCTCGCCCGAGGACCTCGACACAATTCTCGGCATCACGATCCGAAAAGTCGCGGACACCGTTTACGCGCAGGCGGTCTCGGTCTTCATGGTCGACAAGGCCACGCAGCGCATCCGCTTCAAGAACGTGTATTACTCCCCCAGCCTGTACGGCCTGGACGGCGCCAAGAAGAAGTTCTTCGACGCCAAGGCGAAGGAACTCGAGAACGTCACGCTGGCCCTCGACCAGGGCATCGTGGGCAAGGTGATCCAGACCGGCGAGCCGATCTTCCTGGAAGACGTACACAAGGACGCGAGTTTCTCCGACCAGATCGACAAGAGCACCGGGTTCAAGACGGTTTCGATGATTGCGGTCCCGCTCAAGGTCGACGACCAGACCATCGGCTGCATTCAGGTGCTCAACAAGTGCCCCGACAGCAAACGGGTCGTGAAGTTCACCGAGGAAGACGTGAACTTGGTACTCGAAGTCGCGACGTACTCGGCCAAGGTCGTCCAGCGCGCACTCGACCCCAACCCGCCGTTCAGCGACAAGGAGATGGCGCGGTACGTCGCGAAGCTGGCCAACTGCGAGTACATGGAATTGGATCCAACCTTCGAGCCCGCCACGGTGCTTATGGACCAGCTCGGCGAAGAGGTCCTCAAGCGCTACCAGATTCTGCCGCTGGCCAAAATCGCCGAGAAGACGCTGAAGGTGGGCCTGAGCAATCCGCTGGACTTCCAGTCGATTCAGGATTTCGAGGTCGTGACCGGCTACAAAATGGGCGAGAGGATCGTGCTCTCGTCCGGCGACATCAAGGAAGCGCTGCTCAAGGCCTACCCCGAAGCCTCGCAAGTCTCCGAGATGGCCGATGTGATCAAGGACGAATTCGGCGTCGGCGATGCGACCTCGGACGTGGCCGTGCGCGACGAGGACGACGAGAACTCCGCGCCGATCGTGAAGCTGGCCAACCGCATCATCGAGGACGCGTACATCCAGGGCGCAAGCGACATTCACGTCGAGCCCTTCGAAAACAAGGTCATGGTCCGCTACCGCATCGACGGCATCTGCAAAGAGAAGCTGGCGCTGCCCAAGCAGGCCCACCGCGCGCTCGTGAGCCGCTTCAAGATCATGAGCGAACTGAACATCGCGGAACGCCGCCTGCCGCAGGACGGGCGCATCGTGTATAAGAAGTTCAACGCGAAATTCGACCTGGATCTGCGCGTATCCGTGGCGCCGATGAACCACGGCGAAAAATTGTGCATGCGCATCCTGGACAAGACCAAGTCTACCCTGCCGCTCGATAAGCTCGGTTTCTCGCCCTACAACCTCGAACTCTACCGCCGCGTTATCCAGGCGCCGTACGGCATGATCCTGCACTGCGGACCGACGGGCTCGGGCAAGTCGATGACGCTGTACGCGGCGCTCAATGAGATCAACAGCCCCGAATGGAACATCTCCACGGCCGAGGACCCGATCGAATATACGCTCGCCGGCATCAACCAAATGCAGGTAAAGAAGGACATCGGCCTCACCTTCGCCGCGGCGCTGCGCTGCTACCTGCGCCAGGACCCCGACATCATCCTCGTCGGCGAAATCCGCGACCAGGAGACCGCCGAGATTGCCACCGAAGCGGCCCTCACCGGCCACGTGCTGCTCAGCACGCTGCACACCAACGACGCGCCGTCCACCATCACGCGCCTCGTGGAGATGGGCATCGAACCGTTCATGCTCTCCACGTCGCTGATCTGCGTGTGCGCGCAGCGCCTGATGCGGCGGCTGTGTTCGTGCAAAGTCGCCGGCGATCCCCGGCCCGACGAGCTCGAATATCTGCTCCGCGCGCGCGACGAGGCGCTCGTCACCAAGATCAATCGCCCGTCGGGCTGCCCCAAGTGCGGCAAGACGGGCTACAAGGGCCGCACCGGTATTCACGAGCTGATGGTCAACACCGACGAGCTGCGCGAGATCATCAACAAGCACGGCAACTCGGAACAGATCAAGGAAGCCGCGCGGCGCGGCGGCATGCGCACCCTCTTTGAAGACGCGATGGAGAAGGTAAAGCTCGGGATTACGTCGCTGCCCGAATCCATGGGCACCGCGAAGCCCGACGACCAGTTCGTGAAAACAACCTACGAGGCCGCGGCGTCCGAGGCCGCCTGGGCCAAGCAGCAGAAGGGCGAGAAGCGGTCCGGCGGGCATCCGGCGGTGGCTTCCAAGCAGGCCGCGGCATCCACTGCCGCTGCGCCCGCCGTCGAGGCGCCCACGCCGGAGAAGAAATCCACCGGCAACACGGTGGTCGGCCTGGGCTGGCTCGCGGAAGTGGACGAAAAAGATAAGAAGTGACGCGCGCTTACACGAATAAGCGCGTCTCGACTTTTAAATGGCCTTCGTCGTCGCTGCGATAGACGGCCTCGATGCGGCAGAGCGTCCTATCCTTAAAATCCCTGAGCAGGAGGTCCGCGGGCATAAACGGCGTCGGGCACAGCGCAAACGGCGCCGGCGAGATCTCGCAGTTCAGCCCGCCCAGCCGCAGCCGGAAGCCCCCGCCCTCCACGCGCTCGTCCGGCTCCTTGAAGCTTTCCAACGCCCAGAGCACGTGCGTGATCTTCTGCCGCGGTGCCTTGGTCTTGAAGACGTCGCTGATCACCACGCGCGCCGGCGCTTCTTCGGCCGCCGGCCAGCGCTCTAAGGTGCGCGTCCACGCGAGCAGCCCTGCTTCGGGCGGATACGCGGCGGTCAGGTCGAGCACGAACCTGGGAATCTCGCCCTCGGGCGTCCACGCGAGCACTTTGCCTGCGGCCTCCGCGCCAGTGCGCTGCTCGTGCTCGCCGATCACCGGACAACAGTGCCCGAGGCTCGAGGCCGTAACGTATTTATACCGGTTGGGGCCGAAGAAATCGGATTTGTAGACCGGCGCGCCCAGGTCCGGGACGACGATCTTGCCATCCAGCGCCACGATGAAGTGGCCCAGATCGTTGTGGTTGTGCCGCTCGGCGTTGTGCCCGCCCGAGAGGCAGACGATTAGCTCGCCTTTCGGCGTGGCCTCGCGCAGGATCGCAACTTGCTGGTCTTCCAGATAGCTGGCGACGGTGCGCTTGGTCTCGGCCGGCAACCGAGCGGAGGAACCGCGCGCAGCGCGCGCGTCCTCGAAATACTCCGTGCCCGGCGCGGCCAGAATCCGCAGGAGCATGCCGAACATCCGGCCTCCGCCGGAAGGACTCTCGTGCATCCAGCGCGCCAGGAAAGCATTGTCCGCCGCGGCCGCCAGCCAGGGCACGAAATAGGCCTGCGCGCGCGCGGTCAGCCCGGCGTCGTTGCCGCTGAAGAAGGTGTCGCCGAAGAGATGCGTGCGGCGCGGGTAGTCGGCGATGCGGCGGAACCGTTCGAGGTTGAAGGTCAGCGCAAACTCGTCGCGTTCGAGCCGGCTCAGGCCCAGGCAGGCCAAGCCCATCCCGTACGTCCAATACCCGACGCCTTCGTCGCACTCGCCGCTGGGCGTAAAGCCGATCTCGAAGAAGCGCTTCAGCGCCGTGAGCGCGCGCTCGCGCGCCTTCGGGCGCGGCTGACCTTGAACCGCAAGCGAATCGCACGCGGCGAGGATGCTGCCCGCGCAGACGCCGGTCCAGTTGTTCGTACTCGTCTGCTTGGGGTGGTCCCACCACGTATCGACGCCCTCGGCATAGGGCGTCAGGATGCGTGCGTCGATTTCGTGGACGACCGAATCCGCGAGCGTCTTCGAGACGGAATCCATCCACGGCTTGAGGCACTCGCGGAACTCCGCGAACTGTGCGGCCATCTCGCACGCGGCCAGGTCCAGCGTGGGCTTGCCGGAGGCCGGCAGGTCCATGCCGGGAAGATGCGCCGAGACCGCCCAGGTCGATTCCGTAAGGAAACTCCAGGTCCAATCGAGCAACCGGTCGTCGGCGTCTTTCGGGTCCAAGCCCAGCACGCAGCGGCGCAGCGCCAGCGCGGACCAGATGCCGCGATCGGACTGCCAGCGCCGGTCGAGACGGCCGCGGTCGTTGTCGAGCTTGGCGGCCAGGAAATCCGTCGCGCATGGCACCGGCGGTTCGGGCGAGGCTTCCCCGCAGGTCCTTTCGATCTGCTCGAAGAACTCCGTGAACCGGGGCTCACGCCGCACGGCATCCCAAAACGGGCGGTCGTCCATGGCATGCGGCGTGAAGCGGTAGTACGCGCTGAGTGATGGATTCACGGGCAGAGGCATGGATCACCTATAGAGATTGCGGGAACCTATCAAGTTTCCGCGGTACGCCCGCGGTCAGTCTCCAAAGCAGATGCCCATCTCGCGGCCGGTGAGCACCGTGTCGTCGTAAACAGACACCTTCTTGGTGTCCCGGATCACCTCTTCGATGGGCACGTGCCCCATTGAGGGCGGGTTGAAGCAGATCATATTGCCCCACATGCCCTCGGCGGCCAGGCGCACCGCCGCCGCTCCGTAGCGCAGGGCGAGCAGCCGGTCGTACGTGCTGGGCGAACCGCCGCGCTGCAAGTGCCCCAGCACCAGGGAGCGCGTCTCGAGGCCCGTCCGCTTGGTGATCTCACTGGCGACCCATTCGCCGATGCCGCCCAGGCGCTGCTCGCGTCCGCGCACTTTGCCGCCCTTGAAGAACATGCCCTGGCCTTTGGGGTGCGCGCCCTCGGCCACGCAGACGATCGAGTAGGTCCGCCCGAGTTTCCTGCGGTTGAGGATGTGGTCGCAGATCGCTTGCATGGTGAACGGAATCTCGGGAATCAGGATCACGTTGCACGATCCCGAGAGCCCCGAGTGCAGCGCGATCCAGCCGGAATAGCGGCCCATCACTTCCACCACCATAATGCGCTCGTGCGCCGCCGCGGTGCTATGCAGCTTGTCGATCGCCTCGGTTGCCGTCTGCACAGCGGTATCGAAGCCGAACGTGCGGTGCGTGCAGGCCATGTCGTTATCAATGGTCTTCGGGACGCCGATGATGGGAATACCCATCTGCATCAGCTTGTGGCCAATGCGCATCGAGCCGTCGCCGCCCACCGCGATCAGGCCGTCGATCTTGAGCTTGTGAAAGTTGTCGACGATGACGTCGGCCGCCAGGCGTTTTTTCTTGCACCCAGGCACGGTGATGTAGGTTTCGAACGGATTGCCGCGATTGACGGTGCCTAGAATCGTTCCGCCCTGCGAAGCAATCCCCAGCACGGCCTGCCGGTTGAGTTTCATCACGGGTTCGCCGCCCAACAGGCTGCCGTAGCCGTGGCGAATTCCCAGGACCTCCCAACCGCGGCGGCGCGCGCAGAGCGTGACCGCCCGGATGACCGCGTTCAGGCCGGGGGCGTCGCCGCCGCCCGTGTTAATGGCAATGCGATGAATCTTGTGCGGACCTAGATTGGCCAAAAAGCTCCTCCTCTCAAGCTCCCGCGCGCATTGTATGGACTTGCCGCCTGTATGCCAGAGAGGTTAAGGGGATGCGGTGCCTGGGTTGGTTTTGCGCGTGCGCTTTCAGAGGCGATGTGGCCTTAACAGGGCGCCTTCGGCCCGTTAGAGTCCTTTGTGCGGAAGATTATTCGAACGGATGCCTATGCACGGACGCCCCGAACCTCGAAACGCTCCGGTTGGAACCGCGGCCGGTGCGCCGGTGCGCCGCGAAGCCGCGCCGCAAGACTTGGCGCTGCTGAAGGCGGCGCGAATCCAGAAAGCCAAGGAGAGCTCGCGCAAGACCGCCTGTGTGCTCTTCGCGATCGCAGGCGCGCTTTTCCTAGGCGTGCTTGTGCCCACGCTACTCACTGCCATGCATACCGTGGACCAGGAGCCCTTGCGCATCCCCGAGTCCCAGATTCCGTACGTTTTTCTGCGCTTCCTCGTCAAGTTCCTGGTGCTCGTGATTTGCGCCGCCGCGGGTTGCGGGCCCGGCGCGGCGCTGCTCGCGGGGTATTTCCTCTACCGGCTGATGAAACACCCCTGCACCAAGGAAGCCGACGAGCGCGCGGCCATCTCCCACGGCGCGAAGCTGGGCGCGCTCTTCGCCTTCTTCAACCTGCCCGGCTTTCTGGCATTGGTGTTTCTGTATTACGAGGACTTCGCGTTCCTGCGCGTGCTGGCGCTCTTCATGATCACGGGGGCGACATGCGGCGGATGGATCGGCTGGCAGGCCTATCGCGCCCACCATCTCGAACGCGGGTTCTTCCCGCGGTTCACGCTGGGTACGCTGGTCTCGCTGGCGTTGGGCTGGGGCGCGCTGCTGGTGTTGTTCGGGCCCTGAGTTTACGGCAGCCGCATCTGCGCCCCGACGACAATCACGTTCGGATTGCGAATGTTGTTCGCCGCGATCAGATCGTTGAGCGCGACCTTGAAGCGCCGGGCGATCTTCGTCAGGTTGTCGCCTTCCTGAACCACATACACGGCGGGCACGGCTTCTTTTACAGGCGCCGGCGCCTTGGGCGCTGCGAGCGTGGCGCGCTCTTCGGCGCTGGCCAGTTCCACCACCGGCGGCATATTGGCTTTTAACACGGGAGCCGCAGGCACAGGCGGCGCGGCGGGCGCTTCCGTTCTCGAAGCGACCGCTACTTTTTCTGCCGAAGGCGGAGGCGGCGCTTCGCTCGCCGCCAAGGCCGGACCTTTCACCTGAGCTTGCGGCGCAAGGACCTGCAAGGTCTTGGCGAATTCCTGCGGCGGAGGAGTCTGTTTGGTCTCATGCCGGGCCACCGTAGCTACGAGCGTCTCGCGCGTACCGCCCTTGCGCTGCCTTTCGAGAAAGCTCCTGACCGCGGCCACCGGTACGAAGAGGCCGATTTCATGGTCCAGGTCGCCGTCCTTGGGGACGCCCGCCACGGCCACGCCGATCACCTTGCCGCTGTCCGAGGCGACGAACGGACCGCCGCTGTCGCCGTGATCGAACGGAATGCGCACGGAGGTCCGGATGGAGCCGCTGTCGAAGCGCTTGGTCAGTTTGCCATCGAAGAGTTTCACCGGAATACCTCGGGGCGATCCGGCCAGGATCGTCTCCGCGCCAACTTCCGAATCTTCGTCTGCCAACTCCGCAAGCACCGGAACCGGATCGTTGGATTCCAGCAGACACAGGTCGAGTTCCTTATCGAAGGCGAGCACGCGGCATTTGGACCAGACGGTGCGGTCCGCACTCTCCAGTTCGATCTTGACCGTGCTGAATGGCGCGCCATTGTCGTCCAACACGTTATGCGCGGCGCTCAAGAGATAATGGGACCCTTGGTAGCCGTAGGGCGACAGGTTCACGCCAAAAGCGGTGCCGTGCCCCGTGATGACGGACCTTCCCTCGGTGCGCTCGTACTGAATGCGGACGGCCGAATTTAATAGCTTTGCACGCTGTGTAGAATCCAGGGCTTGGAGGTTAGTGATCACCGTAGTCAAAACCAAGCCGGCTACTAAACCAGCGCCGAGTAGTCGCCTTTGCGTTCCAGGCATGATTTTTCTCCATTCTCCATGAATAAGTCCTGCCTCGGTATCGACTAAAAGGGGGCAGTACGTGAAGGGATTTGAGGCTGGCAGATCTTTTGTCCATGCTTAGAAATGGGTAGATCCCAACTTTGAGGAAGTTCGCTTGAAACAAGTGTTTTGAAGCGCAGAAATCTTACGACTTGCAGTTGGAATTCAGCCTGGGCTGGGTAAAAGTGTAGGAGCCATCCAGATTCTTACCAGATCGACTCAGGCACTCGGGAAAACGAGTGTCCTCGGCTAAAAAGGAGGAGTGACGTCATGATGAGCAAAAAATTAGCAGGTATTCTTGCGCTTGCGGCCCTGGTTGCCGGTTTGAACCTCGCCGTCCGCGCCGCGGACACTCCGACGGAAGTTCCCTTTGAAGAGGGCAAAGAACCGCCGCCCTGCAAGCCGGGCGAAGGCTGGTGCCTGGTGACGGTCCCCGCGATCTATAAGACGGTGCCGAAGCAGCAGCAGACGCAGGCCGCCACTTTCTACATGGAAGCGGTGCCCGCGAAGTTCGAGACCAAGCCGGAAGTCGTCGCGCTGGCTCCCGAAAAGAAAGTCTCCACGGTCGTGCCGGCCAAGTTCAAGACCGAGGCCGTCAAGGTCATGGTTCACCCGGAATACAAGGTGATCGAGGTCGTCCCGGCGCAGTTCGAATGGGCCGAAGAGAAGGTCGAAGCTCGCGCGGCGTACGACACGCTGACGGTGAGCGACGCGACCTACAAGATCGTTCCCGAGCAGATCCAGGTGGCCCCGGCGACCTCCTATTGGAAGAAGGAAGAGGGCAAGGACTGCTACTGCATGTGCGAGAAACCCGCGAAGTTCGTCACCGTCAACAAGGAAATGCTCGATAAGGACGCCGTTCAGAACAAGGCCTCGGTTCCGGCCGTGTTCAAGACAGTCAAGGTCCAGAAGCTAGTGAAGCCGGCGAGCGTGGTCGAGAAGACGATTCCGGCCGAGTACATCACGGTGGACAAGGAAGTCGTCGACGCCCCCGCATCCGTGACCGCCGCGACCGTTCCCGCCAAGAGCGAGACGATCAACAAGGAAATTGAAGTCGCCAAGGCGACGACCCGCAAGATCGAGATTCCCGCGAAGTTCGAGACGGTCAACGAGACGGTGCTCGACAAGCCCGCGCACCTCGTCTGGCGCAAGAACACCTGCAACTGCGGCTCCATCGTGGCCAAGTACAAGGAAGTGCCCGGCACCGATGAGGAAAGCCTCCTGAAGTTCTCGAAGTAACTTGGCCGTTCGGAGGGCCTGAACCCTGCGTTCAGGCCCTCCTTGTTTCTGGACTTCGCCCGACTAAGCCCCAAGGGAGATTACCATGCGTTGGAATAAGCCGTTTATGTTCTGTACGCTCCTCCTGGTCCTGGTGTCCGCGCGTTGGGCGGCCGGCGAGACCGCCGCCGCAAAGCCCCCCGCGGAAGCCGCGCAGCGGATTGTCGAGACCTATAAGGACGTGCCCAAGGGCGTGGTGCTGGAAGGAAGCGCTTCCGGGATCGAGGCGCTCGAGACGCTTACCTACGACAAGGAAAAGAACACCTTCGTACTCAACGGCAAGGCGACCTATGCGAATCCGGTGAGCCGCAAGGATTTCGCGCGCATCTTCAAAGCCGTCCGCAAGGACGACCGCTTGGGCGTGACGCTGGTCAATGGCGAGCTGCGGACCTACGGCGACATCGGCGGCGACTCGCAGATCGCTAAGGATCTCTCCGAGACCGACCGGTTCCTCGGCGGCGTGATCTACGGCATCGACCGTCTGCTCGGCGACGTCAAACTGCCCGGCAACTACAAGCCCCAGAAGGCCGAAAACCGCTCGGTGGCCGTCGTGGCGTTTTCCAGCTTTACGGAATTTACGTTCGAGAAGAAGGACCTTGTCTATTCGCGCGCCGGCTGCGGCCTCAGCATCATGCTCATTCCGCTCGCCGACAAGAAAACCTCTTCGGGCGGCCACTTGCCCGACGAAGACAAGATGAAGACCTACGAGATGGAAAAAGCCGACAAGGCGAACATCGACCACCTGAAGAGTTACCAGGCCGATTATTTCAAGATGCCGCAATTCGAGAAGACCGTGGCGTGGGGCGAGGCCGCCGCTTTTGCACGCTTCGTGCGGGATTCGAAGATCGACGCCGAGGAGTTTCTCAAGAGCATCAAGTAATCAGCGCTTATGGTCCTGGCCGTCCTCGGTCCCTGAAGTCGAAGGCGAATCCGCCTTCGGCTTAGGGGCCGCGGGTTTCTCCTCACCCGCTTTCCCCGCCGGCTCGCTTGATTTTGTCATGGCGGCTGGAACAGCCGGCACGGGGTTCTTCTCGATGCGGTCGGTACGCAGAGGCGTTGCCGGTTGCGCGGGCCGCGCATCGGTGGCGCGGTGCTGATCGAGGAAACTGCGCACGCCGGCGACGGGCACGAATAGCCCCAGATTATGGTCTAAATCGCTGCCCTTCGCGACCCCTGCCACCGCCACGCCGATCACCTTACCGCTTTGCGCAGAAAAGAACGGCCCGCCGCTGTCGCCGTGATCAAAGGTGATGCGCGCCGAGGACCGAACCGAGCCGCTATCGAAGCGTTTCAGCAGCGTGCCATCATAGAGTTTCACCGGAATGCCTCGGGGCGAACCGGCCAACACCACTTCCGTTCCCGGGTCCGCATCGGCCTCCGCAAGTGGTGCGATCTCAGGTATAGCTTCTGTAGACTCGATTAGGCAGAGGTCCAGATCCGTATCGAACGCCACAACCTTGCACTTCGACCAGACGCTTCGGGCATTCTCTTCCAGTTCGATCGTCAACGCCTCGTAGGGCTGTCCATTCTTATCGAGCACATTATGCGCGGCGCTCAGGAGGTATTTGGCACCCTCGTAGCCGTACCGGCTCAAATCCACGCCAAAGGCCGTCCCGTGACCGGTAATCACCGCTGTTCCTTGTGCGATTTCGTAACGAATTCGGACGGCGGCTTTCAAGAACTTTGGCCGCTGTGCTCCGCCCTCTTCCGCAAGCGACCGTCCGGAAAACTGCAAGAATAAGAATGCGCCCGCGGCAAGCACGGTGTTACGGAATCCAAATGGACGGGGCAGAACATTCAGCATGCGTGTCTCCTCAGGTGCGCCTCGCGCTGTTTTCCAAACTCCAAACCGGTTCCCATTTGCTGGAAATGCTTCATGTGAAAGAAAACTTGCTGCAGCGCCGCTATCGGCGGCGAAAAATTCCAATCAATAAAATGACTGGGTGCGGTGTTTGCTCCAGGTTCATGCACTTTTGGAGGTACGTCGATGGAGAAAGTGGAATCCCGCAGTGTAAGACCCAGCGGACAGCCATGTAAGAGAAAGGATTATAGGGATGCGAGTGGAGACTTCAATTCTTATTCCGCTCGAATTTACTGCACCAATGCGAATCAGGCGTGAATTCCACCCGTCTGGTGAGGAAGAAAGGTCTATTTTATGACAAGAAGTCCAATGCAATTGTTTTTCGTCAGAAGACTTAGGTGAAGAGGTAAGATCGCCCATTTCGCATCAAAAGGCCCACCCCTTATAATTCTCGGGATGGGAGATTTTATATAAATAGGCCGCAAACTTGACGGGGAATGAGGCCGTGCCTCCTTCCAAATTCTTCAACGCTGGGTTGTCATGGGCGCAGTCGAGTGATCGTATCGAAAGAAAGGAGGTAGAACATGGCCGCTAAGCATCTGAGTTTGGGCTGTATGCTGCTATCGCTCCTGGCAGCGATTAGCGTCATGGCCGTCGACACACCGGACGAAGTTCCTTTTGATGAGGGCAAAGGCCCCCCTCCCGCCAATGTCGGCGAGGGATGGTGCCTCATAACGATCCCGGCCTGCTACAAGACCGTCACCAGGCAGCAGGAAGTCCAGGCCGCGACGCACTTCCTCGAAACGGTTCCGGCGAAGTACGAGACCCGGACCGAACAGGTACTGGTCGCGCCCGAGAAGACCTGCAGTACGGTCGTGCCGGCTTGCTACAAGACTGAGATGGTGACCATGATGGTCAAGCCGGAGCACAAAGTCCTGGAGATCGTCCCCGCCCTGTTTGAATGGGCAGAGCAGCAAGTCGAGGTGAAGGCCGCATGCGAAACCGTCTCGACATGCGACGCTATGTATAAGACCGTGACCGAACAGATCATGGTCTCGCCCGCAAGCACCTACTGGAAGAGAGAAGGTCCGGGCGAATGCTACTGTTTGTGCGAGAAACCCGCGAAGTATGTGACGGTCTGCAAGGAAGTGCTGGACCGGGAAGCCACGCAGAACAAGGTCCCGGTTCCCTGTGTCATGAAAACCGTCCGGGTTCAGCGGCTGGTGAAGGCGGCCAGCGTCGTTGAGAGAGTTGTGCCCGCTGAATTCGTTTCGGTCGAAAAGCAGGTGGTGGATGTTCCGGCCAAGGTCGTCGCGCGCACGGTGCCTGCGCGCTTCGAGACGGTCACCAAGGAAGTGGAAGTGGCGGCGGCCGCGACGCGCAGGATCGAGATCCCGGCGAAGTTCGAAACGATCACCGAGACGGTGCTCGATCAGCCGGCGCATCTTGTGTGGAGAAAACACAAGTGTGACTACGCCACCATTGTGGCGAAGTACAGGGAAGTGCCCGGTACCGATGAAGCAAGTCTCTTGAAGTATGTGAAATAGTATGGCCCTTTGAGATGGCCCGGGCGCCAACGCCCGGGCCACTCTAGGTTCGGTCAACCCGCACTTTCAGCCTTCTAATGGAGAGCCGCCATGCGCTGCAAAGACGTCTTCAAACTCGTTCCCCTCTTATTCGCAATTCTGGTCTTCAAGCTTGCGGCGGATGAAGCGGCCACAGGCAAGCCGAAACCTGAGACCTCCGCGCGCGCTATCGTGGATACCTATAAAGATGTTCCCAAAGGCGTTGTGCTTGAAGGCAGCGCTTCCGGTTTCGAAGCTCTGCAGAGTCTTGCCTACGACAAAGACAAGAACGCATTCCTGATCAACGGCAAAGCGACCTACGCCAATCCGGTCAGCCGTAAAGATTTCTCCCGAGTCTTAAAGGCGGTGCGCAAGGACGATCGGCTGGGCGTAACGCTGGTCAACGGTGAACTGCGGACCTACGGCGACTTGAGTACCGAGGCGCAGATGGCGAAAGAGCTCTCAGAAACCGACCGCTTTCTGGGCGGCATCATCTACGGTATCGACCGGCTGCTCGGCGACCAGAAACTGCCCGGCAATTATAAACCTCAAAAGGCCGAGAACCGCACGGTGGCCGTCGTGGCGTTTACCAGCTTCACCGATTACGCTTTCGAGAAGAAGGGCAACGAATACAAGCGGGCCGGCCTCAATCTCAGCGTCATGCTCATCCCGCTCTCCGACAAGAAGACGGCAAGCGGCGGCCATCTGCCCGACGAGCCCAAACTGAAGACCTATCAGATGGAAAAGGCCGACAAGGCAAATATCGACCACCTGAAAAGCCACCAGGACGAATACATCCGGATGCTGGAACTGAATAAGACCGTGGCCTGGGGCGAGGCCGCCGCCTTTGCCCGCTTCGTGCGGGATTCCGCAAAGATCGATTCCGAAGAGTTCCTCAAGCAGCTCAAATAGCAGCGGTCAGGCCAACTGCAAGCAAGCGGGGCGCGCATGCGCCCCGCTTTTATTGACGCGAATATCCCCTATCATAGCTTGCCATGGTATTTCCGGTAGCGCCTCGCAATAGAAATAGTCTGCCACGCGGCTTCGATGGCCGCATGAATTACGCGCTTTTCGGTTCGGCATTCATCGGAGTCCTACTCCCCTGCCTGTTAACTTGGATTCACTGCAGCGGGACTCCTATGAACATGCTTGATTACGGTCTTATCGATAGGGAAAAGCAATGGCTGGTCGAGGACTTGATACAACTATGCCTAATGGCCGGAGTTTTCTGCGGTCCGGGCATTTTAATGCTGTCCTATGGAATTATGGTATCTCGCAGGGACCGCTTTAAGCATGCAATAGAACTCGACCTGAAGGGGAACCTATTTACCTCCGCCATGCAGGGGGCTCTTTTATCATTTATCAATTTACCTGCCTATAGTTCTTTGACCTTCTTCAAGAACGATCCCAACTCCCCCTTCCTTATCTGCGCGTTATTCGGAATTACCGGTTTCACCTGCGGTCTTTGGATCGGCTGGCAGGCTTGGAAAGAAGTGTATCCATCGGAAGGCCTAATTCCTCGTTTCGGCCTGCGCACACTTCTTCTGTTCGTAATGGCGTGGGGCATCGTATTGGCCGTGTTCATGCCGCGCTAACCGCCGCTTGCACAGGCCAGCCCTTCGCGCCAAAATATCCTCCATGGCCACCAGGGAGATTCAGCCCATCCTCGACAAAGCCGTCGCCGGCGAGCGCCTCTCGCCAGACGAGGGCCTGCTGTTGCTCGAACGCGCCGACTCGAACGACCTTGGCCGCGCCGCGCTGGCCGTGAAGAACCGACTCCACTCCGAGCCCCTCGCGACTTACATCATCGACCGGAACATCAACTACACTAACGTCTGTGTCGCCGACTGCGACTTCTGCGCCTTCTATCGCCGGCCGGGAGACGTCGAAGCCTACGTGCTCCCGCGCGAACAGCTCTACCAGAAGATCCGCGAGCTCGAAGCGATCGGCGGCACGCAGATCCTGATGCAGGGCGGGCACCATCCGTACCTCAAGATCGAATGGTACGAGGAACTCCTGGGCGATATCCGCCGCGAGTTCCCGCGCATCCACATCCATGCGTTCTCGCCCAGCGAGATCGTCCATTTCAGCAAGCTCTGGAAGATGCCGCGCCGCGAAATCATTCGGCGCTTCAAGGCCGCGGGGCTGCACAGCATTCCCGGCGGCGGCGGCGAGATCCTGGTCGATCGCGTGCGCCAGATCATCGCGCCGAAGAAGGCCATGACCGACGACTGGCTCGATGTGTACGTCCAATGCGCGGCCGAGGGCCTGCGCGGCTCGTGTACGATGGTGATCGGGCATTACGAGACCCTGGCCGAACGCATCGAGCACCTCGAACGCCTGCGCCGCATCCAGGATCAGACCGGCGGGCTCGACGGCGTCTGGAGCGCCTTCATCGTCTGGACCATGCAGCCCGACCACACGGCGCTCGAAGGCAAGATCCGCAAGGCCGGCGCGGCGGAGTACCTGCGCATCAACGCCGTCGCACGGCTGTATCTCGATAACATCCGCAACATCCAGTCGAGCTGGGTGACGCAGGGCGCGAAGGTTGGGCAGATGAGTTTCTTGTATGGCTGCAACGATTGGGGCGGGCTGATGATGGAGGAAAATGTCGTTAGCCAGGCCGGCACGGTCCATCACGTGCAGATCGACGAGATGCGCCGCCTCAGCGCGGAACTCGGCCTGACCTTGCGCAAACGAAATTTCTTCTACGCACTGCTTGACGATCCGCCCGTGCCCGTCGCGGCGGACTAGAACCTCAGGCGCCCTGAATCAGCGCGGTCACTTCCGCCTTCTTCGTGTCCAGCTCCTCTTTCGAAGCGGTGCTCTCCAGGTTCAACCGGACCACTGGTTCCGTGTTCGACATGCGCAGGTTGAACCACCACGAGCCCAGGTCGATGCTCACACCGTCCACCTTGCTGACGCTTTTGGCCTGAAGTCCGTACTTGGCTTCCGCCGCGGCAAGCACCTTCGCGGCGTCGTGGACTTCGAAGTTGATCTCGCCGCTGTGGTGGTAGCGCATCAGCGGCGTCACAAGCTCGCTCGGCTTCTTGCCGCTGCGGCTGAGCAGCGAGAGAATCAGAAAGAACGCGGTCTCGCCCGAGTCCGAGCAGTAGAAGTCGCGGAAGTAATAATGCCCGCTCAGCTCCGCGGCCATCACCGCCTTCTCGCGGCGCAAGCCGGCTTTGATGTGGCTGTGGCCCACGCGCGTCTCAACCGCGCGGCCGCCCGCTTCGCTCACGGCTTCCGCGAGCGCGCGCGTGGCTCGCACGTCGTACAGCACCGTTCCGCCCTTGGTCCCTTTCAAGATCACTTGAGCCATGAGCGCGCCGGCTACATCGCCGGGAATTGCCGCGCCCTTTTCGTCCACAAAAGCCACGCGGTCGCCGTCGCCGTCGAAGGCCACGCCCAGGTCGCAGCCCTTCTCGACCACGGCATTCTGCAGAGCGACGATGTTCTCGGCCTTGAGCGGGTTCGCTTCGTGATTGGGGAAGCGGCCATCGGGCTTCCAGAAGAGCGGCACGGTCTTGAGCGGCAGGCCCTTTAGCAGCGCCGGAAGATGCGCGCCCATCGCGCCGTTGCCGGTATCGATGGCGATCTTGAGCGGCCTTTGTGGATCGAGGTCCGCGAAGCGGCGGCAGTGCTTGTAATAGCCGGGCCAGTAATTGACCTTCTTGACCTTGCCCGCCTTGGAAGCAACGTGCGGTTCGTCCTTCAGGAATAACTTCTCGACCTCTTCGAGACCCTGTCCGTGGCTCATCGGCAGCGCGCCGGCTTTGGTGAACTTAAAGCCGCCGTATTGCGCAGGATTGTGCGAGGCCGTCACTTGCACAGCGCCCTGGCATTTTTTCACGCCGAGTAAACCCGCGGCATAGTAGCTGATCGGCGTCGGGCCCATGCCCAGGTCCAGCACGTCGCAGCCGGCGGACGTGATCCCCGCCATCAGCGCCGCCTGCAGGTCCGGACTGCTGATGCGCGCGTCGCGCCCGACGGCCAGGACCTTCGCCATAAGGTACGCGGCGGTGGCCTTGCCGATCTTGTACGCGTCGCCGGTGGTCAGTTGCGCTGGGACGATCCCGCGCACGTCGTAGCTCTTGAAGATGCCCGCCATGGGACCTCGCTTGTTGTGGTTGAATGAATTCCGCTTGAAGGAACGTAGGGGCGCGACACAAGGCGTCAAGAGAAAGCATATCGCGGCGATGGGCTTTTGTTTTTCATATGCGCCGTTAGATTTTCCTCGTTGCTCGGCTTCGAGACCACGATGACCAAACCAAAGAATGCCGGATCGCTGCGTTCGCTTCAGATCGTCACCGGCGATCTGGAAGAGAACTGCTACTTGCTCTGGGTCGAGGGCGCGAAGGAGGCCGTCGTCTTCGATCCGGGCGACGAGCCCGAGAAGATCCGCGCGGCCTTGCACGAGCACGGCCTGACGCCCGCCGCGTTCGTGCAGACCCACTGCCATGGCGACCACATCGGCGCGCTGACGCCGCTGAAGGCCGCTTTCCCCAACGCGCCCATTTACGCGCCCGAGGCCGAGCGCGAATGGCTCGTGCGCCCGCTGCTGAATCTGAGTTACTTCGTCGGCGGTTCGGTGACCGGCCCCCGAGCCGATCACTTGGTAAGCGATGGCGATTTGCTCGAACTGATCGGCCTCAAACTGCGTGCGATTCACGTGCCGGGACATTCGCCGGGAGGCACCGCTTACTTTGTCGAAGATCCCCAAGGCGGACGGCCGCATCTCTTCAGCGGCGACATCCTCTTTCAAGGCTCGGTCGGCCGCTCTGACCTGCCCGGCGGCGCGGGCGAGGCGGCGCTGGTGAACGGCATTCGCGCGAAACTCTTCATCCTGCCCGACGAGACGCGCGTGCATCCGGGCCACGGCCCGGAGACCACCATCGGCGAAGAGAAGGAGTTCAATCCATACTGCGGACTCGGCGATGGCGGCATCGCGTGAAAGCAACTACAGATGAACACGGATAAACTCGGATACGAAACGATCAATTGAAACGAATCGGAATCCAGCACGCGCAAGCCGTTCGTTCTTCGTTGAAATTATCCGTGTGTATCCGTGTTCATCTGTGGTTTCATTCGTCTTCGATCTGGAAGCGGATATTCAGTTCGAACGTGCCCGCTTCGGGAATCACGGAGTTCATCAGAAACTTGCGCGTGCTCGCGTCCAGCAGCGAGCAGCCGGCCGACTTGAGCAGTTCAACTTTCACGGGCGTCGCGCCGGCCTTCTCGGCGTAGATGCGCCACCGGCCGACGCCTTGGCACGGGACCCCGCCCTTGCACGTGCCCGCGCGGCAGGAATGCGGGTAATCGGGCTTGCCGGGCAGACGGATCGCCGCGCGTCCGCCATCGGCCCTGCCGAAGGAATTCGCCAGAGCGTCCCAGCCGTCCCCCTGACCGTTTCCCGTTCCCTTGCCTTTGCCATTACCTGAACCGCCGCCGGTTCCAGTTCCCTGGCCGCCGCCCCCGGAACCGCCAAATCCGCTGCCTTCGCCTCCGCCGGCTCCGCCTAAGCCCGAACCCGAGCCGCCCCCCGAGAGCGGGCCGTCGGCCGCATCGCCCGAGACTGCGCGCCCCGCAGCTCGCGCCGTGTTCCTGACGGAAGGCACACGCACCATCGAACCGTCCGCCGTCCGCCCTTCCTGTTCACTGGCGTGCGCGCTCGGCCCGGCATTAACCTCCGTGGATCTTTCATCTGGAAATGCAGCGGCACGATCCGAATTCGATACCCGCGCCGCAGCCGGCCGGCCGACCTCTTGGCCGCTGCTCGAACCGCCCGCCGAGCCCCGATAGCCGGCGCTCTCGGGCACAAACTCCGCCCGCTCGGCATCGAGAAGCACGTCCGCGACGACCGCCGGCTCTCGCGGTTGCTCCAGCGAACAGCCACCCCAATAGACGAACGCGCCCACCGCAAACATGCCGGCGTGCAGGCCCACGACGAGGCTCAAGACCAGCGCCCAGCGAACAGGCCGGGGGGCAGCGGCCGCAATCCACGGGCCGGCCCCCCTGGCTGCTCCCGCCATGGCCGGTTGCCTTAGAAGCGCCATGAAAACTCCAAGCCGCCCAAAAAGCTCGCCCCGTCCGCCGGGAACGTAGCCACGTCCTGGTACTTCGCGTTGGTAAAGTTCTGGAACCGTCCGAACGCGCGCAGCCGGTCCTTCCAGAAGCGGTAGCTCAGCGCGAGGTCGAAGCGCTGGTAGCCGGGCACTTTGACGTGAGCGAAGGCGGAATCGAAATCGAATGCCGCAATCTGGCTCGTCGGCGCGAGCGTCCCGACGTCCCGCCGGTTCGATACGGAGAGGAACTCAAACGAGATATCGAGGCCCTGGTAGTCCTTTGGAACCAGATCCACGAGCGGGTGCGCGACCACGCGCGCGGAGTAGGTCTCGCCCGGCCGCCGCAGCAGGCGCTTGCCTGTCTCGCCGTCCTTGGCCTTGAGCAGAGTGGCCGTGCCTTCCACCGTGACTTGCTTCACCGGTTCGAAACGGGCGAAGAGTTCCCAGCCTCGCGTTGTGGCTGCGCTCAGATTCAAGAAACTGAAAGTGGAGGTGACGGTATTGAACTGGTTCACGATCAAATTCGAAAAGCTGTTCGAAAAGTAGGTGGCTCCGAACGCGATCCGCCGCTTGAGGAAATGCTGTTCGAGGCCGGCATCCCAGCCGAAGTTCTGTTCGGGCAGCAACTGGGGATTGCCGCCGAACGGCCCGAAGAGTTCCGAGAAGGCCGGCGCACGAAAGGCCGTGCCCGCCGACCCAAAGACCCGCGTGCCTGACTCCGGAATAACGATCGAACCGTCGCCATGTGCCGTGTAATGCACGCCGAAGTTCTCGTTGTCCTCGCGGCGGCCGGCCGCCGTGAGGAAAACCCGGTCGTAAAGTTCCAAGCGGTTCTGAACAAAGACGGCCTGGTTAACGCTTGAAAAACGCTGGCGGTCTTTGCGAAAATCGATCTCGGGAATAAAGAACGGCGGCGGAAAGTTGACCTCGAATCCTGTCTCGGTGTCTCGAAAGGTCTCCTTATCGGCGTAATAACCCGCGCTGAACGTGTCTTTTATATGCTTGTCTTCGTATGCGGTGATGTTGTTGCGCCATTCGAGCGAGCGGCGGGTGTCGAGTGTATCGCTTCGATTGGGTTGCTTACTCGCCGGGCCGCTGAAACCAAACGGATCCAGCGCGGCGTTTAGAGGCGAATCGGGGTTGAACGCCTTCGAGATGCTCACCACTCGTGACTGGTAGTAACCGGGACGCAAAATCGTCTCCCAGATCGGCACGGGGCGTCCGTCGTATTCGAGGCCAATCAGGTCGTTCGTGCTTCCAATGTCGTCGTTGGGATCGGCGGGGTCGATAGCGGTGCCGTACCCGGAGGCCGTGCTCTCGTACCAGCCCTTCTCGATGGCCGCGCGGCGCAGGAAGAGACGCACCACATGGTCCTTCGCCGCCTGGAAATCGAAACGCGCGGCCTCGTTGTCGGTCGTGAAGCCCGAGTTCTTCACCTCCGCTCCGCTGCGGTGTTCGTGCGAGGAAGCCACGCTGTAGGAGAGGAAATCCACGCTGCCTTCGATAGCCAGCGTCTCGCGGTCGGTGCCGAATGTCCCACCGGCCGCGGAGGCCGTCAACTTCGGCTTGCCTTCGCCCTTTTTGGAAAGCACGTTCACCGAGCCCGTCACCGCGTCGGAGCCGTTGAGCGTGGAAACCGGCCCGCGCGCGACTTCCAGCCGGTCCGCGCCGACCGGATCGAGGCTGTCGAAGTTGTACTGCCGGACCAGACCGGAACTGTTGACCTTAAAGCCGTCCCACATCACCAGCGCGTGGTCGGTCTCGCCGCCGCGGATGCGCAGTTGTGTGAAGTCGCCCGTGCGTCCGGACTGGTTGATGGTCGCGCCTGGAACCATGCGCAGGGACTCTCCGACGTTATTGTCCTGGCTCAGTCCCAGGTCCTTCTGCGTGATGCGCGTAATGGACACGCCGGTCTGTTCGCGCGGCGTGGGAAGTTTTTCCGCTGAGACCACGATCTCCTGATCGGTCTTGGGGTCCTTCTTCTTGTCCTTGGCGTCTTTCTTCTCGTCGGTCTTCTTCGCGACTTCCGGCTTTTTCGAGTCTTCCGTCTTCTTTGGTTCCTCGGTCTTCTTGGCGTCCGCTCCGGCGGGAGCGTCCTTCTTGGGAGGCGCCTGGTCTTCCCCGAAAAGGGAGGCGGCCCCCGACAGCGTGAGAATGGCGGAAAGAGCGATGCAGACTAGACGGCGCGGCATGGGATCTCCTTCACCCGCTGGTGCGGCGGGGAAAAAAGATTGCCGGGCTTCCTGTCGTGGAGGAAGCCCAGCCATGCGCTTGAATGGGAGATGCGCCGGGCGGGACTAGATGCCGTTCGCACACGTGGAACGGCCGCTCCACGGATTCCTTGGTTCGAGGAAACCCGTGAAGACTCATCACCCAAGGCATAACGTAACCCAAGGCTGCGACCAGACTTCGATCGCCTTCGGCAGGTCTTCTGGCTTCCGGATCAACCCTACCACTGCGCCTTCCCAACCCGTACTGCGGTCAGTGGCAGCGCTCTTCTGCAAGCGCCTTGCAGCGGCAAGTCCCCGGTTACAGCGGCGACCACCGCGGCGGTTTTGCACCGCCTTCCCTTTAAATCCCTTGCCTCACCACAAGATGGCGAGACAGGAACCGAAGAGAGTCTTCATTAAATTGTCAGACCGTCACTATAGTTTCGGAGCACCCGCGGTCAAACGGAAATGCGCCGCGCCTTGCAAAAAAAGCGCGGTGCGGCCTAAAATGATTCGATGAAGGCAGCCCCAACACCACGACCCAAAGCGCTGCTCGCATGGAGCAGCGGCAAGGACAGCGCCTGGTCGCTGCACCTATTGCGGCAGCGCAACGAGGTCGAAGTCGTCGGCCTGCTGACGACGATCAACGAGGCCTTCGACCGTGTCGCAATGCATGCGGTCCGGCGTGAACTCGTGGAAGCCCAGTCCCGTGCGGCCGGCCTGCCGCTCTGGCCGGTGCCGATTCCTTGGCCCTGCTCGAACGAGATCTACGAACAGCGCATGGCCGAAGCCGTGGCGCGCGCGAAAGCGCAGGGCATCACGCGCATGGCCTTTGGCGATCTCTTTCTCGAAGACATCCGCGCCTACCGCATCGAGAAACTCAAAGGCACCGGCATCGAACCGCTCTTTCCGGTCTGGGGAACGAAGGCCGACACGCCCAAGCTCGCCCGCGAGATGCTCGCGGCCGGCCTGCGCGCGATTCTTACTTGCGTCGACCCCAAGCAGTGCGATCCGCGCTTCGCCGGGCGCGTCTTCGAGCCCCAGTTGCTCGCAGATCTCCCGCCTAGCGTCGATCCCTGCGGCGAGAACGGCGAGTTCCACACCTTCTGCTACGCGGGACCCATGTTCTCCGCGCCGATCGCCGTGAAGACCGGCGAGAGCGTGCACCGCGATGGTTTTCAGTTCGCGGATGTCCTTCCCGCCTGAGCTTCAAATTTATCCGACTCTTTTCGGTAATTTTTGCAACCCAATTAGGCGAATGCTAAGCCCCCGATGCTGGAACATGCGCAATTGCCTTATCTTCGAAATACGCAATCTTTGCGCATCACTTGTGCAACCGTGGAATTTATGCGCCAAAACATTGTATATTTAATGCGTGATGGAGCGCGAGTTATGGAACGGCGCACGACCACCTGGAAAGCCCTTCACGAAGCCGGCGAGAAGGCCTTCGAAGCGAACAATTTTTTCGAAGCCGAAGGCCATTACCTTGGCGCGTTGCGCGCCACCAAACGCCTGCGCCCGCACGATCGCCGCCGCTTGAAAAGCATCGAAGGCCTCGCACATGTCTATCGCATGATGGAGAAAGCGAACCTCGCGGCCTCGGTCTACTCGGGCGTGCCGCGGGCCATCGAGGCCGCATACGGCCCCCACGACCCGCGCCTCGCCGAATCGCTCGAGCATTATGTTCTGATGTTCATCCTGGACCGGCTGGCCGAAGCCGAGGAACTCCTGCGCCAGTCCATGGCCATCCGCCAGAAGGCCTGGGGCATGCACAGCCCGGACCTCGCGATCAGCGACGTCAGCTTCGCGTTCCTGCACGCGCGGCACGGCAACCTGGAGGCCGCCGAGCGCAGCTTCCGCCAAGCGGTGCAGCGCGTGGAGTTCGGCCGCGGCTACCGGCATCCGGATCTCGTCTTTTATCTGCGGCAGCTCGCGGGTTTCTATCGCGCGTGCGGGCGCTTTGCCGAAGCCGAGCCGCTCTACGAGCGCGTGCTGGCCCTGGTGGAACGCAGCCGGAGTTGGGGCGACGACGCGCTGACAGAAGCGCTGGAAGACCTCGGCCGCGTGTATAAGTTTCAAGGCAAGGAAGAGAAGGCGCAGGCGCTCTTTGTGAACTCGAACGCGCCTTCGCCACCGAAGAGGCCTCGCCGTGGTCTTTCGAGCCCGGCAGCACGGACGCGGTCCGCAGTGTCATGACCACGCCCGCGGCCGCATGGGACTTAACGAAACTCAAGAGTCTCTCGGTAAAAGCGCGCAACTTAAGTGGCACGCGCCGGGCTGTTCGCCTGCGCTGGCGGCTGTTTAGCCATGCCGGCGGACTCTACGAGGCCGTCCGCCCCGTGCCGATCTCGGCCGCGGGGCCGGCCACCGAGGTCGCGCTCGATCTGCGTCCCGGCGCAGGCCAACTGGCGCCCGTTGGACATCAGCGGCCCTGGGATGAACTGGCCGCCGCGGAGGTCTTGAGCCTGGAACTCCACGCCGAGGTCACCGGCGGCGGGGATGCTCCCGTAAAGGTGGATCTCAAGGAATCCAAACTCGTTGCTACGGATGCCGTCCGCGCGGCCGAAGCCGAAGTGGTGGACGTTTCCCTCGAAGCGCCGCCGCCGGATTCGGATGCCGCAGCCGCGTTGGTCTTTCGCATCGTTCCGCTCCCGATCGATCCCTTCGCGTCCGAAGGCGAAGCCGACGTACGTGTGCAACTGGGCGCGTCGGGCAAGGACGGGCAGGCGCTCGCCTTCCTCGATCAGACTTTCTTTGCCGTCGCTGAAGGCTCTTCGGCTCGCTGGGCGCCTGCGGGCGAGCCGCACTATCGCGCCTATCTCCCCCAATTTCCCGCCGACGGAATGCTTACGATCACCAGCGGCGCGCGTACGTGGACGCTTTCCATCGAGAATCTGCGTGAAGCAGGCATAGCTGTTTCGCCTGCTGCGCCAATGCTGACAGCCGCGCCGCGCTGGTCTGCGCCGCTCAAGGTCCCGCTCGGCCACGCGCGTGAGCCGCTCTCTGCCGGACTGTGGGCTTCGGCTCCGTCGGCCTGGAAGCTTAACGTCGCCGGGCGCGATCCCTGGACCGTCTCTGCTCCGCTTACGCTCGGCAACGCCTGGCGGCCGATCTCGTTCTGGAACGCGCAGTGGGGCGATTATGGCGGCGAGCGCCGGCCCGATCTCTCGCTTGCGCTGTGCCTCGACCGCATGCTCACCGACGCCGCGGCCGCCAAGCGCTCGGAACCGCTCGTCATTCTCGACGGTGAAGGCTTCTCGCGGCAGGGCGTCTTCAACTGGGCCAGCCACCCGCTCAACGTGACCCAAGGCGGCAATCTTTCCGGACCCGGAGAGCTGATGCGCAATCCCCATGGCGTGGAGTTCTGCCGCCGCGCGGCGCGCTACGCCGTCGCGCGTTGGGGCCGGTCGCGCGCGGTCTCCTCTTTCCTCATTGATGTGGACCTGAACGCGCCCGGTGCTGCCGACCTGCACGCGCTGCTGGCCGCCACCATGCGCGACTGGCCCGGCCTCGGAGATTCGCCCGCCTCCAAGCCCGTTTACTCACTTCATCCTCTCGCCTGCGAACCGATTCCCGTCGCGGACATCGGCGAATTCGAGCGCGGCGTCCGCGCGGCCAGCGGCGCGTGGTACGCGGGCGATCCGCAGCCCGCGCGCTTAAAGGCGGTCGCGTTCGACAACACGCCTGCGCTCGAGGCCTCCGCGCTCGACCGGGCGGGCTCCATCTGCGCCATCAAGCCGTACAACATGTCCATGGTGGATTACCGCGCCCGCGCCGCGGACGATTTCGGCGCCGCCGATGCCTTGCTTTTCGACGTATGGCTGCCCGAGAACGCGCCGGCCGATTTGCGCGCGGGCGTCCACCTCCGCGACCGCGACCGCCTCTGGTATCAGACGCTACTCCCGGGCCTGCTGCGCCCCGGCGACTGGACGACCTGCCTGCTGGACTTGCGCGAATCCAACGCGCAGGGCCTGAAGGCCGTCGCGCACGAGAAGGCTTGGACCGGGTACAGCCGCGCGCGCATCACCGAGATCGGCCTGCATGTCTACACGACGCACCCTGAACGTGTCCTCTCGGCGCGCTTCGCCCGCGTTCGTGCCGTCCGTTTCGACCGGCTGGGAAGCCCGCCCGCGCGCAAGATCGAACTGGCCGACGCGCCGCCCAATGAGATCCGCAAGGGCGAAAAGTGGGAGTGCCACCTCAAGATCAACCGCACCTACGCCAATCCGTTCGACGCGCAGCAAGCCGATCTCTGGGCCATCGTGACGGCGCCCTCGGGCAAGACGCTCCGCGTGCCGGGCTTTTTCGATCAGCCGTGCAAGCGCCGCGAGGAGAAACCGGGCGGCGCGGAGAGCGTGGAACCCGTGGGCGAAGAACGCTGGACGATCCGCTTCCGCGCCACCGAACAGGGCCCGCACAAGGTCGCGCTCGAACTCCGCGAAGGCGGCAAGTACGCGCAGGCTTCCAAAAAGTGGATTCCCGACCATCGTTTCTCGAACGAAGGCGAACCCTTCGCGCCGGCCATCGACGGTCCCGACGACTGGGTGTATGGGTATGAGCAGTCCGCGTTCGACGGCAAGCGCCTGCTCGAGAGCGTCAAGTTCGAGCCCGGGCCGGTCGCCGCGACGCTCGACCTCGGTGCCGCGTTCACAGCAGGGCCTGCCGCGCCCGAATGGCACGGCTTCGTGCGCGCCGACTGCGGCGGGCGTTACTTCCACTTCGACGACGGTTCGTTCTACTATCCGCTCGGTCCGTGCCTGCGCAGCCCTTCCGACAACCGCCTGCCCTACGACGATCCCAAATGGAGCGAGCAGGAGATCGACCGCATCGGCAAGCGCGGGACGTACCAGTACGACGACTACTTCGCCTCCTTCGAGAAGGCAGGCATCACCTGGGCGCGCGTGTGGCTCTGTTCGTGGTGGGGCGGCCTGCAATGGCGGCGCGACTGGCCCGGCTACGGCGGTTACATGCGTTACAACTTGCTCAATGCCTGGCGCATGGACCACGTCCTCGATGACGCCGAGCGCCGCGGCATCCGCATCAACCTCTGCCTCATCAACCACGGGCAGGTCTCCTACGTGATCGACACCGAGTGGAAGCACAACCCCGTCAATGCGGAGCTCGGCGGGCCGCTCAAGTCGCCCGCGGAGTTCTTCACGCGCTTCGACGCCAAGGCGGAGCACATGAATATGCTGCGCTATGCCGCCGCGCGCTTCGGGCATTCCTCCGCGGTGCTCACCTGGGCGCTTTTTTCGGAACTCGAGTTCACCGACGAGTACCGCAGTTCGCTGCAGCGCACCGACCGGGGCGTACCCGACCGTCCTGCGCCGAACATCGAGAGCTGGCACGTCGAGATGGCCAATTTCATGAAATCCGTCGACCCCTGGAAGCATCTCGTCTCGTCGCACTTCAGCCATCCGGTGCGCGGTGCCGGTGTTTTTAACCTGCCGCAGGTCGAGATCGCGATGTCGAACGCGTACTCGGCTTTTGATGAACTCGCGTGGGGCAAGATGGACGCGGCCGCAGCGCTGAGCGACTACTGGAGCGGGAGCGAATTCGGGGGCGGCGTCTTTCAAGGCATGCGCGCGTACAAGAAGCCCGTGCTCGTCGAAGAGCAGGGCCGGCACTGGATGGGCGTGGAGTTTCAAAACGGGCGCAAGATCGTCCACAACTCGCGCGAACAGCTCGACGCGGACCTCCACGCCGGCCTCTGGGGCTCGCTCATGCAGCCCCTCGCCGGCGCGACCGGTTACTGGTGGTGGCTCCACGTGCATTTCGACAACCGCTACAGTGAATACAAGGCCTTCGCTGAGTTTGTCAAAGGCGAAGACCTGCGCCCGGCCGCCGGCGAGAAGACGCTGGAGCCCGAGTTCCTCGCGCTGGACCCGCCCGGCCGCATGCTCCTCGCCCGCGGGCTGCGCTCCGACAAGCGCGCGTACGCCTGGGTCTACAACCGGATGCTGCCGCTGCAGGCGGGGCCCTACCCCGAGGTCGCCGGAGAACGGCTGACGGTCGCGGGCCTCGCGGCCGGCGATTACGCCATCGAGTTCTGGGATACGCGCGCGGGCAAGGCCGTCGGCAACGCCACGGGACGTGTGGAAGACGGTGGACGCCGCGGCGCGACAGGCGTGCTCACCATTCTGCTGCCGCCGATCAAAGGCGATCTCGCGATTAAGATAAAATCGAAGGACGGCGCCGAAGGACGCTGAGGGTTCGAGCCATGCGCGAACACTTCGAACGTATCTGCGTTGGCGTGTTGGTCGTTTTATTTGGATGCATTTCGGGCCTTGTGGCTATCCCGCTTGGACTTCTCTATTTTGTGAACTTCAAGGCGGACTACGATCTCGTCTTTTTCTTTGTGTTATTAGGCGTGAGTGTGGTTTCGGCACTAGTTGGATTCGTCGTGGGCGCGTCCTCAATGTCGGGCTTCTACGCCCTACTCTGGTGGTCCGTCACACGCAGGAGCAGCGTAGCCGCTACGGAATAGCGGCCGTTCATTTCCCCATCTCGATCAACCCAGCCGGACGCAGGATGCCGCCAAAAGTCTGTTCGGCCGTCTCTCTCAAGACTCCCGCTCCCAAGCGCGGATACGCTGATAAAGTCGTCTTAACAAATCCATACCGGAACCCAAGACCAGCAACAGCGAGAACTCCGGCGCCACGTCAAAAAGGACGGCCATGCTGGAAGCTACAAAGATCATGATCAGCAGCAGCGTCATCAGGGAGAAGCTGGTGGCCTTGGGCTTTGAGACGCTTTCCTGGCCCTTCGATTCCTGCTGAGCTTCCCGGTCGCGCTTGGGTTTTAGGAAAAGCAGCACGATGCCGGGGCCGAACGACCAGAGCATGACGTACACGCCCGCGGCGACCGCCATGGCCGTCTGAAGACCGACGAGGCAGCCCGGCCTGCGCGAAACGATGATATGAGACGGGATGCAGGCCATCATTTCGGCAAGGCTGCCGCCGAGGACCCAGAAAGTCAGGCGCCTCAACACGGCATATCGCGGGTGCTCGCGCGTGTGGATATAGAAGAAGACGCCCCACGCCAGCCAGACCACTGCTACGAACGAGATAAAAGCCTCGAAGGTGCTGAGCGGGAACTGGGAACCTTTCCACTCGAAAAGTTCATCCGCGGAAAAGATCATCCCCGCCGCCAAGAAAGCCATCAGCAGCGCGGCCACTGCAACAGGTGCGATCAATCTCCGCTTCCGATGAATCGGTTTGATCAGATCGCGGGTGCCGGCTCCGAAGATGAAAAGGACCTGTGAGGAAAGTGTGAAGAAGGCAAGCCCAAGCAGGAAGCAGCAGAGACCCTCATCGCTCTGCTTCGCAAGCCCGAGCATCCACAACAACAGAAGCAGCAGCGCATAAAGGACCAGCATCACCCAGCGAAAGCCGTAAAGGCGAAAGCGCATCCCGAGAGCATACGTGCAAGCGCCTAACAAAAAAGCCAGCCTTTCGGCTGGCTTTATTTTTATCGAGAGGACCTGCGCATTACGTCTGTACTTACTGGCCCATCATCCCGCCGGCATCTTCGGTTTTCTCTTCCTTGGAAGGCGGCGCGGTCTTGCCCGAGTCCTTCTTGGCCGTCTCCTTCTTCTCGTCGGGCTTCACGCCGAACTTGGCGGGGTTCTCGGAAAACTCCTTGTAGCACTTGCGCGTCGCGAAGTGGTACGTCTTCCCGCCAACATCAAAATGGTAGACGAGCTTGTGCTCGTTCCGGCAGACCGGGCACCGCCCGGCCTCCTCGAGCTCGTCGGCGGTCATGTCCTTCACGTCCTTCTTGGGCTTCTCCTCTTTCTTGGGCTCCTCCGACTTTTTCTCTTCGGCGCGCGCCGAACTCGCGCCGATCAAGGCGGCCATCCCAAGGCTAAAGAGTGCAACCTTTAAGGCCCATCCGACCGATTTCATGAGAGCACCCTCACCTGGTCCTATGAGATTCACCGACGGCTCCAGCATGATAGACGCAACAGCAGGCCTTGAAAATGCGCGATTTGCCCGCGATCCCATTTTGCAAACGGGCAGAGCATGGGGTATATTCAATTTCTCGTTGAAGTTTCTCCAAGCGGGTTCCCTTGCGGAGGATACAGATATGCGTGCCGCCGACGCTCCTGCCTTCATCCGCCACGCCCGCGCCTAGCGTCCAAGCCTCATTCGATGTGCTTGCGATAACTCCTTAGAGCCGCGCGGGGTGGGTTCACACCATTCCGAGGCCAAGCCGCAAGGAGCGTCGTCGCATGCCATCGCAAGACTCCGGCCCGCGCGGATTTCGCGCGAGCCGCCTGGAACGCATGATCTCTGAAACGCTGGAATTCATGGTCCTGCCCGGATTGGAAGATCCGGGATTGCAAGAGGTCCATGTCGCGCACGTCGAGGTGACGCGGAACCTCGCGCGCGTGCTGGTCGTTCTGGCGGGAAGAACGCCTGAAGGTACGTTTTCATCGGAAGAGGTGGCCGGCGCGCTTGAACGCGCCCGGCCGCGCATCCAGCGCGAACTTTGCGAGCAGTTGCATATCAAGCGCATGCCGTTGCTCAAGCTGGCCTATGTGCCCCTGCCTCCCGGCGAGATACCGCAAGGGGTGGAGCGTGAAGGAAATCGCGGATGCGACGCTGCGCGTGCCCCTTCGAACCTGGGCCACGCGCATCGATCCCGAAAGCCGCCTGCGCTTGGAACGCCTGGCGCGATCGGAGCGGCTGGCCGGACCCATCGCCGTCATGCCCGACGTTCACGCGGCGGGCGCTGTATGCGTGGGCACGGTGTTCGTGAGTGCCGACGCGATCTTCCCGACGGCCGTTGGGCAGGATCTTGGTTGCGGGATGTGCGCTCAAGCTTACCCGCTGGACGCCGGCGATTTGCCGCGCGCACGGCTCGAACGTTTGTTGGCTGAACTTGGGAACGCCATTCCTGCGGGCCGCCGGAGTTACCGGCGCCCGCAGGAACTTCCCGTTCATTTAAAGGAGAAACCCTTAAGTACGCACGCGCTCCTGCACGAACGCGAGGGCATAGGGCGCTTTCATTTCGGCACGTTGGGCGGGGGAAATCATTTTGTCGAGATACAGCGGGCGCTCTCAGGCCAGGTGTGGATGGCCGTTCATTCCGGTTCACGCGGCATCGGAGCTGCGATTGCCGGACACCACGCGCAGGCCGCGCAATCCAGAGGCGGCACGGGACCCCTGCCTTGGCTAGAAGGGGACAGCGCCGCGGCGCGCATCTTTCTGGAGGATCTGCAGTGGGCGCTTGCGTATGCCGCCGCCAATCGAAGACGCATGCTGGACGCCGCAACCGCCGCGCTCGAACGCCTGTTTGAAGTGAAGCTGGGCGCCGAGGGCTTCTTCGACGTGGCGCACAACCTGATCTCATGGGAAGTCCACGGCGGCCGGCTGCTCGCTGTACATCGCAAAGGCGCGATGCCGGCCCACGCGGGCGCGCGCGGCATCATTCCGGGCTCCATGGGCACGGCGAGTTACATCGTCGAATGCCTGGGCGCACCGGAGTCCTACGCTTCCTGTTCGCACGGCGCGGGCAGGCGCATGTCGCGCACGGAAGCGCGCCAGCGCATCGGCGTGAAGGACTTGCGCCGCCAGCTTGCACACGTCGTCTATCCCGCGCATCCGGGCATCGAACGCGCGCTTGTCGAGGAAGCGCCCGCTGCCTACAAGGACATCAAGGAGGTCCTGCGCGAACAAGACGATCTGGTGCGGCCGCTGCTGCGGCTTGAACCGCTCGCGGTGCTCAAAGGCGGCTAGCCGCTAAAGCGGCTTCACGGTCACCGGTCCGTAATCGACCCGGCCTTCTGCGCACAGCAGCGCCACGGCGCCGCTCGCGAAGGGGGTCCGCTTGTCTTCGAAAGACAGGACCTTCTTGCCATTCACGTAGCCGGTCAGCTTCCCGCCGTGGGTCTCCAGGCGTAGGTCCAGTTCCTGATCGTAGGTCCATTTGTAGGATGCCTGCGCCAGCACTTTGCGGCCGTAGCGCTCCTTCACGATCTGGATCTTGTTCCCGCGCGTGACGACCAGCGCGTAGTAGCGCTTGAGGCCCTGCACGCAGGCCGCGATGCCGGCGCTCTCGGCCAGGTGCGGGCGCACGATTCCACTGACGGCGTAGTCGCGCCACTCGCGGACGCCGTGGATCGCAAGCCCCACGCCCTCCACATGCGCGATATGGTACGGCCACTTCGCGTCGCCGAACCAGAGCCGGTCAGCGGCGTTCACCCAGGCTTTCTGCCAGAACGTCCCGCTGCCTTCCGGCCTTCCCAGCGTGGCGCTGGGCACGCCGTCCCAGGTCAGGTAATCGAGGTACACCGAGCCGTCCGCGCGGCGCGGGCTCGTGACTTCCAGGCCCACCTCGCAGATCGGCTGGCCGCCGGTGTCGGGAACCTTCCAGGTAAGTTCGTGCGAGCGGCCGGGTTCGACTTTGGTTGCCGGGCCGGACAGCGCGAGGACAGCGTCCTTGTCGCCGAAGTAGCGCACGAAGAGCCGCGCCGAGGCCGGACCGCGGCACGCCGTGTCGGCTTCAATGCCCGCGCGGATCGTCTGGCCCGTATACACCGTGGGCGAAGCGACGAGCGTATAGCCGGGCATCTTGGCGGATTCGGGCGACAGAAACGTCTCGGCCTTGGCGCGCGCAATGCGGCCGGGCGCAAGATGCGTATATCCGATCGCGAGACTGCGCTTGCCGCGGCGGCTGTGGCCCTGCGTGTTCCAGACCGTTCCGACGCACTTGCACTCGGGCGCGTCGTCGAAGCGAATGCCCTGCACCGAGCCCGGCAGTTCGAAATGATAGCGCGCGCCGCCCTTGGGCGCGGGCGCGGGTTTGCCCGCCAGTGCGCAGCCGGCGCGGACGATCGCGTAGGTCTCCTGGACGGCGTCGCTCAGGCAGCGCCCGCCGTCGGCGGTGGGCAGAAAGATACGGTCTGCGACAGGCCCGCGCCAATCGGGCCCCGCGTCGATGCTCGCCAGGCCGTTCTTGATGCCGAGCAGACAGCCAACGTTGCCCGAGTTGCAATCGGTGTCCCAGCCCGCCGTGTTCGCGATCATCAGGCTCCTCTGGAAGTCGTCGCCGCCGTAGACGAGCCCCAGCACGATCAGTGCGTGGTTGGGAATCATGTGGCAGCCGCCGCCGAACTTGTCGTAACCGTACTTCTTCTCAATGCGCTCGCGCGTCTTGCGCCAGTCGTGGTCGCGCTCGCGCCAGTCGCGGATGTCGTCGATCAGCTTGCGGATCGTGCAGGCTCGCGGAATGAAGCGTACGCCCACATCGAAGAGCTTGTTCAAGTCGCGTTCGACGAAGGCTTCGGCCTCCATCGCGGCGATCACCTGCCCGCCGTACACGGCCTCGCCGTCGTGGCTCACGCTGCCCGCGCGCTTGGCCAGCTCGGCGGCGCGCTCCGGATCGCCGGGCGCGACCATACCCCAGCCGTCGATGAAGATCTGCGCGCCGATCTGTTCGGCCACGACCTGCCCGTTCAATTCCATGGAGCCGCTCTTCGGCGCGGGGATGCCGCGCTTGAGCCGGTGGAACGCGGTGTGCTCGGTGCTCGTCCCCATCCCGCCCCACCACAGGATCGTGCGGTCCTCGATGATGTAGTTGAGCCACGTCTGGCCGATCTGCGCGGCGGTGAGGTTCTTCGAGTACGCGAAGTCCTCGAGCGCGCGCACGAACGTGAACGTGCCCGAGATGTCGTCGTCGGTGACGACCAGCGGTTTGTTCAAGCGTTCGTGGACGTAGTAACTGACCTCGCCGAGGTCCTTCATGATGTGCTCGTACGTCCAGCCCTCGAACGGACGGCCGAGGTAGACGCCGATGATCTTGCCGAGTACGCCGGCGTAGACTTTCTCTTCGTAGTTCGCGGGAAGCGAGCGGACGGCAGCGGCGGGCATGGAGCGGTCTCCGTGGTTGCGTTTGTTTTCACTGGGGAACGCTAACGGTCTACCACGCTCGATGGCACGCGCCAGCGCCGGTCACGCGCGCCATTCGGCCTTCTTGCCCCGATACACACCCTTGCCCAGTACGCTCAGCCGTGAACCGCGGACGAGGCACCAGGTGCTGAGTTTGCCTCTGCCGTCGAGCAGCGCGACGGCCAGTTCCGCGTCGGTCGCGAGCTCCGCGTGATCGAGCGATCGGCCATAGGGACAACTCGCGACGAGCAGCGTCCCGTGCGCGCCCAAGCTAAGCGCGTGCGCGCTTAGGCCCTCGTGCTGCTGGAACTGCCACTTCGCGGGCGTCGAACCGAGATAGCGCGCGCTGGGAACTTTGGCCAGGTCCTTGGCTGGACTCGTAATCAGAAAGTTCGTGAAAACACTCGGGCCTTGGATGCGCCGCGTCAGTTCCGCGACCCACGGCGCCGGTCCGCGTTTGCCCTCGGGGGACCGGCTCACGCCGTACAGGTCCGCGAGGCGCTCGTCGCGCCACGCCTTCCACTGCGTCTCGGCCTCCGCGCCGGGCACGACGAAACAACTCGCCGGTTCCTTCCAGGCGCGCACGGTCTGCCCGGCCTTCGGCTGCGACGGCGTCATCTCCACGCCGCCTTCAAAATGGTACAGTTGCGAATACTGGTGCGGGCGCAGGTCCAGGCCCGCGCGCGCGAGCAGATCGACGAAGACAAACCCGATCCCGCGCACGTGAACCACAAAGCGCCGGTGGCGCGTTGGCGCGTAGGCATCGTGCCAGAGTTCGGCCACTTCAATCGGCCCGCCGGCTTGCAGCAGCCCCAGCCCGTGCTTGGGCGGATAGCCGCCCCAGCAGCAGCCGTGGCCCAGGGCCTTCAGCGGCTTGAGCGTGTCGTCGTTCATGATCAGGCAATTGTGAGATTCCGGCGAGTACGCGTAGCCGCGCATTTCCGTTGACTCGAAGTTTCGCTTGTCAGAGTAGATCCACGTCGCCGGATCGCCGATCAGCGTTACGCCTTGCGTATGGAGCACGAAGGACATCATGTCCCAGTGCGTATGGCCGTGCGGCATGCAGTCGGTGTAGTGTGCGACGGCAAGGTAGTCGGCCTGCCTCGACCATCCATTGCGGAAGAAGGTATAGCCGCCGTTCGGGTAGCGCACAGCCTCCGGCTTTGGCAGCGCCGCGGCCGCGGGTTTGCCGACCGTCCGGTCCTTCGTGAAAAAAGGCGAGAGTCCGATGCGAGGCGGCGTGCTGGGCTTCCAGTCCTTGAAGCGCTTTGCAAGCGACGCGGGCGTCTCGTAGTTCAAGGAGCCGGGTTCGTGGCCGAGCGCCCTCGAGATCGCCGCCAGGCGTGGCGTCATGACCGGCACGGCCAGCGAGCCGAAGAGATACGCCAGCGATCCGCCAAACTCGTCGCCGAAATCCGCCAGCACACCGTCGGGCTTGCAGGCGTTCGCATTGAATTCGACCCATTTCGCCAGCAGCGCCAGCTGCGCGGACGAGAAGAGATCTACGCCGTTGGCCATCGCAAGCGCATGCGGATTCAAGTAGTGGTAGGTGATGTGGTACTGATACTTCGTGCTGTGCTCGGCGTACCCTCCATCTTTGAAGACGTTGTGCCCAAAGTGATGCAAGATCGTCTTGCGCCCCTGCTCGGCCATGGCCTTGGAGACGGAGAACTCCGGAAACATAGTTCCCAGCACGAACGGCGCGTGGCCGTGATCGACGAGGTGGTGGTTGTCGCGGCGCATCTCGTCGCCCACAAAACGGTAAAACTGCATCGCGTAGAACCAGAGCTGTTTGACGAACCGAAAAACGTCCGCGCCGGAGAAGACTCATGGCGCGTGCAGCACGCCGGAGTGCATCGCGTCGAGCCAGCGCACGCAGCGGTAAATGACAGTGAGGGTTTCATTGTACGTCCCGCCGAAGTAGCGGTCGTGGTCCTCGTGAAAGCCGGGCTCGAGCACGAACGGGAAGTGCTCGGCGAACGAGCGCATCAAATCTCGAACTTTCTCCGCGTACGCAAGCTTGCCCGTCAGCGAAAAGGCGGTCGTGAGTTCGGGCGCAAAGATGTTGCGCGCGAGCGACCCGCCCTGCGTCTTCATGGCCCTGGACCAGTCGAGCTCGCCGCCGCTGGCGTCAATGTCGTCACTTTGGAAGGGCGGCCACGAGTTGCGCGTGCGGTTCCGCAGCAGGTCCTCGGCCTTCTCGAGCACACTCCCGCGTCCGTCGATCTCCAGCCAGGCCGTTCCGTGCATGTAGAACGGCCAGCGCGGACTCTTGCGCGTGCGGAAGTGCTCGGCCACGATGCGGATCGCCGCGCCGTCGTCGCCGGCCTTACGCGCGCCGGCCAAGGCCTTGCCTGCGGAGCCGGGCAGCGTGAGGTGCTCAAGAAACTGGGAGTCGGTTACGGTGCGTTGGTCTTCGAAAGGAACGTCCTGCATGGAGAATCTCCGCGATGGATAATGGATGCGGCTGCAACCTCGCCGCGTTTATTTTGCCGAAAACGCGGCGATGTGCTTCGCAAGCTCGGCGCGGAAGGCGGTCCATTCGCCGGGCTTGAGCGCGGCGCTGCTTTCCTCACCGAGTTTGACCGCGGCGAGCGAACCCGCAAGGAAGTCTTCGGCGGCCTTGGCTTCGGCGGCCTTCGCGCCGGACTTCTTCGCGGCCTCGATGCGCGCCTGCAGCGTCTTCAGATAGCGGTAGTCGTTCACGCCTTGCGCCGTCCGCTCCCAACCCACCGTGGACGCGATGCCGTTTTTGCTCGGATAGGTCTGCGCCCACGAGCCCTCCGTATCCGAGAAGTCGTAGTACGCGTCGGAGTTCACGTACTGGTATCCGTTGCGCAGGAAACCGGTCAGGCCTTTCTGATGCGCGACGAAGAGCCAGCGGCCGATGTCCTGCCGCGCGCCGCCGCCGGTATAGGTCCACGCTTCCTTGCCATTCTCGACGCACCACTGGATCGACTCGTCGTTGTGGTGAGCGATGCTGATGCCCGCCGTCTTGAAATACTTGTCGCGGCCACCGCCGGGCGAGTAGTACCCGCTGAACTTCGTGTTTGGCGCGGCTTTCACGTGCAATTCGAGGAACTGGAACGCGTCCTCCACGTTGCCGAATTCGGGGCGCGGTTCGTCCAAGAGGTAATAGCTGCGCGGCGGCCAGCTCTTCTCTTTTGCGTGCCGCTCTACCTCCTCGTACACGGCCTTGACCAGTTCGGCGAAGCCGATCCCGAACTGCTGCTTGGCGTGCTTCTCGTTCTCGGCCATGCAACCCTTGCCCTGCGAGCGCCAATACGATGCGTCGAACCCTTGGTAACCGTCGCCGCGTTGGGTCAGGCCGTACTTCACTGCGAGCGCCATCCAGCGGTCCGCGTCGGCGAAATCGATCTCGGCCTTGCCGTCTTTCACCGCCTTGACGGCAAAACCCGGGCCGCCGGTCACCGCGTTCATGCCGTGTTCAGCCTGGTCGCGCAGCACTTCGTCCGCGACCTTCCACCAACGTTCCTCGAGCCCCGGCCTCCAATTCCGCCAATGGCCACCGGTGGTTCCGGTGCAGGAGATGGTGAAGTCGCCCGCCGGATCCAGCTTGAACGGCAGGACCGTGAGCGTGACCGGCATGGCGCTCTTGCCGCCGCCCGCGTCGAGACTCAGTTCGCCTTTGTACTCGCCCGCGGCGGCGTCCGGCGGAACTTTGAGCGTGAGCCACACGCCTTGGCTGACGCCGGGATAAAGCGTGAGCGCCTCGAACGGCTGCAGGATGCGCGGCTCCAGATGCATCGAGTTCCCCGAGCGCGCGTAGAAGTGCCGGACCTTGCGGAGTTCGACTGCGGACGACGGAATCTTCGCGCCGCCGGGCCCCGTGAGATCGGAGGCTGAGACTTTGATGCCGGTGGTTTTCTTGAGCGGATAGAACCCGATCTGCGCCGCTTCGCGTTCGTCCGGGCAGGCCGTGAGCGCGACGCCCGCGCCGCGCTGCGCATCGTTCGGCGCGTACGCGCAGGTTACGTCTTCCTGCGTATGGCACGCAAACGCGATGAATCCGCGCTTCTCGTCCTCGGCCGCCGGCTTGGGCGCTTCGGCGTTGGGCTTTGGGAGCATCTTCGTCACCGCGCCGTCGAAGAGTTCCTTGCGGCGCTTGTCGAGCGCCTCCAGGTACGCCTTGCCCTCGGCGGCCTTGGCCTTGGGATACGCGACGAGCCACGCAATGGCGCCCGGCCCGCGGTCGGTCTGCACGGAGATCTCCAGCTTGCCGTCGGCCGCGGCTTCGGCCTCGAAGGACCGCACGGGCAGCGCGGGCTTCACGCGCTCTTCCCAAAGATCCGTGGACGGCAAATCCTCCGCGTCTTCAAAGCGCAGATAACGCGACTTGAGGAACGTTTCGCCGCCGAGATTTTCCTCGGAGATCTGCTTGCCGTTAATCGCAATCGTGCGGTGGCCGAAGATCTGCGGCGTCTGCCATTCGCCGAAGGTATCGACCACCATCTGGACGATGTAGGTCCCCGCGCCGGACTTCATATCGACGGTGAAGGACTCGCCGGAGCCGAAGTCGCCGCCGAGGTCGTCGGGGTTGGCCACGCGACTGAAGCGGCCCGGCGCCTTCCAGCCGAAACCGGCCTTGGGGTCGTACAGGGTTTTCTCGTTCACGCCCGTGAAGCCCGGAAAGACCCCCGAGACTTGCGGGCCGAAGTCGAACGCCTGCAGGCCTTCGACCTTCGGCAGGCCATCGTTCTCCATGCGCAGCGCGTCGAAGAAAAGGATCACTGGATTCGGGCGCTGGTGCGGATGCAGGAAGATCCCGAAGAACACCAAGTCCCGCGCGTTCAGCGGGCGGCGTTCGTTCCAGTTGTTCGAGTTCGAGCAGAGCAGGCCGGTGAGGTTCAGGCGCAGCGTGGACCAGCCCGGCGGCGCGACGAGGCGATCCTCGTTGTAGCGCGAGCCGTAGTCCTTGCTCTTGGCGTCCCCCGCGTTGGCGCCCATGGCGACGGGGAAGTCCTGCGGATTGAAGATATCGAGCGTAAGGATCGGGAACTCGGCAAAGCGTTCGTGAATCGTCTTGAGGAACTCCGGTTTCTCGATGCGCAGGCACGGGTAGCCTTTGCCGTCGTGCACGATCTTCAGCGCGTAGTCGCCGCGCTTGGCGTGTTCCTTGGCGATCGTGACGGCGGGAGCATTCTCAAAAACCTTGTCCGCATCTTTCTCGAAATCGGCGAGCAGCACTTCGGATTCGGCGGCGTGCAGCGTAACGGCGATGAATGCCGCGAAGAGCGGCGTAAGGAATTCGATGCGCACGGTGGTGCCTCCCGAAGAACGATTGCGAGTGCCAAAACTTACAGAGGAACACGTTTCCTTGAAAACTTAGAGGCGCCAAAGCCTTCGATTCCTTCGCAGGAAATGAGCGGGTAACGGCGGAGACTTCATCGCATACACCGGGCAATGAAAAGAGGACGAAGCTTAGCGATTGGCGAGGACCGAATCTGCGTGGGCGTCTTCGCTGAGCGCCTCGGCGGGATCGTGGAAGAGCATGCTTTCGGGGATGGGACCGCGCGGGCCATCCTTGGCCTTGAGCTGAACGCTGAGGCCCATGGGGACCGAATAATTGAAGTACTCGAGCCAGAACCGGTGCAGGCCGGCCTTCAGGTCCAGTTGCTTGGCGGCCTCCTTCATGCCGTGCCGGCCGTCGTTGTCCACGGCCAGTTCGCCATCGATGTACAGGCGCGAGCCGTCGTCGGAACTCAGGAAGAAGGTGTGCGGGCCGTCCTCGGCGATCTTGACATAGCCGCTGAAGATCGCGGCGCACGCGCCGGAGAACGGCCAGTCGGGCATGCCCTGCCCGGGCTGCAGCGGCTGCATCGCGCCAAAGTCCAGGTTAATCTCGGCGCGGCGGCAGGTGGGCACGTCCTTCACGTTGGCGTACGTGGGCACTTTATCGAAATACTCCGCCCACACGCCCGGCTGCAGGCCCGCTTCGGATTCCGGGGCCGGGCCCTTGGGCGGCGCGCGCTTGGCGATCTTCTGGTCCTCGGGCGTATCGAAGAAGATGCCCGCCAGCACCGCGTTGTAGTTGTTGAGGTTCGTGAATTTTAGGTCCACCGAGCCGCTGATCTCGTAGTTCAGCCAGACGCCGTTGTCCATCTTGTCGACATCGACCGCATGGAGCACTTTCTCGTCGGCCATCACATCCACGCGCTGCCGCCGGCCCAGCTTGTCCCCGTCCAGACAGTAGACGGAGAGGCGGTACGTGACCGGCCGGAGGGTCCGGATCGAGACCGTGAAATCCGAGCCCGAGTACTCGCAGACCTTGTAGCGGCGCGCAGGATCGACAGGATCTTCCAGGCCGCGCGGGTCCTGATCGACGGCCCAGACGCAGTGGTCCCCGGAACTCGCGACCTCGCCGATGTAATCGGGCAGCTTGAGATCGTGCTGGCCGCCGCCGTTCTTGTTGAAGATGACGTAGCCGTCCTTGCCCACGGTCTTCTTCCAGGTGCCGCTGCGCTTGTCGTCCCGGGAGAGAAAGTGCGCCGTGGGTTTGGCCTCTTCCGGAGCGGCTTCGGAACCTTTGCTGGAGACCTTCCGCGCGGCCAATGGTCCCTTGCCGTCTTCGTGCGCGGCCTTGGGCGCGTCCGCGCCGCCGCCCGGCTTGAGCAGCCAGAGCCACGCGGTCGAAGCGGCCAATGCAACGCATGCGACCGCGAGCAACGCGACGATCGCCGTCCAGCGCTTGCGTTCGCTTCCCGGCGCAGCCTGCGGCTTGGCGTGAACTGAGACTACGGCCTTCTTCTCGGGCGCAGCGGCGGCGGATGTCTTGACCGCTTCCGGCGGCGGAGCCACGGCCGCTTTGCGGTCCGAGGCCGGTTTTGCATGCGCTCCGGAGATTCTCTTGGGTGCCGTGGCCGAGGCGGGAGCAGCGGCGGCGGTTGGCCGCGCATGGCCGCCCGATGCCCGGCGAGGCGCGCCGGCCGCCGCGGGCTTGGGCGCTTCGGAAACAGGGCGCGCATGGCCGCCGGAGACTCTTCGCGGGACAGGCGCCGGAGCGGCGGCTTGAACTCTTGGCGCGGGCGCGGCGGCGGGCGCTTTGACCGCCGGCTGCGCAGGCGCGCGTTCGGACGGCTTCCGCGCCACGGCTTGCGGGGGCACGCCTGCTCCGCCGGACGCGCGCTTTTGCGGCGGATGGCTGCCCGAGACGCGCCGCGGCGCGTTCTTGTTCCGTGGGTCCATCCCGCGGCGATCCGGTCCTTGCAGTGCCATGCCGTCGCGCGCTCCGCTTCTACGGACGTCTCTTTTCCGCCGGATTATGAAAGACCATCTCCGGCGGAATCGCCTTCCGGTCGTCCGCTTTGGGCTTGTAATGCAGTTGCAGGCCCATGGGACCGCCGGCGTTGAAGTAACACATCCAGACGCGATGCAGCCCGGGACTGAGGTCCAGTTGGCCCCACAGTTCCGTCATGCCGTGCATGCCGTCGTTGTCGATCAACAGCTCGCCGTCGATGTACAGTTTCGAGCCGTCGTCGGAGACCAGAAAGAACGTGTAGAGGTCCTGCTTGTCGATCTTGAGATAGCCCGAGAAGATCGCCGCGCACGAACCGCCCATCGGCCAGCCTTTAAGGCCCTGACCTGGCGCCTGGGGCGGAGGCATCGAACCGAAATCGAATTTCGTCTCAGGGCGCTCCAGCAGCGGCTTGTCCTCGATGGTCGGATAGCCTTCGATGTCGTCGTAGTATTCGGCCCACAAACCCGGATGCAGGTCCGCCACCGCGGGCAGCGCGCCGTCCTTCGGCGCCTTCCGCAGCGGAATCACCGGGCCGTCGTCGTAGCCTTCGATTTCGACAATGTGAAGGTAGCTGTTCGCCGTGCTGGTCAAACCCTTGATGCGCACGGCTTGCACCGGCTGCGGATTGAAATGGATATCCTGCCAGCTCTTGCATTCCTTCTTGCTCGCGTCCTCGATCATCTTCCAGGTCTTGCCGTCGGGCGAGACAAACGCCTGGTAGGTGTACGAGCGCTCGTCCTTGTCCCAGAGCAGGAAGCGAATGCGGGAGATCTCGACGGGCTTGGGCAGCGTCACCACGCAGCCCTGGAGTTGCTTGTTGTTCATGTCGTACGAGGAGTAGCCGTTGTTGCCGTCGTACTCGGTGCTGTTCCCGTCGATCATGGTCTCAGGACGGTCGCACCCGCTCGCCTTCGCGCCGCGCGAGGCCAGGAAGTAGTTCCCGCCGCGCTGTTTCTTTTTGTGCGCCGTACTCGCTTGCGCCGGGGAGGTTCCCTTTGAGGCCGGAGTTTCCGCTTCCGCGCCGTGCTCCGCCGGAGCCGCGGGGCTCGCATTGCTGGTCCCGCCAAACAGCTTCACGGCCGACGCGCCGGCAAGAATTACGCACAAGGCGCCCAAAACCATGACGATCTTCTTTAAGGAGCGCGCATCCTTGCCCGACGAAACAGACGCTTTTCCGGCGGAAGACTCTTCAGCCGGAACAGGCTGTTCCTCTTCGCCGGAATGCACGTCGTTTGGTTCAGCGTCAGACACGTTCAAGAGTTCCCCCAACTCTGGGCCTTACTTCTATCATTGTGCATCCAGACTTTCAAAAACACAATAATCATAGGTCCTTTGGATAACAGGTCTAATGTTTTCTCAGTCCTAGTTTAATGGGTTTAATGGGATATAGAACCGAGTTCCTCCTGCCTAAGTTACCGCATTCTTTTCGCGTTTTATCTGCACATTGTTCATTAAACTATCTAGCCTGTCAGGGGTTACAACCACCCAAAAGCCATGCCGTTGACGAGTATCTTGCAGTTGTTTGTTGACCGTGCCCCTGGGTTTGCGGTTAGAATAGTTTGCGCTGCCTAAAGTCTTATGCCGATTCCGACCTAAGCAAGCATTCGAACAACCACGGTTCAGGAGATGTCATGCGAAACGCGTTGTATCCGATCGGACTACTCTGCTTCTGCGCGAGTTCCCTGTTTGCGCTCGACTTGGGCGATCCAGCCCCCGAGCTTCAAGTGGCCGAGTGGGTGAAGGGCGAGAAGGTCGACTTGGCCGCGGGGAAGGATAAGCACGTTTACGTGATCGAGTTCTGGGCGACGTGGTGCCCGCCGTGCCGCGAATCGATCCCGCACCTTTCCGCGATGCAGAAGAAGTACAAGGACCAGGGCGCGGTCTTCGTGGGCCTGAGCGGCGAGGATGCCGCGGAGGTCAAGCCGTTCGTGGCGCGCATGGCCGAGAACATGGATTACGCCGTCGGCATCGATAAAGAGAACAAGACCGCCGAGAAGTTCATGCTACCGTTCGGCGTACGCGGCATCCCGCATGCATTCGTCATCGACAAGTCCGGAAAGCTCGTCTGGCACGGCCACCCGCAGGGCAGCCTGGAGTGGGCGGTCCGCAAGGCCCTCGAAGGCAAGCTCGACGCGGAGACCTCCAAGTCGATGATGCAGACCGAGGAACTGATCCCGCAGTACTTCAAGCTCGCGCAGGCCGGCGAGGACGCCAAGCGCGCCATGATCGTCGGCGGGAAGATCGTCTCCGAGGGCGCCACGAATCCGGATCTACTCAGCGAGTTTGCCCTCACGATCCTGCTCGAAAAGGACCTGAACATCCGCGATACGCGCCTCGCGCTGAAGGCCGCCAAGTCGGCCTTTGAAGCGACCGGCGGCAAGGAACTCGTGCCGTCCGTGGCGTATGCGCGCGCGCTCTTCGAGAGCGGCAGCAAGGCCGAGGCTGTCGTGCAGCAGAAAGAGGCGCTCAAACTCTGCAAGAACGCGGACCAGGTTGCCCTGATCGAGAAGGACCTGAAGGAGTTCGAGGCGAAGCCTTGAACGGCGGGAGACAGAGGACAGGGAACAGAGAACAACAAATAAAGGCGCCCATACTGTTGGCCGTTCGCTGCCCTCTGCCCTCTGAATCCCTGTCCCCTGCTTTTGCCATTCCGGCAGTAGCCGCTGCGGCTTGCGCGCTTTAAAATCCACCGAGCACATGCCCAGCGAGCCTTCGTCCAAGCTGACGATCCTCCAGCTCAACAGCGCGCGCCTCTTCGTCGGCGAGGCCGCCCATACGCTCAACCTTACCGAAGCCTTGCGCCGCGCCGGCCACACGGTGCTGCTGGGCCTGCGCGATGGCTACGCCACCCTCGAGATGGCCCGCAGCCGCGGGCTCGACCCCATCGGCTTTACGATGAAGCACCGTTGGTGGCCGTCGCACGATCTCCCTGACATGAAGAAGATCGCGCGTACCGTCCGCGAGCACGGCGTCCAGGTGATCCACGCGCACCGCGGCAAGGACCATTGGCTCGCGGTGCTCACCTCCAAGCTCCATCGCCTGAAGATTCCCGTCATCCGCACGCGCCACGTCACCACGCCCCTTCGCGATAACCTGGCCAACCGCATGCTCGCGCGCCGCACCGCGCGCCTCGTGGCCGTCTCCCGCGCCGTCGAAGCAGACGTGCGTTCCAAGAGCGTCTTTCCCGCGGATAAGATCCGGCGCATCCCCGGCGGTATCGACCTGGAACGCTTTGCGCCCGAGGCCGACCGGCGCGCGGCGCGCGAACGCCTCGGCCTGCCGCCGGACGCGCAGGTGGCGGTGTGCGTGGCGCGGTTCGAGGTCGTCAAAGCGCACCGCGTGCTGCTCGCGGCCTGGAAAGCCGTCGCGGCGGCGCATCCGAGTGCTATTCTTCTTCTCGTGGGCGACGGCTCGTTTCGCGGGGCCATCGAGGAACAGATCAAGGCGCTGAACCTGGAGGCAGCGGTGAAGCTCCTGGGCCGCCGCGATCCCGGCGAGATCCCCGCGCTGCTCGGAGCCGCAGACTTGGGCGCGCTGAGTTCCGTCGGCTCGGAAGGCTTCTCGCGTGCGGTGCTGGAGTACATGGCGATGGCCCTGCCGGTCGTGGCCACGCGCGTGGGCGCCGTGCCGGACCTGCTCGAGGACGGCGCGAACGGGCGGCTCGTGCCGGTCGAAGATCCCGGCGCTTTGGCCAAGGGGTTGCTGGAAGTGCTCGCGCTGCCCGCCGCGCAACGCGAAGCCTGGGGCCGCGCCGGCCGCGCGCGCGCCGAGGCAAGCCACGGCTACACACATTGGGCCGAGGCCCACGAACGCCTTTATCGCGAGGTCCTGAGCGAGCATGGCTAACACCCGGGAGACGGCCATCATCGGCAGCGCGCGCATGCGCCCGCCATCGGGGCCCGTAAAGTGGCACGTTATGACCCGCGACGGCTACAAAATCCGCTGCCTGGGCCCGTACCAGCGCTTCCGCGGCCTCGACATTCCCTGGAACGACATCGACGCGCTGGCCACCGTCACCGAGTTCGTCGCCAAGTCCAGCCGCAGCCGCAAGGTGGTCAAGCTCGCCGCGGGCCAGTTCGGCACGCCCATCGAGGTCTACGTCAAGCGTTACAACTTCAAGACGTGGTACGGCCCGCTGCTGCGGGTGACGCGCAAGTCCCGCGCGCGCGAAGAATTTGAGCTCGGCTGGAAAGTCATGGAGGCCGGCATTCGCACGCCGCGCCCGGTCTGGCTCGCCGAAGCCGAGGGCGCGGTCTCGCACTTCAGCCTGCTGGCCACCGAAGCGATTCCCGAGTGCGAGAACGTCATCGAACGCTGGTGGCGGCTGGAGAGTGAGCCCGAACGCTGCGAGCTGCTGCTGGCGCTCGGCCGCTTTATCCTCATGTTCCACGACCGCGGCTTCTACCACGACGACTGCAAGGCCGAGCACTTCCTCGTGCTGCCCAACGCGCCCTCAACGCCGGGCGAGTTCTTCATCATCGACCTCTTGGGCTGTTCGATGGCGAAGAGCGTCTCGCGCCTGAACCGCGCCAAGAACCTGTACCAGATCCTGCGCTCGTTCTTGCCGAAGAAGGACAACCACGGCTTCACGCCGGACCACAAGGCCGTCCTGCTCCAGGCCTACGGCGGCTCGCTCGCCGAAGCCGCGAAGTGGTCCACCTGGATTAACCGCATCGGAAGTTTGAAGGGACACAAGGTCTGAAAGTCTGAAGGTCCAAAAGTCAAAGATCGAAAATCAAGAGAGCGCAGCGTCTCACAGGACGCTCAGAATCAAGACTTTTAGACCTTCGACTTTATCCTGAGCGCAATCTCCGCGTACACCTTGCACGTCTCCACCATGCTCGCGATGCTCACCCATTCGAAGTCGGCGTGCGCGCCGGCGCCGCGGCAACCGTAGCCGACAGTGGGCACCTTGCCGTCGTTGGTGAGCCAGTGCATGTCGGTGAAGCCGCCGGTCATGCGGTAGCGGCTGGGCTGGCCCGTCACGGCGCGGTACGCGGCCTTCGCCGCACGCAGGATCGGTGCGCCCTGCTTCGTCCAACCGGGGGCCACATACAGCAGTTGCTCGACCTTCACCTTCAGGTCCCGGTCTTGTTTCTGCGCGCGCTTGACGGCCTGCATGATCTCCGCCTTCACGCGGCCTACATTTTCCTCGGGCAGCAGGCGCCGGTCGAGGCTGAAGCTAAAGCGGTCGGGGATGGTGTTGACCTTCCCGCCGCCGCCGCTGACGCCGCCGAGCATGAGCGTCGGGCGGCGGGCCATCGGCGCGGCCCGGAAGCGGCTCTTGCGCCGCGCGTAGACGGCGTCGAGCGACTGCAACTCGCGAATCAGGCCGCAGGCCTGCTCGAGCGCGTTGACGCCGTTCCGCGGATTGGACGCGTGGCCCGCTTTTCCAATCACCGTCAGGTTCAGCCACAGGACGCCCCGGTGCGCGTAGCCGATGTGCTCGCCGCTGCCGCCTTCAAGCAGCACTGCGGCGTCGGGGCGGATGGCCTTGCTCTTCACCACCCAGCCCAGGCCCGCGTAGCCGCCGGTCTCTTCGTCGGCGGTGAAAGAGAGTTCGATATTCCAGGCTGGCCGGACGCCGCATTCCATGAGCGCCTGCACGGCGAAGATCGCGGCCGCGTCGCACGCCTTCATGTCCACGCTGCCGCGGCCGATCAGCTTGTCGCCGCGCACGCGGGGAGCGAACGGGTCGGTCTTCCAGCCCGAGGTCGGCGGGACGACGTCGTAGTGGCCCGTATAGTGGAGCGTTTTTTTAGCGCCCACGTCCCAGCGCGCGATCAGGTTGTAGCGCGGATACGCGTCCAGGCCCGGCACGAGCTTGGCCTGGACCTTGGGCGGCACGCGCAGGATGCGCGTCTTGAGGCCCAGCGCGCGCAGCTTCTTGTCCAGGAAGCGCACGCATTCCAGGTACTGGTTGCCCGGCGGGTTCACCGTCGCGAAGCGGCAGAAGCGCTGGGTGAATTCCACCAGTCCCGGCTTGAGTTTATCGATGCGCGCCTGAACCTTTGGGTGCACGCCGGAAGCGGCCGATCTGGGCATGAAAAGTCCTTTCTAAGCGCATGCTGGGCCTTCGGATAGGCGGGCCGAATCCGAGAAACCGCAGGCGGCTTTAAGGGTCTAATCCCTATCCTTAATGGAGGAGTGCGGACGATGCCATGTCATCTTCGAGTCATCCTGGCCGCGGCGCTGCTGCTTCCGGCGGCGGGTATGAGCGCAGGCGAGGCCCCAAAGCCCGCCGCGGAGCCGTACGAGCTACACGAGTGGGGCGTCTTTCCCGTCCCGCGCAACGATGCGTGGGCCATGCGCGACCTGAAAGAAGAATGGGCGGGCTTTCCCGCGTTCTTCAACCGCGTCTGGCCAGAGCGCAAATTGCCTTACCGCGGCGCCGTCGAGAAGCCCGTGATCTTCTTCCACGCCGAGCATCAGATGGCCGCACGGTTGAAAATCCGCTTTGCCGAAGGCCGGCCCCTGGTCTGGTGGCCTAATGCGGATATGCCGGGCTGGCTCGGCGGCGACAGCGTCCACGGCGAACTGGACCGCCTGGAGTTCGGCCTGCAGTTGAACGCTTGGCCCGGAAGGGGTCCCAACGAACCCCCGCATGAGCCTCCGGCGGTAGACACGGGCCACTGGATCGAGACGTTGCGAGAGGTCAAGGCGTCGTTAGTCCTGACCCCCGGCAGTTACTCCAACAAGCAGAACGGCGGCGGCCTCGCCTGCGACTCGTTCCTCTACTACGACGGCATCATGAAGGCTCCGGCGACGCCCAAAGTCACGCGCGATGGCGGGGCCGTCCTGATCGACTCTGCGCTCGACTACCCCATGCTGGACATGCTCGTGATCGACCGCAAGGACGGCCATGCCTCGGTCTCCGCCTTTGTCGACCGCGTCGAACCCGGCGCGCGGAAAACTCGGCTCGAGCTTACCGCAGCAGACGCAAAGGCGCTCGAAGAGCGCGCCACCGATCTGGCCAAGCGCACCGAAGGCGCGGGCCTGAACGCCGCGGAAGCGGGCTCGCTGGTAAAGGTCTGGCACGCGGGCCTCTTCGAAGCCGACGGCCTTACGCTCTTCTATCGGATTCCGCAGGAGACGTACGAGAAGTGGCTCCCGCTCGAGGCCAAGCCCGCGCCCGCCAAGATCGTCCGCGTTGGCTTGGTCGTGCATTCTCATCTGGAACCGGAACTCGACGCGCGCGTCGAGGCCCTGCTCAAGCAACTGGGCGCCGATACGTTTGAGACGCGCGCGGCAGCCCAGCGCGCGCTGGCGAAGATCGGCGGTGCCGCCTTTCCGGCCCTGGAGAAGGCCGCGCAGGGCGAGGATCTGGAGATTGCCAAGACCTGCCGCGACCTCCTGAAGGCGCTAGACGATCTCAAGGCTAAAGCTCAGAAGTGAACGCCCAACACAAAGGATATACACCATGCGTTTATTCTTGTTTACGGCGGTACTGGTTCTAGCTGGTAGCGTGTTTGGCGGTGAGGCGCAGCCCGCGGGGGCCTACGAACTCCACGAGTGGGGCGTCTTCTCCGTCCCGCGCAACGACGCCTGGGCGCAGCATGACATGAAGCAGGAATGGGCGCAGATGCCCAAGGAGTTCTACGGACGCGCGCCCGGCAGGTATCTGCCCTACCGCGGGCCGGTCAAGAAACCCGTGATCTTCTTCCACGCCCAGAAGCCGCTGCAGGTGAAATTGACCATCACGTTCGCGGAAGGCAGTCCCATGGTCTGGTGGCCCGCCGCGGAAGAGCCTGCGAATTGGGGCGGCTATGGAAAGAACGAACCCAACCGCCTGGTCTTCTCGGTTTTTGTAAAGGAGACGCCGAAGGGTGGCGCGAACGGCGCAAATACCATCAAGGTGCCCGAGAAGCATTGGATGGAATCCCTGCGCGCCGTGAAAAGCGAGAAGATTTTCTGCGAGGGCTCCTTCACCAACAAGATGCCCGGAGAGCTCTGGGATTCCGAGAGCTTCATCTATTACGACGGCCTGATGAAAGCGCCGGCCACGCCCAAAGTGACGCGCGAGGGCGAAAAGATCGTCGTGGAGACGCCGGGCGATTTCGTCTGTCTCGATTTGATGGCCGTCGAGCGCCTGGGGAAGAGCGTGCGCATCGCGAAGAACTGGAGCGGTTGGGAGGGCATTCTGGATGCCGCGCAGCGCCAGACGCGGTTGGAGATGATTCCGGCTCAGGCCGAAGACTTCGAGCGCCTGCGCAAGGAGTTGGTCGCACGTTTGACCAAGGCGGGCCTGAATGCGGACGAGGCCGAGTCGCTGGCCGCGGTCTGGAACGACGGGCTCTTCAAGAACGAGGGGTTGACGGTCTTCTATCGCGTGCCGCAGACGGTCTACGAAAAGTTGCTGCCGCTCGATGCCAAGCCCGCGCCGTCCAAAACGGTGCGCGTGGGGCTGGTGATTCACGAACGGCTGGAGCCCGAGCTGGATGCGTGCGTCGCGGCGCTTCTCAAGCAACTTGGCGCCGAGGCGTTCGAGTCGCGCGAACAGGCCCTGAGCGAGCTGACAAAGATCGGCGGCGCAGCGTTTCCGGCGCTCGAGAAGGCCGCGCAAGGCGAAGACGTGGAGATCAGCAAGGCCTGCCGGAAGATTCTTGAAGTCCTCGACGCCAAAGCCGCCGAGGACCAGAACCGCGGAGCGAAGGACCCGAATGCGGCAAGGGGCAAGTAACCCGGATAACCAGGAAAAGGAAAATTCATGCGTTTGCTGATTTCGATGCTTCTATGTGCGCTGGGCCTGGCGGGCGCGGCGTTTACCGCGGAGCCCAACGCGGACGCGGCCTACGAGCTACACGAGTGGGGCGTCTTCTCCGTCCCGCGCAACGACGCTTGGGCGCAACACGACATGAAGCAGGAATGGGCGCAGATGCCCAAGGAGTTCTACGGCTGGCCGCCGGGACGGACGCTGCCGTATCGCGGGCCGGTACGTAAGCCCGTGATTTTTTTTCACGCCGAGAAGGCGCTGCAGCTGGACCTGACAATCCGCTTCGCCGAGGGCGCGCCGATGGTGTGGTGGCCCGCTGCGGCAGAGCCCGCAAACTTTGGCAGCCTGGGAAAGAATGACGGTCACCGCCTGGTCTTCTCGCTCTTTGTGAAAGACCCGCCCCAAGGCATGCCGAACGGCGGCCGGACGATCGAGGTCCCCGAGAAGCACTGGGTTGCAAGCCTGCGCGCCGTCAAAAGCGAGAAGATCCACAGCTTCGGCTCGCACAGCCGATTAGATGGAACCGGCTGCGACAGCGAGAACTTCATTTACTACGACGGCCTGATGAAAGCCCCGGCGACGCCCAAGGTCACGCGCGACGGCGACGTGCTCGTGCTTGAGACGTCCGGCGGCCAGGTCTTCCTCGACCTGATGGCTATCGAGCGCTCCGAGAAGGGCGTGCGAATTGCTAAGGCCTGGAGCGACTGGAACGCGCAGGTCGAGACGAAAAAGCTCGACATGCGCCTGCAGATGGCCGCGACCACCGAGGACGACCTCAAGCGCCTCCGCAAGGAGCTGGCCGAGCGCCTGACGAAAGCGGGCCTGAACGCCGACGAGGCCGAGTCGCTGGTGAAGGTCTGGGACGAGGGGATCTTCAAGAACGACGGGCTCACGATCTTCTACCGCGTGCCGCAGGAGACCTACGAGAAATGGCTGCCGCTCCAGGCCAAGCCCGCGCCCGCGAAGACCGTACGCGTCGGACTGGTGCTGCATGAACACATGGAGCCCGAACTCGACGCGCAAGTTGACGCGCTGCTCAAAAAGCTGGGCGCCGAAGCCTTCGAGGACCGCAGCGCGGCGCAGAAGGAACTCACGGCCATCGGCGCCGCTGCCTTCCCTGCGCTTGAAAAGGCCGCGCAAGGCGACGACGCCGAGATCGCCAAGTCCTGCCGCGCGATCATTAACGCACTCGACGCGACGCCGGCGTTAAAGGATGTAGAGAAGAAGTGACGGCGTAGAGCGCAGCAAATAGATAACACCTGGCTCGCGGCACCTGGCAGCGCATTGGGCGTTGGGGATCAAGATGGACGCAAGCCGCGAGCGAGCCAGGAGCCAGCCCGTTCGGCAGTCCTGAGCCTTACAACTCGATCTCCATCCCTTCCCGCGCCGCGTCCACTTCGATGCCGAGCTTCCGGCCTTCCTGCCTCGCGTCGGTCTCGATGCGGGCGAGCGCCCAGTCGTCGCGCAACGGATCGTGATGGGTGAGCAGCAGCCGCTTGACGCCGGCCGCGGCGCATTCGCGCAGGCCGTGCACCCAGGTCGAATGCCCCCAGCCGACGTAGCTCGGATATTCTTCAGGCGTAAATTGCGCATCGTATAGGAGAATATCCGCGCCGCGGGCGAGTGTCTGAAGATGCGCGTTGGCCTTGTCGCCATGTTCGGTGTCGGTGGCGAAGACGAACGAGCGCGCCTTGCCGCCGCGCCGGTATTCGATGCGGTACCCGAAGCAACTGCCGGGATGGTTGAGTTCGCCCGCAGTGACCGCCAATACGCCCGCGGTGCCCGGCAGTTCGACGCGCTGCCCGGCCACCAAGTTGAAGAAGTGCATCTGCGCGCCCATCTGGTCGAGCGCCACGGGAAAGTTCAAGCTCTGCTGCTGGAGCAGCAGCGCGTTGGCCACGGCGCTCCCGCCGAAATTCGGCAACTGCGGATGGCTGCGCCCGTAGAGATTGAACACACTGTCCCGGTCGAAACTCGGCAGGAAGAACGGGAAGCCCTGGATGTGGTCCCAATGGACGTGGCTGAAAAAGAAGGTGGCCCGCAAGCCGGGGTGTTCGGCGAGCGCGAGCCCCAGATTGCGCAGGCCCGTGCCCGCGTCCAGGATGAGCACCTGCCCGGGCACGGAGATGCTCACGCAGGTGGTGTTGCCGCCGTAGCGATTGGTGACGAATTCGGCGGTGCTGGGCGCGGGGATGCTGCCGCGGCAGCCCCAGATCTTGATCTTCACGCCGCTTGCTCCCTGCCGACGACGTTATTTGTCCGTGTAGGGATCGGGAGCGCCGATGCCGTTGGGAACGGCCGCCCCTGCCCCACCCGGAGTGGGCGGGGCCTTCTCGGTTCCGCCGGACGAGAACTCCTTGTAGATAAGCTGCACGTTACCCGGTAGCCATTCGGTGTAGCGAGCCCAGGTGGCGTACGTGGGAAGCTTGACCTCCCGCGCCGCCTGCTCGGCGGATTTGCCCGCCTCGGACGCGCGCTTTACTTCGGCCCACAGCGTGGTCAGGAATTCCGTCTGAGACTTGATGGCGTCCTTGGCGTCCTTGCCTTCCTTAACCGGCCCGTGTCCCGGCACCAGCACGTCGATATCGAGCGAATTGAGATATTGAAGCGCCTTCACCCAATTGCGCACCGTAGGCGTGCGGCCATCAGGAAAAGGCACGAAATTGGGGATGACCACGTCGCCGGCGAAGAGCACCTTCTGCTGCGGCAGGTAGATCACGCAGTCGCCTTCGCCCACGCAGTCGCCCAGGGAGATCATCTTGACCTCCACTTCAGGCGTGTGCAGCGTGAGCGTGCCCTCGAAGGTAATTACCGGCGGCGTGATGTGGTGGCCTTCGAGTCCGGGCACCTTGAAGTCGGACTTCAGGACTTCGCGCATCTTGCGCACGGTGTCGATATGCGCCAGATATTTGCCCGCACGGTCGGTGGTGATGATGTCCGCCGTCTGGTCGAAGGCCGTGTCGCCGAAGGAGTGCGAACCGCGATACGTCGTGTTCAGGACATAGAGCACCGGCGGGGCCAGCGTGCGGGGTTTCTCGGAGCGGCCCTTGTACAGATCGTCCCAGAACGCTTTACTGCGGGAGAGCGCGTCGGCGTTCATCCGGTCGCCAAGGGTGGGCGTGAGCGGCGGGTCGATGACAATCGCGCCGAGGCTGGTGACCACGACGCCCGCGTTCGGAGCACCGTCGCGGCCTACGGCCGCATAGACCTGCGTCCGGCCTTCCGTGCCCTTTAGCGGTTGGATGACATAGTCGCAACCGGCCAACGCAAACGCGAGCGCGGCGAGCGCGGCCAGTCGCGCAGCCGTTGCAGACCCCTGCTTCCACATACGTCGGGACATGCCATTCCTTTCCGCGGCTTATTTCAAAAGCCGTGCATCCGCCCAATCGAGATGATCGCCCGCGTCGTCGTTATCAGGCCCGTAGTCGCAAATCAACTCCAGGGACTTGGCGCCCATGACCGAGACCTTGATTTTTTTGGCCGCATCGCCGGACTTCACGTCGCCGGCCTCCAATTCCTTCCCATCGGCCATGATCTTGTAGCTGCACACGGCGCTGGAGGGCGCGCTCGCATCGAGTCCCACGTCCGACAGGAACCGGTCGTACGCGCCGTCGAGGGTATACGTCAATTTGCAGTACGAATGTACGCCAATCCCGCGGTTGTACTCTTTCCGCCCCAGCCGCAGTTTCTCGCCGGAGACCGCCAGGTTCCTGCGCCACGGCCGGACCACCGGCACGCCGCCGACATACGGCTTCTCTTCCGCCTGCGGCGTCAGTTCGGCCAGGTACGTCAGTTTGCCGCCTTTGATCTCGATCGACAGCAGCGCCTTCTCCGGCACCTTCATTACGATGCCGTCGCCGGAGTCCACGCTCAGGCTGCCTTCGGCGAAACCCGTTAGCCTGCCGCCGACGATCGAACCGTCCGTCAGCCGTACCGCGGCCCAGAGCCCTTCCACCGGCTTGAACCTCTCGAGCGCGGCGTAGCGGAAGGCGGCGACCTGATCGTATGGAATCGAGCGCTTCTGCCCGCCGGCCTCGAAGACCATCTCCTTGTCGTTAAACCCGCCCATGAACCCATTCACCGTCTCGCCCTTGGGCGTCAGCATCTTGTCTTCGTCCGCGTCCGCGCCGGCGAAGAACGCGGCGACGACAGTTTCCGCGGGCGCGTCTTTGAGCGCGAAAACGATTCCCTTCAGCGCGTTGTTCTTGAGGTTCAATTCGCCCAATAGAGGCTGGTTCGCCTTCAAGGCCGTATCGTTGCCTTGAACGATGTCCGCCTGGATCGCGTCGCCGTTGCGCAGCAGGATCTTGGCTTTGGCCGTGCTGGCCGCCAGCGCGGCGCCCTTCACTCGCACTTCGGCGATGTCTTCCAGCTTGACGGTTTTGCCGCCGACCTCCAATCCGGCGTCGGCCTTCACCGACTGCAAGGGCCCCGCGACTTCGTCGCCGTCGGCTCCGGAAAGCACGACGTCAAGCCCATGCGCCGAATACACACCCAGGCCAAGCGCGGCCAATGCGAGCATAAAGGCCTTCGAAACGTTCATAACGGTTGCTCCTGACACCTGCGGGCCAAACGGCTAACGAACTTCGTCCGGCTGCGGAGCGGGCGGCTTGTCCGTCTTCGGCCCCCACTCTTCGCCGTCCTTGAGCTTCTCCTTCGGTTCTTTTTTGAGCTCATCTCTATCGGTCTTGGATTCGGGCTCCGCGGACTTGGCCTCTTCCTTCTTCTCGCCGTTCTCCTTCGCCCACCACGCCTGCCATTCTTTCGGATCGTTGCCCAACTTCTGCTTGGTGATGTCGCGCAGGGCGTCCATGGCGGCGCCGCGGATCTTGTAGTCCTCGTCCTTCACGGCTTCCATGAGCGCGCCGTAGATTTCCTTGCCGCCGATCAGGCGCAGTGCTTCCACCACGTCCATCCGCACGCCTTTATCCTTGTCTTTCAGCGCTTCGGCGATCGCTTCGACGTGCTGCTTGCCCGCGTATTTTCCCAGCGCATAGACCGCGCGCGTGCGCATCTCGGGGTCCTGGGACTTGAGCAGCGTCTTGAGCGACTCCGCGCCGGCCGCCGAACCCAGTTTCGCCGTCGACGAACCCGCGTAGAGAATCACGTCTTCGGTCTCCTTGGGATCGAAGAGCCGTTCCTTCAGCGCCGAGACGCCGTCCTTATAGTTCGCGTCGCCGATCGCGCGGGCGGCCATGGCCCGGGTCGCGGCGTCCTTATTGTGGAGGATCTCCACCAGCACCGGGCCCGCGCGCGGATCCTTGGCGTCGCCGAGCGCGATCAGGATCGACTTCACCATCTCGGTCGTCGTGGATTCCTGCCGGTAAACGGCGGCAAGTCCGGGCACGGCGAGGTTGCCCATGTCGCGCAGCTCTTTCCAGGCCTTGTCGCGTTCGGCTTCTTCGGTTTTCAGCGTTCCGCGGATCAGTTTGCGGACCTTGTTGATGACATCCGGATCGACCTCGGGCTCTTTCGGCGGTTCCTTCGGCGTCTCGGCCTGAGCGGTGGTCTTGCCCGGCGTCTCTTTGGCGCCCTGCTGCTCGAACGCCTTCGCGGCGTCGCCCCGGGCGTACTGTTTGAGGTCCAGGACCGAGAGGTCCTCGGGGACGTGCATCACGAAGTAATCTTCCGCGCCCAGGACCTTCAACTTACCCGTTTTGAAGACGCGCAACGCGCCTTCGGGACGCTTGACCGTCCAAGCCGTCGCGAGCCGTTCCCCGCCGCACCACAGCCGGAACGCCTCGCGGACCTTCTCCGGCACGCGGTCTTCGGCGAGTTTGTGCTCCTCTTCCTCGAGCACCGCGCCCTTCTCGCTGATGACGGCCTTATACTCCTTCTCGCCGTTCACCTCGTCCGCCAGCCGGAATTCGTACAACTCGTCGAAGTCCTTGGTCTTGCGCCGCACACGCTTGATCGTCACGCCGTTAAAATGCTGCGCCAGAGTCTTCGTTACGGCTTCGGGAACCTTTTCCGACGGTTCCTCCGCAAAGGCAAAGGCGGCGGCGAGCAGCAAAAGACCCGCGCCCAGATGAACGGGATTCCGATAACCGCGCATGGCTTCTACCCCTTAGACAAAAGCGGATGAAGGTTTTACTGCATGGTCCGGAGCGCTGTCAAACACGGCCATCCCTCGCCAAGGGCGCACCGTGCAACCTTCTTAGACGCTCGAAACGGCCCGAATTTCACCGGCAATAGAAAAAGGCGGGCAAGCTCAAGCTCACCCGCCTTAATGCGCCTGAACTTTAAGCCCCGGTCGCGCCTTTACTTGCTGGCCTTGGCCTCTTCGGCGGCGATCGAGAGGTAGTAGGCTTCCAGCCGCTTGCGCCAGCGCTCGGGAATATCGCGCTTGAACGCGTTCATCATGGCCTCGCGTTCGGCGGGCGGCAGCTTGGCCCAATCCGCCTGCTGGCCCGCGACATCGGCCGCGTTGAGCGCCCCGCGCTGCGCGCCGCCGCCGAGCTTGGAGTCGGCGAGCGGGCTGCCGGCCTGCTTGGGTCCGGGCTGGTTGCCCGATTGCTGTTGTTGCTGCTGCTGTTGCTGCTTCTTCTGCGAGCTGCTCGAGCTGGACTGGCTCTGCATCTTCTCGAGCTGCTCGATCAGCTTGCTGAGCTTCTCGTCGATGCCCTTCTCGTCCACCTGCACGGCGCGGTCGTGGCGGTCGTTGCGCAGCTTGTCTTCCACCTCGCGCATGTCTTTGCCCAGTTGGGTGAGCTGTCCCGTATGCTCGGCCACGTCCGGCACGCCTTCGGTCGCCGGCGTATCCTGGCCGCGGATCGCGCGCACCGCGCTCGCGATGGACATGCGCACGCGCTGGTCTTTCTCGTCGTCGAGAAGCTTCATCAACGGTTCGAGCGAGGTCTTCTCCTTAATGGCGCCGAGCGCCGCCGCCGCGCGCGCCCGGATGCCCGCCTTTTCCTCTTCCTTCAGTGCGTTCAGCAGCGGATTGACCGCGCGCGGGTCCTTGATCTTGGAGAGCCCGGCCACGACCTGGCCGCGGACCTGTTCGTCCTTGTCCGTCAGCGCCTTGCACAGCGCATCCACGGACGCGGCGTCGGCCAGATTGGTCAGCGTTCCCGCCGCCGCCAACCGTACTTCCGAGTCCGGATCGGACGTGAGCGTCTTGTTCAGCGGCTCGATGACGCCCTTCGCGTCTCCCGCGTACTCCAGGGCCATCGCCGCGAGTTCCCGGTGGATGGTCTGCGCGGAAGTGAGCGCCTTGAGCAGCGCGTCCTTGCTCGCCTTGGCGTCGGCCTCGAGCGCCTTCTTGGCCTCTTCCTTGGTCATCTTCGGGGCCGAGGCCGGGGCGACGCCGTAGAAGGCCTCGATCTCGCCGTGAAGCTTCTTGTAGAGCTCCAACGGCAGGTCGTTGGCCGCATCGCCGAACGCCGGCTTGGGCGCGGGTCCGTCCGCGGCCTGCGCCTCGCTCGCGAAGAGCAGCACCGTCCCGCAGAGCACCGCAAGTATCGTACGCATGGTCCGGCTCCTTTTATCCCACTTCCATCCCGATCGATCCGCTGCATGGCATTACGAGGGTTTTACTGCCCGTCGCCGCCCTGTGGCGGTTGTGCCTGCTGCGAGCCGCCTTGTCCGCCGCTTTCGACGTCCTTGGCGATGCCCTCGGTGATCCGCGCGATATCGCCTTCCTTCTTGGCCGCGCGGCGCAGCCGGTCCTTCTGGTCCTTGGAGAGCTCGTTCTTCTCCGTGGTCACTTCCTGGTCCACCTTCTGCGTCTGGCGGTTCACATCCTTCTGCATGATGCGCAACATCTTCAATTCGGCCAGGGGCGGCACGAGCGGCTGCTTCCCGCCGCCGCCGCCACCGCCGCCGCCCTGCTGTTGCTGCTGCTTCTCCTGCCGTTCCTTGCGCAACGCGTCGATCAGTTCGCCCAGCTTGCGGATCACGTCTTCCTGGATCTCCTGCGTGAGCTGGCCGGTCTCTTCCTTGTCCAGGCGCATGGCGGTCTCGTTCATGTCGTCCGTCGCCGTCTGCAGCACCCACTGGAAGACCGGAGCGTCTTCGAGCTTCTTCACCACCACCTTCGTGGAGTCGGCAAGCGCCGCCTGGTCGTCGTGGACCTTCTTCGCCTGCAGCTTGGCGCGGCGCGGCAGATCTTCCTTCGGGCCGGGGCGCTGCTTCTCGACGTCCTGCGTCCGAATGAGCACGTCCTTCTGGACCTGGAGCATCTTCTTCAGCTCCTGCTCGATCTGGAAGAGCTGCTCCTGCTGGCTCTGCTGCTGCATCTTCTGCTGGAGCTGGTCGAGGTTGTCGAGGGCGTCCTGCAGATCCTCTTCGGCCTGTTCTTCCGAAGCCTGTGCGCCGCTCTGGCTGCCCTGGCTCATCTGGCTCGACGCCTGCGACTGGCTCTTGCTCGCGTTCTGGTTGCTCTGCGCGGCGCGCTCAGCCTCCTTCTTGCCCGTCTTGTCGGACAGCTCGTCCAGCTTGGGCTGAAGTTTCTGCACTTGGTCGCGCAGCGCCTGCTGGTCCTTGGCCATCTGCTTCAGAACCTTGCCGGTGCGCGGGTCTTCTTCCTTCTTGGCCTGCGCGGTAAGTTCGTCCAGCTTCTTCAGCGCCTTCTCGATCTCGGTGAGCGCGCGTTCTTCTTCCTTCGCCGCTTCCTGCGGATTGGGGCTGTCCTGTTGGCCGCCTTGTTGTCCGCCCTGCTGGCCGCCTTGCTGGCCACCTTGCTGTCCGCCTTGCTGGCCGCCTTGCTGTCCGCCTTGTTGGCCACCCTGCTGGCCGCCTTGTTGTCCGCCTTGTTGTCCGCCTTGTTGTCCGCCCTGCTGGCCGCCTTGCTTGCCGCCGAGCTGGTTCTGGGCGTTCTGCATATTGTTCGAGGCGTTGCGAATGTTCTCATCGGCCTTGGGCGAATCTTTCATCTGCGCCTGCAGACCTTCCACCTTGTTGGCCAACTGCCGCGCTTCGTCTTTCAGTTCCTTCTGGATGCGCTCCAGGCGCCGCGCGGGATCCTGCAACTCGTTCACCTTGCGCCGCAACTCGCCCAGCATCTCCTTGGCGTCTTCGAGCTTCTCGATGGCCTTCGCCTCGTTCTTCGTCGCCGAGGCCGGATTGGTCTGCCCGAGGTCCTTCTGAGCATTGCCCATGTCCTTTGAGGCTTCGCCTAGCTTCTCCGAAGCCTTCGGCATGCCCTGCTGACCACCTTGCTGTCCGCCTTGTTGTCCACCTTGCTGACCGCCTTGCTGGCCGCCTTGTTGACCACCCTGCTGGCCGCCTTGCTGACCACCTTGCTGACCACCTTGCTGACCACCTTGCTGACCGCCTTGTTGTCCACCCTGCTGACCGCCTTGCTGGCCGCCTTGTTGTCCGCCTTGCTGGCCAGCGGCCCCGGAGGCTTGCGCGTGGGCGGACTCGATGGCCGCGGCGAGTTCCTTGATCTGATCGGAGAGCGCCTGGGCCTGGTCCTTCAGCTTGCCCTGGTCGTCTCCCAAGGGTCCGAATTTGCCCGAGTGATCCTTGGCCATGGCATTGCTCGTGCCTTGCAGCGCGGCGCGCGCCTGGGCCAGCTTGTCCGCGGCGCCATTCTGAGTGCTCGACGCCTTCGAGGACGAACCGCTGTCGGCCTGCGGAGCGCCGCGGCGGAGGCTGTCGGACGCCTCACCCATCTCCTGGCTGGACTGGTCGAGGTTCGGGAGCGCCTTCTGGACGGCCTCCGCGGCCTGCGCCAGTTTGGGATCCTTCTGCGCGTCCGGGCCGGTGGCCTGCTTGGCCAGCGCGGCCAAGCGGCCCGCGACTTCGTCGGTCTGCCCACGCAGATCGGCCTGTTTGTTGGCGATATCCGTCATGGCGGCTTCGGTGTGCTTCTTCTCGCCTTCGAGCGCCTTGGCGAGGGCTTCCTCGGCGCGCTTCAGGTTGTCGCCGGCCTTCTCCTGGTTATCGAGCGCCTCGCGGCCCGCGCCCTTGCCCAGGCTGCCCGAGGCCTCCTGCATCGCCTTGGGCGCCTCTTCGGCATAGGACGCGGCCTGCTTGAGCGCGCGATCCGCCGTGGCGAAGGCCTCCTTCGCGGCCTCTTTCAGCGGGTTCTTGTCGAGGTTCGCGGCGGCGGCGGCGAGGTCTTTGCTCAGCTTGGCGGCCTCTTCGGCCAGCTTGGCCTGGGGCTCCTGAATCTCCTTCATGCCCTTCTCGCCGACGGCCTTGTCGGGCGCGTTGTTGGCCATGATCGACTTCACGCGTAGGTCGTCCTGCTTCTTGATCAGCTCCTTGATCTTCTGGAGCGACTCTTCCAGCGACTTCGCGGGCTGCTCGTTCGAAAGCGCCTGCGACTCCTTGGCCAGTTCGCGCTCCTGGTTCTCGATCGACTCCAGTTCGTGCACCGCGCGGGCGAGCTGCTTCTCCGACGGCGAGAGCTGCTCGGCGGTGTCTTCGAGCATCTTCTGCTCGGCCTTAAGCAGTTGTTCGAGTTCCTTCTGCGCGCGTTCCACGGCGCGGTCGAAGCGCGCGGCGTCCTTGTGCGGGTCGTTCTTCAGGTTCTCGGTCTGCTGCTTGAGCGCCTGCTCGCGGTTGAAGATGTTCTGAAGCTGCTTCTTGGCCTCGGCGATGTTCTTCTCGAGTTCTTCCTTGGTCTGGATGTTCTTGGTCTGCTCGGTGAGCTTCTTCTGCTCCTGGAGGATCTTCTGCAGCTCGCGCTTGCGGTCCTCAATCTGCTTCATCACGTCCTTGTAGTCCGTGTCGCGGCGGCGGCTGAGCACCGTGATGATGCGTTCCAGGCCCTGTTCGGCGCCCTTCTGCTTGGAACCGGCCGTGCCGAAGAGGAAGGCTTCGATGTCGCTCTGCGCGCCCACCATCTTGTCCTTGATGCCCGGGAACTTATCGCCCGTCGTAGCCATGTTGGGATTGTCGGGCGTGGCGTCGGTGTTCTGCGCGATGCGGATGGCGTCGTCGATGTTCTTGGCGACGAACTTATCCAACTGTTCCATTTTCGCCTGGGCGGCTTGCATCTTGATGAAGAGCTCGTTCATGTCGTTCGAGCACGCACGCTGCTCGTGCTCCAGCCCGGTAACCTGGCCCTTCTCGTCCTTCGAGGCTTCCGCCGGCTTCTTCGCGCCCAGGCGGTCCTTGAATTCGCCGGTCAGCCGGGTCACGGCCTGCTGTTTGAGCAGCAACTCGCGGGCGAGGCGGATCAGCTCTTCGGTTTCCGCCCACTTCTTCATCTGGTCGAGCAGCGCCTTGAGGTCGGTGAGGATCTCTTCCTGCTTCAGGCTGGCGTTCTTGAGGTTGGTCAGGCGGTCGGCGTCGGCCTTGGCGATGGAAGAGGAGGCGATCTGCCGTGCCGCCTCGGGCATCTTGGCGGTATCGCATTCGTTCAGCACCGTGATGATCGACTGCAGGTGCTGCGTGTCTTCAGGCGTATCGAGCGCGTTGGCGCGGTAGCGGCCGAGCAGGTTGTCGAAGGCGCGCTCCAGGTCCATCGTCTTGCGCGTGATCTGCTGCTGCATCGCCTCGGACTCGGTGGCCTTCGTCCGCTCGGTCATCTCGAACGGGTTGCCCTTCGAGAGATTGTCCACCAGGCCGTCCACCGACTTCTTGTCGGCCTCCTGATCCTTGATGATCGCTTTTAGGTCCTCGATCAGGCGCAGGCGCTCGATGTCGAGCTTCTGCTTGATCTCGGCCGCCGAGAGGACCTTCAGGCGCCACTCACGCGCCTCTTCGCCCTTGCGCACGGCGGGGCAGAAGTCGAAGGCCTCGGCGTGGTAGACGAGCAGTTCGCCCGGCTGGAGAACGAGGTCGGCTAGTGACCATTCATGTTTGAGGTCCAGCTTGCGGACGCCGCGTCCAAAGCCGTCGGTCGCGAACTCGAAGCCGCCCTCGATCGCCGGGCTGTTCAGCGCCGGGTCCACACCGCCCTGCGGCTGTGGTCCCGCGGGCTGCTGCGGGCCCTGCGCGGCGGGCTTGTAGCGCTTGAATTTGATCTCGGCCTTGCGCAGACCCCAATCATCCTCGAGCGCCATCGCGAGGGGCACCACCGCGGCGGGCGAGACTTCCATGTCCTGCGCGGGCGCTGACCAGTGCACCAACGGGACCTTGTCTTCCTCCGCCCGGATGCGGTGCCGGATCTTGTCCTTGTTGGTGAAGTCGTACTCGTCGGTGAGCACCAGTTCGTAATCCTTGCTGGCGTCAATATCGATCGCGGCCACGAAGGCCATGCGGTCGGAGGTAAGCTCGACCTCGGAACCTTCCGCGTTGCCGATGAGCAGTTTCGCGGACTTGATGGGCTTGTTGACCGTGCCGCGCAGGGTGGCCTTGGTGCCGACCACGCTCCGCAGGCTGCGCTCGGCCTTCCATTCGGTGGGCTCGGTGGAGATGTACTCGGGCAGCCGGTACTGGACCATCAGGTTGACCACTTCGGGGCGGTCCACGGCCACAACCTTGCGCTCGTCGGAGATGTTGTCGCCGGCCTCGATGACGTAGTTGAAGCTCGCCACCACCGGATCGTAGTCGTACTTGAAGACCGCGACCTTCTCGCCGCTGTCGCGGGTCTCGATGGTGCGGGTCGTGATCGGTTCCGCCTTGCCGTAGCCCTTGCCGTTGTAGTCGAAGCGGATGTAGGCGCTGGACGGCAGCACGCCCGAACACTCGGCCTCGATGCCGACCGATTCACCCTTGGCGACCGGCAGTTCATGCCCCGACTTGCCGCGCAAGGCGATCAGCGTCCGCACGGGATACGCCTTATCGGTAAGCGTGAAGAGCCGCAGCAGGCCGACGCCGACATAGTTCGGCAGCAGCGCGGCCAGGAACGCGAACGCGAGCAGCGCGCCGCCGGCGCCCATGAGCACCGGCTTGAGGCGCTCGAACTTGACCACGCGGCCGAAATCGAGCGCGCTGGCTTCCTGGTGGGCGCTGCGGGAGACCTCTTCGATCATCGCCTGGCTCACCGCGTTGTCTTCGGCCATCATGCGCGTGAGCTGGATCGAGGAGATCAGGCTGTCGTTGAGCTGCGGGAACTCTTTCTCGACGGCGAGGGCCATGTCGTCGATCGAGATCGGCACCGCCAGCGGTCCCAGCACGCGCCGCCACACGAGGTAGAAGACCGTTCCCAGGAAGCCCGAGAGCAGGAAGACCCGGAATGTCCAGTTCAGCATGCCGGGCCGGCGGAAGAAGAAGTAGTCGAGCAGGATCGCCACCGTGACGCCGGCCACGACCGCGATGAGCGTGCGCCCGATGCCGTCGAGCATGCAGGCCTTGCGCAGGGTCTCGCGCAGCGTCTCCAGCCGCGACTTGATCTGTTCTTGAAGCATAGCCTTCGTCCTCTTTTTTCAGCCCCGGGGAAAGGGTCTTCGCCGGGTTCGGTTTCGTGTTTTCGCCTTCCGCTACATAAGACTGGAAGGCGATTTTCCCGGCCTTGGAAAAAGCGCGATTTGGTGTGACTTTTCCGCGTGAATCGCCGGCCGAGTATGCCGTCGACGCGGCTCAAATTCGAGCGAATTAAGTGCCGCTCCGTTTATTGTAATCTATTGACTAGTATAGAGTTGCTGATTAGGTGCCGGGACCTCGCAAGAACTCCCGGCCATTTTGCGCCGTCCGCCTTCCCGCATGCCCCGTCTCACGGAGCTTGCGAGCGTTTAGGGGGCTTTGTGCTCGGGTTTCGGTAGCGGCGCAAAAACCTTCGCCGCGTCGCTGCGGAGGGCGAAGCCCCACTTGCTCTCCGCGCCCGACGCTTTGGGTTGGCTGAAGACCTGGTAATGCGCGGCGACGGTGTACGGACCGCCCTCCTTTACGAGCGTGCGCAAGTCCACTTCCAGTTCGTAGCTCTGCCCAGGTTCCAGGGTCACCTCACTCGAGGTCTCCATGACGGGCTCGGCGTTGCCCGAGGCCGAGCGCTTGCTGAGTTGCCGTGGTGCGATCTTGGTGAACGAGGAACTCTTCTCACCTTCTTTCCGAATCTCGAGCTGGTAGTTCGAACCGAGCGGGTGATAGCCCGCGACGGTCAGCGCCCGCTCGCCCGTGTTGCGCAAGGCCAGGGTGCCGGTCCAGATCCCGCCGGGCGTCGGGTATTCGGACGCCTTGAACTCGCAGGCCAGGTTCTTCGAGGACTGGTTGCCTACCCAGCCGAACTCCGCAACGACATCGATGGGCTCGGGCGCGTCGGGGGTTCCCGCGGCCGGCACGCGCGTGCCGCTGCCCGCGTAGACGCGCACCGCCGCGCCGGCCTTGCCGCGCACGTCCACGCTGCCTTCGGCCACCTGGACGATGTCCTCGCCGTTCTTGCCGCTCACGCGGAGCATGAACCGGGCGCCGGTCTGTGCCGATGCGGTCGTGTTCGACTCCCGCCCGCGCACCTGAAAGCCTTCGATGCCCGGCGGGACGTAAAAGGCCGAGACTCCGTCCGCCAACTCCACCGCCGAAACGCTGACGCAGAAGAGTTCCGCGTCCTGGCGCAGGCGGCAGTCCATGCCCGTCGCGTAGCTGACGCGCGCGCCCGTGGCTTCCGCCTTGATGCGGTCGCCTTTGAAGACCGGACGGGGCTTGGCCGCCCCCGCGGGCTGGGCCTCACCCACGGCGATCCGGTCCGGATCGCCCGGTATGACTGGGATGTGTTTGCCGTCGTCGGGCGCGATCAGGAGCGCGATCGCGATGCACGCCGCGGCCGCCACGCCGGCCAGGCCCGCCAGCCAGTAGATCCGCGCCTTGGCCGTGAGCGCCGGAGCCGGCTCGTACACGCTGCGCGACTCTTCCGCCATGCGCTTCTTCATGGCTTCGAGCACGCGCCGCGAATTGAGCATCACGCTGGGGGAACTCTCCTGGCGCACGAGCTCCAGCACGCCGCGGTTGTTCTCGTACACCTGCCGGCACGCCGCGCAGCTCTGGAGGTGCTTCTGGAGCGCCTCCGTCTCTTCGGGCGACAACGCCCCCACCGCCAGCATCGGAATATCTTCCTGATAGCGGGCGCAGGTTCCGGCGGTATCTACGGCGGTCTCGGCCATGCGTTCCTTTGCGTTGCACATCCCAACCGTGTTCTTATCGACTTCCGCGCGCGCCGCTTTGCTGCAAGCGCTCCGCGCAGCGCGGATGCCGGCGGCGCTTCAATCCTTTACGTGCCGCTGGAGCTTCCGGCGCAGCGCGTCGGCCGCCGCTGCCATCCTCGACTTTACCGTCCCGACGGGCAAGTTGAGGATCTCCGAGACCTCCCGGTACGTAAGGCCTTCCGATTGTGCCAGATGCACCACGACGCGCTGCTCTTCGGGCAGGCTCTCCAGCGCGCGCCGGACCGCTTGGCGCAATTCCTCTCCTTCTAGCTTATGCGCGGGACCTTCGCCGGGATCGACGGCTTCCGCCAGTTCTTTGCCGGACTTGGAATCGTCTCCATCCGACGAACGGCCGCCCCGGGCGCGCTCGCGGAAGACCTTCTCGCGCGCGTCCAGCGCCAGGTTCTTGGCGATCTGGAAGATGAAGGTGCTGACCTTGCTCTCGCCGCGCCAATTCGGAGCCGCCTTCCACAGGCGCATGAACGTCTCCTGCAGGCAGTCCTCCGCCAGCGCGGTGTCGTAGCACATGCGGTACAGAAAGTTTCCCACGGCCTTCTCATAGGTCTTGAAGAGGGCCTCGAACGCGGCGGAGTCGCCGCGCGCGATGCGCTTCATCAGGGATCGTTCGGCCGCGTCGTCAAACACGCGCGGCCTTTCCGCCCATGGAATACGACGGCGTGAAACCCGCGGCGGACGTGATAAAAGGTAGGGATGCACCCGTGCTCAAACGCGTCGCTCCGGCTCGCTAGGACCCCGTATCGCAGGCAATCGTATCGTATTATACCGCTGGCGCCTTAAGGGAGATACGCACGATCGCGACTTCCTTTCTGATTCTGCGCCCCGGCGCGCTGGGCGACGCCCTCCTTACCCTGCCCGCGCTGCACGCGTTGCGCTTCGCCCGAGCCCGCCGCATCGCCGTGCTGGGCAAGCCCGCCTCGTGGGATTTTCTGGCCACGCGCTACGGCAAAATCGAACTGAAGGTCCACGACGCGGGCAGCCCGGACTGGCTGGGCCTGTATGCGCCCAGAGCGCATCTGAGCGCCTCCGCCAAAGAGGTGCTGGCCGCGACCACACACGCCGTGGTCTATCTTGGTTCCGACCGCGGGGCCACCGTCGCCGCGTTGCGCACCGCCGGGGTGAAGCACGTTCTCGAGATCGACCCGCCAAGGCTGGGCGAGCGCGCGGATCATCCCCCCCTTAAGAAGGGGGGGATTACCGGCACCGAGCCCTGCCACGCGGCGCGGCGGCTGCTGGCCCTGCTTGAACCGTTCGTGGGCCGCGGCGCGCTTGAACGCGCGCTCGATCCGCACCTTTGGAAGCAGTCGCACGATCCGCTGATGACGGTCTCGGTGGACGAGACCCGCAGAGCGCTCGCGCGCTTGGGCCTCAACGAACCGCCCAAGGGGGGCTTCATCACCCTGCATCCCGGCAGCGGCGGCAAGAAGAAGTGCTGGCCCGCCGATCGCTTTGCAAAACTTGCCGCCGAGACCGCACGAAGTCTTGGAGCTGAACCGCTCGTCTTCTTCGGCCCAGCCGACGACGAGACCCGCTGCGCTTTCGATGCCGCGCTGCCTGCCGGAGTGCGAGTACATCGCGCCGAGAACCTGCCCCTTCGCGAAGTGGCCGCGCTGCTCTCCACCGCGCGCATCTTCGTCGGCAACGACGCGGGCATCACGCATCTCGCGGCGCGCTGCTGTCCAACGCTGGCGCTCTTCGGTCCCACCGACCCAAGGGTGTGGCGGCCGTTGGGTCTCTGTGTTGCGGTTCTCTGCTCGCCCACGGAATGCATGGCGGACCTGGAATTTGAGGTCGTGCGCGAAGCCTTTGAAGACGGCCTTCGCAGGTTTCCGCAATTCTGCTAAAAGAAGCCTCGCATGCACCGTCTCCTTTATATGCGCCGAACTACGCTCATCGCTGCCGCGTTTGTACTGGGCTCGTGGACGGCGTCCGTTCAGGCCGAAGAGCCCGCCGCCGATCTCGACGCCCTGCTGGCCAAAGCCAAGTCCGACGATGCCGCGCAGCGCCTCGTGGCCTACGACACCCTGCGCAAGGCGGGGCCGAACGCCGCGGCCAGGCTCGCGGTCGCGCTCGATCCGCTGCAGCGCACGGCCATCGCTAACTTCACGCGGCTGATCAATACGTCGCAGGCCAAGGCGGAGGCCGCGAAGCAGACCGCTGCGTTGGACGCCGCGCGCAGGGCGTTGCTCGCGTTCGTCTTCGACGAGAAGAAGTACCCCGAGGAGTCCCACAACACCGAGGGCCAGCCCGAGGCGAACAAGCTGCTCGAGGCCATCGAGGCGGCGTGGGCCGCGCGCCGCGAAAAGGTGCTCACCGCCGCGCCGGACCTGGCCAAGACCTATGCGCGGGCGCAGGAACAGGCCGCGGTACTCGCGTCGCTCGCGCGCACCCAGGCCGGCGGCCTCCCGCGCTGCTTCGAACTCAACGCGATCTTCGAGCGCGCCGTTGAACCGGAACGGCTCGCGGCCTGGCCGGCGCTCGGACAGATCCGCTTCGGCCGCTCGAACGCGAGCGCTGCCGAACGCGCCGTGCTGCTGCAAGTCAACCGTTACCGTGTGCTCATGGGCCTGCCCGTGCTGCGCTTCGACGACCGGCTGCACCGGGCGGCCACGTGGTATGCCAAGGAATGCTTCGAGAAGAACCTGCGCACGCATTTCTGCGACACGCCGGGCAAGAAGAGTCCCGACGACCGCGCCCTGGCCGAAGGACACAAGAAATGCGTCGGCGAAGCCATCGCCTTCAGCGGCACGCCTGTCGAAGACTGGCTGCACAGCGCCCCGCACCACCGCGTGCTGGCCGACAAGCAGTCCTCCGACGGCGCCGTCGCGATCTGCGCGAACGTTGCCGTGCTGATGACCGGCGCCGACGATCCGCCCACGAAACTGGACCCGTCCGCCGCCGCGACGGCCGCGGACAAGTTGCTCTGGGAAGACATGGCCCGCGCCGTGCTTCGCGAAGAAGGCGCGGCGCGTGCCCGCGGCCTCGAACGCCTCGCGCGGTACCTCACGGGCCTGGGTCAGAAGAAACCCGCCAATGAGGTCTGGCGCGAGCTCGTGCGGCTTGAGCCCGACCACGCGGAAGCCCGCGCCGCGCTGAGCGAATTCCAGGCCGACGGGCGCTGGACGAGCCCCGAGGAGAAGGCCCGCGCGGCCAAGCCCGGCTGGCCCAACAAGGTCAAGCTCTGGGCGGCGGCTCTGTTGGGGAAAGACGAACCTGCGCGGCGCAAGGCGCTGGCGGAGATCGCCGAAGCCGACGCGACGGAACTCACACCCGTAATTGTGGACTTGGCCGACCCGCAGAAGACGCAGGACCGCGAGACGCTCCGCGCGGCCATCTTCGCCGCGGTGCGCCTGGCACTTCCCGGCATGGAAGCGCGCGCGCTGGAACTCGCCAAGTCCGGCGAAGCAAAGGACCGGTGGTTCGCCGCGGAGATCCTGGAAGCGTGCGGCGGACCGGCGGCCATCGATCTCTTCGTGGAGACCCTGCAGACCCAGCTCTCGGAGGACGCGTTCATCCGCGCTGTCGAGACCGTCACCGGGCATCGCACGCGCATGCACTTCGGCGACGACCAGCCCGCGCGCGAGGTGAAAGCCAAGGCCCTCAAGGACTGGTGGGCGGCTGCAAAGAAGAGTTACTGAGCGACCGCGAACCCGTTCACGCCCGCTGCGATCTGCGGTACGCCCGCGGCGTCAATCCCACCCTCCGCTTGAACGTCCGGTAGAAGTGTTCCAGCGTCGGGAATCCGCTCGCGCGCGCGATCTCGAGAATGCCCGCGCCGCTCTCCGCGAGCCGCTTCTGCGCGCAGGCCACGCGCAAGCTTTGCAGGTGTTCCGTGAGCGTTCGGCCGGTCTCGCGGCGAAAGAGCCGCGACAGGTGAGGCGCACTGGTATGCACCGCTGCGGCGATCTCCGCCAGGCCCACCGGTTCCGCGAAGTGCGCGCGCATGACCTCCAGGGCCTTCCGCACCGGTTCCGAGAGCGCCGCGCGGCGCGCGACGGTCTCCAAGTGCTCGAGACGCCGCTGCGCCAGCATCGGCACCAGCGTCGCGACGAGCTCGGGGAAGCGCGCGGCCCAGTCCGTCACGGCGAACGTCGCATAGAGCTCCTGAATCGCCAGCGCGAAGGGATAGTCGAGGCCGAAGCCCTCGCTCAGGTCCCGCGTCAGCAGCGCCAGGAACTCGACCAGCTTGCGCCGGATCGTATTGAGCTGCCGATAGTGGCGCACGAGCACGATCTGGCACCAGTGCTTTAATTTTGAGCGCCACTCCCGAGCAGCACCGCGCACGGCTTGCTCGGCCTCCAAACGCGCGCCAACTTCATCCTCGAATGCAAGCGGTCCGAGACGCTGCGCCAGCGGCGCAAGTTGCCGGGAACGGAGCGAGACGATGGCCGATTGAATCGCCGCGACCAGCGCGGCGGGCTGCTTTACCGCATGGCGTTCGCCAAAGAGGACGCGGCGCCCTCGCAGCAGACGCTCGGCGCGGTCCGCGCCGCCGCTAAGAAGGAGATAGCCCATCGCGGGGTGGATGCGCAGCAGGCAGGCGCTGCGCAGCTTGGAACGTTGAAGGTCCGCGTGCGCTTTCCCACTCAGATAGAGGGCCAGCACCTGGCACGGCACGCGTACGCCGCGCGAGCGCAGGTACGCGCGCAGCCTGCCCGCGCGCGGACGCGGGCCGCCGTGGATCGCATGGTAGAGTTCCCGCTCGGCCGGCAGGAGATCAAAATAAGTCATAAATAAGTCAAACTCATCCAAGATATCGATGCTATCCATGACGTACTTTAAGCGCAACGCCCGCGGCGGGAAAGGCCCGGTTCGCGGCGCGCCCCTTACCCGGAGGCCCGGATTCCATGAACGCCACGACGCTTCATAGGCCCAAAGAACTTGCCCGCTCCGCGAGCGACTTTTCGGCGCCCGCTATGGACGATGCCCGTTACGCTCCGCATCACCGCGAACTGAAGCACGGCCTAACCGCCGCGCAGCTCACAGAGTTCCAGGCAAAAGGTTTTCTGCTGCTTCGAGGCGTGTTCAGCCGCGACGAGGCTTCGGCGTGGGACCGCGCCTGCAACGAAGTCCTCAAGCGGCGCGACCTGATCCACCCCGACAATCTGCGCTTCGAACTTCATCAGGACAAGCAGACCGGCGCGCAAGCCGTCTGGAAGATCGACCCGTTCCTCGATATCGAGATCACGCTCGGCGCGCTCACCCGCGACCGGCGCATCCTCGACCCGCTCTGCTCGATCTACGCCGGCCGCGAACCGCGCATCTTCAAGGACAAGCTGATCTACAAGCCGCCCGGCGGGCACGGCAACGGCCTGCATCAGGACTACAACTGGTGGCAGGGCTTTCCCACCAGCCTGATCAGCGTGCTCGTGGCCATCGATCCCGCGACAAAGGAGAACGGCTGCACCGAACTCTTCCCTGGCTACCAGAAGGGCCTGTTCACCAAGCCTGGCGCGTTCGGCGACCTCAAAGAGGATCGGGTGGACCTCGGCCAAGTGGAATACATGGAGACGCAGCCCGGCGACATCGTGCTCTTCCACTGCTTCGCGCCGCACCGCGCCGGACCCAACGCTTCCGCGCAGTGGCGCCGCCAGATCTTCCTCACCTACAACGACAGCGCCGCCGGCGAGCACTATCAGGCCCACCGCGACCATTACCTCTGGTACGTCACGCGCAGCCGTAAGGCCGAAGAGAAGGCGCGCAAGTTCTTCCTGTAATCTGCGGGGCCGCTTGGCTCAAAGGCGGACCTTTCGGGTCCGCCTTTTTGTTTTCGGAGCCGCTTTCGACGACCCGCGGATTCACCTGAAACCCACGGGCCTTTTGGTAGGCTGAAATTCGACTCATGCGATTTTAGCCAACCCCAAAAGGAGCGCCTCATGCCGAGCCAGATCGCCTGCCAGCTCTACACCCTGCGCGACTTCACCAAGACGCCCAAGGACATCGCCGCGACCTTCGTCAAAGTGAAGAAGATCGGCTACGACGCCGTCCAAGGTTCGGCGCTGGGTCCGATCCCCGTCAAGGAGCTGCGCAAGATTCTCGACGGCGAGGGCCTCGCCATGGCCGCGACGCATTCCTCCTGGGAGCAGATGCGCGACAGACCGCAGGAGTGCATCGACGAGCACGTGATCCTGGGCTGCCGGCACACCGCGATCGGCGGGCTGCCCAAGGAGTACCGCACCGCCGATGGCTACGCGCGCTTCGCCAAGGAAGCCTCCGGCGTCGCCAAGACGCTCAAGGAAAAGGGGCAGCTCACGTGGAGCTACCACAACCACAGCTTCGAGTTCGAGCGCTTCAACGGCAAAGCGGCGCTGGAGATCCTGGCCGCCGAGAGCGATCCCAAGCATTTCAATCTGGAGATCGACACCTACTGGGTCACGCACGGCGGCGGCGACCCGGCCGCGTGGATCCGCCGCGCCAAGGGCCGTATTCCGTTGGTCCACTTCAAGGACATGGTCATCCGCAACGGCGAGAAGGGCGTCGAACAACTCTATGGCGAGGTCGGCGAGGGCAACTTGAACTGGCCGGAGATTCTCAAAGCCTGCAAGGACTCCGGGGTGCAGTGGTACATCCCCGAACAGGACACCTGCCAGCGGGACCCGTTCGACAGCATCGGCATCAGCCTGCGCAATATGAAGGGCTGGGGACTGGTCTAGACGACCACCCTCTGGAATTTTCATTCCATGGCTGGATTGTGTGCCCATTCCTGCGCCTCAAGTGTATTGCATTAAGTGATTAAATCATATCTTTCGGACGCTGTTGCCGCATTGTTCAAGGGGGATGCTCGATGCGCATTTTAGGATGGGCCTTCCTGGCGACGTTCCTCGCCTGCCTGAACCTTCAGGCGCTCAAAGCCGAGGACAGCAAGCTCCTGATCGACTTTGAAGAAGACGCGGACATCGCCCGACAGTGGCAGTTGCGCGACCAGAATGAGTATTTCAAGGCCGAGAAGGCGTACTTCAAACCGGTGCTGAGCGACCAGCACGTCACGCAGGGCAAGAAGTGCCTGAAGGCCGCGGTCAACGAGTACATGTTCTGGAACAACCCCGCGCCCGACTGGTCTGGCTACGACGCGCTGGAGATCGATATCTTCCTGGAAGGCAACGATCCCGTCGGCGGCACGCTGCTGATCGCGGACAAGGACTTCCAGAAAAAGCCGAACTACTGGAACCGGCACAACGGCACGTTCAACCTCAAGCCGGGCGCGAACACTGTCTCGATCCCGGTCAACGGGCTCTTCCGCGGCGAGGCCGGGAGCCGCGGCAACGACCTGAAGACCAACATCAATCCCAAAGAAATCATCCGCTTCGACATGGGCTTCAACAGCAAGGAGAAGACCGCGGCGCTCTACATCGACAACATGCGCCTGGTCAAGGAAGCCCCGCCCGAAGGGATTCTCGCGTTCGATTTCGGCCCCGAGAGCCAGACCGTCTTCCCCGGCTTCACGCCGGTCTCGTGGAAAACGGTCTACGGCAAGGATGGCCAGAAGTTCGGCGTCGGCCCGCGCGCCGGCTGGGGCCAGAGCCTCGCGCGCGACGACACCTTCCCCACGCGCCTGTACCAGGACTTCGTGGAGATGGGCACCGATCAGGACATGCATCAGTTCACCGTCGAGGTCCCCAACGGCAAGTACCAGGTCTGGGTCGTTTTCGACGACTGCGGCTACTGGGGCGGCGAAGAGGCCCAGCACAAGCGCCGTGCCATCACCGCCAACGGCAAGGAAGCCTGGGTGGACGACCGCGGCGAGGCCGGCCCCACGGACTACCTCTATCGCTTCGAGAACGTCGAACCAAAGCCCGGCGACAGCATGTGGGAACTCTACGCCAAGGGCATCTTCAAGCCCGCGCGCTTCGAGGCCGACGTGGCCGACGGCAAGCTGCTGCTCGACTTCAAGGCCGACCACGGCTGGTCCTGCAAGGTCGCCGCGGTGATCGTCTATCCCGACGCGAAGAAGGCCGAAGGCGAGAAATGGGTGGCCAACGTCGAGGAACGCAACCGCAAGGAGTTCGAGTCGCGCGCGGCCTTCATGGGCCCCAAGCCGAAGGACCTGAAGATTCCCGACGACGCCAAGGCCAAGGGCTATTGGCTCGGGTTCCCGGCGCTTGAACAGGAAGTGCAGCTCGTGGATGAACCGGGCAAGCCCGAAGGCAAGTTGCAACGCGCCGCCGCGAAAGGCCAGCGCCTCTCGTTCACCTTTGCGGTCCGCCCCCTCAAGGACCTCGGCGAGGTGAAGCTCACGGCCACCGACCTGAATGGCCCCGGCGGTACGATCTCTGCGGCGAATGTGGACCTACGCTTCGTCCAGCACGCGACCAAGCGCAGCTTCAACGATATCGCCTTCCAGATCCTGCCCGAGAGCCTGCGCAAGTTCGAGGGCTCGGGCCTGAAACTCGGCAAGAACTTCACCCGGCAGTTCTGGATCACCGTCGCCGTGCCCGCCGACGCCAAGCCTGGAACGTACTCGGGCGGAATCTCGCTCAGCGCCGGCGACGCGAAGATCGCGCTGCCGCTCTCGGTCGACGTCATGGACCTCGCGCTCGACGAGCCGGATTTCGTCTTCGGCTTCTTCGGGCTTACCCGTGACAAGAACGGGTACCTGAGCGTGCTTAAGCTCCTCAAAGAGAACGGCATGAACGCGGTCTCGGGCGGGCCGAACATTCCCTTCAAGGGCTTCGACGCGAACGGCAAACCCGAGCTCGACTTCGCCGCGTGCGACGCGTTCTTCAAGGAAGTGAAGGAGGCGGGATTCACCAAGGAAGTTCACTGCTACGGCGGGCCCGCCATGGTCGAGGGCCTGCACGACGGCTACCACATCGGCGAGACCGGCAAGAAGTGGGCAGCGCAGCTCGGCAAGCCCTTCCCCGAAGTGCTCAAGCTCGTCTGGGGCGCGGTGAAGGAACACGCGGAGAAGGAAGGCTGGCCGCCCGTCGCCTACGGCATGACCGACGAGCCGCGCGTGATCGAGGACGCGCAGTTACAGTTGGAACTCCACAAGGCCTACCGCGAGGCCGTGCCGTTCGTGAAGACCGGCGGCTATTACTCGGTTCCGTGGGGCAGCGAGCCGCTGGATAAGGCCATCCAGGAGATCTTCAAGACGTTCGTCTGGTCCGGCCTGAACGCGCACTCGCAGACCGACCTGGACAAGGGCAAGGAATTCGGCCGCGAGATCTACATCTACAACCAGGGCATCAGCCGCTACAGCTTCGGCGCGTACCAGTGGGCCGAGATGCGCAAGGGCGTGAAAGGCCGCATGCAGTGGCATCTGCTCGCGCTGCACGGCTACCAGTTCTTCGACCTCGACGGCCGCGAGCCCGACACGGCCATGATCAACCTCGGCAAGCACGAGGTCATCCCCACGATCCACCTGGCGCGCTGCCGCGAAGGCGCCGACGACTTCCGCTGGGCGGTGACCCTTTCGAACCTGGCCCAGAAGAAGAAGGATGCGCCCGAAGCCAAGGCCGCGCTGGCCTTCCTCGAAGACGTGAACAAGAAGATCGGCGTCGGGCAGAACCAGCGGCCCGAGGGCCTGCTGGACGACGAGGCTTTCCGCAACGCCTGCATCGAGCACGTCAAGAAGCTGCTCGTCGCAAAATAGAACGGAGAAGCGCTCATGAACGGAACTCTGCTCGCGGTCCTGGCCGCGGCGCTGGCGGCGGCATGCGTCCTTGCCGAGGAACCGGCCGCCCCCTTGGGCAAGACCAAACTCGTCCTCGATTTCGAGGACGCCAAGAACTGGATGAGCGAGAACGACTCGCCCTTCGAGACCTCGCCCGAGCACGTCACGCAGGGCAAGGCCGCGCTGAAGGTCCATTACACCAACAAGCCCGAGTGGTCGAACGTGCTGACGAGCACGTTCCCCGGCGACTGGTCGGGCTTCCGTTATCTGAACTTCGACCTGTACCTCGAAGGCAAGATGCCCGCCGCCTTCGGCATGTGGATCAAAGACAAAAGCCAGCACAAGGCCGAGGCCTCGTTCCAGCTTGGCCCCGGGCCCAACACGCTCACCGTGGACCTGGACGAACTCAAACGCACGGGCGAACTCGACCGCGCCGCCGTGACCGCGCTCTGCCTCTACAAAGGTTGCGCCGAAGAGATCACGGTCTACCTCGACAACATGTACCTCTCCGAGAACAAGCCGGTGATCCCCGAAGCCGTGCCGGTGCAGATGCCCGCGGCCGAGTTGCTAAGCAACGGCGGCTTCGAAGAGACCCAGAAGCCGGGCGACTTCGGCAATCCGTTCGCCTGGTGGCAGGGCAGGCGCCAGAGCGGCGCCAGCTACCTCGGCGCCGGAACGTCGGCGGTCTTTTCCGGCCGCGCTTCCGCGATGCTTGACGGCCGCGCCCCCTGCGACATCGCGTACTTCTCGCCGCCTGTTGAGGTGCAGTATCCGACCAAGCTCAAGCTTACCGCGTACATCGCGGCGCAGGACCTCGGCAAGGGCTTCAACGGCCATGCCGGCAGCATCTCGGTGACCGATGTGGGCGACCGCCTGCTGCCCAACGCGCTCGTGCCCGTGCCCGTAGGCACGTACGGCTGGAAGAAAGTCGAACTCGTCTGCGCGGTCCCCAACAAGACGCCCTTCGTGAAGGTCTTCCTGCGGCTCAACGGCCGCGGGCGGCTCTGGATCGACGACGTGAGCCTGACCGGCATCGACCTGAACGCGAAGCCGGGCGCGAACCTTTCCGATGCCGGCCGCGAACTCCACGCCGACCCGCCGCTCGTTACCGAGACCGAGGCGCAGCTCAAGCTGCGCGCTAAAGCCCGCGAGGCCATGCGGCAGCTCAAGGAGACGGCCGAAGAGGCCAAGGCGAAAAGTGTCGAGACGCTTTACGACGAGATCCCGCTTGTGCTCGGCAATCTGGCCTTCGATGTCCGCTGGGACATTCCGGAGCACGCGGCGCTGCGCGAAGGGTACGCCGCTTTCGTGCTCGAACGTTGCACGGCCGCGCGCAAGCACCTGCAGCGCGTCATGGCCGGCAAGGAACCCGATCTGAAGGTCCCGCCGCACCCCGATTTCTCGAAACTGAAACTGAAAGGGCGCTACTACTGCGAAGGCGACGAGCCGAAGATTCTCTTCTCGATGCAGTACCACCATAAAGGAGAGCTGACGCGCTGGTTCTGCCCCGAAGGCTACGAAGGCAGCATCGCCGCCGTCGGAGCGAACCGGTACGACTTCCAGCAGATGCCGATCTGGGAGGCGTACCAGAAATATCCCGAGACCCACCGCGTCTACGACGACGGCTGGTGCGGCCACATCATCCGCGACAAGTACTCCGACGGCGGCACCGACCGCTGCGTCATCAGTCTCGATAGCCCGAAGATGCTCGAGGCCATCGCGAAGTCGATCGAGATCTACGCCGGGCGCGCCAAGCCGCGCGCGCCGCTCTTCTTCAACATGGGCTTCGAGTACTCCTACGTGAATTACGATGCCGTTTCCGCGGACAAATTCCGCGCCTGGCTGGAACGGAAGTACCAGAGCATCGACGGCCTGAACGCAGTCTGGAAGACGGGTCTCAAGAGTTTCGCCGAGATCGCGCCGCCTTCCTACGACCCCAACAAGCCCGAGGCCAACCCCGCCAAGTATTACGACTGGGGCGATTTCAATCTCTGGCGCTTCACCGCTTTCATGCAGTGGGCCCAAGCTGAAATTCGCAAGCATATCCCGGGCGCGATCACGACCACCGGCGGCGGCGAGCCCTTCGGCGCGGGCTTCTGGCGGCAGGGCATCGACGAGGAAGGCCTGGCCGTCTCGGGCGTCAACGGCATCTACCTCTCCGAGACCGGCAGCCGCGCGCTCGGCGTCACCAGCGTGATGGATCTGCAGCGGCACCTCGTCTCCGCGCCGCGCCTGATCCTCGATCCCGAGTACCACGCGCTGGCCAACACCTGCTTCCTCATGTTCCTGCACGGCTGCGGCGTGATGGACTACTGGTGGTGGCCCGACGAAGCCGAAGGCTTCTATGACAGCTCGATGAAGCATTCGCACACGCGCACGCTGCTCGAAGTCGAGAAAGTCCTGCAGGACGCGCTGGATGTCCGCCGCCTGGCGAAATACATCGCGCCCTTCCCGGACGCGCCCGCGCCCATCGGCCTGCTCTATTCGCGCGCCTCGCTGATCCAGAAATTCCCCGGCGCACAGGGCAACAAGACCCCGTATTCGCTGGAAGTCGAGAAGTCCTACGAGGCCGCCGTGCGCCTCGATGCGCCTACCGGTTTCGTGACTTCCAGCCAGGCGACTGCGGGCATTCCCGAGAACTTCAAGGTCCTGGTCGTCCCCGGCTGCCGCTACATGGAAGAGGCCGTCTTCGAGCGGCTGCTGGCGTGGACGCGCGCCGGCGGCACGCTGGTGATCACGCCCACTTCTCTGGTGGCCGACGAGTACAACCGCCGGCGCGACTACCTTAAGAACCTCGGCATCGAAGTTCTGAGCGAAGAACTGCCGGAGTTTATGGCGGGCGAGGCCAAGCGCGGCATCGAACAGACCGGGGAGCTCGACTTCATCCAGGGCCCGGTCGTGAAGACGCAGGTCGCGAAGGAGTCCAAGCGCCGCGTGCGCCCCAACTACTCGGCTTTGTTCGACAAGGACACGCGCGAGCTTGAAGCCGCCGGCGTGATCCAGCTCGTCCGGCCCTCATCCGACTGGAAGGTCCTCGCGAGTTACGTGGACGACGGCGCGCCTGCGATCCTCTCGCGGACGCTGGGCAAGGGCTCGATCTGCTATCTGGCCGCGCAGTTGAGCGTGGATAGCCGGCGCGTCCTCTTCGACCGCTTGCTCGGCGAGGCCGGCGCGCCGCGCCCTGTGCGCGCGTTCAGCGCGCAAGGCGGCTACCCTGAAGGCGTCGAGTCGCGCACGGTGCTATTCGAGGGCCAGTGGCTGACGTACCTGGTGAACACCAACAAGGAGCCGGTGAAGATCAAGCTGAGCGCCGAGCGCGGCATCGGCGCGATCTTCAATCTTAACTCCGCGACCCGCGCGTCTTCTGCGACGCTGACGCTGGAGCCATACGAGAGCGCGATCTACAAGATTCAGCCCAAAGACTGACGTTCATTGCGAGCGCGGGGGAAGCGCACATGGCGGAACCGGCAAAGCCCATCTCCATCCTCGCCGTCGGCGCGCACATGGACGACTGCTGGCTCGGCATGGGCGCCACGGCGCTCAAGGCGCTGCGCAAAGGCCACACGGTCACGATGGTGACGGCGGTCTCGAACTACCGCAAGCTTCCGTTTCTGCGCGGGCGCGACGCGGAGATCAAGACCAAACTCCAGGCGCTCAACGAAAAGATGGGTGTCCGCACGCTCGAACTCGGCTGCGACTACATGCGCCTCCACAACGATCCGGCGCTCGTGGACCGCATCTCTCAGATCGTCTACGACGTGAAGCCCGATATTGTCTTCGGGCACGCCGAGGACGAGTGCAACTTCGACCATACGGCGCTCGGAGCCGCGACGCGCGTGGCCGCGATTCACGGCGAGTGCTTCATGGAACCCGCGCAGGAGTGGCAGTACCGCTGGGGCGGCGAAGTCTACCAGTACACGACCGGCTGGCAGGCGCGGGACTTCCGGCCCGATACGTTTGTGGACGTGAGCGAGACGATCTTCGACGCGCTGGCCACCTGCAACTTCTTCGACGAACTGTATGCGCAGGGCCAGTGGCCGACAAAGTCGCTCACGTTCACCGATCACAACCTCGGCGACCGCAGCCTGACGCTCACCAGCCACGCGCGCTTCAAGTTCGCGCAGTCGATGACCTTCAGCGGGAGCGGCGGCTACGCGGAAGCGTTCAAGTCGTACACGCGCACGCCGCTCGGACAGCGCAAGCTGGCGCAAATCTGAGTCAACTCGCCGGCGTTGCGGAGACCGGCTGATACTGGTTGGCCTCGCGGTAGCGGTTGGGCGACGCGCCCGCGAGCGCCTTGAAGCGCTTCGAAAAGTGGTAGATGTCCGGGTAGCCGACCTGGGCGCCGATCTGTTTGATCGGCAGGCGCGTGCGGACGAGCAGGTTCTTGGCGACCTCGACGCGTTCGCGCGCGAGCACGTCCATCGGCGGCGCGCCCATCTCGGCGGAGAAACGCTGGCAGAGATAACGCGGATGCAGGCCCGCGACGCGGCCGAGGTCGCGCAGCGCGAGCGGCTGATGGTAATTGCGGCGGATGTAATCGAGGACGAGCTGCACCGCGCCGGAGCGCCCGCCGCGTTCTTCGCCGCCGTGGCGCTCGAACTCGTCCCAGTAGCGCGCGAGCAGGATGAAGAACTGGCGCAGCAAGGTGGCGGCGGCCTCGGCGTGGCCTTTGCGGTGCCCGTTAAGTTCCACCGTGCCGCGGTGCAGGAGTTCGTGGAGTTCGCGTTGCTGCGGCGCGGGCAGGCGCGCCAGATTGGCGAGATGATTGGGGAGGCGCGCGGTCCGCGGACCCGGGCCGCGCCTGAATTTATGACTAATGCCGCGCAGCGGCGCTTTGGCCGCCGCTTTGAACTCGTGGAATTCGCCGGGATTGAAGATGAAGAGATCGCCCGGAACCACGGTGTAGCTCCGGTTCGCGGCGCCGACAGTGCCCGTGCCCGCGTAGAAGTAGTCGAGCTGGTAAAACGGGTGCTTGTGGGCATCGATGTAGCGCAGCGGCTGCCAGGCCAGGTCTTCACTGCTGAGGAGGGCCGGATGCAGGAACCCGGACAGGAACGCTTCGGTCCAGTTCGAGGCGCGCATGTCTGAAGAATATACAAAAGATACCCTGCTACAAATGAATATCCGACAATACCTCTGGGCGAACTTTGGTGTACGTTGTTTTGACGCTCGGAACGGCATTTCTCGATAACGACCCGCGGCGACATCAAGGAGACGAACATGCGCACGATGGTGGCGGGCCTGGCCCTGGTTTGTGCGGCGGCGAGTTTTGCCTGCCGCGCCGAGGCGGGTGAAGCGTCCGGCGGCGCGGGCGTGCTCGAAAACCGCTGGGTCTACATCTCGCACAACTTCGCGAATCCGACGTTCACGGAAGAGATGATCAAGGTGATCGAGCGCGCGGGCAAGGCCGGCTACAACGGCATCCTGCTCACCGACTGCAAGTTTTTTCGCTGGAACGAAATGAAGGGCACCGCGTACGAGGACAACGTCCGGCGCGTGCGCAAGGCGATCAAAGACGCGGGCATGAAGTGCATCGTCTGCGTTTGCGGCGAGGGCACGGACCTGCTGAGCAACGACACGAATCTGGCCGAGGGCACGCCGGTCGTCGATGCTCCCTTCGTGGTGAAGGACGGCAAACTCGTGCCCGCCGACGAAGATCTGAAGGCCCAGAACCTTTCGCTCGATCAGGCCTCAAAAGAGAACCAGCCCGACGGCTGGTACGTGGACGATCCGGGCAAGGTGAGCTTCGTCGACACGGAAGTAAAGTGCGAGGGCCGCGCCTCCCTGCGCTTCCAGGACGTGAAGAACTCCTCTTGCGGCAACGGCCGCGCCAACCAGAAGGTGACGGTAAAACCGTTCCGCTACTACCACCTGAGCGTGAAGATCAAGACGCAGGACTTCGCCGCGCCGCGCACGGTGAACATCATGGCCTACACGCCCAAGCAGTGCCTCAACCACCAGCAGTTCGATATCGCGCCGACGCAGGATTGGAAGACCTACGACATCGTCTTCAACACGCTCGACTACACCGAACTCAACCTCTACTTCGGCTCGTGGGGTGGAACGACCGGCAAGATCTGGTTCGACGACCTCAAGCTCGAACCTGGCGGCTTCGTCAACCTGATCCGCCGCGAAGCCGCGCCGCTCAAGCTTACGAGCGAAGACGGCAAGACGGTCTACGAGGAAGGCAAAGACGTCGCGCCGGTCAAAGATCCCAAGATGGGCAACACCAAATGGCCGGGTCTCTACGATTACTGGTATGAACCGCCCGTCATCGCCGTGCCCGCCGGCAGCCGGCTCAAGGAAGGCCAGAAAGTCCTCGCGAGCTACTACCACACGATGATCTGCTATGGCTACGGCGTGGTGGCGTGCATGTGCGAGCCCAAGGTCATGGAATTGAACAAGTGGATGGTCGAGAACGTGAAGCGCGTACTCGAACCCGACGGCTACATGCTCTGCCACGACGAGATCCGCCACCACGGCTGGGACGAATCGTGCAAGAAGTCGGGGCTCACGCCCGGCCAAATGCTCGCGCGGGACCTGAAGCAGTGCGTGGAACTGATAAAGAAAGCGGACGCGGACAAGCCGATCTACGACTGGTCGGACATGTTCGAGCCCTACCACAACGCCAGCAAGTCCGGCCAGACCTACTACCTCGTGAAGGGCCTCGACCCGTGGTACGGCTCGTGGGAAGGCATGGACAAGGACCTGATCATCATGAACTGGCACAACTTTCCCGAGCACCGCGCCGACGCGCTGAAGTTCTTCGCCGAGCGCGGCCACAAGCAGATCCTGGCCGGTTACTACGACGCGCCCGTCGAGAACATCCTCCCCTGGTTGAAGGAAGCCGCCGCGGTGAACGGCATCTCCGGCGTGATGTACACGACCTGGGGCAACGACTTCAGCCAGCTCGAGAACTTCCTCAAGGTCGTGAAGGACTTCCAGGCCAAGCAGGGCAAGTAGCCGCGCCGTTCGGGAAGGTCAGGCGTCGCGCTTGAGCCAGACCTGCATGCGGCCGGGTTCGCGGTTGGCCCACGCGTAGTAGGGGATCGCGGTGACCTCCGCGTTTTTTCCAGCGCTGGTCGTCGGCGCCCGCGCGCTTCGGTAGAGCTTGCCCGACCACGCTTGATCCGGCGGCTGAGCCTCGCCGCGGAAGCGCAGCACGCTCACGCCGTTCAAGAGTTCCTCGCGATGCTCGGCGCGGATCTCGGCGCTTGCAGGCAGCACGAGGGCGCGCGGATCGAGGCCCGGCTGGTCGGCCTGTTCGACGCAATAGACGAGCGGCCCGCGCATGAGCGCCACGCGCCCGGCGTTCTCCAACGCATAGGGATGGCTCTCGATCCGCCGCGGCGGCATGGGCAGATTCAGCCGCACGGTGTCGCCGGGCTTCCACGTCCGGCGAATTTCGACGTATGCGCCCGGCTGCGCATGAACATCTTGCGCCTTGCCGTTGACCTCGAACGCCGCGCCGTTCTCGCACCATTCCGGCACGCGCAGATGCAGCGCGAACTCGCCTGCGGTTCGCACCTCGAACTCCACCGCGCCGTCCCACGGATAATCGGTGCGCTGCCGCAGCGAGACGCGCGGGCCTTCGGGAAGCTGCAGGTCCGCCGCGGACGAAGCGTAGAGGTGCGCCCAGACGCCGCCCTTCGTCACGCCGTAGGCGTAGCCGGGCAGCGCGGCCAGCAGCCGGGCGACATTCGGCGGGCAGCACGCGCAGCCGAACCACTTCTGCCGGCGGTGCGCGCCGTCGTCGCTGAGCGGGTTCTGGTAGAAGTAGTGCTGCCCGTCGAGCGAGAGCCCCGCGAGCACGCCGTTGTAGAGCGCCAGCTCCAGCGCGTCGGCGTAGCGCGCCTCGCCGCCGAGCTGCAACATGCGCCAGTTCCACATCACGCTGCCGATCGCCGCGCAGGTCTCGGTGTACGCGCGCTCGTTGGGCAGCTCGTAGTCCTTCCCGAACGCCTCGCCCTCGTAGCGGCAGCCCGCGCCGCCGGTGACGTACATCTGCCGCGAGGTAAAATTCGACCAGAGCCGGTCGAGCGCGCCGCGGAGTTCCACGTCGCCGTCCTCGGCGCAGAGGTCCGCGCCCGCGCAGCAGAAGTACAGGTGCCGGACGGCGTGGCCGATCACGCGGTCCTGTCTGCGCAGCGGCGTGTGATCCTGGTGATAGGGGCTCCCGCCGGCCCCGCCTTGGCCGCGCACCTCGACGAAGAAGCGCGCGAGCCGCAGGTACTTCTCTGCGCCGGTGGCGCGGGCGAGTTCCACCAGCGCCATCTCAATCTCTTCGTGGCCGTCGGTCTGCTCGCGCTTGCCTTCGCTCTTGGGCCCGAAGACCGAACCGATGCAGTCGGCAAAGCGCCGCGCGACGTCGAGGAGCTTCGTCTCGCCCGTGGCCCGGTAATGCGCGACCGCGCCCTGGAAGAGGTGGCCCGCGAGGTAGAGCTCGTGCTTGTCCTTGAGATTGCTCCAGCGCTCCGCGGCGCGCTCGAACATAAAGTACGTGTTGATGTACCCGTCGGGCTGCTGCGCGGCGGCGATCTCGTCGATGACGAGATCCGCCATGCGCGCGGTCTCGCCGCCGGGCGTCTCGGCCAGCGTCCACGCGGCGGCCTCGAGCCACTTATACACGTCCGAATCGTTGAAGAAGATGCCCTGGAAATCGCACTGCTTGCGGCCCGAGGCCCGGCGGAAGTTGTCGATGCGCCCGGTCTCTTCGCACTGGCGGTATTGCGAGGGGAGGGTGACCTCGCGGTTGATCTTGCGGCGCGGCTCCCAGAAGCGGTCGCAGAAGCGCACCGCGCCGAGCGGCGCCGGCTTGAGCTGCGCGTGCGGGCTCTTCGAGGTATCGACGACGACCGCTTGCGGCTTCGGGGACGCGGGCATGGCGCAAGTCTCCATGAGACGGATGAACCGATTCCGACCACGGAGTTCATGTTGACGCGGCGGCGGCCTACGGCAAGATGCGGCTTATGGATAAAAACGGGACGATTCCGACTTCATCCAAACCCCGCGCGTCCGCGGCCGAACACCTGCGCATCGGAGTGGCGCCGCCGCTGACCGCGCTGAACGCGGGCCTGTTCATCTCGCGCGGGCGCGGCATGCACCCCGACCGTACGATCGACTCGCACGAGCTGCTCTTCGTGAAGCGCGGGCGCTTGGGCATGGCCGAACGCGAGCGCCGCTTCGCGCTCGAGGCCGGCCAGACGCTGCTGCTTTGGCCTGGGCGGCGGCACTACGGGACCGAGACGTACCCGCCGGACCTCTCCTTTTATTGGTTGCACTTCCGCCTGCCGCGCGCGCCCGGCTCAAACCACGACCCGCGGCAGGCATTCTCGATCCCGCAAGTGGGCCGGCCCGCGCGGCCGGATCGGCTCACCGAGCTCTTCCACCAGTTCCTCGACGACCAGGAGTCCGGGGCGCTCCAGCCTTTGCAGGCCGCATGGCTGATCCGGCTGATGCTGAGCGAGGCCGCGCGCAGAACCTCGGTCGCCGCCCCCGACGCGCCGTCCGCGGCCGTGCTGGCCGAGCGCGTGGACGCGTACCTGATCGTGCATGTGCATGAGCCGGTCTCGACGTCCACCATCGCCGCGGCGCTGCGTTGCAACCCGGATTACCTCGGCCGTGTCTACCGCAAGGCCCGCGGCTACACGCTCACCGACGGCCTGCACCGCCGCCGCGTGCGCGAGGCTCGCGGGCTGTTGATCGACGGCAGGCTGAACGTGGACGAGATCGCCCGCGAGTGCGGCTTCGAGGACGCGGGCTACTTCCGGCGGATCTTCAAGCGCCAGGTCGGCGTCACACCGCTGGCCTTCCGGCGGCTGCACGCGCGCGCGCATGTGAACAGCCGGTGAAGCAGAGGACAGTGAACAGTGAACAGAAAGGCGTACATGCCGTTCTCTGTTCCCTATCCTATGTTCCCTAGTTTCTGCGTATCCAGACTTCGCCTTCTTTGCGCTCGGCGACGATGCCGCCGGGGAGCGCGATCTGGCGCGAACCGCCCGAGGGCCCAAAGAGGGAGCGCAGGGACTGCAAATGCTTGCTGCCGACCTCGGCGTCCTTCATCTGCCAGAGGGCTTTGAGCAGGTTGGTGACATCGGCGAGTTCGTCGAGCGTGGGCATGCCGCAGCCGCGCGGGACGGGCAGCGCGAGGAAGCCGCGCGCGGCGATGGCCGCGATGCCGTCGAGCCAGCCGCGGCGCCAAGCGCGGCGTTCGGCGTGGAGTTCGGCCTCCTCGGCTAGCCGCCAGAGCGCGGCGCGCACGCCGGCGTGGACCTTGTCTTCAAGCACGGGCAGCACGAGCCTGCGGATGGCGTTGCGCGGAATGCGGGTGTCGAAGTTGGTCTCGTCGGTGCAGTAACGCTGGCGTTTGGTGCGCAGGTACTCGAGGACTTCTTCGCGCGAGCAGCCGAGCATGGGGCGGACGACGCCCACGGGTTCGCCCAGGACGCTCGTGCGCTTGGGCACGAGCGGCTCGTCCGCGGGCTTGCCGTTCTGGAGCCAGGCGATCCAGCGGTTCACGTCGGGTTCGCCGTGCAGCGAGAGCGGGCCGGTCCAGCCGATGCCTTCCAGGCCGGCGAGTCCCGTGCCGCGGCAGAGCCGGTAGAGCACGGTCTCGATGCGGTCGTCGGCGTGGTGCGCGACGGCAATGGAGCGGCAGGCCTTGATCGCCGCGGCCTTCGAGAGGAACGCGCGCCGGATCAGCCGGCCGGTCTCTTCGCCGGAGCGTTTGAGATGCGCGGCGGCAGTGGGCGTATCGCAGCGGGCTTCGATGAAGTCCACCTTGAGTTTCGTGCAGAGTTTGCGGCAGAAGGTGGCGTCGTGCTTGGCGCGGGTGCCGCGCAAGCCGTGGTTCAGATGCGCGGCGACGACCGCAAAGCCCAAGTCGCGTTTGTGGCCGAGTTCCTGCAGGCAGAGCAGCAACGCAACGGAGTCCGGGCCGCCGGAGAGCGCGACCAGGATGCGCGAACCGGGCTCGATCAGCTTCCGGGCGCGAATGTTGGAGGCCACCTTCAGAGGCAGGCGCATAATTTCACATTCTGTCCGGCAACGGCCGTTCGGCAAGGCGCAATTACCGTCTCGAAATCCAGACTCCTGGTAAGTCGGCAGGTTCCAGCGGAGCGGACAGAGTTCCTATCCGCATAAGTATTCAGGCATTGCAAGGTAGCTCCGCAATTCATCGGTTTGGCATCGGGTATGCGATTTCTTGCATGGAGGCTGTAAACAGAGCCCCTATTTCGAGGAGTTTGAGCCATGAGCGACAATCTTGGAAGCCCAAAAGTCCTGATCGTCGACGACGAGCCCTGCATCCGCGAGATGCTTCGGGAGATCCTGACCATCGAAAACTTTGAAGTGGAAGAGGCGGCGAACGGCCGGGAGGCCATCGAGCGCATGAACCAGTCGTCCATCGACCTGATCCTCCTCGATCTGCACATGCCCCACGTCAACGGGTACGAGTTCCTCCAGTACCTCTGCGACCGGCAGAGCGGCGCCAACGACAATCCGCCCCAGGAGATGCCGCATGTCATCATCGTCAGCGGATATCTGGAAGAGATGAAGACCTGGGAGACCGCGCTGCAAAGCAAGGTAGCGGGCGTGCTTGCCAAGCCATTCAATCCGGCGAAGCTGCTCCGGCTCATCCGCTCGGTGCGGCTGCAGGTCCGGGCTCCGCTGGGCGTATAACGCGGTCTGTCCCTGGCCCGCCGCGCCGAGATCCCTAGCGCCAAACGGGCGGCCTCGCCGCCGCTTGTCGTTCCATGTTTTGGATATCCTCCTCCAATTCTGAATCCTGGATTCGCCACGTTCGGTGTCTCCGCGGCTTCAATGCCTTTCAGGCAAACCTGGCTACATATCCACTAACTGTCTCCCGCCATGCGCCTTGCACGGATACAGCCGAATTAGCTCATTTGGCATTTGGAGTGCTCTTAATCGGTTCAGAGGACTTTAATAGCCGGACATCAAATAAAGGAGGACGCCGTATGGAAACGCTAAAGACCAATCCGAAGGTGCTCGTAGTGGACGACGATCGCTGCCTGCGCGAACTGTTGCGCGAGATTCTGGTCGTGGAAGGTTTCAAGGTCGACCAGGCTGCCAATGGGTACGAAGCCTGCGCGCGGTTAGGAAGAGAGACCTACGACCTCATCCTCCTGGACCTGCACATGCCCAAGATGGATGGCTTCTCTTTCTTGCAGCATGTCTCGAACCTGGAGATGGGATCGATGACGACAGGTCCCGCCAAGGCCATCCCGCCAGTGATCATCGTCAGCGGGTTCTGCGACGAGGTGAAGACCTGGCAGTCGGTGCTCCGCGACAAAGTGATCGGCGTACTACCGAAGCCGTTCAGCCCTTTCAAACTGCAGCGTCTGATCAAGTCGGTCCTGGTTAAAGCGCCCGAGACCTGCGTGTACGTGGGGAGCAACCGCTAGAGACAATCACTATCAAGTGAGGTCTAAGGCTGGCGTGTTGTTCCCAAGTTCCGTGAAGTTTTCCCCTCCCCCGCCCGGGGGAGGGGAAAACTGTATGTCCCAGCGCGCGCGACTTAAGCTTGCCTGTTGAAATCCTCTCAGTTTCCGCCCGCCGCGTCGATGAAGACGTCCACCTGTTGGCCGACGTACAACGGCGTCTTGGCGTCCACGACGCGGTAGATCACCTGCAAGACCCGCGTGTCCACGAGCTCGTGCTGGCTGTTGGTCAGCGCGCGCTTGGGGATCACGAACGGCTCGACGCGGACGAACTCCAGCGGGATCGGCGCCTTCGTCGCTCCTTTTAAGAAGGCCGTGGCCTTGGCGCCGTTCTTGAAGCGCGGCGCGTCGAACTCGTCGATGTCCACCCGGACGTGCAGGTCGTTCAGGTTGCCGAGCACCACCGGCGCGGACTCGGGCTGCGTGATCCCGCCGGCCAGGTACTCGCCTGCGCGCAGATCCATGCGCAGCACGCCGGCATCCAGCGGCGCGCGGACGGTGCGGCGCTCGATCTCGAGCTTGTTGCTCTCGAGCTTCGCGCGGGCTTCAGCCAGCGCGGCTTCGGCCTTCTTCACGTCCGCGCTCCACGGGCCCGCGCGGTAGATGGCCACGTCGGCGCGCGCCTGGTCGGCCAGCGCGGCCATGCTCTGGCGCTGCGCTTCCATGGTGCGGATGTGCTCGCGCGCGAACGCGAGCTGCGCTTCGCCCATCATCGTGGCGTAGTGCGCGCGGTCCGCGTCCTCTTGAGGCGTGGCATTCGCGGCGACCGTATCCTGCAAGCGCTTCTCGTGCAGCCGCAGGTCCTTCACCGACCACTCGCTCTGCTCCACCTGCGCCTTGGCCTCGTTGATGCCCGCGGCCATCTGCGCGATGTTGGCCTCGGCCTGCGCGATCTTGGCCAGCAGCCCTGGCTCCTCTTCCTTGCGCCGGTAGGCCTGGATCGCTTCCAGGTTGGCCTCGGCACTGAGCACCGCGGCCTCCAGCGAGACGCGCTGCGCCTCGAAGGAGCGCGTGTCGAGCTTGTAAAGAGGATCGCCGGCCTTCACCGTCTGGCCACGGGTCACGAAGACCTTCAGGACCAAGCCGGGCTCGGGCGCGGCGGCCATCACGTTCTCGCTGCGCGGCTCGATGAGGCCCGCGCCGGCGATGCCGCGCTCATAGGGATTCTGCACGGGCTCGTTCGCCAGCGGCGGCACGGCCTGCTGCGCGTTGGCCCGGAACGACTGGACGATGCCGAAGGCCCCGCCGAGCACCGCCAGCAACGCGATAATCCATTTCCACATGACTCGTCTCCTTAGAGGGGCCGACACGAATGTCCGCCCTACTGTCCTTGCGCCACCAGCGAGAGCGACCGCACCGACGAAGTCTGCGGCGCGGGGACCACTGACTCGATCACGCCGTCGCGCACGTTCGCGATGCGGTCGCCGAACTTGAAAACGCGGCTGTCGTGGGTGACCACAATCACGCAGCGGTCCTCTTTGAGCGCGTTGAGGCGGATGATCTCCATCACCTTCGCGCCGGTCTCCCCGTCCAGCGACGCGGTGGGCTCGTCGCAGATGAGCAACCGCGGTTCGCCGACGAGCGCGCGGGCGATGGCGATGCGCTGCTGCTGGCCGCCGCTGAGCTTGGAGGGCCGGTCCTCGTAGCGGCCTTTAAGGCCCACGCGGTCGAGCATCGCGGCGGTGCGCTCGAAGGCCTGCTTGCGCGGCAGGCCGCGGATCAGCAGCGGCACGGAGGCGTTCTCGAGCACCGTGAGCGTCGGCACGAGGTTGAACTGCTGGAAGACAAAGCCGATGTTCTCGCGGCGGAAGGCCGTCTTCTCCTCGCGCTTCATGCGGTCGATCCGCTGGTTCCAGAGCGTGACCGAGCCTTCCTCGGCGTCGAGCAGCCCGGCGACGATCGTCAGGAGCGTCGTCTTGCCGCAGCCCGAAGGCCCGACGAGCAGCAGAATCTCGCCCGTCTCGGCCTCGAGGTCCACGCCGCGAAGCACTTCCATGCGCGCCGCGCCCTCGCCGAAGCTCTTGCGCACGCCCCGAATCTGTAGCGCGGCTTTATTCGTTTGGCTGTCCATGGCGTTCGTTCCTTGTCTTGCGGCCTTCGCTCACGCGCTCAAATCCAGCTTGTTCCCGCGTTCCCCAAACAGCGGCCGGCTCCCGCGCTTACCGGAAGACGATCGCCGGCTCGATGCCCAGCACGCGCCGCACGCTCACGCCGCCGGCTAGCAGCACGGTAAAGACGTTGGCCGCGAACGAGGCCGCCATGAGCTGCGGCGTCATGTGGTACGCCACCACCGAGCGGTCGGTGATGTTGAGCCCGAAGAGCGTCGCCGCGCCGGTCCCTAAGCCCCAGCCGAGTACGCCCACCACCGCGGCCTGCAGCAGCACCATGCCGGTGAGCGTCCAGTTCGAGAGTCCCATGGCCTTGAGCGCGGCGAAGTTCTTGGTGTTCTCGACGATGAACGTGTAGAAGGTCTGCCCCGCCACGGCGACGCCGACGATAAAGCCCAGCAGCACCGTGAGTCCGAAGTTGATCCCGATGCCCGTGCTCTTGAGGAAGAACTTGACCGTGTCCCAGAAGAACTCGGGGGAACTCTTTGCGCCCAGGCCGGTCACGCGGCGGATCTCCGCCGCGACTTGCTGGGGATCGAAGCCGGGCTTGACCTTGGCCAGCACATAGGTGAGGCGCTTGCGTTCGCCGGGCGCGAAGTCCAGCGCGCGCTCGTACGTGGTGTACACGGTGGGGTTGCTCATGATCGTGCGCGGAGAGCTGGCGATGGCCACGACCTTCGCGCGGCGGTCGTTGATCTCCATCGTCGTCCCCGCCTTGACCTGCTGATAGATGGGCAGGTTCAGGTGGTCCCAGAAGATCGCGTCGGGTTCGGTGATCGCTTCGGGCCGGCCGGCCTCGAAGCGGTCCGCCAGGCCCAGTTGCGAGTGGCGGTCCACGCCGACAATGAGCACGCTGGCGAAGGTCTTGTCCGGCAAGCGCGCGGTGCCCATCCCGAAGAAGACCCGCTCGGCCCATTCGACGCCCGGAACGCCGCGCACGCGCAGCACCGCGGTGTCTTCGATGGGCTTGCGCTCGTCGAAGTAGCGCGTCGCGGGGTCCATCACCCAGATGTCGGCCTGTGGGATCGAATCTATTTTTGCGGCCGTGCGGCCCATCAGTCCCGTAAAGACCGAGCCCTGCTGCACGATCAGCATCGTCGAGAAGGCGAGGCCGAAGACGAGGGCGATGTACTTGGTCGTGTCGCCCATCAGCATACGCAATGCGATACGGTACATGGCGCTATTCCCCATTCTTTCCGCTGCGGTCGTTCTTGAACCCGTTCAGCCCGCTTAGGCTGAAGCGCAGGACGTGCTCGGCCAGTCCTTCCACCTCCGGCAGCTTGTCTTTCAACTCCGGGTACAGCCGCTGGATCACCGGCCGCGCGTGCAGGTAGAAGATGCACTGCCCCAGGATGCTGCGGGTGCAGGCGCCCACTCGTTCTTCGGGCGCATCCGGCCCGAGCATCTCGCGCACGATGCCCGCGAGCAGTTGCTGTTGCGGGCGGATCAGTTCCTTGACCAACCGGTCCAGCACGACCGACTGTTCGAGCATCTCCCGCGCCACGATGCGCCCGATGCAGCCGCTGTTCCCGACTTCCAGCAGCCGCGAGAAGAACGCGCGCAGGAAGGCGTGCAGCCGTTCCTCGACCGGGCGGCTCGCGTCCAGCGCGTCCTTAAAAGGGAAGCGCTCGAACATGAGGCCCACCTGCCGGCGGATCACTTCTTCGTAGAGCTTTTCTTTGTCGCCGTAGTGGTAGTGGACCGCGGCCACGTTGGCCTGGGCGCGGCGGCAGATCTCGCGAATCGACGCCTGCTGGAACCCGTGCTCGGCGAAGACCTCGGCCCCGGCGTTGAGCAGGCGGTGCTGCGTCACCCGGCTGGGGTCCTGCTCGGTGGTGTTCGCTGTCGGTTCGGTACTCATGGCAAGCATCTCCCATGCTTCAAACACTAGATTCAAACACACTATTCAATCAAGTGATTTAATTGTCAACACAAAACCATAAAAATGCATAAACTTCTTGCAAATCCTTATATATGAATGCTAAAGAAGGCCTCTTCGAGAAAGTTCTTGAGCAGCTTGGAGCCTTCGGCGGTGAGGAAACTCTCGGGGTGGAACTGGACCCCTTCGAGCGGCCATTCGACGTGGCGGACGCCCATGAGTTCGTGGAGGTCCTGGGTGTGGGAGGTGGCCTTTAAGAAAGGAGGCAGCGTGTCCTCCTTTACTACGAGCGAATGGTAGCGCGTGGCCTCGAAGGGATTGGCGAGGCCCGCGTAGACGCCCTGGCCATCGTGGACGATCAGCGAGGTCTTGCCGTGCATCAGGCGACCCGCGCGGCAGACCGTCGCGCCGAAGGCCTCGCCGATGGACTGATGCCCGAGGCAGACGCCGAGGATCGGGATCTTGCCCGCGAAGGTGCGGATGGTCTCGACGCTGACGCCGGCTTCCTTGGGCGTGCAAGGCCCGGGCGAGACGATGATCTTGTCCGGATTCAGCTTGGCGATCTCGGCAACGGTGATCTTGTCGTTGCGCACGACCTTGAGGTCCGCGCCGAGGCCGCCGAGGGCCTGGACCAGGTTGTAAGTAAAGGAGTCGTAGTTATCGATGACGAGGATCACGGCGGACTCCCAGGAATCAGAAACGGAAGAAAACGGTAACTGCTGTAAACAGTATTGGCGTTCTTCTGCCCGGCACTGACCACTGATTACTTCTGTTACTGCTTACTTCTTTTATCCTAGGCTACCCACGATTAAGTTTCGAGCGCCGTTTGACGATACACGCAGAACGATGATCTCCGCCGTCACCTCCACTGCTCCGGCGCCGGTTGAAGCGCCGGAGAGGCCGCGCAAGGCCGCGTGGCGCGCGAACGCCAAGGCACCCGCGTCGCCCGAAGGCTTCGTGGATCTGTACCTCACGCATCTGCGCGACGAACGGCACGCGAGTCCGCATACGCTCAAGGCTTACGCGGAGGACCTCGGCGCATTCATGAACTTCATGGAAGGCCGCAAGGAACTCGCGCGCTTCCCGCACCAGCTCGACCGGCTCGTGGTCCGCTCCTTTCTGGCCGACCAGAGCGCGAAGCAGCTCGGCAAGCGCTCGTTGGCGCGGCGGCTCGCGGGGTTGCGCGGCGTCTACAAGTTCCTCCTCAAGCGCAAGCTCGTGGAGCGCTCGCCGCTGGACGGCATCCGCAACCCGAAACTCGGCCGCGGCCTCCCGAAGTACCTCAACGAGACCGACGTCGCGAAGCTGCTCGACGCGATCCAGGGCACGCGCTGGCCCGACGCCCGCGACCTCGCCATGCTGGAACTCTGCTACGGCGCCGGCGTGCGCGTGAGCGAACTCGTCGGCGTGAACCTCGAGGACATGGACCTCGAACGCGGCCTGCTGCGCGTGCGCGGCAAAGGCAAGAAGGAACGCCTGCTGCCGATGGGCGGTTCGGCGGTGCGCGCGATGGCCGGCTGGCTGCTGCGCCGCCGCGAGGCCGCGTCGCTACGCCCGAACGCGCCCGCTGCGAGCCGCGCCGGAACGGCGCCGGTCTTCGCCAACAAATGGGGCACGCGCCTGGACGTCCGCAGCGTGCGGCGCATCCTGCGCAAACGCCTGGGCGAGGCCGGCCTGTCGCTGAACGCAACGCCGCACACGCTGCGCCACAGTTACGCGACGCATCTTCTGGATCGCGGCGCGGACTTGCGCAGCGTCCAGGAACTGCTCGGCCACTCGAGCCTCTCCACGACGCAGGTCTACACGCACCTCACACCGTCGCGCTTGAAGGAGATCTACGCGAAGGCGCACCCGAAGGCGTAAGGCCGTTCTTACCGCAGAAACGCGGAGAACGGCACGCGTCTATTCACGCTTTGGCATGCGATATTTAGTTGGGGTTTCGCACGCTAATTCGTGCCTGACGGGACGAAGACCGCACTCATATACGGAGCACTAGAAGAGCTTTTACCAATCCAGGCCGTGCGGTTCTTTGCGCCTTAGCGTCTTTGCGTGAGACCCTTCCGTGCCGTGTCTTGCGTGAGCAATCGGCGCTGGCGCGGGGAAACAGGCAAGCTATCTTTTCCTCTACCGCCTTTGGAATTTACTCTAGCTACGCGGGAGCCGCTCCCATGAAGACCTCGTTTTCCACGCTCGGCTGTCCCGACTGGAACCTCGAACAGATCGCGCAGAACGCCGTGGCACTGGGCTACGACGGCGTGGAGCTGCGCACGCACACCGACGGCAACCACTTTCATCCGGACGCGTCCCTCGCCGAGGCACAGCGCACGGGCGAGATGTTTCATGCCAAAGGCGTGCCGGTGATGAGCATCAAAGGTTACACGCGCTTCGCGTTCACCGATGCGAACGAGGTCGCGCAGAACCAGGCGCTGATGCGCAAGCTGATCGGGGTCGCCGAGGCCATGAAGGCGCCGCACATTCGGACCTTCGCGGGGCAGGTGCCGCAGGGCGCGACCTTCGACGCGATGGTGGAGACCGTGGGCAAGGCGCTTAAACCCCTGGCGAAAGAAGCGGCGGACAAAGGCATCACGATCGCGCTGGAGACCCACGACGACTGGTGCGCGGGCGCGTCGGTGATGCGGCTGATTGACATCGCGGGCTCGAAGGGCTTCGGGATCGTCTACGACATCTTCAACGCGTTCCATTCGGGCGCGGAGAGCTGGGACCAGACGTACGAGCAGGTAAAGGAGCACATCTGCTACTGCCATTTAAAGGACGGCTACCAAGGTCCCGACGGCAAGAACCATTACGTGCTGGTGGGCGCGGGCGACCTGCCGGTGCAGGAGATCCTCGCGCGCTTCAAGGCCGATGGGTACAAGGGCTACTTCAGCTTCGAATGGGAGAAGAAGTGGCACCCGGAGATCGAGCCGCCCGAGCGCGCGTTTCCGCACTTCCCGCACAAGGTCCACGCACTGTGGGACGCGGCGAGTTTCGCGAAGAAGGCGAAGCCCGCAGCCATGAAGCCTGCGAAAGCAAAGAAGGCCTCCAAGAAGAAGTCCACCTCGAAGAAAAAACGATAAGGAAACGCCATGGCCAAAAAACGCCGGATGATGATTCTGACGGAAGGGCAACTGGGCATTTTTTCGTCGAAGACCGCGGTGTCGGTGATCCGCTACTGTCCGGAGGAGACCGCGTGCGTGCTGGATGCGGTGGCGGCGAAGAATGGCAAGCCGCTCGAAGAGGTCGTCGGCGTCGGGAAGGGCATCCCGATCGTGAAGAACGTCGCCGAGGGGTTGCAGTATAAGCCGACGCAACTGCTGATCGGCATCGCGCCGGTGGGCGGGCGGCTGCCGCAGGCGTGGCGCAAGATCATCCTGCAGGCGATTCACGCGGGGCTGGACGTGGTGAGCGGGCTGCACCACATCCTGGGCGAAGACGCGGAGTTCGCGCGCGCGGCCAAGAAGAAGCGCGTGAAGATCTGGGACTTGCGCCTGCCGCCGCCGGGAATCAGCGTCGCGGAAGATAAGCTGCGCGCGCTGCCGCAGAAGCGCATCGCGCTGGTGGGTTCGGACTGCAACCTGGGGAAGATGGTGACCGCGATCGAGCTCGACCGGGGCCTGCGCCGCGCGGGGTACGACAGCGAGTTCGTCGCGACGGGCCAGACGGGGATCATGATCGCGGGCTCTGGGATAGCGACCGACCACGTGCTCAGCGATTACGTGAACGGGGCTGCGGAGCGGCTCTGCTGGGACCGCCGCAAGCGCCCGATTTTGGTGATCGAGGGGCAGGGCAGCGTCTACCATCCGGCGTACAGCGGCGTGACGGTGGGCATGCTGCATGGTTCGATGCCGCACGCGATTCTCTTCCAGCACGGACCGGCGCGGACGAAGATCAGCCACTACGAACAGTTCCCGATCTATCCACTGAAGGCGGCGATCAAGCTCGTCGAGGATCTGGTGCGGCCGCTGCTGCCGGCGCCGGTGATCGCAGTGAGCCTGAACACGGTGGGCATGACGCCGGCGGCGGCCGACGCGGCGATGAATGCGATCGAGGACGAGACGGGCCTGCCCGCGCAGGACCCGATCCGGCACGGCACGGACAAGCTGGTGGCCGCGGCCGAGAGGGCGCTGGGATTGACGAAGTCCGCGGGCAAACCAGTGAAGGAAGCGCTGGTATGAAACTCTCCGCCGAGTACCTCGACCTGAAACTGCGGCACACCTTTACCATCGCGCGTTCTTCGTCGGACTACGCCAACAACGTGCTCCTGCGGCTGCGCGACGGGCGGCACGAGGGCCTCGGCGAAGCCGCGCCACAGCGCTACTACGGGCAGAACCAGGCCGGCTGCCGCCGCACGCTGCTCAAGATGGGCGCGTGCTTGAAGGATGCGGACCCGTTCGACCTCGAGCGCGTGCTGGATGGTCTTGCGAAGCGCTTTCCCAAAGAACCGAGCGCGCGCGCCGCGGTGGACATGGCGCTGCACGACCTCATCGGCCAGCGGACCGGGCTGCCCTTGTGGAAGTATTGGGGCCTGGATGCCGCGAAGACGCCGCAGACGTCGTTCACGATCGGCATCGACACTCTGGCGATGGTGCGCAAGAAGCTCGAAGAGGCCGAGCGCTTTCCCGTCCTGAAGATCAAGCTGGGCGTGCAGGGCGACATGGAGATCGTCAAGGAGGTCCGGCGGCTCTGCCCGAAGAAGACGCTGCGCGTGGACGCGAACTGCGGCTGGAGCGTGAAGGACGCGATCGCGAAGGCGAAGATTCTGGAGAAGCTGGGCGTGGAGTTCATCGAGCAGCCCGTGCCGCCGGGGCAGAACGCGAAGCTCAAGCGCATCCAGGAGCGCATCGGGCTGCCGCTGATGGCGGACGAGTCGAGCCTGACGCCGGACGATATCCCGCCGCTACGCGGCTGCGTTAAGTGCATCAACATCAAGCTGGTGAAGTGCGGCGGGCTGCGCGACGCGCTGAAAATGATCCACACGGCGCGTGCGTGCGGGCTGAAGATCATGGTCGGCTGCATGATCGAGTCGAGCGTGCTGATCACCGCCGCCGCGCACCTGACGCCGCTGGTCGATTACGCGGACCTGGACGGGAACGTGCTGATCTCCAACGACCCGTTCGACGGCGTGAAGCTCGACAGGAACGCGAAGTTGTTGTTGCCGAACCGGGCTGGGCTGGGCGTGCGAGAAAGGTGAGGCGTGATGTCCGAGGCGAGCAGACGCAGCAAGTGGGCGCTCTATTTTGCGGTGATCGGCGTGGTCATGGCCGGTTTTGGCCTGGCGGCGCTGATCTTTCCGCGGAGCGTGCGCGTCGATCCGGTCCTGCCCGTGATCCTGATTTACGTCGGCGCGCCCGTCTTTTTCTTCTCGGGCCTGCTCATGGCGGCCTTCGATCTACTGATCCGCGGTCATTCGAAGCTCAGCGTCTACGGCGTGGCCCTCAATCTTGTCCTGCCTTGCGCGGTCATCGCATCGCTTCATTTCGCCGTGGGCGGACTTGGACCTTGGATGAAGTAGGAGGGCCCCGCATGTCCGCCGCGCAACTTACCATGCTCAATTCAATGGCCGACCGCGAGTTTGAGCGGGCGCTCGACATGCATGCGGCGTGGAACTTGAAATGGTTGGATCTTAAGGACGCGATCTTCGGCAAGTCGATCACCCAGATCTCCACCGATGAAGCGCAGCGCGCGGCCGAGATGGCGCAGGCGCGCGGATTGCGGGTCTGCTGCTTCTCGACGACGCTCTTCGCGGACAAGATCGAGAAGGGCGAGGCGCACTTCCGCGCGCAGCACTTAGGGCCGCTGGCGCAGACGCTCGAGGCCGCGCGCATCTTGAAGCCGACGTTCGTGCGGCTGATCGTGGCGCAATCCGCCGAGCGCAAGGCGTTCGCGAACAGTGCGGTGCATGTGCGTCAAAAGGCTCCGTGGCTGTACGACCTCTACCGCGAGGCCATCGGCCAGATCGCGGCGGCGGGCTTCAAGGCTACGATCGAGAACGAGATCGACGGGAGCCTCTTTGCGCATCCGCTCGAGGTCATCGATTTCTTCGAGGAACTCGACTGCGACGGCCGCGTGACCTTTACGTGGGACGTGCAGAATCTATGGGAGCAGGGCACGTTCCCGAGCGTGCAGGTGTATGAAGCGCTGAAGCCGCTGATCGGCTACTACCACCTCAAGGGCGGGCAGCGCGAGGGCGCGTCGAGCGCGCTCCACTGGCGGGCGGGATTGGCGGATGCGTCGTGGCCCGTGGCGGAGATCACGCGGCGCGTGGTGGCCGACGGCGTGAGCCCGGTGATCTGCCTGAACCCATCGCACGGGAAGGCGAAGCCGGGGTACGACTACGAGCGCATGGTGGAGCGCGATCTGGCGTTTATTCGCGGAGCGGTGCAGGGGCTTGAGTGAATTGCAAAGATGAACAGATTGGGCCGCCATGACGCCAAGAAGCAATCGCGTATAAAACCTTTGCTTGGCGAATTTGGCGTCTTGGCGGCAAATCTTTTAAGTGCGAATCATTTTAGTTCTCCAGCATCGAGACTGATCCCCAGCTCCTTCAACTGCTTCTCGGCTGCCTGGGCCCAGCCGCGGTTGGCGGCGGGGCTGGCGGGGCTGGGGTGCAGGATTTTCCCGATCTGAACGTCGAGGCCCACGAGAGCTTCTTCGGCCCGGGCGCGGGCGAATTCACCTACGCCGATCACGAGGCGCGGCTTGAGGCATTCGACGGTGGCGCGCAAGGCTTTATCGCAGGCCTTGAGCAGCGGCGCGCGCTCGGACTCGGGCAGCTTGTCCGGCGTGCGGTTCGCGCCGCCGGCTTCCATGAAGACGAGAGGGCAGTAGTTCACCACAAAAAAGCGCGCGAAGAAGCGCTCAGGGGTTCCGAAGCGGCCGCGCGCCCAGCCCCACAGCCGCGCGCCGCTCACTTCGCTGCGCGGGCAGGCGAAGCCTTCGATGGGCCGCTGGGGATTTTCCTGGGCGGGTTTGCCGACGGGCGCGTGGATGCCCAGCCAGTCGCGGACGAGGGCGACTTCGCCGAAGGGTACGCCGGTCTGCGCCATGCCGAACGGACCGGGGTTCATGCCGAGGAGGACGAATTCGCGCGGGGCCTGGCCGAACTTTTTCAGGTAGAGCTCGTGCGGGGCGCGGGCGTATTCGAGCGGGTTGTAGACGTGCGTGACCGGCGCGCCGAAGCGCAGCGGCTTGAGTTCGACGGTCAGGGCGACAGTAATTTGAATCAGCTTCACGCGCGTTTTCCGATGCGCCGCGAGGGGCGCTCATTTTTACTGCAGGTTGTCGCTTTCCAGGGCCGGATTCTTCGAGCGCGGGTCTTCCTTGGGATCCTCGAGCAGGTCTTCTTCGACCTGGGACGCGTCGCGGGGGGGAGGGTTTGTAACGGACTCGATGCCGGTTTCCTCGACGATGGCGGCGAGCTGTCCTTCCATCTCGGGCGTCGATTCGAGGGCGGATTCGAAGACGCTGGTGCCGGAGGACTCCTTGTCGTCCTGGCTTTGCAGTTCGCTAAGGCGCTGGCGGTAGGCGGCGATCAGGTCGTGGCGGGTGAGCATGGCGACGACGCGGCGCGTGCCCACGGTCCCGCGCGGCTTGTTGCGCCGCGAGGTCCGGTCCACGAGCCGCGATGCGCTGGTGAGCTCTTCGACGACGGGCAGCTCGTCGATGCTCTTTTGCGTGAAGAGCGTGAGCGCGTCGCTGAGGCGTGTTTCGAGGGTGACGGTGGGGACGTTGGAGGTGCCGAGGTCGCCGGCGACGACGAGGGAGCCGACGGCCTGTTCGTTCATGATGTGGCGGAGGTCTCCGAGGGAGAAGATGCCGACGAGGTAGCCGTCCTCGTCCACGATAGGGAACGTGGAAGCGGTGGAGTGTTTGATCTTTTCGAGGACCTTGTGGTAGGGCATGTCAGCGGGAATCGGATCGGGCTTGACGCGGCCGGTGAGCGCGTCCTTGACGCGGATGTCTTCGAGGACGTTGATGAGGAAGTCGCCGCGGTGCGCGGGCGAGTCGGCGATGTTCGCGACCTGGGCTTCTTCGACCGAGAACGAAGTCGTGAGCAGGTAGGTGGAGGCGCAGCAGAGCATCAGGGGTACGACGAGGCCGTACGAGCCGGACATCTCGGAGATTAGCACCAGGCTGGCGATGGGCGTTTTGGTGGATCCGGAGAAGACGCCGCCCATGGCGACGACGATCATCCCCGCGCGGGCACCGGGGGTGAGCGCCAGGGATTCGGGCAGCGGGAGGCTATTCGTGAACTTGCCGTAGGCGGCGCCGGTGAGGCCGCCGACGAGCAGGATGGGAAAGAGCAGGCCGCCCGAAGCGCCGCAGCCGACGGTGAGACCCGTGGCGAGGATGCGGCAGAGGAGCACGACCACGAGCATCGTAATGCCGAAGGAGACGTAGGAGGGTTCGCGGGTGGAGACGCCGAGCGCATCGCCGATGATCTGGCGGACCAGGATGCGGCCTTCGCCCATGAGGTCGCTGGGCGCCATGTGATAGGTGACCATCATGAAGGCCGTCAGTATGCCGAGCGCGAGGCCGCCCAGTGCGGGCTTCATCAGACCGGGGATGGGCAGGCGCCGGGCTACCGTCTCTTTGATCAGGCGGATGCCGCGGACCATCAGCAACGCGACGATCGCGCAGCAGACGGAGAGCAGCGCGTAATGCAGAAGTTCGCCGACCATGTTCCCGCCGTCGCTCGGGTAGGACGGCGTCCAGTTCCCGAACATGCCCATGGAAGGAAACTGGAGGGCGTGGCCCTGGCCGAGGATCGCGGTGAAGACGGAGTACGCGGTGACCGAGCATATGACGCCGGGAATCACGGCATCGTGTTCGAAGTCGGGTTCGCGGTAGAGCATCTCCGCGGCGAAGAGCGCGCCGCCCAAGGGCGCGCGCAGCACGGCGCCCAGGCCGCCCGCGCAGCCGGCGAGCATCAAGATGCGGCGGTCGCGGATCGAGAGCCCGAACGTGCCGCCGATGAAGGAGCCGACGCCCGCGCCGATCTGCGCGGTGGGCCCTTCCTTTCCCGCGCTGCCGCCGCTGCCGATGGTGAGGATCGTGCAGAGGCCCTTGAGCCAGGGAACGACCGGCCGGATCACGCCCTTGCCTTTGTGGAAGGCGTGGATCACTTCGTCCGTGCCGCCGCCGCCGACTTCGGGCGCCCACTTGATGGCGATGGCGCCCGCGAGAAAGTGGCAGAAGCAGGGCGCGCCGAGAATCAGCACCAGGCTGAGCAGCGAACCGGTCTCCTGCTTGTTGAGCCCATCCAGGAACAGGTAATCGTAAAGGTAGTAGAGGCCGCGGTCGAAGAGCACGCCGACCAACCCCGCGGCGATGCCGACGACCACGCAGAGCATTAATAAACGGATCCACGACTCCAGGTGGAAGAACTTGGCGAGTCTTTCCAGGAGTCTTCGTGGCGTGGGCATCTTGGCTTCACCGCCGGCCGAGTGGAGTGTTCAAGCCTTGAGACGCGGGAACGTGCTGGTAACGTCGCGAGGCTTTGGAGACGCGCTTAAGAGGTGCGCTTAGCGGCCTGTGAACAGTATCGGCGGCGGGAAATGAGCGGTCAAGGAAGTCCGGGGTGGGAGGAATTGCGGCGAGCCCCTCAACGATAAGGTGCAGTTTTTGTTGGATGAAAATTGACAAAATTTGTCAGACGATTGACAAGCCTTGACATTACCACAAAGTGCATGTGACAAAATTGGAAATATGAGTGCATCATATAAAATGTAAGCATTTGGAGATACTAGGTTAATATTATGAAATGAACATTGTGTCATTGGAATTGAGTTTGCTGAACCTATTCCACGAGATCTGTCGCTCAGAGCTTCTGTTTCTTTCGTAGTGGGAAGACGTGGTTGCTGTCTGTCTGGGCAGCGGAAAGGAGCGCAGCATGAAGAGTCGAGGCTTTACGCTGATCGAGCTGATGATCGTCGTTGCGATCATCGCGATCATTGCAGCCATTGCGATCCCGAACTTGCTTCGGTCGCGCATGGCGGCGAACGAATCCGCGGCGATCGCGGCCTGTAAGACCTTCGCGGAAGCGCAGGACATCTACCGCCGCACCGACTGGGACAGCGACGGCGTGCTCGAGTACTCGCTCGCGATCTCGGGCGCCAACAGCCTGTACGAAAAGACCGCCGGGACCGGCAACTTGACCTTGGTCGACGCCGCGTTTGCGACGGCCGAAGGCAACCCCGGCGTCGCGCAGCCGAAGGCCGGTTACGTCTTTACCGTGCTGACAGGCCAGGGCGCGAATGCTCCCGGCGGCACCAAGACCTACGTCGTCGGCACGAACATGACGCTCGGCTACGCGTGCAGCGCCATGCCGGCATCCTACGACGGCACGGGCCGCAACTCGTTCCAGATCAACAACACGGGCACCGTGTACCAGAAGGACCAGGGCTCGAGCGCCACGACGCACATCACGACCTACGACCCGAACACCGGCTGGGTCGTGTCGGAATAAGCACGTTGGAATGGCGGGAGAGGGGCGGCTTAAGGCCGCCCTTCTCCCGTATCAAAAAAAGCCGACGGGGAGATTCTGAAATGAAGTGCCACCGCTCCCATTTCCGCGCCTTCACCTTAATCGAACTCATGATCGTGGTGGCGATTATCGCCATCATCGCGGCCATCGCGATCCCGAACATGATCCGTTCGCGCATGGCGGCCAACGAGTCGGCCGCGATCGCCGCATGCAAGGAGTACGCCGCCGCTCAGGACATCTACCGGCGTACGGACTGGGACTCGGACGGCATTCTCGAGTATGCGACGTCCTTCACCGGCGGAAACAGTCTCTACACGAAGAACGCGGCCACGCCCGGCGACATAGCGATGATCGAACAATCGTTCGCCAACGCAGAAGGGCAACCTGGGACCGCAGTGCCAAAAGCGGGATATGTATTCATGGTTCTGACGGGGCAGGGTGCAACCGCGCCCGGCGGGTCGAAGTCGTATGTGGTAGGTACGGATATGACCATCGGCTACGGCCTGAGCGCCATGCCCGCGTCGTACGACCAGACGGGCAGAAACTCCTTCCAGATCAATTCCACCGGCACGGTCTATCAGAAAGACCAGGGCAGCGGGGTGAGCACGCACCTGACCACTTACGAACCCGATACCTCCTGGACCGTTAGCGAATAAGCGGCGGCCAGCGCTTCAGAACGTCGAAATAAACCGTCAAGACGCCAAGGGCGCCACGACATCTCCTAAAAATGAAAAGCCATTCTTGGCGCGTTTGACGCCTGGCGGTTCGATATTTCCGTTTTGCAATCCTGGTTTCAATTAAGTGAGCTGGCGGCGGCGCAGTTGTCCGCACGCGGCGTCAACGCTCTTGCCTTTGCTGTAGCGGATGGTCGTGGGGATGTGGGCCTTTTCAAGAACGGCCTTGAAGCGTTCCTGTGCCTCGAGGGATGGGCGTTCGAACGCGGAGCCTTCCACCGGATTGAAGGGGATCAGGTTGGCCTTGCAGGGATGGTCCTGCAGGAGGCCGGCGAGGTCGCGCGCCTGCGCCACGGAATCGTTGACGCCGGCGAGGAGCGTGTACTCGTACGTGACGATGCGGCGGGCCTTGCGCGAGAACTCGCGGACCGCGTCCATCACTTCGCGAATCGGGTGGCGCTTGGCGACGGGAATGAGCTGCGCGCGCGTCTCGTCGTCGGGCGCATGCAGGGAGACGGCGAGTTCGAGCTGGAGGTTCTCGCCGGCCAGGCGGCGGATGCCCGGCGGGATGCCGACGGTGGAGATGGTAATGCGGCGCGCGCCGATGCCGCAGCCTTTGGGCGGCGGGGCGTTGAGGATGCGGACGGCCTTGAGAACCTCGTCGTAGTTGTGGAGGGGCTCGCCCATGCCCATGAAGACGATATGGGTGGAGTGTGCGCGCGAGCGGCCCCACATCTGGAGGTACTGCTCGAGGATCTCGTGCGCGAGCAGATGGCGTTCGAAGCCGCCCAGGCCGGTGGCGCAGAAGACGCAGCCCATCGCGCAGCCGACTTGGCTCGAGAGGCAGCTCGTGAGGCGGTCCGGGACGCGGATCTGCACGGACTCGATGAGCGCGCCGTCGCGGGCTTTCCAGAGCCACTTGGCGGCGTCGTCGCCTTCGCTCGTGCGGACCGGTTCGAGCTCGTACAGCGGGGCGGCGACGTTCAGGCGTTCGCGCAGCTTCTTCGAGAGATTGGTGACGCCCTCGTAGGAGGCGACGCCCTTGCGCAGGAGGAATTCGCGGAGCTGCGTGGCGCGAAAGGCGGGCTCGCCCAACTGCTTGAAGAGCGCGGCGAGTTCGTCCTCGGTGAGCGCGGTGACGGGGCGCGAAGGGGCGGGTGCGGGCGGGGTGTCTTTCATGATGCCGATTGTACCGCTTGCGGAGCTACATGCGAGGCGGTCGCGGCAGGCCGCCGCGCCAGGAGATTGAGGTACTGCCCGGACGCGAGGGCGTTCACGAACTGCGCGGGGTCGCCGATTCGGCGCTGTTCAGCGGGGCGTTCGTCGAGCACTTCAAGCGCGAAGCCGAGGGCCTGGAGCCCGGCGAGGACTTCCGCGGGCACGCAGCCCGCTTGACGCAGGCCGAAGGGCCAGAATTCGACCAGCATGGCGAGGTCCCGGTTCTCGGTGAGCACGCGCCGCATGCCCTGGAGCGCGATGCCTTCGGCGCCTTGGATGTCCATCTTGATAAAGTCGATGCGCGTGCCGGGCGGAAAGTAATTGTCGAGGGCGAGCATGCGCACGCGGTCCTTCAGTCTGTGGGCGCCGGAGTCGAAGACGCGGTGGTCGCCGCTGTTCGCGCCGGATTTAAAGACGAAGGTCTCGCCGCTACGCGCGCCCACCGCGGCGTGGACAGGCTCGACCTGCGCAAACGCGTTCTCGCGGATGTTGCGGCGGAGGGTTTCGAAGTTGCCGCGATCGGCCTCGAAGGCATAAACGCGGCCGTCTTCACCCACCAAGTGCGCGAGCTGGAGCGTGTGCAGGCCGATATTGGAGCCAATGTCCAGGGCCTGCATTCCCGGGCGGCACAGCTCCGCGAGTAGGGCCGACTCGGCGGCCTCGAGGCCGAAGAGTTTCCAGAGCCAGAGCGCGACGAAGCGGTCAAAGGTGTGCGCGTACATGGCACGATAGTTCACGACCACGGGCATGCGCTCGAACGGCAGGGGGAGCCGGTTGAGCGCGGCGAGCAGTCCCTGCAGCGCCTTGCTCTCTTCGAAGCGGTGCCCGAGGCGCTCGATGGGCGAGGGCGCGGTCTCCTGCGCGGAGCTCATGGCGCGCCCGCCTGGCCCGGCGCGGCACCGCTTTGCAGCGCGTCCAGCAGCTTGCGGGCTTCGTGGCCGAGAACCGGATGGTTGAGCAGGCGCTGCGCTTCGGCGCGGGCTTTTTCCTTCTGGCCGGAGTCGAGCCACCCGCGCAGGCGGTTGTGGAGCAGCTCGGGATCGTCGGGCGCGAGTTGCAGGCCCTTTTCGAGCAGGGCCAGGGCCTCGTCGGAACGGCCCTGGGCGAAGTCGTCCGTGGCGAGGAATTTGAGCGCGTAGAGCTTGGCGCCGCGTTCGAGGATGCGTTCCTCGCGCGGGGCATTCCAGACTTCCTCGAACTGGCGCCGCGCTTCCCTGCGGTGGCCGGAAGTCAGCAGCAGCGAAGCGAACTCGTTGCGGTAGTGCAGCGCCCAAAGCAGGCGGTCGTAGTCGTCGCATTGCGTGGCGCGGGCGTGGGCCTTGAGCGCGAGGTCGAGCATCTCCTGGCGGCGCACGTCGTCGCGTTCCTCGCGTGAAGAGTGGAAGAGACGGCTAGCCAGGTAGACGTGGCCGAAGGCGGTCTGCGGCTGCTTGTAAGCGGCGTCGGCGAAGAGCTGGATCTCGTCCTGCCAGTCGCACGAACGGGAAACCGCGAGCGCGAGCAGCACTGCCGCCAGGGCCGCGACGGGTATGAGCAGATTGTCGGAGCGGGCGCGGAACTTGGCCAGGAGCGCCCAGGCCACTTCCACGAGCAGAAAACCAAAGGCAGGCAGGCTGGCATAAAGATAGCGGTCCTGGATCAGCCAGGAGGTCGTCGCGACCGGGTTGAGGACCGGAGCGAGACCCGCGGCGAACCAGACGGCATAAAAGACGAGCCTGCGCCAGGGCACGCCGAGCTTCCACGCGGCGTAGAAGAACGCGAGGATGCCGGCCCAGCCGCCGAGGATCACGCCCCATACCGGACCAGACGCGGGCACGTGATAGAAAGCGCTCAAGTTGACCGGAAAGAGACACAGGCCGAGATAGCGGACATAGAGGTAGGCGGTGGCGAAGAGTGGATTCAATCCCCCGGTCCAAATCGGCGGCATCAGGTAATCACTGTGCGATTTTCCGGTGACGTAGAGCGTCAGAAGAACGGGCAGAAAAAGAATGGCCCCGCGCGCGGCGCGGCGGGGCCAGGGGGCATGCCGCAGCAGCAGGAAATCGCAGGCGACCAGCACCGGCCACCAACTGACGCCCGAGGCCTTGCAGAGCTGCGCGCATAACAAGAGGAGAAACGTCGCGCCGACGCGCGGCCACGAAGGTTCGAGGAAGCCGGGTTCCTGCGGAGCCGCTGCTTGGGCGGGCTCGCCGGGGAACTCCCAGGTCCAGGTCTCCGCATCGGCGCCGGTGTAGACATACAGCGCCCAGAGTCCGAAGAGCGCGGGGAGGACGTTGTTTCGTTCGATGATCCAGCAGACGCTCTCGCAGTCGGTGGGGTGGAAGAGAAAGATCAGCGCCGCGCCGAGGGCGAGTTCGAAGCGCCGGGTCAGGCGCAGGCCGAATTTCAGGACCAACCAGGCGCAGAGCCCATGATAGATGCCGGACATGCCGCGCATGGCCCATGGCGCGAAGCTGTCCGCGCCCGCGCCTTTGCCGCCGAAGAGCGCGTGATCGAGGGCCGTGGAGAGCAGCGCGAGCGGCGACCAATGCGCGGTCTCGAGGCCCGCGGTGGGAATCTTGCCGAAAGGCAGAAAGAGCTGCGTCCAGAAGTAGCCCCAGCCGTGGACGACGAGGGGGTTCTGCGTCGTGATCCAGTTGTCGTCGTAGGAGAGGAAGAGCTTGGCGTCGAGCGCGCCGAGCGCGGGCACGACGCCCAGCATCATAAAGAGCAGTACGCCCGGCCACGCGCGCGCGAGGCAGCGCTCGAGCCAGACGGAGACGGGGCCCTGTTGGGTGTCGTTCATGGCGAAGACGCGGAGACCGAGGAGCTTTTGGCGGCGGGCGGGCGCGCAGCTTCGGGCTCCGGCGCGCCGGTCTTTTCGAGCACGATTAGGATGCGCATGCCGGTGAGCCACGAACCGAACGGGCGCGTGAGGACGCGTTCGACGGAATGCAGCGGCCCGAGCAGCGGGCCGGGCACCAGGCAGACGCTGCTGTAGCCGCCGGTGGCCGGGTAGATGAAGAAGTCGGAGTATTCGAGCTTCGTGAGCTTCAAGCCCGGGACGCGCTTGAGCGTTTCCGGGAGGCCGCGACCGAAGAGCACGGCCGCGATGCCCATGTTAGCGAACATGAAGCCCTCGTTGGCGGGCTCGGGCGTGTCGTCTTCGGCGAAGACGTCCTGACGGAGATCGACGGGCTCGAAGTGGAAGAGTTTCCAGACGAGCCGTGCCCAAGGCGTGGCGGCCGGTTCGAAGAGGACGATGCGCCCGCCGGGTTTGAGGGCGCGTTCGGCCGCGCGCAGGAAACGCAGGGGGCGCGGGAGGTGGTGGAGGCAATCGACGAGCACGAAGTTGCCGACCTCACCGGGCGCGAAGGGCATCTGGCGCGCATCCACGACCTTCTCGATCCAGTTGCCGCAGACGATGGCGTCGGTGGCGACGGTCGCGGGGAAGAACCGTTTGAAGTTCCCGCAGCCCGAGCCGATCTCGACCACGGGCCGCTGCGGCGAGAGCTCCGCGACGATGCGCCCGAACCAGCGGTGGTAGAGCGCACGGAGCGCGGGCTTGCGCGCCCAGCGCTCCTTCATGAAGTCGAGGACCTCGGTGTAATTGGTGAAGTGTTTCATGCGGCCGTCGCCCAGTGGAACGGAAGATCGCGGAGCAGCGTCCGCGTCGTCCGCTCTAGTGGCACTTTAGCCTCCGGAAGGCGTAGAAGCACATCCGCAGCAGCAGCCAACCATGGCGGAAGCGGCTGATGTTCGTCGTGCCGTACGTGCGGTCGCGGTAGCGGATGGGCAGGTCCTGGACCTTCAGGTTCAGTTTGGCGGCGCCGAAGAGCAGGTCGAAGTCGCCGAAGGGATCGAAGTCGCCGAAGTACCTTCGGCCCGCGATGATCTTCTCGTAGTCGGCCTTCGTGAGCACCTTGGTTCCGCAGAGCGTGTCTTTGACTTGCTGTTCGATGAGGAACGTGAAGGCCATGCCGAAGAACTTGTTCGCGCAGAGGTTCAGGAAGCGCATGGCCTTCTCTTCCATCGGATAGACCAGGCGCGACCCGTTGACGAACTCGACGCGGCCCGTGGCGAGGGCTTCGTAGAAGTGCGGCAGGTCCTCGGGTGCGACGGTGATGTCGGCATCGAGGATCATGAGCACTTCGCCGGAGGCCTTGCTGAAGCCGAGGCGCACAGCGTCGCCCTTGCCCTTGCCGGACTGCTTGTAGACCTGGATGCCCATCTCGGGGTGCTTGTCGCGGGCCTCGAGGCAGCGCGCATAGGTGTCGTCGGTGCTGTTGCCTTCGACGAAGATCAGTTCGGTGCGCGCGCCCATGTGCGGCAGGCGCTCGACGATCTGCGCGATGTTGCCGGCCTCGTTGCGGCACGGCACGACGACCGTGACCACGGGCGGTTCTTTAAAGGCCGGCGCCGGGAACCGTGCGACCATGAAGTTGCTCACGCAGAGCGAGCGGAAGGGCCAAAGCGAGGCGAGGAAGCGGTTGCAGAAACGGCTGACGAGCGGGAAGCGTTTGGGCATCAGGATGCGGTGGTAACGCCGGACGACCTCGAAGCCCCGCAGGGCGAGCAGGCCTGCCACGTCGTCGGGCGTAACCCAACTGATCGCGGGGTGGCGCGTCTTTAAATGGAGCGTTTCGGCGAGGTTGAAGAACGGCTGCCAGACGCGGCTGTGGAAGTTCATGATCAGCCGCGTGCGCGGGTGGCTGACGGCCTTGAGGCTCTCGAAGACCGCCGCGATGTCGTAGAGGAAGCCGAGCACGTCGGAGAGGACGATGTAGTCGAAGGTCGCGCCTTGCGCGTCTTTGCAGAAGTCTTCGATGGAGCCGGCCACGAAGCGCAGATTCTTGCCGGGAAACTTTTCCTTTGCGCGGCGGATCATCTGTTCGCTGAGGTCCACGCCGACGCCTTGCGCGGGTTCCAGCGCGGCCAGGAGTTCGCCGAGGCCGCAGCCGACTTCAAGCACGCGCGCGCCGGGCGGGACGACGAAGCGGTACTGGCGCTCGAGCTCCAGGTAATAGCCGAGGTTGCGGCGCCGCCACTTCTCGCGCTCGGGCGCGAGGGCGTCGAAGTACGCGCGGTAATGCGCGTTGCAGGAGGCCAGGTCCGCGGGACGGAAGGCGCGGTCCGCGTGCGCTTTCGCGGCGGCTTGCGGTTCCACTGTGGTTGGCTCGGCGCTCACGTCTTGAATGTTCCCATCGTTTGCTGACACGGGTTCACACAGTCAATTCTATAGATTCGTTCGGATATGACCAGCAACGCAAAGCAATAACGCACTTTCGGTGAGATTCTTGTTGAATACCTATCATTAACCTATATTTGGTATAAATTAGGAACCGGGGAGGGATAGGCTATGCCACTTTCAACGCTCTTTCTCGATCTCAACTCGTACTTTGCCTCCGTGGAACAACAACTGCAGCCGCACCTACGCGGCAAGCCGGTGGCCGTGGTCCCCGTGGATACGGACTACACGTGTTGCATCGCCGCGAGCTACGAGGCCAAGCGTTTTGGCATCAAGACGGGCACGGGCGTGCGCGAGGCCAAAGCGCTGTGCCCCGAGTTGCGCGTGGTGGTCGCGCGGACGGAGCGGTACGTCGAGATGCATCACACGATTTGCGCCGCCGTCGAGGCGTGCCTGCCGGTGCAGGGCGTGCTCTCGATCGACGAACTTTTTTGCCGCTTGGGCGCGCGCGAGCAGAACCTGGAAGCGGGCCAGGCGCTGGCCCGCCGGGTGAAGCAGGCGATCTATCGCCAGGCGGGCGAATGCCTGCGCTGCTCGATCGGGCTGGCGCCGAACCGTTTTCTGGCCAAGGTGGCGTCGGACATGCAGAAACCGGACGGGCTGGTGGCGCTGCAAGAACACGAGCTGCCACAACGCCTGTTCGCGCTCCAACTGACGGACCTTCCGGGCATCGGCCCGCGCATGGAGGCGCGCCTGCGGGGGCAGGGCGTTCACAGCGTGGAAGAGCTGTGCAAGAGATCGGAAGGCGAGATGGAGCGGCTGTGGCGCGGCATCGTGGGCCGGCGCTGGTGGCATGTGCTGCGCGGGCAGGAGATCTACGAAGCGCCCACGAGACGGCGCTCGGTGGGGCACCAGCACGTCCTGCCGCCGGAGCTACGGGAGCCGGAGCAGGCGCGCGGGGTGCTGGTCCGGCTCTTGAGCAAGGCCGCGGCGCGCGCACGGCATCTGGGCTGCCGTGCGGGCGGCATGGCGGTCTGGATGCGCTACGTGGACGGGCGGGTCTGGAACGAGCAGGCGGGGCTGGGCCAATGCCGGAACACGCTCGACATGGCGCGCGCGTTCGCGGACCTCTGGCCGCGGCGTTTCAAGGGCGCGCCGTTGATGGTGGGCGTCACGCTCTACAACTTGAGCCCGGACCGCGGCGTGCCCGAGGCGCTGTTTTTCGAGGAACGGAAGCGCGAGCGGCTGGCGCGCGCGGTGGACGGCGTAAACGCGCGCCACGGCGCGAACGCGCTCTATCTGGCCGCGATGCATAGCGCGCGGGACAGCGCGCCCGCGCGCATCGCGTTCAGCAGCATTCCCGACCTGACGCTGAATGTATGAGCTAGGTGATGCCCAGTTCCTTCATCTTTTCCCAGAGGTTCTTGCGCGAGATGCCGAGCACTTCCGCGGCTTTGGTGCGGTTGCCGCGGGTGTAATCGAGCACGCGTTGAATATAGGCCCTTTCGGCGTCGTGGACCACATCGCGCAGCGGCCGGAAGGTGAACGGATCGAGGCCGGTGACGTTCGGATTGCTCGCGGGCGCCGGCTGTGCCAAGGGCACCGCCACCGGCGCGGCGGCCGGCGCCTGGTAGCCCTGCGAGAGCATGGTCATGCCCGCGGTGGGAACCACGGCATCCGGGCGCATGGCGGCGGGCGTCTGGAGCAGGTAGCGGCGCTCCAGTTTGTCGGACTTGCCGGCCATGGCGATGGCGCGCATCACGGCGTTCTCGAGTTCGCGGATGTTGCCCGGCCACGAGTACAGGCCCATCTCGCGCAGGGCGCCCTCTTCCACATCCATGCGCCGGCCGCCGCTGTGCACGCGGCAGAAGTGTTCGACGAGCAGCGGCAGGTCTTCGAGGCGTTCGCGCAGGGGCGGCATGTTGAGTTCGACGACGTGGAGGCGGAAGTACAGGTCGTCGCGAAACCGCGCCTGGCGGACCATCATCGAGAGATCGACCTTGGAGGCGACGATCACGCGCACGTCCACCTTGATCGTCTTGGTGCCGCCGATGCGCTCGAACTCGCGCTCCTGCAGCACGCGCAGGAGCTTCACTTGCGTGGAGATGCTCATGTCGTCGATATCGTCGAGAAAGATCGAGCCGCCGTGGGCGAGTTCGAAACGGCCGAGCTTGCGCTCTTTGGCGTCGGTGAAAGCGCCTTTCTCGTGGCCGAAGAGTTCGTCTTCGAGCAGCGAGTCCGGAAGCGCGGCGCAGGAGAGCTTGATGAGGCGCTTGTCGCAGCGCGGCGAGTTGCGGTGGATGGCCTGCGCGGCGAGTTCCTTGCCGGTGCCGGACTCGCCGGTGATCAGCACCGTCGCGTCGCTGGGACCGATGGTCTCGATCATGCGGTAGAGTTCCTGCATGCGGTTCGACTTGCCGACGATGCGGTCGATCTTGAAGCGCCCGGTGACCTGGGTTTTCAGCGCTTCGATCTCGGCCTTGAGCTTGCGGACCTCCTCGATCTTCTGCAGGCGCGCGAGGACTTCCTCGTTGAGGAATGGCTTGACGAGATAATCCGCGCCCTGCTTGGTGGCGTGGATGGCGGTCTCGACGGTCTGGTGCGCGGTGATGACCAGGAGCGAGACGTCGGTGTTGTGCTTGCGCGCGATGGGCAGGAGGTCGATCCCCGAGCCGTCGGGGAGTTGCAGGTCGGTGATGAGGATGTCGAAGCTCTGGTGTTCGAGGGCTTCCAGGGCCTGCTTGCGGTTCTCAGCGCGCACGACGGCGTGGCCGGCGTCGGAGAGGTCGTCGCCCAAGGTCGTGCGGATGGTGCGTTCGTCGTCCACGAGCAGAATCTTCAGTCCCATTGCGTCTCGATCCTCGATTTCTCTAGGCGCCCGCCCGAGCGTCCTGCTTGGACGCGGGTACGTTCGCCCCTTCTTCGCCCGCGGGCAGCCAGACAGTGAACGCCGAGCCTTTGCCCTCGGCGCTCTCGATCTCCATCGTCCCGCCGTGCTCGTTCACAATATGGTTAACGATTGCGAGCCCCAGGCCGGTGCCGTGGCCCTCGGCTTTGGTGGAGAAGAAGAACTCGCCGGCCTTCTTGCGCGTCTCTTCGGACATGCCGAGGCCGGTGTCGGCCACGCGCGCGAAGGCGCGGGTATCGCGCAGGCCCGCCGAGACGGTCAGGAGGCGAGGGCTTTCGCGGGCGGCCATGGCGTCGAGAGCGTTGACGATCAGATTCAGGAAGACCTGCCCGAGCTCGGCGCGGTTGCCCGTGATCACCGCGTGCGTTTCGCCCGGCTTGGGGTACTCCTTCACGACTTCCACGTTCATGCTTGTGATGCGGTGCTTGCTGAAGAGCAGCGCGCCGTCGATGACCTCGGCCAGGTCCGTGCGCCCGCGTTCTTGGGTGGGACGGGCGAAACGCAGCATCGAGGAGACGATGTTCTGAACGCGGCCGAGACCTTCCACGATCATCTCGATGTATTCCGCGTCGCGCGTGCCGGGCTCGGCCTTCTTCTGCAGCGAACGCGCCGCGTTCAGCATGCCGCCAAGGGGATTGTTGATCTCGTGGGCGACGCCCGCGGCGAGACGGCCCGAGACGGAGAGGCGTTCGCTGACGATGAGCTTCTTCTGCGCCTCTTCCAGATTCTGAACGGCCTCGTGCACACGGCGCTCCAGGTTGACGCGCAGGTCGTTCACTTCATCCACCATGGCGTTGTAAGAGCGGACGAGCGCGCCGATCTCGTCGGTGCGTTCGCTGTGGGGGACCTTGGGCAGGATGCCGTGCCCGCCGGCCACGAGCCGGCTGGCCGCGGCGAGGCGCTCGACGGGGTTGATCACCAACCGCAGTGTAAGCATATACACGGCAACGCCGAGCATGACCGTACCGACGAGCATGCTGATAAAGAGCGCCCAGAGTTCGCGTTCGAGCGCGAGGTCCGGCGGCGGCGCGGCGAGATAGAGCGTCCACGCTTCGCGGCCTTCCGGGTCGGCAATGTGGCGGACGATGTTCATGCCGTCGCGCTGCTTCTCGTCGAGCCGCTCCGGCGGAGCCTCGGGGCGGCTCCACCCGACCACGCGGTCGTCGCCGTCGCAGACGCTCCATTCGCCGGGCGCGGGCTGGACGTTGAAGATCTCCCGGCGTTCCGCGAGCGCCAAGCGGCGCTGGTCGCGCGGGATGAGTTCGAGAATCGTGGCGAGCATCTGCGCGGCGGCCTCGCCGCGTTCGCGGCTCTTGCGCACGCTCGGCCCGGCCATCTCGGGCAGGAGCGCCGCGGCCACGAGCACGTACAAGATCCCCATCAGCGAGGCGATCAAAAGGAGGATCTTCGCGCGCAGCTTCATCTAGCGAGTCCTGAGTGCCTCTGGCCTAGAGTTACGCATGCCTATGTTGTGCGCAAGTATTTAAGGTCCGTTTTTGAAAAGAGTTAGGTACTTATGAATTGGTTACCATTTCGTTACATACGTTATGACTTGCCACAGACATTTGCAATAGGAATTTGAAGTTCTGTATTCATTCTGGCTATTTTCGCTAAACTTGGCTGGCAAACATGCCGACTTAGGATTATGTTAAGACATTTAGGAGAATACTTGGACTGCATTCCTACGAATTAGGTATGCAGTTGGTTAAGATTGAGCCGATAATAAGCCCTAAGCGAAGGGTAAAAGCATTTCGGGTTTCAAGAAGACAAGCCAGCGAGCGAGGAAAGAGCGATGAACTACACGCCCAAACAGCTTCAAATCTTGCGGCTCATTTACGACTACCAGCAGCAGCACGGGTTCTCGCCGACCTACGCCGAGCTCGCCAAGGACTTGGGCGTCTCGACGATCACGGTCTTCGAGCACCTCGAAGCGCTCGAGCGCAAGGGCGCGATCCGCCGCCGCCGCCACGAGGCGCGCTCGGTGGAGATCATCGAGCCGAACTTTTTGCGCGAGCAGGGCAACCGCAAGACGCTGCCGCTGCGCGGAACGATCGCCGCGGGCAAGCCCATCGAGGCCGTGGAGTCGTCCGAGGAAGTGCCCATCGGCGACGTCTTCGGTTCGTCCACCAATACGTTCGTCCTGAAGGTGAAGGGCGACTCGATGATCGAAGACCACATCATGGACGGCGACCTGATCGTCGTCGAAGGCTGCGACCACGCGCACGACGGCGAGATCGTCGTGGCGCTGCTGCCCGACGGCCAGGCGACGCTCAAGCGCTACTACCGCGAGAACGGCAGAATTCGCCTGCAGCCCTCCAACGCGACGATGCAGCCGATCTTCAGCGATACGGTCAAGGTTCAGGGCATCTACCGAGGGCTGGTGCGCAAACTGAAGTAACCCCGCCTTCCGCAGCATCTGGAAAAGAGGCCGCCTTTGGGCGGCCTTTTTTCGTAGAGCGTAGAGCGTAGAGCGAAGGGCGGAGTGTTCAGGTCTTGCGCGCGATGGCTTGATAAAGCCACGTCTCTTCTGCTTTCTCTTGCTTTTCCGTGTGCTCGAACTCAATCGCAAATCCAGCACGGCGCAGTTCGGCGCTTAGTTCAACATCGCGGAGGATCCTCCGGTTTGGGTGGTACAGATTGTCGCCGATGCGTTTCAGGTCTTCGGGGTTGCCTTTGGGAAAATGGAGCCAGAGGACGCCTTTTTCATCGAGCAGAAAGGCCTTATCGAAGCGGACGTCCGGATGGCGCGCCATGGTTTCCATAACTAATGCGCCGCCGGGTTTGAGCAGCCGAAGGAGCGCGGCATAAAGGCTGGCGCGCTCTTCGTTGAAGACGATGCAATGCAGGCAGTGGCCGTCCACGATCAGGTCGAAGAGCGCTTCGCCTTCCATCTTGAGCACGTCCTGCACTTTGAACTCGGCTTTTAGCTTGCGCGCGGCGGCGTTCTTTGCGGCCATGCGGACGGCGGTCGCAGAGATGTCCACGCCCAAGGCGTCGTAGCCGCGTTCGGCCAGCAGGCAGGTGATGGGCCCCGTGCCGCAGCCGATCTCCAGGGAGCGCTCGGAAGCTCCAGGTGGGCCGAGGCGCTTTAGAGCGGCCTCGAGGAACGGCCGCATGTAGAATGCGTCGAAGGCCGTCTTGTCCCAGCAGTCGTGGCCTGCGGCTTCGAGTTTCTGGTAGGCGTGCTCGTGGCCTTCGTAATATTTCATTGTGGTCTCCCGCTTGGCTTGACGCTTTGCAAAATGGACCGCATACTTTAACGTGCTTCATCCATCATCCGCCAACCAAATCCGCCGGGGGGAATCGCGCGATGGGCCAGGCCACCGAATCGTTCGAGCAGGTCCTTAAAGAGACCCGCGTCTTCAAGCCGTCGAAGGAGTTCAGCGCGCAGGCGCACGTGAAGTCGCTCAAGCAGTACCAGAAGCTCTACAATGAGTCGATCAAGTCGCCCGATACGTTCTGGGCGAAGGTCGCGAAGGAACTCCACTGGTTCAAGCCGTGGAAGAAGGTGAGCGACTGGAAGGAGCCCTTCGCGAAGTGGTTCGTCGGCGGCAAGACCAACCTCTGCTACAACTGCGTGGACCGGCACCTCACCACATGGCGCAAGAACAAGGCTGCGATCGTCTGGGAAGGCGAGCCCGGCGATTCGCGCGTGCTCACGTACAACGATCTGCACCGCGAGGTCTGCACATTCGCCAACACGTTGAAGAAGCTGGGCCTTAAAAAAGGCGACCGCGTGGCCGTGTACATGGGCATGGTGCCCGAACTGGCCATCGCGATCCTGGCCTGCGCGCGCCTTGGCATCGTGCACTCGGTGGTCTTCGGCGGGTTCTCGGCTAATGCGCTCGTGGAGCGCATCCACGACTGCCAGGCGAAGGCGGTAATCACCGCCGATGGTTCGTGGCGCCGCGGCAAGGTGGTGGAACTGAAGGCCGCGGTGGACGAGGCCGTGCCCAAGTGCCCCACGATCGAGAACGTGATCGTGGTGAAGCGTACGGGCAACACCGTCACCATGCACCCCGGCCGCGACCACTGGTACCATGAACTCGCCGCGGGCGTGAACGCGGCCTGTCCCGCAGAGCCGCTCGACAGCGAGCACGGGCACTTCATTCTTTACACCAGCGGATCGACGGGGAAGCCGAAGGGCATCTATCACACCGTCGGCGGCTACATGGTCGGCACGTACCTCACCTCCAAGCTCGTCTTCGACCTGAAGGACGAGGACATCTATTGGTGCACGGCCGACATCGGCTGGGTGACGGGGCACAGCTACATCGTCTACGGCCCGATGGCCAGCGGCGCCACGTGCGTGATGTACGAGGGCGCGCCGAATCATCCCGAGCCCGACCGCTTCTGGGCCATCATCGAGAAGTACCGCGTCAATATCCTCTACACAGCGCCGACGGCGATCCGCGCGTTCATCAAGTGGGGCGAACAGTGGCCCGGGCGGCACGATCTTTCCAGCCTGCGGCTGCTGGGCACGGTGGGCGAGCCGATCAATCCCGAGGCGTGGATGTGGTACTACAACGTGATCGGCAAGAAGCGCTGTCCCATCGTGGACACCTGGTGGCAGACGGAGACGGGCGGCATCATGATCAGCCCGCTGCCCGGCGCGACCCCCGCGAAACCGGGCTCCGCGACGCTGCCGCTGCCCGGCATCCTGCCGGAAGTGGTGAACAAAGATACGAACAAGAGGATGCCGCCGGGTGAGAAGGGCCTGCTCGTGGTCCGCAAGCCCTGGCCGAGCATGCTGCGCGGCATCTGGGGCGATCCGGAGCGCTACAAGAAGGTCTACTGGAGCACGGTGAAGAACTCGTACTTCACCGGCGACGGCGCGCACTGCGACAAGGACGGGTACTTCTGGATCACCGGGCGCGTGGACGACGTGATCATCGTCGCGGGCCACAACCTGGGTACCGCGGAAGTGGAGTCGGCGCTCGTCAGCCATCCGCAGGTGGCCGAGGCGGCGGTGATCGGCGTCGCGGACGAACTGACCGGCCAGGCCATCGCGGCCTTCGTGACCCTGAAGGACGGCCAGCATCCCGCCGAGTCGGTAAAGGACGCGCTGCGCGCGCACGTGGCCAAGGAGATCGGCGCGCTGGCGAAGCCGAAGCAGATCCGCTTCACAGGCTCGCTTCCGAAGACGCGCAGCGGCAAGATCATGCGCCGCCTGCTGCGCGACATCGCCAGCGGTAAGGAACAGATCGGCGACACGACGACGCTCGAGGACTACAGCATCCTGGCGAAGCTGCGCAGCGACGAGGATTAGTCGAGGTTGCGCGGGACGGTTCCCGCGCGGGTTATTTCATATCACCTTTGGAGAGAACCATGACTTACGCGGCAAAAAGTGTTCTGGCGGCGGTCGTTCTTCTGGCGGTCACGGCGCATGCGGCGGAGAAGCAGACGCTCGCGAACGCGAAGGTGGGCGACTGGGTGGAGTACAAGCAGACGGTCGATGCCAACGGCCGGAGCATGGAGATGTCCACCAAGCAGGCGGTGACGGCCAAGGACGAGAAGTCGATCACACTGAAGTCGCAGATGACGGTGATGGGCCGCGAACTGCCCGGCGGCGAGATCAAGATCCCGCTTGATCAGGAGTACAATCCGGCCGGCGGCGCCAAGGGTTCGGCCAAGATGGAAGAGACGGAGACCGGCGAGGAGACGCTGACCGCGGGCGGCAAGGAGTACAAGTGCCGCTGGGTGAAGGTGAAGGGCACGACCGAAGGCCGCGGCGGCAAGGAAGTACCGTTCGAAGGCAAGGTCTGGATCTGCAAGGACGTGCCGCTCGGCGGCATGGTGAAGATGGACGGCAAGGCGGACGGCAACACGTTTAAGAAGGAACTCACGGGCTGCGGGCAGGGCAAGTAGTAACGCCATTTTGGATTTCCGATTTTCGATTGGCGGCGCGGACTCTGTTCCGCGCCGCTTTGTTTTCAGACGATCCGCGACTTTTCTGCACCCTTGACCGCCTCTCGCGCGATTGCATACCGGCGTGTGGCCCTCATGCGAAAGGTGTATGGGATATGAGAAGACTCGCAACGATGCTCTGTTTTGGGATGCTGGCTGGGGCGATTCATGCGGGCGAGGAAGCCGCGCCGGCGGCCAATTCGGTTCAGAATAAGCCCGAGGCGTATCCGCTTTGGGACGGGAAGGAGAAGGTTGAAGACTACGCCAAGCGCACGGGGCTGAAGGCCAGCGAGACGCTGGACCTGGGCGACGGCGTGAAGCTCGAGATGCTCCTGATTCCGCCGGGCGCGTTCACCATGGGCAGTCCGGCAGGCGAACCCAAGCGCGATGGGGACGGGCCTATGGAGAAGCCGCACAAGGTTACGATCACGAAGCCGTTCTATCTGGCCAAATTCGAACTGACGCAGGCGCAGTACGAGAAAGTAATGGGGACGAATCCCAGCGTTAAGAAGGATCCCACGTTTCCCGTGGTGGACCTGGTGTGGGACGACGCCGTGGCTTTCTGCAAGAAGGCCAGCGAAGTCCTTAAACGCGACATGCGCCTGCCGACCGAAGCGCAATGGGAGTACGCCTGCCGCGCGGGCACACAGACGACGTATTACACAGGCGGCGAAGAGGCGGACCTCGATAAGGCCGGCTGGTACAGCAAGAACAGCGGCGGCACCGTTCACAAGGGCGGCGAGAAGGCTGCCAACGCGTTTGGACTGTTCGATATGCTCGGCAACGTCCGCGAACTCGTCCGCGACTTTTATGCCGACTACGACGGCAAGGACGAGACCGATCCGCAAGGTCCCGAGCAGGGCGAGAAGCACATCTCGCGCGGCGGCGCGTTCCCCGCGCAGACGCACCTGATCTGCCGCTGCGCCTCACGTACGCCGGAACCGCTCACGCGCAAGAACGCAATCATTGGGCTGCGGCCGATGCTGGCACTGTCGGAGAAGTAACCTAGAACATCTTTTAGGTTAAACCGCCAAGACGCCAAAGCGCCAAGAAGAACAGGTTTTCAAGAACAGAAAGATTTCTTAACGCGTGGGCTTCATGGCGTTTCTATCCATGCGTCTGGCCTTAATTGGCTTCGAATAATTACACGCTCCATACCTTTTTTAGCGCGCGCTGCAGGCCCGGGTCGAGGTTCATCGCGGCGCATTGGTCGCGCGTGAACCATTGGACTTCCTTCACGCCGTCGCCGACGCGCTGCGCGCCTTCCTCGGCGACAAGTAGCATCCGTAAATCGTGGTGCTCGTGCGCGGGGTCGCTCTTGCGCGCGGGGATCAGGTGCACGTCCACGTCCAGCAGAACCGGTTCGGGGCCGGGCCACGCGGCTTCGAGCAGCGTCTCTTCGCGGACCTCGCGCGCGGCGGCCACGCTCGGATCGTCCTCGCCGGGTTCGAAGTGCCCGCCGGGCTGCAGCCACATGTGCAGCTTGCCGTGAAAGATCAGGAGCACGCGCGAGCGCGCCGGGTTGAAGATCAGCGCGCTGGCCGTGAGGTGCCCCGGGGCGAAGTGGTCGCGCGAGAACGGCGCGGCGGCGGTGCTCAGCAGGTCGAGAATCTTGCGCAAGCTGCCGGCCTCGCGTTCGTCGGCCGGGCGGTGCCGGGCGAGCATGCGCGCGACGGTTGAGGTGGAGGGCGGGGCGTTCATAAGGGGCGCAGTATACGCTTTTTTCGCCGCGGGCCACTCGCGGCTGCGCTGAAATGCTTGTCAGGTTGCAGGCTGACAAGCGATTCCATCCGTGCAGCCTCGCGCTGGACAGCGCCGAACCGTGCTTCATAATGTTTGGGCTTCTACAACCCAAACCGACCAGGAGACGACCTCATGCCGCTCGTCGACAAACCGCTGCCGGAACTGCTCAAGTACGAGGGCCGCAATCCCAAGCCGAAGGATTTTGAGGAATATTGGGACGAGGGCCTGAAGGAGATCAAGAAGCTCGACCCGGAGGTGGAGTTGCAGAAGGCGGCCTTCCAGCCGCCGAATGCGGAGTGCTTCGACCTGTACTTCACGAGTACGTTCGGCGCGCGCGTGCACGCGAAGTACCTGCGCCCGCGCGGCGCGCCCAAGGGCAAGAAACACCCGGCGATCCTGCAGTTCCACGGCTACAGCGGATCGAGCGGCGACTGGTGGGACAAGCTCTCGTGGGTGGGTCAGGGCTTCTGCGTCGCGGCGCTGGACTGCCGCGGGCAGGGCGGCAAGTCGGAAGACGCCGGCGGCGTGGCCGGGAACACGCTGCGCGGGCACATCATCCGCGGGCTGGACGATCCCGATCCCAAGAAGCTGCTCTTCCGCAACATCTACCTCGATACGGCCCTGATGGCGCGCGTGGTGCTGGACTTCCCCGAAGTGGATGCGGCGCGCGTCGGCGCCACGGGTGGCTCGCAGGGCGGAGGCCTGACGCTCGCGTGCGCGGCGCTCGAGCCGCGCGTCAAGCGCGCCGCGCCGGTCTTTCCGTTCCTGTGCGATTACCTGCGCGTCTGGGAGATGGACCTCGCCAAGGGCGCGTACGAGGAACTCGCGACGTTCTTCCGGCTCTTCGATCCAAAGCACGAGCGCGAGAAGGCGATCTTCGAGAAGCTCGGGTACATCGACAACCAGCATCTCGCGAAGCGCATCAAGGCCGACGTGCTGATGGCCGTGGGCCTGATGGACACGATCTGCCCGCCGTCCACGCAGTTCGCGGCGTACAACAAAATCAAGGGCGAGAAGAGCACGGTCATCTATCCGGATTTCGGGCACGAGGGCCTGCCGGGGCTTAATGAGACGATCTTTAATTTCATGCGGGAGCTGTAGCGTGGCCGATATCCTCTGCGTGGGCAATGTGGTGGTCGATGCCGTGGGCGTGGGCGTCGACGAGATTCCACGTGAGGGCAGCCTGACGCTTTTCGACCGCGTGGAACTTCACATCGGCGGCTGCGCGGCGAACGCGGCGCTGAGCCTGGGCAAGATGGGCCTGAAGGTCGGCCTCGCGGCGAAAGTCGGCGACGACGGGATGGGCGAGTTCGTCCGCGGCGTCTTCACCAAGGCGGGCGTGGACTGCCGCGGGCTGCTCGTCTCGAAGGACAAGCGCGAGTCGACGTCGTACTCGTTCATCATGGTGCCGAAGAGCGGCGACCGGCGCATCCTGCACACGCTGGGCGCAAACGCGACGCTTGGGCCAAAGGACGTTCCGGCCAAGTTGCTGAAAGGGACGAAGTGGGTGGCGACGCTGGGCCTCGCGCTGCTGCCGGGGCTCTTCGGGAAGGACCTGGCGGCGGTGCTGAAGGCCGCGCATAAGGCCGGGGCGAAGACCGCGGGCGATACGGCGAACAACAACCGCCTGGCCGACTGGGCGCCGGTGTTCGAGGGCTGCTGGGAACACTTCGACGTCTTCTTTCCGAGCGAGGAAGAAGCGAAGCGCATCGCGGGCGACCAGGAACCGAAGGAGATCTGCCGCTGGTTCCGCGAGCGGGGCGTGAATATCGCGGGCGTAAAGCTGGGCGCGGATGGCTGCGCGGTCATGTGCGACGACGGTTACGAGGAGATTCCTGCGTACAAAGTGAACGCAGTGGATACGCTCGGCGCGGGCGACAACTTCATGGCCGGGTTCCTCGCGGGGATGCTCAAGGGCCGCTCGCCCTTCGAGGCCGCGCGGCTGGGCTGCGCGACCTCCGCGCACTGCGTCCAGGCCGTCGGCGCGACGACGGGGATTCCGAGGCTGGCGAAGATCGAGGCGTTTATGAAGGCGAGAGGGAAGGCGGAATAGGGTGTTTTGGAGTACGAGTAAAACGTAAAACGTAAAACGTAAAACGTAAGAACGGCAATATCTTGACGCAGAATTGCGGGACTTGGACTTTTGCTTTTTAATTACGTTTTACGTTTTACGTTTTACGCATGGACCTGATCGACACCCACTGTCACGTCAGTTACCCGGACTTCGACCACGACCGTGACGCGGTGCTGGCGCGCGCGAAAGCGGCGGGCGTGAGCGTCATGGTCACCGTCGCGACCGATCCTTCGTGCTGGCACCGCTATCTGGATCTCTCCGAGGGCCGCCCGCAGATGCGCGTGGCGCTTGGCTTCCATCCAAACTACGCGGAGAACTTTTCCGAACCGGCGCTGGGCGAGTTGCGCAAACTCTTCGAGAAACACCCGGGCAAGGCCGTCGCGGTGGGCGAGACGGGTCTCGATTTCTTCCGCGAGCACTGTGCGCCGGAGATCCAGCGCAGGGCCTTCCAGGCGCAGCTCGATCTGGCCGCGGAGCTGGAGCTGCCGTTCATCCTGCATTGCCGCAAAGCCGAGCGCGAGATGCTGGACGTGCTCGCGGCGCAGCAGAAGCGGCTGGGGAGACCGCTGCGCGGCGTCTGGCACTGCTTCAGCGCCAGCGTCGCGTGCATGCAGGAGGCCGTGGGACTTGGGCTGTATCTCGGCTTTGGCGGAATCCTGACCTATGTGAAAGCGCAGGATGTCCGCGACGCGGCGAAAGCGGCCCCCAGTGAACGGCTGCTGCTCGAGACCGACGCGCCGTATCTGCCGCCGCAGCCGTGGCGCGGACAGCGCAACGAGCCCGCGTACGTCGCGGAGACGGCGCGGCGGCTGGCGGAAGTTCGCGGCGTGAGCGCGGACGAGATCGCGCGGATCACGACCGCGAACGCGCGGCAACTGTTCGGTATCTGAAGGAAACATTGGACGGAGGGTATTCGTATGCGAGCAGGTATGATCGCGTTGCTGGCGCTGTTTTCGAGCTGGGCCGCGGCAGCCGAGCGGACGGTCGTGAACGCGGGCGCCGCCAACCTCAAGGTCACGCATTCGAGTCTCTGGAAGAGGAACCCCGCGGCGCGCAAGGGCGTGGCGCTCTCGCTCGAGCGCGGCGGAAACGTGATCATCCTGTTTTCCGGCGAGTCGAACGCCACGCCGGAAGCCCAGTTGGATGCCTACGAGAACGAGGTACGGCCGACGGCGGAGAAGTTCAAGAACGTGAAGAAAGAGTTGGTCGAGGTGGGGCCGGCCCGAGGGTACGAGGCGCAGTACCAATTCGAAAAGGATGGCGTGAAGGCGCTCATTTACGTGACGGTCTTCACGCATCAGGGCATGGCCTATCGCTTGGTCGGCGTGCAGCAGATGGGCATTGTGCCGGTGGAGCCCGAATACTTGGAGGTGCGGGCGTCGCTCCAGTTCCTGAGAGACCGGCGCGAGTGGCTGGACAAGTTCGAAGGCAAGCCGGCGCCGACGGCGCTCGCGGGCGGACTGTTGACCTACACGCTGAACCGGCCGCGCTGGATGGAGACGACGTTCGACAAACAGCAGGCGTACGAGTTCATCGAGACCGCAAGCTACAAGTTTATGCTGGAAGGCGCGTGGGTGGATATCCGCTTGCGCAAATCGTTGGGGGATCCGCGCGCGGATCTGGAAGCGCTGAAGGGCTACATCGCCTCCTTCTATCAGAACGCGACGGTGCGGCAGGCCGAGTACCAGGGCGCAGAGGGCCGCGTGCCGGGCTACGAGATCGAAGCGGTGAGCGGGCCGTATACCCGCCTGGTGCGGCTTGCGACGCTCAGCGCGGGGAACGTGACCATGCAAGTGTGGCTGGAGTCGCTGCGCACCTTGCAGGAGACCACGCTGGGAGATTGGGAGAAGCTCCTCGCCGGGCTGCGCCTGCGCGACGCCACGAAGCCGGGCCTGGACCTTGCGTATCCGATTTACGAAGAGGATGAACCGCAGGCCGCGAATCCCGCGCTGGAGACGGTGCTGGCGAAGGCGGCGCGCGTGCTGCCCGAAAGCGCCGGCGAACAGGTGCTGGGCATGAGCGGCGACGGTGCCAAGGCGCTTGTCAGCAACAAATACGGCGTCTACCTGGTAGCCCCCGCATCCGGCAAGCGCTCGAGACTCGCGCTTGATCCGATTCCCAAAGGAAACGTCTGCTGGTCGCAGGACGGCCAGCGCATTGCGTATGCCGCCGCGCAGGACGCGGTGGTGGCGACGCTGGAGCCCTTGGTGCTCAAGAAAGTTCCGGCCAAGGCCGAAGACGTTGGCTGGGGGCCGGGCGCTGACCAGCTCTATGTGGTGGAGAACGTGTTCCAGGACCGCATGAACAACCGGTTCACGGTGCAGCGCCTCGCCCTGCTGGACCTGGACAAGCACACCCGCACGACAGTACTCGAATACCCGCTCGCGCGGATCGGACATCCGGCGCTCGCGCCCGACGGCAAGACGCTGGCCCTGGCCTGCAACCGTGACCTGCCGCGCACGAAAGGCGGGAGCCAACTGTTTGTGTGCGCGCCGGATGGCACGGGGCTGCGCAGGCTCGGCGAAGGGCGGGCCTTCATCGACGCGCTCGCCTGGGCGCCGGACGGCGCGGGGATCTACGCGGTGCAGAGCGCCGCCACGGACGAGCAGGAATGGAGCGCGGAGCAGAAGGACGTGTGCGTCTTCGATCCCAAGGGCGGCAAGCCGAACAACCTCACGCGCAGCGGGCATATCTCAAAAGTCTGGTGCCTGGGAGGAGACGTGTACCTCGAGGCCAAGCACTGGGACCTCCCGGCTAGCCAGCAAGGCGTCTTCCGCATGGCGGCGCAGGACCTCGTGCAAGCCGCGCAGGGGCTTCCCGAACCCGCCGCCCACGGCGCCAAGAACCTGCGGGAAGCGGTGGAGCGCGCCGTGAAGGAAGCCGCCGGCGGGAAGGACCTCAAGAAGTTCAAGCCGTCGCCGGAGTCGATGCGGCAGATCGGGGACGCTTTTGCCGGAGCGATCCAGAGCCAGACGGGGCTGAAGCTGGACTTCAGCGCGGGTTCGTTGCGGCACCTGCACCGCCTGATCGACCGCCTGGATTCGGGCGAAGACGACCTGTCCTTTTTAATCGGCCTGGGCGCATACTATGGCGAGACCCTGCGGCGCTGCGCGGGCGCCGAGTGGGCGATCAGGCCGGAGCCGTTCGGGAACTGGAAACCAGGAACGGATGCGGCCGACAGCCCGTATGCGCAGATCGTGCTGCCCTTCAGCCATCCGTACCTGATTGCGCTGGGCTCGGAGAACGCGTGGGTCTGGTCGGAGGAGCAGCTCAACGAGCGCGACGAGGGCTCGCGGCTTTTGCTGGTCTATCCGCCTTCGCACCAGAAGGAGGCGGTGAAGGCCGCCGAGCCTTCCGCCTACCGCGAGGCCTTCGAGAAGCTGGACCGCGGGGACGTTAAGGATGCCTTGGACCTGCTGGCGGAGGAACTGCGCCGCTTTCCAAAGAACGGGCGGCTGGCGCGCGAGGCGATCGCCCTCTGCAACGCGGCGGGCAGCGCCGAGGCCGCCAAAGACCTGACGCGCCGGGCCCTCGAGGCGGGGAACCAGGTCCCCGAACTGCTGGTTCGTTACGCGGATGCGCTGGCGAAAGACGAACCCGCGCAGGCGCTCGAGTTTTATAAACGGGCGGCGCACAAGCGCTGGCCGCTTCCGGACGTACTCTTTAAGCTGGGGAAGACCTACGCGGCGCTGGGCAAGGCGGATCTGGCCGAGGCCTGCTGGCGCAAGGCGCAGCGGCGCGCCGACAAGAACACGAAGCAGGAGATCCTGGCGCTGATGGGGTTGGCCGCTCCCGCGGCCGCGGGCGCCCAGGCCACGGACGACGAACCCGCGGACGATTGACCATGACATTCGGCGACTTTGAGCTGCACTTCCTCCACGACGGCACGTTCAAGCTCGACGGCGGCGCGATGTTCGGCATCGTTCCCAAGCCGCTGTGGACGCGCGAGACGGCCTGCGACGAGAAGAACCGCATCCTGCTGCGCTGCAACTGCCCGTTGATCCGCACGGGCAAGCACAACATCCTGATCGACTGCGGCATTGGACGGAAGTGGAACGAAAAGCAGCGCGAGATCTACGCCATTCGCGAAGACCACACGCTCATCGGCGACCTCGCCCAACACGGCCTCAAGCCCGAAGACATCACCATCCTGATCCACACGCATCTGCATCTCGACCATGCGGGCTGGAATACGCGCCTGAACGAGCAAGGCGAGGCCGTGCCGGTCTTCACCAACGCGCGGCATCTGGTGGAGGCCCGCGAGCTCGAGATTGCGCGCCACCAGAACGAGATTCAGCGCGGGACGTACCTCGCGCATAATATCGCGCCGCTGGATGCGATCCGCGGCTTTGAAGTATTCACCGACCAGGTCGTTCCGGTGCCCGGTGTCACCGTTTTTCGCACGGGCGGGCACACGTTCGGGCACTGCTGTGTGCGCATCGAGTCCGGCGGCAAGACCGCGCTGTTTATCTGCGAGATGATGCCGACGACCGCGCACCGGCATCTGCCCTGGGTGATGGCCTACGACATGTACCCGCTGGAGACGTTGGAGAACAAACGCCGGCTCTTCCAGGAGTGCGTGCGCAACGGCACACTGGTGCTGCTCGACCACGACCCGAACGCCTTTGCCGTACGGCTGAGGGAAGGGGAAGGCGGCAAGCTGACGGCGATCACCGAGGCGAGCTGAAACAAAAACGCGCGGCGTAGTGCCGCGCGCTACATCCACACTAAAGAGCGGAAGGTACTTACTTCTCGTCTTCGACTTTGGCGGAGGTTTTCGACTTGGCCGGGTCGGCGGACTTCTCCTCGGTCTTCTTGTCCAGGCCGGGGATGCCAGTACCGGACTTCTTGGTGTCCTTCTCTTCCTGGTCCTGCTTGGCCTTGTCGTCCTTGGCGAGCTTCTCGGCGATCTTCGCGTTCTCGGCCGCGGCGCGCTGGGCGGCGTCGAGGAAGGCCTTGACCGTCGGGACGCCGGAGTTCTTGTCGTAGGCCGCGAGCGGCGTGCCTTCGCAGGTCAGGAGAAAGACGGCCGCGCTGCCCTTGCCGCGGTCGGACATGTCCTTGGGCCAGATGGTATTGGAGGTATCGAGCTTCACGCAGGTGAAGTCGGCGAGGAGCTTCTCGACGTTGGGATCCATGAAGAGCGAGTTGTTGAAGAAGTTCAGAATCGTGTCGGTCGGCTTCGCGGCCTTGTCGTAATAGAAGAGCACGACCGGCTTGCGGTCCACTTTGCAGGCGTACTGGTTCTTGCCGGTCCAGTTGATCCCGCCGCCCGCCACCATGGGCGCAGGCCCCGGCCCGGGTCCCGCCGCAGGTCCAGGCCCCGGTCCCGCTACGCCACCGCCGGCCGGCTGGCCGCCCGCAGGCGCGCCCTTGCGCGAGATGTGGATGCCGTCGCCTTGGGCGAAGGCTTTCGCGCCGATGATCTTCGCGAACTCGTCGCAGGCCACGATGACGTTGCGGTTCTCAAGTTTGATCGAAGGCACCACGACGTTGAGGAGTTCGGCGTCGATGGTCACCTTCAACATGTTCCAACTGTTGATCGCCTTGACGATGGCGTCGCAGTTGGCGTTCGTATAGGTGAGGTTCCAACTGTAGCCGCTGATTTTATCGGCCGTGGCCTGGGGCAGTTTGCCTTCAAGCGCCGACGTGGAACCGGCGCAGAGCACGAAGCAAGATACAAGCATCCAAGAGCGCATGGCGGCATCCTCCACCGAGTTCCGCTTCAATGACGTATGACGGTCTGGCGTCTTCAGCACTGCTATAATACATAGTGGCAAGCCGCAGGGAAATATCAGACTTGGAACTCACAAGGTGCAAAGTGGAGAATTTAGGGCTCAATCCGACCTCTTGACGAATTTGATAGTGTCGGCGCTATAGACCAGGCGAGTTCCGGAGGTTCGGGCAAACCAACGTAAAGCCAACCCAAGTTCTATTCCACTTTCGCCTTCAAAGCGCATAGCGCCAAGTGGAATCTCTTTGAGCTCCTCCTCGACGATGATGTTGAGGCTGTTACCCGCCAGCGAGTTCATGAATTGGACCGCTTCTTCCATCGGCGTATCAACGAAACAGAAGGAGACTTTGCGTTTCAGGGCTTTCTGACTGTCCAACGTCAATTCTCCGCAATTTAGCAGCTCACGCAGGTCTCGCAGGATCTTTCTGGCGCGGCTCTGCCGCTCGATATCGTCGCCGCTGGCGCAGGCGGCTATCTTCACCTGAGGAATGGCGCCCGGTCCTATTTCCATCAAGGCTTGCTGAGCGGACTCACGTTTTTCGAATGCTTCGTCACCCAATTGCAAGAGGGCTTTCGTCACGGCTTCTTTCCAATCTTCGGCTATCGCCGGGATGGGCTTGGGTTTCGCCATCACATCGCCGGGATCGTCCTTTGAGACCCAATAAGCGCCATCCACGTACCACAGTTTGGCTCCGGTTTTGGTTTGATCGAGGACCCGCTTGATGGCCTCTTGCACCGAGAGGGCGTTCGCATTTAAGTTGATGGCAGGCGTCTTGTTGTCCAACAGGCTTGGATCGAGGTTAATGGATATGCTGGCTTTGCTCGCCAAAAAGGAAAGTGCTTCTTGGCATGGACAGTCTTCGAAAACAGTAGAGGCCTTGCGCTCGAGTCTTTCTTTATCGTTGACGGCCTCGGACGAATTATTCTCCTTCGATGCGGCTGCTGGTATCGACGCCTTAGAATTTGCGTCTTCCTCGGAGATGCCTACGGCGGAGGTGAGCTGGATTAGACAGACCAGACTCGAGACTGCGATCTTCATAGGAAAGCCCGCCTAGCCTCATGGTCCTCACTTTCTGACGCAAATGCGATTGATGCTGTGAACCTGAATCGCTAATTAACCCCACGAGGTGCGTATGCGAATCGCACACGTGCGTGGCCCTCTTGCAAACGTGCCGGTTTGTGATATGAAGGTCGTTGGGCCTTCCGGGCGGAAGGCCTTCTTTTATGTGAAGTAGAGACTGGAAGTTAAGACTGGAGAAGCGCAGAACGCTGGGCAGGCACTCCTGAATTCGTGATGCATCCCGGCCGCCGGGCCGCACCGCCACGACAGGCCGCAGTCCTCTCGTTCAACCGCACACAAACACCATGGCTCACGATCTGACCAAGCTGCGCAACATCGCGATCATCGCGCACGTCGACCACGGCAAGACGACGCTGGTGGACCACCTTCTGCGCCAGGCGGGGACGTTCCGCGCCAACCAGGAAGTTACCGACTGCGTGATGGACTCGAACGACCTCGAGCGCGAGCGCGGCATCACCATTCTCGCCAAGAACTGCGCGGTGAACTACCTCGGCACCAAGATCAACATCATCGATACGCCCGGGCACAGCGATTTCGGCGGCGAAGTGGAACGCGTGCTGAAGATGGCCGACGGCGCGTTGTTGCTGGTCGACGCGGCCGAGGGCGTGCTCCCGCAGACGAAGTTCGTCCTGCGCAAGGCGTTCCTGCACGGCCTGCGGCCGATCGTGGTGGTGAACAAGATCGACCGCCAGGACGCGCGGCCGCACGAGGTCCTCAACCAGGTCTTCGACCTGTTCGTAGAACTGGGCGCGAACAACGACCAGCTCGCCTTTCCGCACCTGTTTGCCGCGGGGCGGCTGGGATTCGCGAAGAAGGAACTCGAAGACGAGAGCAAGGATCTGGTGCCGCTCTTCGAGACGATTCTCGCGCACGTGCCGCCGCCTTCGGGCGACGCGAAGGCCCCGCTGAAGATTCAGATCAGCAACCTGGACTACAACGACTTCGTGGGCCGGATCGCGATCGGGCGCATCTATCAGGGCGCGATCAAGCAGAGCCTGACGTACACGTGCATCGCGCAGGACGGCAAGCGCCGCAACGAGAAGGTGATCAAGCTGGAAGTCTTCGAGGGCCTGCAGCGGCGCGAAGTCGCGGAAGCCGGCACGGGCGAGATCGTGGCGCTTTCGGGTTTCGAGGACATCTTCATCGGCGACACGCTGGTGGAAGGCGACGACGCCGAGGCGCTGCCCCCGGTGCCCATCGACGAACCGACGCTCTCGATGATGTTCATGTCCAACAACAGCCCGTTCTGCGGGCGCGAAGGCAAGTTCGTCACCAGCCGCCAGCTCAAGGACCGGCTCGACAAGGAACGCCTGAAGAACGTGGCGATGCGCATCGAGGATACGCCGGAGCCGGACAAGTTCGTGGTCTACGGCCGCGGGCTGCTGCATCTGGGCGTGCTGATCGAGACGATGCGGCGCGAGGGCTTTGAGGTCCAGATCGGGAAGCCGCACGTCATCACCAAGGAGGTCGACGGCAAGCTGCTCGAACCGTTCGAGTCCGTGATCGTGGACGTGCCCGAAGACGTCATGGGCAAGGTGATCGAGCTGCTCGGCAACCGCCGCTGCGTGATGGAACACATGACGCAGCACGCGGGGCACTGCCACCTCGAGTTTTCCGGACCGAGCCGCGGGCTGATCGGACTGCGCAACCGGCTGCTGACGGCCACCAAGGGCGAGGCCGTATTGCACCACTCGTTCCTGGAGTTCCGCGAGTGGGCCGGCGAGTTGCCCGGCCGCACCAATGCCGTGCAGGTGGCCAGCGAGTCCGGCCGGGTGACCGCGTACGCGCTGCTGAACCTGCAGGACCGGGGCGAGTTCTTCGTCGAGCCCGGCGACGAGGTCTACGAGGGCCAGATGGTCGGCGACCTGGGTAAGGACAAGGACATCGCCGTCAACGTCTGCAAAGAGAAGCACCTCACGAATATCCGCGCCGCCAGCAAGGACGCGACGGTCAAGCTCAAGGCCAAGATCAATTTCTCTCTCGAAGAAGCGCTGGAGTACATCGAGGAAGACGAGATTGTCGAGACCACGCCGACGTCGATCCGCATGCGCAAGAAGCAGTTAAAGGAGCGCGAACGCCTGAAGGGCTTGCGCGAGAAGCAGGAACTGGAAGAAGTGAAGTAGGACCCGCCGCGCTCGCGCTTCCTTCACAGGTTCGCGGCCGTCATCCTCTGAGCGTAGCCAACCCCAAACGATCGCAACACGTGCCGGCCTATTTAAATAGGCTCTGCACTTGCGATTTGGCCCATGCCGAGCCTACATATCCGAGGTGCCCGCCGCGAGGCAGCAAGATGACGGGTCCGGCTCGCGCATCCTGCTTGAGGCTGTTCAGTTCCTTGGGATCGTTGAGCGGATCGTCGGCGGCCAGGACGATCTGAACGCCCTCGGGCAGGGAAGGCAGCAGCGCGCGGAGGTCGCCCTTGGCATTGAGCTCGTCGAGGGACTTCAGGTGGCCCTTCTCGCGCCAGTAGGGGAAGACGATCTCTTCGTAGTAGCGCGAGAATACGCGGCCGCCGAGCGGATCGGTCCATTTACCACGGTCGCCCACTTCCGCGCCGAGCGGTTCCAGCTTGCGTTCATAGACCTCGCTCGCGCAGGCGATCGCTTCTTCCAGGTCCTCGCGGAAGACGTACGCAATACCGGCGCGCATCAGGGCGGGGTCGAACGGCGCGGGCTGTCCGGCCGGGACGGGCTTGTGGCCTTTCAGTTTTCCCAGTTCCAGCAGCGCGAAGCGCGAGCGGTCTTCGTCGAAGTAGCGGTCCAGCAGACCGGTGGCGGTGCGCATGGACACGGGGGGCGAGAAGACCTTTACGCGCTCGATCTTGACCGGGATGCGGCCGTCGCGGGAGAACTTGGCGATGTTCAGCGCGAGCATGCCACCGTAGCTCGCGCCGAGCAGCCCGACGCGCGTGACCTTGCCTTGGACCTCGGGGTGTCTGGTAAAGGCGTCGATGACCTCCGCCGCGGCGCGCGCCTCGGCTTCCAGATTCCCCGGCACGCCATGCTGGGAGCGTTCGTTGAACGAGCGGCGAAATACGGAATCGAAGGCGAGCACGTGGCAGCCGGCGTCGAAGGCCTGCTGCTGCCAGAGCCGCGCGAGCGGGTCCTTGCTGCGCGTCCCCAGGCCCAGCAGGATAACGGCCAGTGGCGCGGGCTTATCTTGAAGCAGCGCGCGCACGGGCAGATCCTGCTTGAAGCCCGGCACGCCTTTCAACTTGAAGGTCTTCTCGCCGGTCAGCTTCGGCTTCTCGAAGGACTCCATCGACGTGATAGTCGCGTAGAGCCCGTCCGCCACCGGGTAATCGAAGCCTTCGAGCGCACCCATCGCAGGTTTGGGGGCAGGGATACTCGCCGGCGCAGTAATCTCGGCTGCATGCAAGTGTGAATAAGAAACAGAGAAAAGAAAGAGGAGTGCCGTAAACGAGGCCGCTTGCAGGGCGTGGCGGCATTGGATGAAGGCCGCGGGCGTCATTCAAACAGCTTCTGGATGCGCGCCTTGGCCCACTTGGTGCCCAAGTAACCCATGTGTCCGCCGTTGGGCAGAATTTTCAGAGTGGAAGCGGGAATCGCGGAGCGGAGTTGCTCGAGTTCGGCGGGATCGTTCAGCGGATCGTCGGCGGCGAGCACGACGTGGACGGTATCCGGGCACTGCGGCAACAGCTTGCGCAGGTCGCCGGCATCCCAGATCTCGTCGATGCTGCTGACGTTATCGTTCTTGTTCCAGTAGGGATACGTCATCTTTTCGATGAACTTGGTGAAGGTCCAGGTCTCCGCCCAGTCGCGGCGGTACTCTTCATCGTTCGCCGCTTCCTTGGGCAGCATGCCCATCTTGTAGAACGAGTCGTTGAAGTTCACGACTTCCTTCAAGTCCAGGCGGAAGGCCGCGGAGATGCCCGCGCGCATCTCTTCGTCCGGGAACGGGATCGGCTGGCCCTGGGCGACGGGCTTGTGTTCGGCGAGGTCCGTGTAAAGGTCCGCGAGCTTGTAGTTCCAGCGGTCCTCGGCCCACCACTGGTCCAGGCGCGAGGCCGCGGTGTGCATGCTGGCGGGCGGAGAGACCGCGAGGACGGCGGCAGGCGTGATGGGCACCTTGCCTTCCTTCGCGAGCTTGGCGATGTTCAGCGCCAGGATGCCGCCGTAGCTGGCCCCGACGATGCCCACGCGCGTAATCATGCCGTTGGCCTGCTTGCTCTTCATCGTCGCGTCAATGATGTTCGCCACAAGCGTGGCCTCGGCGACGATGTTGCCCGCGACGCCATGCCGCGAGCGGTCGCTGAACGCGGGTAGAAAAGGCGAATCGAACGTCAGCACGTGGTAGCCGGCTTCGTAGAGGTAGGACTCGAACGTGCGCGCCATGATCGAACGGCTGCGCGTGCCCAGGCCCAAAAGCACCACCGCGAGCGGGGCGGGTTCGCGCTGCCACATCACCCGCACTTCCAGGTCCTTCTTGAAGCCCGCTATCTTGGAAAGCTTGAGCTTGGTATCGTTGAGGGCCTTGGGATCTTCGAGGCTCGAGAGCGCCGTGACCGTGGCGTAGAGCCCGTTGCAGATGCCGAACTCGTACGGCGGCAGGTTCTCGTCGCCCTTGGTGGTTCCGTTCAGCTTCTGCTTCTCGAAGCTGACCGAGCTCAGTTCTCCCTTGCTGTCGTCGCTGGCACTGGTGCGCAGGCTGAGCACGCCCGTGCCTGCGAGCAACGCGAGGCATAACCCAAGGCGGACGAGCCCTTCACGTGAAAACATGGTTGCGGCTCCTGGCCGATTCTTCAGCCAAAGGATTCAGCGGGTTGGAATGAAACTTGGCACGTGCTTCCGTTCTTCCAGGCACAGCCGAAATATAAGATTCAAGAGAGGTACTTAACATCCTAGACCCCTTCTCTCAACCAGTTTTCGATTTTCCGGTCTATTTTGCGCGCGCTGCCTGATCGAAGCGCTTGTCAGGAAATGGACAGATGGTTTCAAGCGGACACCCAGTGCACCGGGGCGTCGGTGCCTTGCAGTACTTCCGCCCGTGCGCGATCATCCTATGTCCGAACGCCACCCAATGTTCCCTAGAAATCAAAGGCATGAGGGCATGCTCGACTTTCACCGGGTCTTTATGCTTCGTTAACCCTAAACGTACCGAAAGTCTCCCGACGTGCGTATCGACTACCATGCCTGGAATGCCAAACGCATTCCCTAGTACGACGTTGGCCGTCTTGCGCCCGACACCGCGCAATTGCGTAAGTGCATCCAGATTGTCTGGAACCTGGCCACCATACTTTTCGACGATATCCCGGCTGGCCGATTGAATCGACTTGGCCTTGTTGCGGTAGAAGCCCGTGGACTGGATCATTTTTTCGAGCTCGCGCGGATTCGCGGCGGCAAAGGCCCGGGCATCCGAGTACTTTTTGAAAAGTTCCGGCGTCACCATGTTCACCCGGGCGTCCGTGCACTGTGCCGAAAGGATCGTCGCCACGAGCAACTGCAGGGGGCCTTCGTGCTGCAGCCAGCAGTGCGCGTCGGGGTAGGCCTGCGCGAGCGCCTCGTCCACCGCGCGGCCTTGCGCCAGCAGGGCCGCGGACGGCGCCTTCGCGGACTTCCGGCCGGCCGCGGACGGTTGCGAACGCGCTGCCTTGACGCTGGGCTTGGACATGTGCGCGTTTTAGCGGCAGACACCCATTAGGCAAGACGGCTTGGCGGCGAGGCTCTTAGGACGATAGACGCTTCAGGTTCGTTTGCTTTGCGTAAAGAACACGCACGCGCAGCGCCGCTGTTTCAGGCGCGACCGTTGACCTGCGCCGCGCGAACGGCTACGATGCTCAGGCCTGATGGATGTGGAAAGGAGGAACCGTTTGATCACTCGAAAGATGCGCGTGGACGATATGAACTGCAACGGCTGCGCGGCCCGCGTGGTGACGACGCTTATGAACCTGAAGGGCGTGGTGAAGGTCATCACCAACCTGGACGACCAGGAAGCCGAAGTCACCTACGACGACCATGCGCTGGCGGAACCGGACCTGCGCGAGGCGCTGCGCACCGCGGGCTTTGGAATGCCCAACCGGGATTTCTGCGAGAACACGCAGAAGCAATAAAACAGCTCACTCGCTTGAACTCCACGGGACGATCGGATCGTATTCCGTCATTTGCTCGAAGACGCTCTCGGTCTCTTCCCCATAGTTGTACTGGTAAACAGTCCCTGTGTTATTGATTACAAAGGTGTTGATGCCGGTCAGGCCGTACTCGGCGGGCGCCGCAACGAGCGCGTAGCCAAGCGTCATCCGTTCCTTTCCATCGGCTCCATTGACCAGGTAGGACTTGCGGCCACCTGGCGTATGGGGTCCTTGACTTTTAAGCACCTTAAAGACATAGCCTCGCCAGGGCCACACGGCCTCTCGCGAACTCTCGGCTTTCCTCAGACATTCCAATTGATCATGAGGAGATGCAGTAATCATCACTTGCTCCATCCGGTTGGAAAGGACCTCGAGACCCTGCGAATACTCCAATATGCCGTCCCCGTCCCAATCGGTGCGGCGATAGAGGTCCTGCGCTTCGGTGTAAAACTTGCACGCGGCGATTGCCGCAGACTCGTCGGCGGCCATGTGCGACCGGATCAGGTTGGGGAGGATCAGGCGGAACCCGAGGACAGGCAGCCATACTACTGCGACGCCTGCAATGACCGTTAGGCCGCGCCGCCACCCAGTCCGGCGGCGGCTCTTGGCCATGCGAATTCCCAATGCCGTGCCGATCATCGCCAGCAGCAATAAGGCGAAGGCCGCCTGGTAGATGGCAGCGCGTCCAAGACCGCCCACCTTGCTGGGAGACCAGGGGTAAATGGTAAAGGCCAAGAATGGCGAGAAGAGCATCAGACCTGCGCCAATTGCGAGCGTGAACATGATGAGATCGCCCAGGCTGAACTGAAAGCGAGAGCCTGGAGCCGAAGCGGTAGTGGGGGCACACGTCATGATCGATTCACTCCGCCGCCACCCAGCCGGAGCCGGGATCGTACTCCGTCATCGCGTTTACGATCCGCACGGTGTCGGGGCCGAGGTCCTCCTGATAAACGATGCCGGTGTCGCTCAGGATGAACGTGTTGCGGCCCGTGCCGTCGTAACTCGCCGGGCACACGACGAGCGCGAAGCCCTGCGTCATCCGGCAGTCCACGAGGTAACTCTTGCGCCCGCCCGGCGCGGCGGGGCCCTGGCCCATCAGGATCCTGAAGACGTAGCCCGCCTTCGGCTGAACCACGCCGGGCGCGCCCGCGGCTTGCGCAAAGGCCGTGTCCACAAGCGTTCGGTCGCCCCGGCCGGCGTGTTCTTCGTACAAGCTGTTCGCGCCAGTGATGGCGCGCGCGTACTCCAGCACGCCGTCCTTGTCCCAGTCGGTGCGATGGTAAAGTTTCTGCGCCTCGGCGAAGGTCTTGCACGCGGCGATGGCCGCGCTCTCATTGGCGGCCATGCGGCTGGGCGTGAGGCAGCCTGCCGCGACGGCCACGGAGAGCAGCAGCAGGACCAGCGCGCAGATTCCGATGAACCACGCGCGCACGCGCAACTGCGGCGCGACCGCGATGCCGCCGCGGGTCGTTTGCATGGGGTTCACTCCGAGACCACCCAACCCGTGTCGGGATTGTATTCGGTCAAGGCGTTGACGATCTTGGCCGTGTCGGGCCCGAGGTCCTTCTGATAAACGGTGCCCGTGTTGTTGATGAGGAACGTGTTGCGCCCGGCGCCGTCGTAGCTCGCGGGGCAAGCGACCAGCGCGTAGCCCTGAGTCATATTACCGTTCACGACGTAACTCTTTCGGCCTCCCGGCGCATTGGGGCCTTGGCCGGTCAGCACCTTGAAGACATAGCCCGCCTTCGGCTGGGCAACTTCAGGCGCGCCTTCGGCCGCGGCAAAGGCCGCATCCACAAGCGTCAGGTTGCCCGTGCCAGCGGTCTTCTCGTAGAGGCTATTCGCGCCGGAGATCGTCAGCGAGTACTCCAGCACGCCGTCGCTATCCCAATCGGTGCGGCGGTAGATGTCCTGGGCTTCGGCGTAGGTCTTGCAGGCGGCGATGGGAGCGGACTCTCCACCTCCCCATGGTGGACGGCTTCGCAGTAAGGTTATATATAGCCCGACTCCTCCAATAGGAAGCCAGCTTAAAAAAATGCTCAAGAAGAGGGTGACGAGCTTACGCCGTAGATGCAGTGCCATTCCAGGTAATAACAATCGATTCAAAAACATGGCCGAAAAGGAAGCGAACCCAAAGGCAAAGTAGAGACCAATCACATATTCTTCATGCCCTAGAAAGTGAGGTGCCAACACATGAAGGAAAAAAAAGCAGCCCAGGAAAGCAGAAATAGAGGTGAGCAATAATTCAAACAAGCTGAATTGAAATCGCGATTTACCTTTTGTCATCTCATCCATTTCTTTGTCTCCACGTATCTAGTGGGTCTAAACTTTCATTTGACGTAAATTTCGTATTCACGATCAGCCGATGATTGGAACACGCACATGCCCAAAAATGTCAGCGCGGTGACAAAAAGCAGGTCGCGCAAATCGACTGGAAGCGTGCACGTTGCGTTTTGGGCGTCATTTGAGAATAGAATTCCCCTGGGCCAGCCTATAAGGCTGACAAAATTTGTTATTCGGACGAGACGATAAATGAAATTGCAAAGGCGATGCCATTTGCGGACGGCGGAGCGTACGGAATTCCCATCAATTTCCTGCACAGAAATTCCGAAAGGAAGAAAGCGATGCGCTTAAAACTGCCGGACAAATGAACCGCCGAGACGCCAGGAGATTTTAAATCCTCTAAAAAATCCGGCCTTGGCGCATTTGGTGTCTTGGCGGTTAATCATTCCGGTCGGCCATTCCCAATGAGGTCCGCCCCGTTCTCGACTTGGCATCCCGCCCGCGTCTTCTAGAAATGCCGGACTGATTGCTTCGGCAAAATGCCAAGGTTGCCCAACGTCCACGTTGAAAGGGGAACGCATGTCTTCCGTCGTGCGCTGCGCGGTGATCGGGCTGGGAATGGGTTCGGGCCACGCCAAGGGGTATCTTGAATGCCCCGATGCCAAGCTCGTCGCGGTCTGTGACCTCGACCCCAAGCGCCTGGATAAGTTCAAGGAGCACGTCGGCGCCGACGGCTGTTACAACGACCACAAGAAAATGCTGCGCGAACTTGAGCCGGACCTGGTCAGCGTCGCGCTGCCGAACTTTCTGCATGCGCCGGTGAGCATCGACGCGCTGCGCGCGGGTGCGCATGTGCTGTGCGAGAAGCCGATGGCGCTGAACGTGAAGGCCGCTCAGCAGATGATCAAAGAGGCCGAGAAGGCGCGCCGCAAGCTCGGCATCAATCTCTCGTACCGCTTTACGGGGCCGGCGCGGGCGCTGAAAGACCTCTCCGACGAGGGCTTCCTCGGCAAGCCGTACCATGCTTCGACGCGCTGGACGCGGCGCGACGGCTTTCCCGGCTTTGGTAGCTGGTTCGGGCAGAAGAAATTGAGCGGCGGCGGGCCGCTGATCGATCTGGGCGTGCACCGCATCGACCTCGCGATGTGGCTGATGGGGTCGCCCGAGCCCGAAACGGTGAGCGGCAGCGCGCATTACCAGATCGGCGTGCCGCGCGCGAAGGCCACGGGCAAGACCTTTGACGTGGAGGACCTCGCGGCGGGATTCATCCGCTTTAAGAACGGTGCGTCGCTCGTCTTTGAGATCTCCTGGGGCAACCACCAGGCGCAGCGCGAGAAGATGGGCACCGAGGTGATCGGCACGAAGGGCGCGCTGGTCCACCGCAACGAGGGCGAGGGCTACGACTTCGTCGGCGAGTACTTCCGCGACTTAAAAGGACATAAGTTCAACGGCCGCGTGCATAGCGCGATCGGATCGATCGCCAGCGCGTACACCGAGATGGTGCGTGCGGTGAAGCACAACACGAAGCCGCTCGCCGACGGCCACGACGGCCTGCGCATCCAGCGCGTGCTCGACGGGATCTACAAGAGCGCGAAGCTGGGGCGTGAGGTGAAAGTATGACCGGGCAATTATTCTGAGACAACCCAAGAGATGTTGTCATCGTGTTTCGTCGGTGTGGCTTCTTGATAGACCGCCCCCGTGTCGTTGATTCGAAACGAGCTAAGTCCTGTATTTCCATAACCTGTTGGTGGTGCTGTAAGCCCCATAGAAAAAGAAGGAGTATTGTTGTTCCGGTATTTTGCAGGTTGTCCTGTAAGCACGCTAAAAACATATCCCCCACATTTGGGCTGTGCCGTTCCTGGGCTGCCAGCGGCAGCCGCAAAAGCTTTGTCTACGAGCGAAAGATCGTACGCAGGCTTTTCAGGCCAGTGAAAGCATTCGTTGAGCAGCCTTGGCGATACGTTGCAGGTTCCCCACCAGACGAGTGGCAACAATATCCAGACGGCCCATTGGGAAGTATTTTTGCAGTGCTTGAAATTCGCACATAGCCATAGGCAGCCAAAAAAGAAAATGGAAGTGGTCAAGATCACCAAGAGGCAACTTACGACGATCATCCAAAACTCGGAGCGTATCATGTCCTCATCGCTGAACTTCGCGTCTGCAACCATTCCAGGCACGCACAGGCGCAGTCCAAAGTAAGTGAACAATGTTAGCAGCCATAAATCCCTGAATGAATATTGAACGGATTTCCCGTTCGCCGTTCCTGATTTTGACGGTTCGTGCATAGTTCTCACGGTCCATCCTCCGCCGCGACCTGTCCGATTGGACGCAAGGCCAAACGTCTGCCTTCATGCGGGCTCTTTTATTTTGAATTGAATTCCAGATGGAATGCGAAAGGTCGAAGCGCTTACGGCTTGCGTTTTTGTTCTGTTTCCGCGGGCGCGGCGATTGGCTGCGTCTGAAGTTTGTCTTTGGCCTCGGCGAGCTTCTCGCGAAAGACCTTGGCGAGCGCTTTGCTGTCCTGCAGGCGCATCGTAGTGTCGGCGGCCCGGCGGCCGTTCTCCCAGCGCTCGTTCCACCACGAGAAGCCCGCGACGTTGGGCCATTTGTGCGCGAGGACGCCGTCGAGCGCCTCCGCGGCCCACTTGTCGGCCGAGACTTTGCGATGCCCTGCCGCACAACCGAATTCCGCAACGATCACGGGCTTGTCCGGCGCCATTTTGTGAAGGCGCTTGTATGCCTTGTCCATCTGCGGCGCGAAGTCCTCGGCCTCGTTGTCTTCCGGTGTCTTCGGGCCGTAGACGCTCACGGCGAGCCAGTCGGCGTAGTCGTCGCCCGGATAATAGTTCGCAAAGCGGTTCCACTTATCGTCGGGCGCATCGTCGGCGTTGACGTGGAAGACCCACACGACGTTGCGCGCGCCCTCGCCGCGAACGATATCGACGATGTGCCGGTACGCGGCGACGAAGCGTTCGGGGCCGTCGGCCTTCTCGGGATCGCCGAAGCCCTTGGTGTCGTCCGCGCCGTTCCATTTTCCGTTCCAGGGGAACCATTCGCCGTTGCATTCGGTGCCGTATTCGGCGAGCAGCGGCGACGCGAAGGCCTTGGCTTGCGCGCCCCACTTCTTGATATCCGCGTCGAACTTGCCGGCGATGAGCGCGTCGAGCGTGAAGAGCGGCTCGCGCTTGTTCTCCTTTGAAGAGGAGCGCAGCATCAGGCGGATGAAAGGGATTGCGCCTGTTTTGCGAATCCACTGCGCCGTAACGAGCGGAAATTCGCGGCTGCGGAACCAGTTGTTCGAGAAGTAGACCCACGCCGCGGATTGGCCCGCCGCGTTCTGATAGGCGGCCAGATCGGCCTCGGCGATGTCGTCTTCCTCGCCGCTCTTTCCGCCAGGGTAGACGCCATGGTAGAGCTTGCCCGCCGGCGGCGGGGCGAGCCGCTGAAGCGGGTGTTCGGGTTTCGGATCGAGCGGCTCGGCGGAAGATGCCATTCCGGCGCCGCAAAAAGCCAGTGGCAGTGCGAGGGCAAAGGCGAGGGCTGCTACGCGTGCGCGCATCGTTCAGCCGCGTCCGTTGCCGCGGCGCTTCCAGGCCGGTTCGGCCGGGCGGTGGGCCTTGTTGTTCTGCCCGGCGACGCGCACCGCGCCTCGGGGAAGCTGATGGTGCAGCCCGGCGAAGAGCGCGGACGAGGGCTTCACGCGCACTTTCGAGCCGCCGCGCACGAGCACCGTGGCCGGGGCGCCCGCGCCTTCTTCGAGTTCGAGCTGGAACCAGACGTCGATTGATCCCGGGTGCGCTTTCAGCAGGCCGACGAGCGATTCGATGCGCGAAGACATGGCCTTCGCGTCCAGCAGGCTGTGGCCGTTCCCGTTTCCATTCTTCTTGGACGCACCGTTACCGTTTCCGTTTTTGGGGCCGAGTGCGAGCTGCGGGTCGTCCTGCCGCAGGGTGATGCTGATGGCGCTTAGATGCCGCCGCACCGCGTCGTCGAGCGTGAAGAGCTCCTCGACGAGCAGTGAGAGGCCCATGTCGCCGTTCTTGATCTTGCCGCGGAAGAAGAGAATCACGTCGGGCTTGATGAGCTCCTTGTACTTCTCGTAGGTGCGCGGGAAGACGACGGCCTGCGTCGAGCCCGAGAAGTCTTCGATGTCGAGCACGGCCATTTTCTCGCCGCGCTCGCGCGTGGTCTTGCTCTGCACGGCGTTGACGTACGCGCCGAGCACGACCTCGTAGCCGTCGGGGATCTCGGTGAGCTGCTTGATCGGCTTCGACGAGAGGCCCTCGATGATCTCGCGCACGTCGGCCAGCGGATGGCCGGAAAAGTAGAAGCCCAAGACCTTCTTTTCTTCCTCCAGGCGCTGGGCGTCGGGCCAGTCGGGCACCTGCGGGAGTTTGGGGCGCGCGGACTCGCCGCCGTCGCCGCCGAAGAGCGAGCCCTGGCCGGACTCGCGGTCGCGCCGCTGGGCCGCGCCGTTGGCCATGGCGTCCTCGAGCGCGGCCATCAGGCGCCCGCGCCCGCCCTCGTCGGCGATGCGATCGAACGCGCCGCTCTTGACGAGGCTCTCGAGGCAGCCCTTGTTCGCGGCCCGGGCGTCGACGCGTTCGCAGAATTCGTGAAGGTCCTTGAACAGCCCGTTCTTCTGACGCTCCTCGACGATGCTCTCGACGGCCTTCTCGCCCACGCCCTTCACCGCGCCGAGGCTGAAGCGCAGCGTCTTGCCGTCGGGCTCGATCTGCCAATACGTGGCGGAGGTGTTGACGTCAGGGCCGGCGATCTCGAGGCCGATGCGGCGCGCCTCGTCGATGTAGATCACCATGTCGTCGGTGTTGCCCTGGCGCAGCGAGAGCAGCGCGGCCATGTACTCGGCGGTGTAGTTGGCCTTCAGCCAGGCCGTCTGGTAGGCGACAAGCGCATACGCCGCCGCGTGCGACTTGTTGAAGCCGTACTCGGCGAACTTGGCGATCAATTCGTACAGCGCCTGCGCTTTCTCTTTCGGAATTTTCTTCTTCGCGCAGCCTTCGACGAACTGCGCGCCGTACTTCTCCATCAGGTCTTTCTTCTTCTTTCCCATCGCCTTGCGCAGGCTGTCAGCTTCGGAGAGCGTGAAGCCGGCCAGGCTGTTGGCGATCTGCATCACCTGTTCCTGCTAGACGATGCTGCCGTAGGTCTCTTTCAGGACGGGTTCGAGCTGCGGGAGCATGTAGTCGATCGGTTCGCGCCCGTGCTTGCGGCCGACGAAGGCGGGGATGTTCTGCATCGGGCCCGGACGGTACATGGCGTTGAGCGCGGTCAGGTCTTCCAGGCAGTCCGGTCGCGCTTCCATCAGCAGCTTGACCATGCCTTCGGATTCGAACTGGAAGATGCCCTTTGCTTCGCCGCGGTGCAGCATGCGGTAGGTCTTCATGTCGTCGAGCGGGATCGTGTTCAGGTCCACATCGACGTTGTGGCGCTGCTTGACGATCTTAAGCGCCAGAAAAAGTTCCGTGAGCGTCTGCAAACCCAGGAAGTCGATCTTCAGCAGCCCGACGCTGTCGATATGGTTCATCTCGAACTGCGTGAGCAGCATGCCGTCCTTGTCGCGGTAGAGCGGGCAGTACTCGGTGACGGGCTTGTCGGCGATGACGAGCCCTGCGGCGTGGCGGCCAGGGTTGCGCGCGAGGCCCTCGATGCGGCGCGCGGTATCGACGAGCTTCCGGACTTTTTCGTCGCCCTCGTACAGGGACTTCAGATCGGGCTCGTCGTCGATGACGTACATGCCGTCGTCGTCGTCCTTGCGCGGCTGGAGCGTGACCTTGCGGCCCGGCGCGTTGGGGATCAGCTTCGCGATCTTGTCTACCTCGCCGAGCGGCCAGTCCATCACGCGGCCGAGGTCGCGGATGGCGCCCTTCGCGGCCATGCTGTTGAAGGTGATGATGCCGGCGGTGCAGTCGCGGCCGTACTTGTCCTGGACGTACTCGATGATCTCCCCGCGGCGGCTCTGGCAGAAGTCGATGTCGATATCCGGCATCTCGTTGCGCCCTTCGTTCACGAAGCGTTCGAAGAGCAACTTATACTTGAGCGGGTCGAGGTTGGTGATGCCGAGCGCGTAGCAGGCGATGCTGCCCGCCGCGCTGCCGCGGCCGGGGCCGACGGGAATGCCGCGCGCCGTGGCTTCGCGGATGATGTCCCAGACGATGAGCAGGTAGCCGACAAAGCCCATCTTCTGCAATACGCGCAGCTCTTCTTCCGCGCGCGTTTTCACTTCCGCGGAGAGTTTCGCGCCGTAGCGCTGCTTGAGGCCCTTCTCGACCTCGCGGCGGAAGAAGACCTCGGGGTCTTCGCCGCCGGGGATCGGGAAGACGGGATAGTGGTACTCGCCGAACTTGAGCTTCAAGTTGCAGCGCTCGGCGACTTCCAGTGTGTTGTTGAGCGCCTCCGGCATGTCCGGGAAGAGCAGCCGCATCTCTTCGCCGCTCTTCAGATAGAACTCGTCGCACGCGAACTTGAGGCGGTTGGTGTCGGAGATCAGCTTGCCGGTGCCGATGCAGAGCAGCGCGTCGTGGGCCGCGGCGTCCTCGCGGCTGGTGTAGTGGCTGTCGTTGGTCGCGATCAACTTGCCGCCGAACTCGCGCGCCAACTTTATAATCGCCTCGTTGACCTTCTTCTGCGCGCGGGCCAGTTCGCGGGCGTCTTCGCTCGGATTCGCCGCGGCCATCGCGCCCGCCTGGTTCTGTAGTTCGAAGTAGAAGTTCTCTTTGCCGAAAATATCGAGGAAGACCCCCGCGACCTTGCGCGCGGCTTCGTAGTCTTTCTTCAAGATGGTCTGCGGGACCTCGCTGCCCAGGCAGCCGCTCGATGCGATGACCCCTTTGGCGTGCTTGGCGAGCATCTCGCGATCCACGCGCGGATGCATGTAGAAGCCTTCGGTGTAGGCGAGCGTCGAGAGCTTCATCAGGTTTTTGAAGCCGTCGAGGCTTGCCGCCCAGAGCAGGCAGTGGTGGTCGTACTCGCCCTCGATCTTTTCGCGCGTGGCTCGCGAGCGGCCGTCAGGGACGATGTAGGATTCGGTGCCGAGAATCGGCTTGAGGCCCGGCTTGCCTTCCTTCTCCGCGGCCTTGCTGGCCTCCAGGCACGCCTTGTAGAACTCGACCGCACCGAACATGTTTCCGTGGTCGGTAATCGCGAGCGCCTTCTGGCCCATCTTCTGGGCGCGCTTAATCAGGTCGCCGATTCGGGACGCGCCGTCCAGGAGGCTGTACTGCGTATGCGTGTGAAGGTGACAGAAGTCGACCGGCATGGGCGGCGGAACCTTTCGTAAGGTTGGAAATCCCCCAAACACAGTTTAGCGGTTTTTCGCGTCAGCGAAAGGATTGCGCCGTGCGCACAGGAGCATTTTGAACTCGAATCCTCGCGGGCACTCGGTTTACGAGTGGCCTGGAAATTGCTTTTTATCGATTGCACTTTAGCTATGCGGCGCATTTTGGGTCTTGGAAGACTTTAGCGTGAAACAGAATAAGACGACGTATCCGACCAGTAGTTCGCTGTTAGCGAAGATGGTCCGTATGAATCGCGGCTGCGGTTTTACCGCGACGGCCGACGGTCGAATTCTGGAAGCGAATGGCGCAGGCTGGCGCATGATCGAGCGCTGGTGGCGTATGGGTGGCCGGCAGGAATTGGCGAACTGGTTTGGAGCGACGCCTGAGTCTGCGGTCTCAAGTCCGAGATTCGTACAAATCGATCAGCGGCGCTACCGGGTCGTGGCCTCGCGCCTGCCGATTCAGGACGCGCTCACGAGCCAGCCGGTGTTCAGCGTTGTCGCAGAGGAACTGCTGGCGGGCGGCGATTACCCGCTCGAGTACGTGCGCAAGGCGTACAAGCTCACACGTCATGAAGGCGAGCTGCTCAATTTTCTGCTGCTGGGCTATTCACATACAGACATCGGCGCACACACGCGCCTGCATCCCATGAAGGTCAAGGAGATGGCCGTTCGCCTGAAACGAAAACTTTCACGACGGCGGGACAGCATGGTGCGGTTCGAACTTTCTGGCGCGTCGTTTTGGAGTTAGCGGGGCGGACGGTTACGTCTTGTTCTTATAGATCTCGGGATTGAGGTTGGGATCGTTGTACATCTTGAACTGGCGGTAAATCTTCATCTTCTTCTTCGCCGAAAAGAGATCGTTGATCAAATCCTGAAGGGCGCAGGTCAGGTCGCCACGCTGGTGCTCGAGCGTCGTGCGCTTGGCCTTGCATTTTTCGCGGTGTTCCTCGGAGGCGTCCGCGCGGTCCTCCTGCTCCTGCATGTGGTAGACCTTAAGCGAGAGGATCGAGAGCCGGTCGATGATGCTGCCGGGAGTCTCGCTGTTCCAGGGCGCGTCGGGTGCGGCGAGCACGTGGCGCTGGACGAGCATGGTGAGGAAGGCCTCGTCGAGCGTCTCGATCAGGTTGTTGCGTTCCTGGTTGAGCTTGTCGATCTTGCGTTTCACCGCGGCGATCTCGGCGTCGGTCGCGTTGGGCTTGCGCGCCTTGTCTTCCTCGTGCCAGAGGTCGAAGTTGCGGCGGTGCTGCTCCCAAACGCGGCGCGCCATGTCGGTGGAAGGGAAGCGGTTGTCGTGCTCGCCGTGCCAGAGCGCGGTCCAACGGTGCTGCCATTCGCCGATGGTCTCGGCGAGCTCGTCCAGGTTGGACTCGCGGGGCAGGGGTTGGGTGACGCCTAGGCTCATGGGCGATGCCGCCTCAATTCACCGAAAACATCAATATGACGGTCTCTAGTGAATAACGCACACTGGTGGATAATACAATGCGCGGCGAGACCTATCCCTGGCTAAGAAGCCGACGGCGCTTACGCTGGCCACGAATCTCGATAGCTCCAATTGTTCAGGAGTCAGGGAGAATTCGATTCTGCCGCGCAGAGACCGGACATGTCCTGTGGCCTTCTTACGTACGGTCTTGGTGTCTTTCGTTTTCACTATTCCCACTCGATCGTGGCGGGCGGCTTCTGGGAGATGTCGTAGACCACGCGGTTGATGCCGCGGACCTCGTTCATGATGCGGCTGCTGATGCGGCCGAGCACCTCATAAGGCAGGCGCGACCAGTCGGCGGTCATGGCGTCGGTGCTCTCCACGGCGCGGATCGCGATCGTCTCGCCGTAGGCGCGCTCGTCGCCCAGCACGCCCACGCTGCGCACGGGCAGCAGCACCGCGAACGACTGCCAGAGCTTGCGGTAGAGCCCCGCGGCCTGGATCTCTTCTTGGACGATCTCGTCCGCGTTTTGCAGCAGCTTAACGCGCTCGGCGGTGATTGCGCCGACGATGCGCACGCCCAGGCCCGGGCCGGGGAAGGGCTGACGCCAGACGATGTCTTCCGGCACGCCCAACTCGGTGCCGATCTGCCGGACCTCATCCTTAAAGAGTTCGCGGAACGGTTCGATCAGCGCCAGGCCCAGGTCCTCGGGCAGGCCGCCGACGTTGTGGTGCGTCTTGATCACGCTCGTCGGCCCGCCATGCGCGCTGACGGATTCGATCACGTCCGGGTAGAGCGTGCCCTGGGCGAGGAACTTCGCGCCCTGGATCGCACGGGCCTTCTCTTCGAAGACCCGGACGAACTCGCGCCCGATGATCTTGCGCTTCTGTTCGGGATCGGTGACGCCTTCGAGCTCTTTTAGGAACTTCGCCCCTGCGTCGGCAACCATCAGCGGGATCTTGAAATGCCCGCGGAACGTCCGTTCGACGCGCTGGCCCTCGTTCTTCCGGCAGAGGCCGTTGTCCACGAAGATGCACTGGAGTTGCGCGCCGATGGCGGCGTGAATCAATACTGCCGCGACGGACGAATCGACGCCGCCGGAGAGCCCCAGGATCACGCGGTCCTTGCCGACCTTCTCGCGGATGGACTTCTTCTGTTCTTCGATGAAGTTGGCCATCTTCCAGTCGCCGGCCAAGCCCGCGACCTGGTAGAGGAAATTCCGCAGGATCTGGCGGCCCTTGGGCGTGTGCGTGACCTCGGGGTGGAACTGCACGCCGTAAATCTTGCGCGCCGGGTCGCCGATGGCCGCGAAGGGGCACGAGGGCGTCTTGGCCAGTACCTTGAAGCCCGGGGGTGCGGCGGTGAGCGCGTCGCCGTGCGACATCCAGACCTCGGTGCGCTCGCCGATGCCCGCGAGCAGTTCGTTGCCGTCCACGACTTCGATCACCGCGTGGCCGTACTCGCGGTGCTCCTGCTTCTCGACCTTGCCGCCGAGCGCAAAGGCCGTGAACTGCACGCCGTAACAGATGCCCAGGATCGGGATGCCGAGTTCGAAAATGGCCTGATCCATTCGCGGCGCGCCTGCGCCGTACACGCTGGCGGGCCCGCCGCTGAAGATCAGCGCCTTGGGTTTCTCGGCGCGGGCGGTCTCGAGCGCGCGATGGTAGGGGACGATCTTACAGAAGACGTTGGCCTCGCGCACGCGCCGCGCGATGAGCTGGGCGTACTGGGCGCCGAAGTCGACGACGAAGACCGTTTCGTAGGGCATGGGAAGCTCTCAGCTCGCGGCGCGTACCGGCCGCATGCGCTTAATCGTCCTCGTTCTCGACCCTGTAATTCGGCGATTCCTGCGTGATCTGGACGTCGTGCGGGTGGCTCTCGCGCAGGCCGGCGGACGATTGCCGCAGGAAGCGCGCGCGCTTGGAGATCTCGGGCACGGACGCGGCGCCGAGGTAACCCATCCCTGCGCGCAGACCGCCGACGAGCTGGTAGAGGAAGTCGGCCATCGAGCCTTTGTACGGTACGCGGCCTTCGATGCCTTCCGGCACGAGCTTCTCCGCGGCCGAACCTTCTTGGCCGTAGCGCGCCGCGCCGCCTTCGACCATCGCGCCGAGACTGCCCATGCCGCGGTAGACTTTGAAGGTGCGCCCGCGGTAGATCACGATCTTGCCAGGCGCTTCGTCGGTGCCCGCGAAGAGGTTGCCGATCATCACGCAGTCGGCGCCGCAGGCCATCGCTTTGACGATGTCGCCCGAGAACTTGATGCCGCCGTCGGAGATCAGTCCGACTTTGGGATGGCCCTGCAGGCCCTTGCGCGCTTCGAGCACTGCCGTGACCTGCGGCACGCCGACGCCCGCGATCACGCGCGTGGTACAGATCGAACCGGGCCCTACGCCGACCTTCACCCCATCGCAGCCGGCGTCGGCCAGGGCCTGCGCGCCGTCGGCGGTGGCCACGTTTCCGGCCACCACATCGATCTCCGGATATTTCTTCTTCAAGCGCTGGACGGTCTCGAGCACACGCCGCGAATGCCCGTGCGCGGTATCGACCACAAGCACGTCCACGCCGGCCTCCACCAATTTTTCCACGCGCAGGTCGTCGTTGACGCCCACCGCCGCGCCGGCGCGCAAGCGGCCCTTCTCGTCGCGGCTGGCATTGGGAAAGCGCAGCGTCTTGTCGATGTCCTTAATCGTGATCATGCCCTGCAGGCGGCCTTCGTTGTCCACCAGCAGGAGCTTCTCCACCTTATTCTTGTTGAGGATCTCCTGAGCCTGCTCGAGGCTTGTGCCGTAAGGCGCCGTGATCAGGTTCTTGGTCATCACGTCGCGGATCTTCTTGAGGTTGTCGGGCTGAAACCGCAGGTCGCGCTTGGTGAGGATGCCGATGACCATCGGGCGCGTGCGCTTGCCGATGGCTTTGATCTCGGGGCCGGACTCTTCGACGATGGGGATGCCGGAGATGTTCATCTTCTCCATCATCAGCTTGGCGTCGGCGATGGTGTGGTCGGGCGTGAGCGTCACCGGGCCGGTGATCACGCCGCTGGCGCTGCGCTTGACCTTCACGACTTCGCGCGCCTGGTCTTCGGGCTTGAGGTTGCGATGAATGATGCCCATCCCACCTTCTTGAGCCAGCGCGATCGCCAGGCGGCCTTCGGTGACGGTGTCAATCGCGGCCGAAAGGATCGGGATATTGAGGCGGATGCGCTGGGTTAGCCGGGTGCCCGTCGAGACCTCGCGGGGCAGCACGTCGCTCTCCGCGGGCAGCAGCAGCACGTCGTCAAAGGTGATGCCGGCTCCGACAAAGCGAGGATCGTCGGGCTGGCCGCTGTTCATCGGCATGCGAACCTCCCTGGCGATGGGCCTTGCGAAAAGGCGTCCGGAAACGAGTTCTCGGGACGCGAAAGCATCCAGTTTGCGCAAGAATTGGACGGGGAGCGATTACTGACGCGTACCATAGTCCCTTTCTAGCGATGTCGAATCGCGTGTCAAGGGCGGAGAAAGGCTCTCGCAGCGCCATGGGCGAACGCCTAAAATTCATTTCGAGAAACTTCTTGATTCACCTTTGCGCCCTCGTTATGCCAGGAGCCCCGAACAAAACGGATGGCGTCCGAAACAGGACCGGCAGCGAGAAGAACGCAGAGCGGAACGGACCACATGCCCATCGCACCCGAAGAAGTCGCCAAGTACCGTGAGATCCTGATGGACAAGCGCGAGGCGCTTGTGGGCCAGGTCGAGAGCCTGGTCAAGGACGCCAAGAGTTCCACCGAGGCCACGGAGAACTCCAAGAGCCCGTTGGAAGACGCCGAGAACGCGGCCGACACTTACGAGCAGGACTTTGCCTTCATCGCCATGGAGAGCGAAGAGGCGCTGCTGCGCAAGATCGAGAACGCACTCCGGCGCATACGCGACGGCACCTATGGCGCTTGCGAAGAGTGCGGCGACGAGATCAAGCACGAACGGCTCGAGGCCCTGCCTTTCGCCAACCTGTGCGTGAAGTGCCAGCAGCTTGAAGAGCGCGGCCTGCGCCAGAGCCGGGAGGACAACTTCGAGGTCCTCGACGAGGCCGAGGTAGGCGAAGAAAAAGAGTAACTTCCGCGCTCGATCCGCCTGCTGCCGCAATTTGAACTGGCGTCCTGCGCCCGAAAACTCGAAACTGGCCTGCATGCGGCGTCCAGTGCCTTTTGCCATGCTGGTCATACTCGGCGTGGCCGTCGATCAGCTCACTAAGTATTTTGCCTGCTGGCTGCTGCCCGCGGGTGCAAGCCACCCGGTGATCCAGGGCGTCTTCCATTTCACGCACGCGCAGAACACAGGCGTCGCGTTCAGCATGCTGAGCGGGCGGCTGATCGCCATTCTGGCCATCACGGGTGTTGCGAGTGTGGGCATCGCCTGGTGGTACGCCCGTTCGTGGCGGACGAGCCCCGCGCCACTCGTCGCGGGACAAGGACTGCTGCTCGCGGGCGCCGTGGGAAACATGATCGACCGCATTCAGTTCCAGTACGTGCGCGATTTCCTCGATTTCGTGCCGCCTCTGCCCGTGATCGGCAAGTGGGCGGTCTTCAATGTGGCGGATATTTATATTTGTGTGGGTGTCGGGCTTTTCTTGTTGGCGGAATTTCGCGGTGGATCCTCGAAGCCGGTCCCGGCGGCGGAGTCCAATGCGTCCGGCGAAAAGAGCAGTGTTGAGCGCCCTCCTGCGAGCTAGGCATTACGACACTTTGGGACTTTTGACTTTCGCCCTTCGACTTTAGTATGCGCGCATGCCCAACCTGACCACGCAACTCGGCCCGCTTCCGCTTACGACGCCCTTTTTGGCTGCGTCGGGCACCTTTGGCTACGGCAGCGAGTACGCCCCCATCGTCGATCTCTCCAAGGTTGGCGCGGTCGTCACCAAATCGCTCTCGGTGAAGCCGCGCGAAGGCAACCCGACGCCGCGCATCTGGGAGACGTCCAGCGGGATGCTCAACGCGATCGGCCTGGAAAACTGCGGCCTGGAGAGCTTCATCGACCACCGCGTGCCCGATCTGGCCAACCTGCCGACGAAGGTGCTGGTGAACGTCGTCGGAGACAGCATCGACGATTATGCGGTGATCTGCTCGGCCTTGGACAAGGTCGAAGCCGTTGACGGCTTCGAGATCAACATCTCCTGCCCGAACGTGAAGCACGGCTGCCGCTTCGCCAGCGACCCCGGCGACTGCGAACGACTGATGAAGGCGCTCAAGCCCACGACGAACAAGCTGCTCATGGTCAAACTGAGCCCCAATGTGACGGACATCGCCGAAATTGCCCGCGCGGCGGTGGAAGGAGGCGCGCAGGCGCTCTCGCTGATCAATACGCTGCTCGGCATGGCCATCGATGTGAAGACGCGCGCGCCGCGCATCGCAAACGTGACGGGGGGCCTGAGCGGCCCTGGGATTCGGCCGGTGGCCGTGCGCTGCGTCTGGCAGGCCGCGCGCGCGTGCCCGCAGACGCCCATTGTGGGCATCGGCGGCATCCGCACGCTCGGGGACGCGCTCGAATTCTTTATCGCCGGGGCCTGCGCCGTGCAGATCGGCACGACCAACTATCTCGACCCGGACCTGCTCAACCGCCTGCCCGGCGAACTCGACCGCTGGCTCGCCGCCGAGAAGCTCGAAGCCCTCGCGCCGCTGGTGGGGTCGTTGAAGGCGTAGAGGACTTCTGGTACTATTGTACACCTTGGGAGTGAGGTGCCTTATGACCAGAACCGTTCAAGCTGTTTATGACGGAAAGGCTCTCAAACTCAAGCGGCCGCTTGGTATCAAGCCCAATACGCAATGCACGGTAACGGTCGTTGCGGTTGCTTCAAAGAAGAAGAACGGAAGTGCGTTCGAGATTTTAGAAAGTTTGATCGGTAGCGTTAAGATGCCACGCGACTGGTCCGAAGAGCACGATCACTATCTTTATGGTACACCCAAATGCGGTAAGAAGGGCCGCTGATGCCCCTCGAGCGTGTTTTCCTCGATACGTCGTTTGCTCTTGCGCTCTTCAATCAGACGGATCGCCGGCATTCAAAAGCCAGGGAACTATGGCCTGAAGTCCGAACCGCTAGGGAAGTCTGGCTTATGGAAGCCATTTTGACCGAAATTGGCAACTCGTTGAGCCGTCATCAGAGGGGAGTTGCAGCACAATTCATGCGCCAGTGCTATAGCACCTCCGCCTTCAAAGTTGCAGCCGTGTCCCCTGAGACCTTTCAACATGCGCTTAGTCTCTACCAAAGCCACGCGGACAAAGCATGGGGCATGACGGATTGTATTTCGTTTGTCGTCATGAAGCGGCAGCACGTGAGCGCGGCCCTCACAGCCGATGTCCACTTCGTTCAAGCCGGTTTCCGCGCGTTGATGCGCGAATAGCGGGCTCCATCTCGGCCTAAAGGCGGCAGCATGTCTCAAGAAAATTCCGCCCTCGAAGAGATCCTCGGCGGCGATGACATTGGCGAGGTCCGCACGCACGCCGCCGGGCCGGGCGGAAAGCTGCCTCTCAATGAAGAAATGCTGCGCAACTGGGCGAGCGGCGATCTCTTTGGGCTGAGCCAGAACGCCGGCATGGGCTGGGAGCCCTCGCGGCTGAGTGGCAAAGAATTCCTGATCTTAAGCACAGCCGGAGGCCTGCGCGCGGAGGACGGCAAGCCGATCGCGCTTGGTTATCATACAGGACACTGGGAAGTGGGCCTGCTCGTGCAGGCGGCGGCGAAAGAGTTCGCCGCGCGCGGAGCGGTCCCGTTCGCGGGCGCGGTCACCGATCCCTGCGACGGCCGCACGCAGGGCACGCCGGGCATGATGGACAGCCTGCCGTATCGCAACGACGCCGCGCTGGTGCTTGGGCGGCTGATCCGGTCGCTGCCGCGCCGCCGCGGCGTGATGGGCGTGGCCACGTGCGACAAGGGCTTGCCCGCGATGCTGATGGCGCTCGCGGGCGCGCGCGATCTGCCCGTCGTTCTTGTTCCCGGCGGCGTCACGCTGCCGCCGACGCAAGGCGAAGACGCGGGCAAGATCCAGACGCTCGGCGCGCGCTACGCGCATGGGCTGGTGACGCTCGACGAGGCCGCCGAGCTCGCCTGCCATGCGTGCGCCTCGCCGGGAGGCGGCTGCCAGTTCCTGGGCACGGCGGCGACGAGCCAGGTCGTCGCGGAAGCGCTGGGCCTCGCGCTGCCGCACTCGGCGCTGGCGCCTTCGGGCCAGCCGATCTGGCTGGATGCGGCCGTCCGCTCGGCGCGCGCGCTAATTCGCCAGGAAGCGATTGGAATCACGGCGCGCCGCATCGTTACGCGCGATGCGCTGCGCAACGCCATGGTCGTGCACGCGGCCTTTGGCGGCTCGACGAATCTCCTACTGCATATCCCCGCGATTGCCCACGCCGCGGGTCTGCCGCGGCCCAAGGTCGAAGACTGGATCGAACTCAACCGTGCCGTGCCGCGTTTAGTCGACGTGCTGCCCAACGGGCCTGTTGGTCACACCACCGTGCGCGTCTTCCTTGCCGGCGGCGTACCGGAAGTGATGCTGCATCTGAGAAAGCTCGGGCTGCTCCATCTGGATGCGCTCACAGCCAGCGGCGCGACGCTCGGCAAGGCGCTCGAATGGTGGGAAAGCAGCGCGCGCCGCGCGAAGCTTCGCGAACGCCTGCGCGAGGCCGACGGCGTCGATCCTGACGACGTGATCATGTCCCCCGAGCGCGCCAAGTCGAAGGGCCTCACCAGCACCGTCGCGTTCCTGCGCGGCAATCTCGCGCCGGAGGGCTCGATCGTGAAGAGCACCGCCATCGACCCGAGCGTGGTCGATGCCGACGGCATCTACCGCAAGACGGGCCCCGCGCGCGTCTTCACCTCCGAACGCGCGGCCGTGGCGGCGCTGAAGGAAAACCGGATTCGCGAAGGCGACGTGATGGTGCTGATCTGCCGCGGGCCGCTGGGCAGCGGAATGGAAGAGACGTATCAGGTCACGAGCGCGCTCAAGCACCTGCCCTTCGGCAAGCACGTGGCGCTGCTCACCGACGCGCGCTTCAGTGGCGTGAGCACCGGGGCGTGCATCGGGCATGTCGGCCCGGAGGCGCTTGCGGGCGGTCCCATCGGCAAGTTGCGCGAAGGCGACCTCGTCTCGATCGTCGTGGACCGTAACACGCTCGAAGGCCGCATCGATCTGGTGGGTGAAGGCGCGAAGCACTTTGGCGCGGATGAAGGCGCCAAAGTTCTGGCCGCGCGTGCCCCGCGCCCGGACCTCGCGCCCGACCCGGCGCTGCCTTCCGAGACGAAACTCTGGGCCGCACTGCAAGCCGCGAGCGGCGGGACGTGGGGCGGGTGCGTGTACGATGCGGAGGCCATCACGGCGCAGCTCGAAGCCGGGCGGCGCGCGAAAGCTCCGTAGAAGCCGGCTTGATGTACCGACTTATGCCGCCATTAAAAGACAGGCGTATTTCTGTATGACCAACTCTTTTCTCAGGCAAAGCACTGCACTCATTCCTTGCGAGGTCTCCGCGCGATCGCTTCGACGAGCGCCGCCGGCAGCGTAACCGAACCGCCGGCGAACTCCGCGACGATCTCCACCTCGCCGATCGACTTCAGGTCCACCTCGAAGCGGCTGCCTTGGCGCAGCGTCAGCACCCAATCGTGAGGGCCTCCGCCGCCGGCCTTGGGGTCGGGCGGGAAGACCAGCAGCCGTGCGGTCTTCAGGTCGATGGGCCACGCGCCGCCGCCGTCCTTGGGGTCCACGACCAGTTCATTTGTTTCTAAATTCGCGGCGAGGACCTCGGCGTTGTCCATGCGCGGCAGGCCTTGCGCCGGGTTGTTGTTCGGGTCCTTCTTCTCGGGTTCTTTCTGTGGCGCGGCCGGATTGTCGCCAATGATCTTCTGCTTGAACTCGACGCCGGGCTTCTCGCCGTCGGCCACCTTAAGCGCCTCGGCGGTCTCGCCGGGCGCCGCCTGGTCCGGGTAGAGATCGACCTTGCGCAGCAGGCCGCGTGGCAGTTTGAGCTCCACGCCGCCGGCAAGGTCGAAGGTCACCAGTTCCTTGTCGAGCTTGATGAAGTGCGCGCGGAAGGACTCGCCGTTCTGCAGCAGAATCGCATGCAGCGGCCCGCCAATGCGCACGCGCTTGGGCGCATCCTCTTCGTGCTTTGGTTTGGTGAGAGCGTCGCCGAGAAGATCCGGTTTAGCGGGCTCGAAGCGCGCAAGGCCGGCAAGCTTGATCTCCCAGGCGGGCAGCGTGGCGGGCAGGAAGACCGGTTTCAGCGCGATGCGGTCCTTCTCGCCGCCTGGAACCGGCACGCTATGCCCGATGATGCGGTCGCCGGCGAGCGTCTCCGCGGCGGAGTAGCGCTCGTCGCGGTCGGCGGGGCCGACACGGTCGAAGGCGAGATCGTCGATGCGGAGCAGTTCAGGACCTTTCGGATCGACGCGGTAGATGCGCAGCCGCGCAATAGGCACCGGCGAACGCACCCCGAGGAACTCGTTGGGCATCCCGTTGGCCGCGGCGGCGTTGGCGTCCTGGCGGTTGAAGATGCGCGCGAGCAGGCGGCCCCGTGCGTCGTAGGCTTCAAAACCAATCTTGCCTTCCGTGGCTTTTCCGATCATGCAGCCTGCGGTGTGCACGCCGCCCGGCCGGCCCGTGCGCGTCTTGGGATCGAACGCGCCCGGCAGGATGAAATGGACCTCGAGGTTGCCCTTGCCGCGAACTTGGTCGACCTCGCAGGCCGCCGACATACCATGCGTAAGTCCCATGATCTGCTCGAGGTCGTCAGCGACGGCCTTTCCATTGCCGCCATCTCCCCTGATTAGCGCGCCCCACGCCGCATACAGGTCCTCGACGCTGTCTCCGGCCTTGGGTTGCACGTCCTTGCTCGCGCCGCGGTCGAACCCCGCCACGCGCATTCCGGCGAGGAAGTTGGCCCCAGGATCGCGACCCTGGATGATCGCGTCCACGTTCTCGTCTTCAGGCCCGTAGCGCTTGGCCGCCGAACCGGCCGGGTCGGGCAACGGCGCGCTGGCCTCCGCAGGTATCTCGTCCGGCTTGGAAGCGCCCAAATCCTTCTTGAGCGCCGCCTCCTCCGCCTCGGAAAGTAGCTCAAGGCTTTCAAGGGCGGCGAGGGGCAAGCGCAGGTAGCCCCAGCGCGTGCGCGCGTCGAACGAATCCTCGGCCAGCGTGACGGTCTCTTTCGTGCCGTCCGCCTTGAGCAACTCGTCGCCCGCTTCGCCGCCGCCTTTGGCGGCCATATCGCCGAGCAGCGCGTGCGCCTGCGCGGCCACCTCGGCGTCGGCGGAGTTCTGGGCTTCCCGCAGCGCCGCCGCAGCCGCCAAACCCAGCGCGCGCAGGCGTTCGAGCGCCCGGTTGCGCGTCTCGTACTTATCGCTGAGCAGATCCTTCACCGCCGCGCGGGCTTCGGCATCGAGTTTCGGGTCGATGCGCGCGGACAGGCGCAGGCTTTTGATCTCAGTCCACGCCACCTTCGCGGCGGCGCCCTCGGCACGCTTCACCGCGAGGCCGCCGTGGTCATTCACCAGGCAGGCTAGGCGCGAGCCGTCGCGCGTGGCGATGCGCACGCCTACCCACGTTTCCCCGGCGGCGGCGGAGAAGACCGCGAGCACCACCAGGGTTGCCGGGATCTGTAAGGGTTTCATATCCACGTTAAATTAAGCCCGCTGGAGCCCGTGAGGTCAAGCCGGGAAGAAGGCGGAACAGCAGGAAACCGAGCCTCCCGAGCCCTGCAACGCGGCTTCCCTCTGGTATGCTTACGGGTGGAGCACCGGGCCTTTCGGAGACCTGCGGATGATGGGCGCAATCCTGGCGGGAGGACGTTCCCGCCGCATGGAAGGCCAGGACAAGACGCGCATGCTGCGCGACGGCCGGCGCGTGCTGGAACGCCTGGCCGGTATCCTGCGGGGGGCATGCGGAGGCTGCGTGCTCGTCGCCCGAGAAGAGCAGCGCGCGGAGCTTGAAGCCCTGGATCTGGGAGAAGTCTACGGCGATCTCTTCCCGGACCGGGGGCCGTTGGGCGGCCTTTATACGGTGCTGGAAGAGACCGAAGACGACGTCTTCTTGGTCGCGTGCGACCTGCCGTTTCTTGAACAGGACCTCGTCGAGAAGATTTTAAGAGAATATGATTCGCAAGTCCCCAAGGTCTTCGCGTTGGTCCCGCGTTCGCCCGATCCGGACCAGGCTCCCGATCCTTGGCGCGTGGAACCGCTCTGCGCCATCTGGTCGCGGCATTGCAAGCGGCCGGCATACATTGCACTGGAAGCCCAAGAACTATCGCTCACTCAATTCGCCCATGGCATACACGCACGTTTCTTGGACCTCAGTGCTCAAGAGGCCCAACAACTTCGCAATATCAATACCATGAATGAGTTAAATGACGAGGGTCTCCATTTCTCCCCGTAGGCTTTCAGCGGGCAATCGAGGCTTTAGTACATCGATAGATACTTGCACAACCGCTTATACCCCTTAATCTTATATTCCTACTCGCATGGGTTTTATGGGAATTGAATAGCGCGGATGCGGCACCGTCAACTCGTGCAGCATTGGGGTTGAGCAATGTGTCTTTAGCTGAGTGCAGAAAAGTTCAGGAAGACTCTGGAGCGGCAGGGGGCTGTTCTGTGTTCTGAGTGCGCTGTTCACGGGGCTCGAAAGGGCGTGAGCGGCCGGGACGCCGGGCCGAACCGGGTCGTGGGAAAGGTTAGGAGAGCTTACATGAAGAGGAATGTGGCGTGGCTGTTGGCGTTGGCGTTGGGTTTCAGCGTGCTCGCGATGCCGGTCGCGCGCGTACGGGCCGAAGGCGATGCCCCAGGGACGGATAAGAAGGAAGGCGACAAGAAGGGCCGCAAGGGCGGCGGCTTTAACCTGATGAAGGTGGAAACGATTCAGGAGAAACTCGGCACGGGCGAAGGCATGACGCTCACCGACGAACAGAAGACCAAGATCAATACGCTGCGCGACGGTTTGCAGAAGAAGTGGGAAGAGAAGATGGCCGCAGCGAAGGAGAAGATGGACGCGGCCGCGGACGACGCCGCCAAGAAGGCCGCGCGTAAGGAAGCCATGGGGGATTTCAAGCCGATGGAAGAGTATAAGACCGGCTTGAAGGGCATCCTGAGCGACGGGCAGTTTATTAAGGTCTTCCCGGCCAAGACCGAAGAGGCCAAGTCGGAAGCCAAGAAGAGCGAGTAGCTTCAGGTTTCAAGCGCAGGTCCGATCCAAACGGGCGGTTCGCGTCTAAAAGCGCGAGCCGCCTTTTTTTATCGCCTGGCGCAAAACGACAGCGTGCGTTGAATTCAGGAGAAGATTCCAAGCCCGCCACCGTCGCCTGTGCCGGGTTTGGGCGAAGGGCCGGCTGGAGACTGTTCCGCTGGCGTATCGGGCGGGTGGTCCTGGTCCGGTAATTCCGCCTTTGGAGCGGATGGGCGAGGCGGTTCTTCGGCGCTCTCGTCGATGAAATCGATCCCTTCCGGCCCCGCATCCAGGTCGTCGAAGGACGTGGGGACGTAGCCGGGCAGCCGGGAACGCTCGAGTTCCTTCGAGTACGAAGAGATGATCGAGGTCTGCAACTCGGTCCGATAACGGCTGTTGATGGGATGCGCGATGTCCGCGTGGAGTTTCGCGCGGCCGCGGCCATCCGTGTGGGAGCGGTTGTTGCCGAGGCGCTTGCCGCACTGGTTGCAGAAGAGGGCCTGCAGGTGGTTCTTGCCGGAACAATCGTGGCAGCGGTCGGTGATCTTCCGGCTCGGCATCGCGACGAACAGCCCGCGGGTGCCCTGGATGATCTTGATGTCGCGGACCACAAAGCAGCCGTCGAAGGTGACGCTGGCAAAAGCCAGGAGCTTGTCGTCCTGCCTTTCCACCAGCTTGATTTTCACCTCGGTGATCTTCATGCCCTGGTCTCGTCCGCCTTGTGGCCACGCAACATGGAATACACGCCGCCGCGTGGTTCCGTCGTACCTTCGTCACCCGGCGAAGGCGACGGGCTGGCTTGAACGTCAAGATCAAGGTGAAGAGCAAGGTGTGGTGGTTCGCGTTTCAACGACGTCTACTGCGTACGTCAAACCCGCGTTGATCTTTTCCTGCGCATTCTGAGCGGTTTCGCCCGGCATGGGCAAGACGACATGCACTGCGCCGCTTCCCGACATCTGCCAACGTCCCGTATACAAACGCTCTAATTGGGCCTGCAACGCATGGAGCCGCGGCTCTACTAAACACGAAGCCTTGAGCAGCCCATTTTTAGGCCAATCTGAAAACGTCTCGCCATTAATAATCCGGACTAATAAAACGTTAATGTCCTTTGCAAGGGATGTCAAGTTTCGTAGACGTTTTTTCCCGTCGAGTGCAGGCGCGTTCAACGCTTTGTAAACGGGCGGCGTGGGCACGCCCAGAGGCGGAAGCACCAGCAGGAGCCGGAGCGCAGGCCAGTCCGCGCTGTCCGGCAGGGGTTCCACGATCTCGCCGCGCCCGCGGCAGCGCGCCCAGCCGCCCCAGAGGAAAAACCCGATGTCGCTGCCCAGCGTTGCGGCGATCTCGTTCAGCCGTTCCTTGGGCCAATGCAGATTCCACAGTTCGTTGAGTCCACGCAGGGTGAGCGCCGCGTCGCTGGAACCCCCGCCGAGTCCGCCGCCGGCGGGGACGCGCTTTTCAAGGTGGATGCGCGCGTTCGCGGGAACCTGTGCGGCTTGGGCCAGCGCGCGCGCGGCCTTGATCACCAGATTGCCGTCGTCGCAGGGCAGGGCGGGATTCGAGCAGGTCATGGAGAGACCGCGGGCGGGCTCGAGGACCAGTTTGTCCGCGAGATCCACCGAGACCATCACGGTGTCCACTTCGTGGTAGCCGTCCGGGCGCTTCCCAAGAACGTAAAGGTCCCAGTTGATCTTTGCGTGAGCGGTCAGTTCCATGGTGCACGAAATCTTCGCTGTTCGAGGCCGCAAGGCAAGCGGACCCAGGCGGCGGGTCTGCCAGCCAGTTCATACCGGACCCTTATAGGGAAGCAACCATTTGAAAAAAATGGGAATATGTATGAGTGCGTATCGTTTAGTTGGCGGATTGATTTGAAGCGTTCAGCGCACTTCATCGCAAGGGAAGCTTCGGGTGTAGGGCTTGTTCATTCGGAAGCATCGCCTTCATCGGTTTCCTTCACGCCGGACGAGGTCCACCACGTGAAGCCGATCTTGCGCTTGCCACGCGCCGCTTGTCCCCAGCGGACGGCATAGCCGCGGCAGTCGATATGCACGTGGCTACGCACGGAATCGTCGCCGTCCCATTCGTAAACGCCGATGCCGCCGGGAACGGCCAGGCCTTCGGCTTCCAGTTCCGCGCAGGCCCGGCCGATGAGGATGCCGTCGTTGCGGTCGATCTTGCCGTCGCCGTTCAGGTCGTCCATGTGCTTGTCGTTGTCTTCGTCGATGCACAGGTCCACGGCGTCTCCGAAACAGTGCCGGCTGTAGGCCGCTCCGCCGATTTGCTTGTTGTAATCCGGTGTGCGGAAGCCGCTGGTGATCCAGAAGCGCGAGACCTTTATGCCTTTCTGACGCAAACGCTCGCGCAGCAGGACCAGCTTGCGGTACAGGTCCCGGTTGGGCGGCAGCACCTGCGTGTGGCGCTGCGTGGTAAAGACTTTCTTGCCGTTGGCGTCGCGGTGGTCCATGAAGGCCACGATCTGCCCGAAGGCCAGGTTATCGCCGAGCGGCAGGTTCACGGTCTCATCCGCCAGCGTTGCAAAGTAAGCGGGTGGTTCGTAGCGCCCGGCGTGTTCGCGGATCTTCGCTACCGGCGCCTGTGCGGGATCGAGGTACGCGCCCAGGGACTTGCTGTCCACGCTCAAGCGCGTGCGCCCGTCGGAGGTCTTGGCCTCCGCATGTTCCAGCACAATCACGCGAATCTCGCCTTGGGACGGGTCCAGGTTCGTATCCTTCCAGTCCATCCGGTAGAGGCCCGGAGCCTTCGGGGCGCGGCCCGTCAGGCCCGTCGCGGCGCCTCCGGCCAGATCCAGGGAACCTCCTTTGGAGATCCAATCGGGCTTGGGCGAAACGAACTCGGGCAGGCCCGCGCCCATGGGTTCCAACCGGAACGGCGCGCCCGCGGGCAAGAAGAGCGGTTCGCCGTGACGGTAGGCCCCGTCAAAGGTCGCGGTCTGCGGATCGGCCGTTTCGCCCAGGAGACGCAGGTTCCAGCCGGTGAGTTCCGCGGGCTCGGCACGGTGCTTCGTAGTCGCGGTGTTGCTTGTACAGCCGGTGGGCACCACGCAAAGGGCCATGCTCGCGGCGCCCACCAGCAGGCCCAAGGCCCGGCAGGCCCACGTATGTTCGATGCTTCGCGAGGCCATCGTGTTCATGCCATGAGCGCCGGATATTCCTTGCCTACACTGGTTCCTCCCTTGAGTATCGGCCCACAAAAGGGGGGCGGGCCAGTCAAATCCTGAAAGTCCCGGGTGGTATGCCGCCCCCGCGCGTTTGAGCAAAAGCTCTCCGAGGAATGGCTTAAGAAAACGGTACGATGGAAAACCCAGGCCTCCCCGCAACGGCTTCCCAAGGCGACGGCGCGCAGACGTTGGCCGACGCGGAGTGCCCGCATTGCGGCACCATGCTGCGCCGGGTGACCACCGGCACCGACGGCAAGGTGCTCTGCCTGAACTGCGGCAAGCGCCATAGCTTGCGAACGTCCGAAAGCACAACTCCTCCCGGGGACGAGGCGTCTCTCGAACTAAGAAGCGGGACCGCAGCGCAGCCGCAAATACGCGAGCCCGTTGCGCCGGCATACGGATATCTCCGCGCGCTGGGCATTCTTGCCCTCGTCGCGGGTGTGGTCGGCACCTTCTTCGCTTGTCTGGGTGTCTATATGGCCACGGGCGCCACATACTTTTCCTGGAGCGCGGAGTACGTCTGGTTCTTTCAGAACTCGTTTTCGCCAGCCATCGTGGGCTGGTGGCTGTTTGCGCTCACGGATGCGCTGGTGCGTCTCGACGCCGCTCACACGGCCCTCGCATGGCGGAGGGGATACTTCAAGGAAGCGATCCTCGCGCCGAAGGGCTCGAGCCTGCCCTATATCCTGCCTTTGGCGGCCACCGGCGGCGTGCTGGGCTTCTCCGTTGCGTTCGCAAACGCCGATTCCCGGGGCGATGTCGATCTCATTCCCATGCTCATAGGGTTCCTGCTGATCGGCGCGTCGATGGCCGCGGGCTTCGCGATCGAAAACCTGCGCCTGTTCTTCTTTCGCCAAGCGGAGCTTGCGCGCATGGCGGCCTCCGCGGCTCACGGCAAGCCGCTCTACGGCAAGGGCGGAGCCTTGGTGTGGAGCGGCTCGGCCCTGTGGATGGTCGGAATGGCGGCTTTCTTCTCGATCGGCATGCTGGCCATTCTGTTTGAGGATCGCATGCGCGGCCACGAGGCTCTGATGATGATTCTCGGCATCTGTGGCCTGGCGAGCATCGGCTACAGCCTGACGCTGGTTCTGGGCGGGCTGGCGGATGCGCGCGAGGAATGGCTGCGTGCCGCGCGTTCGAAGCCGGGCTCAACCCCCGACCTGCTTGCGTGGGTGGGCACGGGCGCTCCCATACTATTGCTCTGCATTGGAGCGGTCTTTGTCCTGGCGCTGTTCGTCGCCGAAGGTCACATTCGGACAGGCGAGTTCTTCGTCTTTTTCGGGTTCAGCGCGGGCCTGGCATGCTTTGCGATGTTCCTCTTGACCCTCTTCCGCGCCGTCCGGTCCTGGCAAGTGGCGCACAGCGGGTTTTTGAGCAAGGGCAGCGAGCGCACCCGGCCCGGCGGGCGCGTAAGGACTTTGATCTTCGTTCTGCTTCTGATTTCCGTGGCCAATTTGTGCGCGGGCGCAGTGACCGTGTCGAAGGCGATGAGTTCCTGGGGAAACTGGTATTCGCTTTCCCAGATCGTCACCATGATCAGCGGCCTGGCGCTCTTTGTGCTCGCCACGGCGTACTTGCCGCTATGGCTCGCCTGCATGGTCCGCGAGGCCCGCGTGAGTCTTGAGAGCGCCGAAGAAGAACTCGCGCGTAAGAAGATGGAAGCCGACGCGGTCTATCCTCCGCCCGAAGAATAAGGGAATCCGTCTTTTATCGGCTTGCGGTCCGTTCAAGCTTATCTAATACTTATACCATGGCCGCAAAGACTACCGCTCCCGCAGCGTTTCGCGGTGGCCGCTCCCGCAGCGGTGGCGCCGAATCCCCGGGCGACGGACTCTCGCGCTCGCGCGCCGCGGCCTTAATGGTTCAGGAATTGATCGCGCGGATTCGCGCGGGCGAACTCCAGCCCGGCAGCCTGATCATGTCCGGCCCGGCCCTGAGCAAGCGCTACGGCATCAGCTATCAGACGGTCGTGCGCGCGCTGGGCGAACTCGTCGAACGCGGCTGGCTGGTGCGCCAGCACGGGCGCGGGACTTTTGTGGCGCCGCATCCTCCGGGTGAAGACGCCGTCAAGGCCGCCAGGAACAAGACCGTGTTGCTCGCGCTCGACCCGCGTTCGCTCACGCGCGGGCGCTTCGGCTTCGCCATCGTCGAAGCGCTCGATGAAGCGCTCGTGCGCGAGGGCCTGCGCGTGCGCTACGCGCCGGTCTCGGCCGCGGGCGAGGCCGTGGTGCTCGAAGAACTCTCCGCGGGCGAAGGCGACCTGAACCTGCTGATCGCCTTCGACCGTCCTGCGTTCTTGAAGCGCGCGCTCGCCAAGAGCCCCGGCTTGTCCGCGCTGGCGCTGCATGCCGTGCCTGAGTCGCCGGCGCCCGGCGGGAGCCTGCGTTACGACGCGGTACTCGTGGAAGACCACGCGGGCGGCTTCATGGCCGGCGCGTATCTCCTCAAGCATGGCTACAAGCGCATCGCGTTTCTGGGCGGACCGCAGGACGACTTGCGCGCGCAGGACCGCTTTGCGGGCCTGAAGGAAGCGCTCGCCGCCGATGATCTGAAACCCGCCGCCGAGGCCTGGGCCGATGGCTGGGACGAGCAGACTGGGCGCATCCATGCCCGCGCCCTGCTGAAAAAGCTGGGCCTCGAAAAGAGCGCGCGCTCCGCCGAGGCGCCCGCGGTCTTCTGCGGCAACGACCGCCTCGCACACGGCCTCTACGACGCCGCGGACGAACTGATGCTCCAGATTCCGCGCGACCTGAGCGTGATCGGCTTCGACGACCAGGAAATCGCCGCGCAACTTAAACCCCCGCTCACCACCGTGCGTTTCGACCGCAGCGAGTACGGCCGCCAGGCCGCGCAGCTCGTAAAGGAGCGCCTCGCCGAACCCAACCGCCCGCCGCGCGTGGTCCGCATGCCGGTGCAAATCGTCGAACGCGAGAGCGTGAAGTGAACAGCCGTAAAACGTAAAACGTAAAACGTAAAACGTAAAACGTAATTAAGAACAACTACTCAATAGCATTGTACGTTTTACGTCGCTCTACGCTCTACGCTCTACGCTCTACGCTCTACGCTCTACGCTCTACGCTCTACGCTCTACGCTCTACGCTCTACGCTCTACGCTCTACGCTCTACGCTCTACGCTCCACGCTCCACGGCCCTA
>JACQFI010000033.1 GCA_016200135.1 Planctomycetota bacterium
GATGCCCACCAGGATCACCGTTCCGACCAGGCAGTTCCGCATACCGATGGGCGTGCCGGTGGGGCCCGGAAGCTTGGTGAAGAAATCGAGGCTCACGCTCGAGAAACCCCGGTAGAGCACATACCCGAGGATGGCGCAGAGGAGCGTCATCGAGACCGCGAAGCTCAGGACGCACAGCCCGCGCACGAGCTTGTTCGTGAACTTGACGCGGAAGACGTGGAAGGGCGGCTCCTGCTTGAACGAGGCGGGCAGGGCGCTCTCGGGCGCCGCCGCGGGTTTCTTCGCTTCCTTTTCTTTCCGGTCCAGATTGAGCTGCGACATGTCCCCATCGTCGGCGGCGGGCCGTTTCTTCTGCTTGTCCACCAGGGTGATGCACCAGCGCGCCAGGACGTTCATCAGGAGCGTAAAGAGCAGCAGCGTCGCGGCCACGTACACCAGCGCCTGCAAGTACTCGGGCTTGTCGGCCTCGAGGAACTCGTTGGCCAGCAGGCTGGACATGGTCTGGCCGGGCGCGAAGAGGCTGGCGTCAATCGCGTTCCGGTTGCCGATGATCATCGTAACGGCCATCGTCTCGCCCACCGCGCGGGCAAAGCCGAGCGTCACCGCGCCGAGCAGGCCGAGTTTGGCGTAGATCAGAATCAGTTTGGTGGCCTGCCACCAGGTTGCGCCCAGGGCGTACGCGCCCTGCTCCAGTTCCGTAGGCACGACCTTCAGGACGTCGCGCGCCACCAGCGTGATGATCGGCAGGACCATGATCGCCAGGACGAGCGACGCGGCGAGGATGCTGAACCCAAAGGCCGGCCCGGAGAAGAGCTTGCCCAGGTAGGGCACCTGGCCGACGGTCCCTTTAAGGAATGGCATGCCCGTCTTCTGCAACCAGGGCACGAGCACCGCCACGCCCCAGAACCCGTAGGTGATGCTGGGAATCGCGGCGAGCAGTTCGATCAAGAAGCCGGCGATGGGCTCGAGCCAACGCGGGCCGATGCGGTTGAGGAAGAGCGCCACGCCGATGCTCAGCGGAACCGCAATCACCATGGCCAGCACGGACGTGACGATGGTGCCGAAGATCATCGAGGCCGCTCCGAAGTGCATCTCCACCGGGTCCCAATCGGTCTCGATAAAGAACTTGAAGCCGAAGGTGCGGATGGCGGGCAGCGCGCCTTCCACCAGCACGTAGGTGAGCAGCAGCAGCATGAGGATCATTGTGCCCGCGCCGGCCGCGGCCAAGCCGTGCGTAACGCGATCCCGCAAACGCCAGAAGGCGGAGCGCTTTGCCTGGGCTGCGGGATCGAGCGAGATGAGGCTGTTGACGGACTGCGCGGAGGTCATCGATGGCGTCCTGTCTCTATGAAAAACAGCCTCGCTGCCCCGTTAAAGGGCAGCGAGACCGGACTGCTATGCTGGCCTAGTGCTCATTTACTTGCTCAGTACGGCCTTCCCATCGCACACCACTTTCGCGAGCTTCTCTTCCACCTTCTTCTGCATCTCGGCGGGCAGGCGCGCGTAGTTCAGGTCTTTCGCCATCTCCTGGCCGTCGTGCACGCACCAGTCGATGTACTTCAGCAGCTCGCCCGCCTGCTTCGCATCCTTCAGGTAGGAGAGGTCGTCGTAGATCAGCAGGTAAGTGAAGCCGCAGATCGGATAGGACTCGTCGCCCGCCGCGTCGGTGATGCTGAGACGCATGTCCTCGGGAACTTGGTCCGCGGAATGCTTGGCGGCCTGGACGATGCCATCAATCGAGGCCCGGACGGCCTTGCCCGCTTTATTGATCTGCGTGGCAAAGGCCAGCTTGCCTTTTTCGGCATACGCCTGTTCGACGTACCCGATGCCGCCCTCGGTGTTCTGGACGACCTGCGAGACGCCGTCGTTGCCCTTGCCGCCAATGCCCGTGGGCCACTTTACGGAAGTCGCATTGCCTGCTTCCTTCTTCCACGTCTCGGAAACTTTGCTGAGGTAGTTGGTAAAAATCCAGGTAGTGCCCGAGCCGTCCGAGCGGTGCGCGACGATGATGTCCTTATCCGGCAGGGTCACGCCCGGGTTGAGCGCGGTGAGAATCGGATCGTTCCACTTGGTGATCTTGCCGAGGTAGATGCCGGCGACGGCGTTGCCGTCCAGCTTCAGGTTATCGACGCCCTTCAGGTTGTAGCTCATAACGACCGCGCCCGAGACGGTGGGGATGTGCAGGATCTTGGCGGGCGCCGCCTTGAGTTGCTCGTCGCTCATCGGCGCGTCGGAACCGCCGAACTGCACGGTCCGGTCCGTGATGCCCTTGATGCCGCCGCCCGAGCCGATCGGCTGATAGTCCACTTTCGCGTCCGTCTGCTTCGCGTTATACGCGGCGATCCACTTGGCATAAATCGGCGCGGGGAACGTGGCGCCGGAGCCCTGAACCGTCACGGCTTCGGCCTTGACCGTGTTCTGCACCCCAAACAGCGCCACGACCAGCGCGGCCAGAACCCAACTCCTGTTACCCACCTTCATTTGATGCCCTCCCAAAGGGTAGTCTCTAAAATGGCCCAACTCAGTGGGAGCAGTAGAATCGAAGCACGTGTGATTCTTATTGCACGATTGTTAGAATTGAATGAGCTGTCAGCATTTCGTTTTTACGTAGGAGATTGAAGTCTTAACATATCGAAAATTAACCGTTTCTTAACAATATCCGAGGGCGATTGTTATGGCATGCGGAGGACCGGAACGGATCGCCAGCCCGCGGACGGGTCAGGCGGACCCGCTCTGCGTGGGCTCACCACCTGGCCCTTTGGCCTTCAACTGCTCCCGGACCTTCGCGAAATACTCGAGCCGTTTCTGGATATCTTTTTCAAAGCCCAGGCCGCCCGGAGAATAAAATACTTTCCCTTGGATGGCTTCGGGCATGGCCTCCATCGGCGCGATCTTATGCGCGTAGTCGTGGTCGTACTGGTAGCCCTTGCCGTAGCCCAAGGCTTTCATCAATCCCGTGGGCGCGTTGCGCAGATGCAGCGGCACCGGCAGCGGGCCGCTGCGTTTGACCTCGGCGCGCGCCTCGCCCATGGCCTGGTAGACCGCGTTCGACTTCGGCGCGCACGCCAGATAGATCGCCGCCTGCGCCAGCGCGGTGTCGCACTCCGGATAGCCGACGAATTCCACCGCTTCCTTCGCCATCTGCGCCTGCACGACGGCCTGCGGATCGGCGAGCCCGATGTCCTCGCTGGCGGCCCGCACCAGCCGCCGCGCGATAAAGAGCGGGTCCTCGCCGCCCTCGATCATGCGCGCGAGGTAGTACAGCGCGGCGTCGGGATCCGAATGCCGGATCGACTTATGCAGCGCGCTGATCAGGTTGTAGTGCTCTTCGCCGGACTGGTCGTAGAGGATCGTGTTGCGCTGCAGGGCTTCCTTGGCGAGTTCCTCCGTGATCGTGCGCTTGCCCTCGGCGTCCGGCGTCGCCACCAGCGCGGCCAGTTCCAGACCGTTCAGGGCGCTGCGCGCGTCGCCGCCGGCCAGGCTGGCCAGCGCATCGCGGGCCTGCGGCGGGAGCGCGATCTGCTCGCCGCCCAAGCCGCGTTCGGTATCGGCCAGCGCCCGGTCGAGCAGCGCGCCCAGTTCTTCCGTGCTAAGGTGCCGCAGCACGAAGACACGGCAGCGGCTTAAGAGCGCGTTGTTCAGTTCGAAGCTTGGGTTCTCGGTCGTCGCACCTAATAAGGAGATGGTGCCGTCCTCGATCGCGGGCAAAAACGCGTCCTGCTGGCCCTTGTTGAAGCGGTGGATCTCATCCACGAACAGCACCGTCCGGCGCCGCTCGAAACTCAGGCGCTCGCGCGCGCCTTGGATCACTTCGCGCGCTTCCTTCACGCCGCTCTGGACGGCGCTGAACATGGCGAAGTAGGCGTCCGCGGCTTTCGCGATCAGGTTCGCGAGCGTGGTCTTGCCGGTCCCCGGCGGCCCCCACAGAATGAGCGAAGGCAGCGGCTTCGGCAGCGGCGCCGAATCGCCTTCTTGCGCATTGCGTTCGCGGATCGCGGCTTCCTGTTCGAGCAGCCGCCGCAGGATCTTGCCTTGGCCCAGCACCTCGCTCTGCCCGACGAACTCGTCGAGCGTGCGCGGGCGCATGCGGTCGGCCAGCGGCGCGCCGCGCGATCGCACGCCCTCCGCGGCGGCGACGAACAGGTCCTGGCCCGGCTTCGATCTCGCGTGCGCCATAACGCCGGTAGTCTCCCGCTCACCCCAGGAATTGACAAGCGAGGAGTCTATCGTTCGAGAATACAAAAATATGCGCGTGTGCACATAATTACGTAACCACATCAAATACAACTGGTTGTATAATCGAAAGAAAAAGTGAGCATACTCTCATTCGCGGAGTCGTTAAAGGGTGTATAGCGCTTCATAGCAGTGGAGAATTGAGTTCATGGTCACCGTTGACGCCGACTCGCCTATCCCAAAGTACCGCCAGCTCGCGGAGCAGCTCGAAGAACAGATTCGCAGCGGGCGCGGCGAGATCGGGAAGCGCTTTCTCTCCGAGCGCGAGATCATCCGGCAGAGCGGCGTGAGCATCATCACGGTGCGGCAGGCGCTGGATACGCTTTCGCGCAAGGGCCTGCTGCGCCGCGAGCCCGGCATCGGGACGTTCCTGGTCCGGCGCGAACCCGCCGCGTCCGAGGTCAAGCAGGTCGGGTTGATCGTCTTCGGGCTGGCCGAAGAGATGCGCGCGGGATACGGATTCATCTATTCCGAATGGATGAAGAGCCTGCTGGCCGAACTAAAACTCGCCGGCCACCGCCTGGAACTTTTGGACATCGTCCCCGACGAGGACCCGCGCCAACGGCTGAAGGCATACGTCGATGAAGCGCCGCGCTGGGGCGGGTTCGTCTTTGGCGCGGGCTTTCCGTACATGAAGGACGCGCTCAAGCAGATGGTCGAGCGGCGGATCCCGCATGTCGTGCTCGACGACTTCCCTTGGGTTCCGGAAGCCAATGCGGTGTACGCCGACCACATCCGCGCGGGGGAACTCGCCGCCGAACATCTGCTCGCGCTCGGCCACCGGCGCATCGCGTTCTCCGGCAACCTGGAAGAGTTCCGCTTTCAGGGCTTCAGGAATGCACTCCAGCGCGCGGGCCTGCCGCTCGACTCGGCACTGTACGTGGAAGACCTCTCCCGCGGCATGGTTTCGGCGTCCGAGAACGGCGCGCGCGCGGCGCAGAAGGTCTTCGGGCTTGCGGACCGGCCCACGGCGATCTTCTGCACGAACGATGCGCGGGCGCTGGGCGTGCTGCGCGTGGCGCGCGAACACGGATTGTGCGTACCGCAAGAGCTCTCGATTGTAGGCGTGGACGAGATGCCCGAGGCCGCGGCGTCCGAGCTGCCCATGTCCACCGTGCGCTGGCCCTGGACCGAGATGGGCCGGCGCGGGGCGCAGGCGCTGCTCGAATGGAAACGCCTGGGCGACGCGTACCAGACCGCCCAGGTCGGGCTCGCGCCCGCACTGATCGCGAAAGCCACCAGCGGACCCTCGCCGCAATAGCGGGCCGCGCTCGACGCATCGAAGGAAAAGGAGAACGGTATGGTTACGAACCGGCTCATTTTGAGCGCCGCGCTGCTGGCCGGGGCCGTGGGCGCCGTTTATTCCGAAGAGGAAGCGGCCGAGTCCGCCGCGGTGAAGCAGATGATCCAGACCGCCAAGAAGGCGGGGCACAGCAAGACGCTCATGCCGGACGCGTCCGGAAAACCCTACTCCGTTCAGATCGATTCCCTCACGCCGGAGGGCCTGCTGGTCGTGAAGGACGGCGGCAAGATGCAGATCGCCTGGAAGCAGGTCAAGGATCTGGAACTCTTCTGGATGGGCCGCGGCCTGCTGGCGGACGACGACGTGGATGGATACCTCACCGTCGCGCGCCTGGGCTTGAAGATCGGCGTGGGACCCGAGATCGACGTGGCGCTCGAGCGCCAGGAGCTCGCCGCACCCAAAGAATACGCGCGCATCGAACGCGTGCGCTCGGCCATCGCCGACCAGCTTGCCGCGACGCAAGTCAAACCGCCTCCGGCCGCCGCCAAGACGAAGGAGAACGACGTGTCCGCCGCCGAGAAGAAGGACCCGGCCTCCACGGCGAGCGCCGCGCCGCCCGCCGCGGGCTCCACGCCCGCCGCCAGCCGTTCGCCGGGCGTGAACCAGGAAGGCCGCACGCTGCCGCCGATGCCGAAGTTCGACAAACCGGTGCTCTACAACACGCCGGAAGCCGACGCGATCGCCGCGGCGCTGCAAGTCATGCCGGTGGACAACGCCTGGAACCAAGACGTCTCCAAGCTGCCCGTGCACGCGAAGTCGGACGTCTACGTCACCGCCATCGGCGCGGCCAAGCACGTCCATATCAACCGCGACATGACGTACGTGCTCGTCCCGCCCAACCAGGCGACCTCGCAATTATCCAAGATGGAATACGCGGGCGAGTCCGACAAGGGCCCCTTCCCCATCCCGGACAACACGCCCATCGAAGGCTGGCCCTTCGACGGCGGCAAGCTCGACGATGTGCAGCGCAACGGCGACGGCGACCGCCACGCGTGCGTCGTCGATCCCTTCGCGGGCAAGTTCTACGACTTCTACATCATGCGCAAAAACGACAAGGGCTGGGAGGCGGCCTGCGAGGCCACGTTCGACATGAAGTCCAACGCGCTGCGCCCGAAGTTCTGGACCTCCTCCGACGCCGCGGGCCTGCCGATCTTCCCGTCGCTCGTGCGCTTCGACGAATGCGAGCGCGGCATGGTCGAGCACGCCCTGCGCTTCACCATCCGCCGCTCGCGCCGCGCGTTCATCCCGCCGGCCACGCACTACGCCAGCCGCAGCGACGACGAAGCGCTTGCGCCCATGGGCCTGCGCTTCCGCCTCAAAGCCGACGTGAAGATCGACGACTTGCCCAAGCACGCCAAGGCCGTCGCGCTGGCGCTGAAAAAATATGGCATGTTCGTCGCGGACAACGGCTCCGACTGGTTCCTCTCCACCTCCGGCGACGACCGCATCAAGAACCTCGAAGCGCTTCACCGCCTGAAGGGCAGCGACTTCGAGGCCGTCGAGACCGGCCAGCCGCTGGTGTTGGCGCGTGGAAAATAGCGCTCGCGGAATTTCACTCGAACGAGCGTTAGCGCTCAAGACCTTTGCGAAATGTAGCCGGGCTGCGGCCCATCAGCGTCTTGAAGACGCGATGGAACTGCGGGTAGCTCCCAAAGCCCGCTTGTAGCGCCGCGTCAAGCATCGTCGTGCGCTGTCCGGTGCCGTAGGCGCGCAAGAATCGCTCCAGGCGCTGCTGATTCCGGTAGTGCGCCAGCGGCACGCCCATCTGCTGCTTGAAGAGCCGGCTCAGGCGCGCGGGACTCAGGCCCGCGTCTTTAGCCAACTCCTCCAGGTCCTTATGTTCGTCGCGGTCGCGCAGGATGAACGCGGCGCGTTCGACCGCGGGATGAACGTCCAGGCCCGCCGGCAGCTTCTCCGCTTCCTCAAAGGCCGCCCACGCGGCCAGCAGCGCGTAACCGATGCCGTAGTTAAAACGCGCCGGGTCGCGCTCCGCCTCCTGTAAGCCCTTCAGCAATCCATCCAGCCCCTCAACGCGCTCCGCGGAGAGCCGCCGGCAGAAATGGCCCGCGGGGTCTGGATCGAGCAATACCTTGGTCGCGGGGTTCGCGCACGCGCGCTTCACGGCCTCGGGCTTCCAGACCAGGATCCAGCACGCGAAGTCCGGCGTCGTATCCAGCAGGATGTGATCCTGGCGCGTGAAGAGCCAGACGAGCATGTGGCGCGTCAGGTCGTAACGCCGGTCGCCGAGCAGATAACGCCCGCGCCCGCGCATCACCAGGTTGAGCTCCAACTCATCATGGTGGTGCATGGGATGGATGCGGCCTTTGGGCACGTAGAGCCACGCCAATCCGTCGCGCGCTTCGGGCATCGTAAGGATTTCACGCATAGCGACAAAATATGATCACTTTTTGCGTATGCCAAGAGAAGAATGCTTGGGATAGCTGGAGTATAGATAGGCGGTATCCAGAGTAGGGAACAAAAAAAGGAGAGGTCCATGAGCATCGGCGCAAACGTCCGCATCACCGAAGAGCAGAAGAAGCAGTACCGCGAGGAAGGTTTTTTCATCCTCAAGAACGTCATTCCGCCCGAGCACCTGGAAATCCTGCGCAACGAGAGCCAGTTCTTCATCGACCGCACCAACGCCGAGATGGACCGAAAAGGCGCGGACGTGGTGGGCATCAACCACCGCAACAACCGCTATTTCATTTCCCATCCGTCGCTCGAGCGCCCGCAGCTCTTCGAGTTCGCGTTCAGCGAGCTGATGGCCGAGATCTGCCGCGCGACCATCGGCGACGAGGCCTACTTCTTCTGGGAGCAGTATGTGATCAAGGCCGCGGAGAAGGGCATGAAGTTCGGCTGGCACCAGGACTCGGGCTACGTCGGCGTCGAGATTCCCCACAAACCCTACGTGACCTGCTGGTGCGCGCTGGACGACATGAGCGAAGAGAACGGCACCGCGTACATTCTGCCGTTCTCCCGCGCGGGCACGCGCACGGTGGTGAAGCACAAGGCCGAGGAAGGCTCGAACGACCTGATCGGTTACTTCGGCGCAGATCCGGGCGATCCGGTGCTCGTGCCGGCCGGAAGCATCGCGGTCTTCTCGAGCTTCACCTTCCACCGCAGCGGCTTCAACCGCACCAACCGCTGGCGGCGCGTGTATCTCGCGCAGTACAGCGGCGAGATCGTCCGCAAGCTCGACGGCACGCCTTGGGGCCGGCACGACGCGTTCCTCAAGCAGGGCGCGATCGCCACCGAACGGTGCACGTACGAAGGCATCCACGTCTCGGTCTGACTGCCGCGCCAAGACCTGCGTTCTCAACCGCTTGCAAGACAGGCGGAGCGAAATGCTCCGCCTGTCTTTTATTGTGCTCCGGCACAATTGAAACTTTTCGATTGACGCGCCGAGTTTCCTCGATAGGTTTCCTTCAAGGAAACAAAAGTTTCCTTCGTGGGATCCTTGAGGATGCGCACGCGCATGGTCGAAGCAAAACCCGCCGCTCTTGGCGCCCTCATCCGCAGCCTGCGCGCTCGGCGCGGCCTGCGCCTGGAAGACGTCGCCAAGCGCTCGGGCTACACCAAAGGCTTTCTCAGCAAGATCGAGAACGGCCGGGCCTCGCCGCCTATCGCGACCCTGATGCGCCTGGCGGACGCGCTAAGCGTCGATCCCGCGGTCTTCTTTCGCGCCAACGGCAACGGTCTCGGCTCCGCCGGCTCGCGCGCCAACGTCCTCGTCAAGCCCGAGCAGCGCGCGCGAGTGGAGAACGCGGGCGCGGGGCCGGGCTATACGTACTGGTCGCTCGCCGCGCCGCGTCTGCACAAGGCCATGGAACCGTTCCTGCTCACCATCCGCCCCGGCGAGATCGACCCGAAGAAGACCTTCCAGCATCCGGGCGAAGAGTTTCTGTTCATGCTCGAGGGCCGCATGGACTACAAGGTCGGCGGCGAGACCTTCCCCATGGGCCCGGGCGACAGCTTGTACTTCGATTCTTCGAAACCGCACGCGCCGCGCCCCAAGGGCGGGCCGGTCAAGTTCATCGCGGTCTTCTACGCGCCGCCCCGGCCCGAGCGCGGCGGCCGAAGCATTCGGCGCAAGCAGAAATAAAGGAGTAGCGCATGCGCATCGACTTTAACGGCAGACTTTCCGAGGCGCCCGAGATCCGCGCCGGCTTTATCGGCTGCGGTTCGCACGCCTTCCGCAATGTGTATCCGACCTTCCAGTTCGCGCCGGTAAAGCTCGCCGCCACCTGCGACCTCGACCTTGCCAAGGCGCAGGCGTATGCGGACAAGTTCGGCGCGGAGCACGCCTACGCGGACCACCGCGAGATGCTCGCGCGGGAGAAGCTGGACGCGGTCTTCATCGTCACGGGCTACAACGCCGCGGGGCGCCCCCTCTATCCGCAACTCGCCGCGGACGCCTTGGCCGCGGGCTGCCACGTCTGGATCGAGAAGCCGCCCGCCGCTTCGTGCGCAGAGATCGAGCGCATGCAGGCAGCCGCGCGCGCCGCCGGCCGGAACGTCCTCTGCGGCATGAAGAAGATGTTCTTCCCCGCCAACGAGAAGGCCAAGGAGCTGATCTCGGCGCCCGAGTTCGGCGCGCCGCGGCTCGCGATGCTGCAGTACCCGCAGTTCGTGCCCGAGGCCGCGGATTTCGCCGCGTATCGCAGCGGCAAGAAGGTCAACTCCGTGGTGGGCTTCCTCGACCACCTCTGCCATCCCGCGGCGCTGCTCGTGTACCTCTTCGGCATGCCGGAGAGCCTCTGGTACGACCGCGCGCCCAACGGCGCGGGCGTCGCGCACTTCCGCTTCGAGCACGGCACGCTCGCGACGCTGGCGCTCACGCACGGCCAGTCGCACGAAGGCGGCATGGAGCGGACGACGATTATCTCGGACCGCGGGCGGCATGTCGTCGTCGAGAACAACCTGCGCGTCACGCTGCATCGCGGCGCGCCCAATCCGCCCGGCCAGGGCTACGGCACGACGCCGGATTACTTCCACGGCAAACCCGAGGAGACGACCGCCTCGTGGGAGCCCGAGTTCTCGCTGGGCCAGCTCTACAACAAAGGTCTCTTTCTGCTCGGCTACTACAACGAAGTGAACGAGTTCGCCCGCTCGATCCTGGAGAAGCGCGCGCCCGCGAAAGGCACGCTCGAACAGGCCTGGCAGATCACGCGCATCTTCGAGGCCTTCGCCGAGGGTCCGCGCAAAGAGATCGCGCTCGCGCGGCCGTGCGCGGTCTAACCCAGTAAAAGGATGCAACGCGTGCCCATCGAACTCGCCACCAGCGCCTGCTGCCTGCCGGAACTCACGCGCGGCGAACTCTTCGCCGCCGCGTCCCGGGCGGGCTACCGCGGCGTGGAACTCTTCTGCTCCTGGACCAATTCAAAGGCCGAGCTCGCGGGCGAACCCGCGAGCCGTTTCTCCGGCAGCGGCGTGAACGTCAGCGCGATCCATCTGCCAGGGAAGCTCGACGAGGGCTTGAAGGCTGTGGATCTCGCCGCAAGCGCCGGCGTGCCGCAACTCGTCGCACACGGCAACGGCAAGCCCGAAGATGCGGGCGCGTGGCTCCTGCCGCTCGTGCGCGAGGCGCGGAAGCGCGGCGTGCAGGTGGTGGTCACGAACCACAAAGGCCAGAGCATCGAGACGCCGGAGCACGTTCAGTCGGTGCTTGAAGCGTGCGGCGACGAGCGTCCCTTTGTGCTGCTGGAAGCGGGCCAATATTGGGCCGCGGGTCTCGACGCTTCCGCCGCGCTGCGCCGCTTCCGCGATCTCGTGCGGCTCGTCCACATCAAGGACCTCGACCCGCAGGGCCACTCCGTGGCGTTCGGCGCGGGCGTCTCGCCGTGGCGCGAGTTCCTGCGCGAGCTCGCGCGCGGCGGCTACGCCGGCCGCGTCGTCGTGGAGCTCGAGCTGAAGTCCACGCCCGCGGCCGAAGTTGAACGGCTGCTCGGCGAAGCGCGCGTGAAACTGGAAGCGTGCATTCAATAATTGAAGAGGAGTCGATTCATGAGTGCCGTAACGCCAGAAGAAGAAAAACTCACGCGCCTGGCCGTGGTCGGATGCGGCCGGCTGGCGACCGCGCGCATTTTTCCGTGCTTCCCGCGCATGCCGGTGCGGCTCGTCGGCGTCTGCGACCTCGACGGGGCCAAGGCGCGGCAGAACGCGCGGCGGCACGGCGGCGAGAAGGTCTACACCGCGGTCTCGAAGATGCTCGACGAGACCAAGCCCGACGGGCTCGTCGTCTGCATCGGGCCCGAGCAGCACGCGGCGATCGCGAAGCAGGCGCTTAGTCTCGGCATTCCCGTCTACACCGAGAAGCCGCCCGCGCCGACGGCCGCGGAAGCGTGGGCGGTCGCGCTGGCCTCCCGCAAGGCCGGCAAGCTGTGCATGTCAGCCTTCAAGTACCGCTACGCGCCCGCGCAGGTGAAGACCCGCGCGCTCGTGCGCGCGCCGGAGTTCGGCAAACTGACCGCGCTCAATCTCGTGCGCGCCTGCGGCCCTTACAAAAATACGCCGGGCGATGCGCGCAGCGAGTTCCTGCTCGACTTCTGCATTCATCCGATCGACCAGGTCCTCTTCTTGGCCGGCGAAGTGGACGAGGTCTTCGCCGCCGCGCCGACGCCTGCGAACTACGCGATCAGCGTGCGCTTTGCCGGCGGCGCGGTCGGTTCGCTTAGCCTCTCCTGCCACGGCTCGTGGAAGCAGCCGCTGGACCGGCTGGAACTCTTCGGCGCGCCGGGGCGGCAGATCACGATCGAAGACCAGATCTTCATGCGCTACCACGCGGACGGCATCCAAAAGGATGGCAACGAGCCGCGCTTCTGCACCGCGGGCGGCGACAGCCTCGCCGAGACCGGCTTCCTGCCGGAGCTCGAGGCGTTTGTCGGGCATCTGCGCGGCGAACGCAATGCGGACGAGATCCCCAGCCGCATCGAAGAGTCCGCGAAGTCGCTGGCGTTCTACGAGGCGATCAAGAAGTCCGCGGCTTCGGGCAAACCGGTGAAGCCGGAGCGGTTTGAATAGTTCATGGGGCGCCGGTTGAAATCCCCTCCTTAAGTAAGGAGGGGTTAGGGGAGGTTCTGGAACGAAGGCGACAACCCCCCTGTATCCCCCCTTACATAAGGGGGGAATTCTTAGCGTGGCCGCAGGTTTTTTCAGCGCATTTGTTCGGCAAAGAGAGGATTCGCATGGCCATTCAGTTCGCGCATGAGGACGGACGCCGCTTGAAGGTCGTGGTAGTGGGCTGCGGCAATCACGCCTACCGGAGCATCTTCCCCTGCTTCGATTATCTCGCAGCCGAGATCGTCGCGGTCTGCGACCTCGATCGGGCGCGCGCGCAAAAGTACGCGCAGCACTTCGGCGCCGGCGCGGCGTACGGTTCGCTAAAAGAGGCGCTCACGGGCGCCAAGGCCGACGCGGTGGTGCTCTCCGTGGGCCCCAAGCAGCATCCCGATCTCGCGTGCGAGGCGCTCGCCGCGGGCCTGCATGTTTGGATGGAGAAGCCGCCGAGCGTCGACGTAGCCGGAATCGACCGCATGATCGCCGCAAGAAATAAGAGCGGCAAGCAGGTCGTCGTCGGCTTCAAGAAGGCGTTCATGCCCGTCACGCGGCGCATCAAAGAGGCGCTTGCAGGCGGAGCCTTCGGCCAGACGCGCACCATCTCGGGACGCTTCCCGCTCGGTTTTCCCGAGGACGGCCCGAAGGTGCTCGCCGAGGCCAAGTACACGAACTGGCTCGGCAATGGCGTGCATCCGCTGAGTTTCTTCGTCCACTTGGCGGGCCGGCCCGAGGGGATCACCGTCCACCGTTCGAAGCACGGCGGCGCGTTCATCGTCATGAACTTTCCCAGCGGCGCGACCGGATGCCTGCACGACGCCGCGGGCCACAGCCAGAGCGGCGCGATGGAACGCTACGAGATCGTCTGCGAGAAGGGGCATCTCGTCTGCGAGAACAACGTCCGCCTGACCATCCATCGCCCCGGCGCACCGTTCGACTACACCCGCGGCTGCGACTTCACGCTCGGCGGCGACGAGACCGCGGCGATCGTCTACGACGTCCAGCACACGCTCTCGACGCTCTACAACAAGGCCATTTTCATCCAGGGTTTTGTGCAGGAACTGGAACACTTCGTCGCCTGCGGCCTCGAGAACAAGCCGCCGGAGATCGGCACGCTCGAAGAAGCGCGCGCCGTGATGGAATGCTACGAGGCCGCGCTGCTCAGCGAGGGCAAACCGGTGCGGCTCGACGATCTGAAACAACTTCGGAAGTAATCCAAGGAAGAGGAGCGCGGACATGAACCAACCGAAGATCGAACCGATGCGCAAGGGCGAGGCCCCCAGCGAGAAGTACGCGTGGGGCGATATCCATTGGCTGACCAGCAAAGGCGCAAACGGGGCGCGCGAGCTGACGCTCGGCAACACCGTCGTCGAACCCGGCGGCAAGAACCCGCTGCACCGGCATCCGAACTGCGAGGAAGTGCTGTACGTCATCGCCGGCGAGATCGAGCATTACGTCGAAGGCACGCCCAGGGTCCGCATGCAGGCGGGCGAAGCGATTCTGATTCCGCGCAACCTGAAGCACCAGGCCAGCAACGTCGGCCGCGGCCCCGCGGAACTCCTCGTCGCCTTCAGCAGCGCGGAACGCGAGACGGTGATCGAAGGCTGAGCCGCGCGGGCTGCGTTAACGGCCCCGCACGCCGAGCAGTTCCACTTCGAAGACGAGCACGGAGTTTGGCGGAATCACGGGCGGGTAGCCGCCGGGGCCGTAGCCCATCTCGGGCGGGATGGTCAGCTTGCGCTTGCCGCCGATCTTCATGCCGGCGAAGCCCTTGTCCCAGCCCTGGATCACCTGGCCTTTGCCGAGCGCGAACGCGAACGGCTCCTTGCGGTCGACGCTGCTGTCGAATTTCTTCCCGTTGGTCAGCCAGCCGGTGTAGTGGACGGTGATCGTATCGCCGGCGTTCGGGGAGGCGCCGGTTCCCACCACGATGTCTTCCATCACGAAGCCTTGCGCGCTCATGCATTCTCCTCGTTAGCCGGCGTGGTCAGGTTTCCTTCTTTGCGACAAGAGCCAGGCGGAACCCGAAGTTGAAGAAGCGGCCGTCCGGCGGGCTCTGGTAGCGCCGCGCCGACCGGCAGTAGCGCTCACTGTAGTTCCAGCTCCCGCCGCGCAGGACGTAGAAGCCGGTCTTCTCGCTGTTCACCGGATCGATGGCCGGCTCGCGATGGTAGAATTCGGGGTGATACGCGTCCTCGCACCATTCCCACACGTTGCCGTGCATGTCGTGAAGGCCGAACGCATTCGGCGGATACGCGCCGACCTCCAGCGTCTCGGGCCAGGAATCGCCGGGCCGCAGCGAGAGAAAGCGGCTCGACGTCGGCTTGCGGAAGATCCACGTGCCGCCTTTCCGGTTCGCAATGTCCCATTTGAACAGCGCCTGGCGATTGGTGAGTTTATCGCCAAAGCTGTACGGCGTGTCGGTGCCGGCGCGGCAGGCGTACTCCCATTCGGCTTCCGTAGGCAGGCGGAAGAACCAGCCTTGGGGCGCGAAGGGCTGCATTACGGGCAGGAACTTCTCATGCAGATCCTTCCAGGAGACGCGTTCGACCGGCCGCCGCGGGCTGTCGGAGTCGTCCTTGAAGCGGCTGGGGTTAGTCCCCGTCGCCGCCTGGTACTGTTCCTGCGTGATGGGCGCCACGCCGATGTAAAACGGGCGCGTGAGCGTCACGTAGTGCGAGAGTTCGTCCTTCTCGCGGCCCTCTTCCTGATGCGGGCTGCCCATCACGAACTTGGCCGCGGGCAGCAGGGCCAAATGAATCGAGACGTTCGAGGGCAGCCCGATCGTCTTCTTCTCGGGGAGCCCCGTGGCCTGAGCGGTCTCGCGCACCCGCTGCGAGGCTTCGTCGGCCTTGAACGGCCAGCCCTCGAAGACCCGGTGCTTCCATTCGACGGGCATGACGCCGCCGCTGGGCGTCATGGCCGTGGTCGGCAGGCGCTCGGAACTTCCGCTCGCCGGCGTCTGCGTTTGCGTAGGCGGAATGTCTTGCGACGAATTCGGCGGCGTGGCCGGCAGGGGCTTCGCCGCCAGCGCCGACACCTTCTTGGCCATGATCACGGTCTTGATCACCGCGGAGCGCAGTTTCGGCGCATCGATCTTCGGCGCGGGCGGCGGGCGGTGCGGTTTCAACGCCAGCAGCGCTTCGAGCAGTTCGTCGGCGGACGGATAGCGCTTGGCCGGGTCCTTCGCGAGGCACTTGTCGACGACGCCCTCGATCTCGAGCCGGACGTCGCTCCGGACCTTGGTGAGCGGCGGGTGCGCCTGTTCGACGGTGTACATCAGAACTTCCATGGAGGTGCGCCCCGAGAACGGCGCGCGTCCGGCCAGCAGCGCGTAGAGCGTCGCGCCCATGCCCCAGACATCGGCGGGTTTGCCCGCGCTCTTGGCGTCCTGAACCTGTTCCGGCGCCATGTACCCCGGCGTGCCCATCACCTGGAACGACGTCGTGAGGCCCTCGCCGCCCTCGCTGCGCGCCAGGCCCAGGTCGGCGAGTTTCGCCTGGGCGAATTCGTAGCCTTCGCCATCCCGCCTGGAAGGCAGCATGATGTTCGCCGGCTTCACGTCGCGGTGGACGATGCCCTCCGCGTGTGCGGCCGCCAGGCCCTTCGTTGCGGCAATGGAGATCTCGAGCGCGTCGGTCTCGGACACGCCCGTGCCGCCCTTGGCCGCAGCCTGTTTGATCAGTTGCGCGGCGCTGATGCCCGTGACGTACTCCATCACGATGTAGAAGAGCCCGCGGTCTTCGTCGACGTCGCTGACGTGCACCAGATGCGGCGAGCGCACCGCCGCCGCCGTCTGCGCTTCGCGGAAGAACCGCTCGATCAACACCGGATCTTTCTGCGCCATGGAGAGCGGCAGGACCTTCACGGCCACCTCGACGCGCAGGTTCGGATGGATGCCGTAGTACACGGCGCTCATGCCACCGGTGCCGAGCCGCGCCAGGAGCGGTATCTTCCCCAGGCGCGGAACCAGCCGGCCGTCCACTTCCGCGTGACCCGTGTCCTGGAGCAGTTTGTCCTGCGTGAGGTCCTGCATGGGAACGGAGAGCGCTTTGTTGACCACCATCACCGACTTGATGCCGCGGACAGCCCCGCCGCCGGGCGCCTGCGTGCCGCTGGCCGGCATGGTCGGTTCGAAGCTGCCTCGGGTGGGGTTATTGTCCACGTCTCGCCTTCCGCTCTTGCAGGCTAAGCGCTACCGCATGCAATGCTCATATCAAAAACACCGCGCCGTGCCAAGCGGTTCCGGGATTGGGACGATGATCTTTTCGAAAAGCGTCATGTTAAAACAGAAGCGCCTCCATGGAGAACGTCCAGGGAGGCGCTTGAGGATGCGATCGTGCCCATGCTCATTTTCCGTTCGCGCTCTCCGCGGGAGCCGCATGCGGATTGCTGGGCGCGGGTGTGTTGGTTGTTCCGTAGGAGTAATCGCCGACAAACACGCCGGAATAGGTCGTATAGCCGAAGGTGTCGAACATATCCGTCTCCACAAAGCCGCCGCTACCTATGCCGATGACTTTCCCGTCGCCGACGCCGATCGCCGTGTGCGTGTAACCTTGCTTGTTCACCGTGCCGCGGCCGATGCCCGTGACCACCTGTCCGCGCGCAGGCTTGTCGGTGTCGCCTCGCTTGATCGGGACGTTCGTGACCTGCTTCACCTGGATGGAAACGCCGAAGCGCGTTCCGAAATTGGGATAATCGCCCTTCGAGACGCCCGAAGTCTTGTTCCATTTGAGCAACCCGTCACCAGTCTTGGGCTGATCGCCCGCGATGTAACCGCACATATCGACAAAACCGTAGCACATGAAGGCTCGAACCTTGAACAGGTCGGCGGCCTTGTCGCAGTCCGTGTAGCTGAGTTTGTCTTTAGCATCGTCGTTGTCCTCGTAGCGGAAATAATCCACGCCGGTGGCGCTCTTGTAGTCCTCGTTCAACTGGTAGAGCGCCTTCGCCACGCCCGCGATATCGCCGGTGCCTTTAAAGCGGTCGATGAGGCCCTGCATCTTCTTCTGGTAGATGGGCACGTACTTCTTCTCCAACTCTTCCGTGGTGGGCCCAGTCACCAGCGCCCAGAACACCTTCAGGACCAGAAGGGTCGTCTCACCGTCGGCCTGCGCTTCTTTCTTCGCCTTCTCTTCTTCCTCTTCCTTATTGCCGCAAAGATTAAGCAGGATGTTCTGCGCTTCCTTCTCGATCTCGTCGTCTGCATCGCTCATCGGCTTGGGATCTTCCCGCTTGGGTTCCCGAGCCCGCGTGCCGCGTTCGCCATCGATGACCATCAGTCCGCCCGGATGCTTGATGAAGGCATCTGGATTCGTGCCCGGTAGGCCCGAGATCACAGAGACGCCCTGTTTGACGGGAATCTTCGGCATGGGCTTTGCCTGTGGGCAGTTCTGAGCCATGACGGGCGCGGCCAGAACCAGAGCCGTCAGCGCACTGCAAGAGAGGGTGCCGATGGTCTTCATGGTTTCGTCTCCTTATCCTGTACCGAGTTCAACCCCGAACCCGTGGATGGAGAGCGAGCCCAAGGCCGTGAGCGACGATGGCCTGAAAATCACATAAAGTACTTATTATAAATGAGTAATGAGGATGACAGGGGGATGTGATCGTCGTTCAATTGATGAACGCCCGTTCGCTCAAGCGACGCGACGGCCGTTGTTCGCACATACGGCGGGTACTGCTACCAAAGGGTGGGAGGCATTCACCGCACGCTGCGGCGGCGGTTCTTGATGTAATCGACGAGCAGGAATTGCCCCAGTTTTCCCAGGCTCGTATAGAACGCCCGGCCTTGGTTGATCTTGGTAAGGTCCTCCACGAACGAGACCAGCGTCGGGTCGTCGGTGACCATGAAGGTCGTGATGGGGATGCTCTTGCGGCGGCACTGCGCGCCTTCCTGCAGCGTCGCGTTCACGATTTTCGGATTCAGCCACGGCCCCGAGTCCATCATGCGGCGCGGGCCGTCGTCGAGCACCGTGGGCTTGCCGTCGGTGATCAGGAAGACCTGCCGGTTCGGGCATTTCGAGCGCAGCAGGATCTTGCGCGCCATCTCAAGCGCGGCCTTCGTGTTCGTGTGATACGGGCCGTAGTTCAGGTACGGTACTTCCTTGAGCGGCACTTCGACCGCGTCGTCGCCGAAAGCGATTACGTGCAGGCGGTCCTTGGGGTAGCGCGTCTGGATCAGTTCGACCAGGCCCATCGCGACCTTGCGCGCGGGCGTCATGCGGTCTTCGCCGTAGAGCACCATCGAGTGGCTGCAATCGACGAGCAGCGCCGTCGCGAAGCTCGTGTTGTACTCGGTCTCGTAGACCGCCAGGTCTTCCTCGGTCATCGTGATGTCGGTCTGGCCGTCGGCAAGCGAGCGGCGGACCGCGTTGTTCAAGCTGTCGGTCGCGGAGATGTTCCAGAGTTCGTCGCCGAAGACATACGGCCGGACCTCGGGCTGTCGTTCGAAGCCCGGGCCCGTCGCGCGCGAACGGTGCTCGCCCGCCCCCGACTTGTCCAGGTTGCTGAAGATTTCGTTGAGGGCTTCGTGCCGCAGCGATTTCTCGCCCTTAGGCGTGAGCGTCACCTGGCCTTGCCCATCTGTGCGAACCTGCCCATCTCTTTCGAGCAGTTTCTTGAACTTCTCGAGGTCCATGTCCTCGTTCCAGAGGCCGTACTTGTTGGCGATCTGGTCGAGCCACTCGAGCGACTGCTCCACGTCGCCCGCGGTCTTGCCGAGCAGCAGCTTGAAGAGCTTGAGCAGGTCCTCAAGCAGCTTCTCGGCGCGCTCTTTCTTGTGGTCCCAGCCGGAGTATTCAAACTTCATGATAGAGTTCCTAAAGAAAACGTATATCACTTTCGAAGATGGCGTTCCCAAGCACTCCTTGGTTAAAAGGATAAGGGAGAAGCTCAATTATGGAAATATGGATTCAGATAGTAGGCAATGTTATCCAGGTGATCAGTATTATTGTTGGTGCCTGGTTAGTCGCTATTCAAATTCGCAAGAATCATGAAAGCAGCATTGAAGTACAACGCGAAAATGCAAGGTTAGGTCTAAAGGTGAAAGTGTACGAAGATTTCGAGTGCTTCTTAAATACTGCTCAAGAGCGGATTACAATAATTGACTCCGTTGCAAGAAGCCTTCCTTTTTCCATTTACTTTTATTGGCGTCGGAAGGAAGAATTCAAATTGAAGGAACCAACGCACATCAACCACACCTCCTATTCCATTGCAAGACTACACAATAGAGCCATGGATAGTGCACTAAAGCTGATTATAAAACTAGAATCCTTTGAGGTAGCGCTCACTGAATCAAAGACATTTGTAAGAGCGCTTTCAATCCAAATGTCAAAATGCAGCGATGCTTTTAGGGAATTCCATGAGGCGACTCTGATGTTGCTTCCGGTTCATGTTCCAAAAGACAAGCAAGCTGCCGTAGGCAGCAAGATACTAGAGCCGCATAGACCGACAGATGATAATTTGAACCGGATCAAAAAAGCTTCAGAAGAATACAATGAAGTATTAATGGATCTTCAAGCTTTTGTTTATGATCTTAGAGTAGAGGCACAGAATTTACTGTTAGGCGAACTCTTTCAAAAAAGAGTTCCGCCAAGAAAGCCAATCGATCCACGGCATTTAGTGCTCTCTTCGCACCCTGAAGTTCTTGCTAAGTTGCTTGCTCATGTAGAACACGAGGAAAAAATTAGTATGGAAAAGTATCAAAACAACACAAAGCTCCTGGAGGCTAAAGGCAAGCAGAGCCCAACAACCTAAATACCAATTTGAAATTTAAGAGGTCTTAGTCACAAGCTACTCCGCCGGCTCGATGCTGGCCGACATCCCACCGGGGGAGCCCGGGATGCGCGGGTCGGGGCCGAAGGCGTGGATCTGGTCGGCCTTGAGTTCCGCGCGCTCGAAGGGGCACGTCTCGACGATCGTCACCCCCGTCGAATCGACTTCCTTGGCGTGCTCGAACGCGCGCTCCAGCGACTTCCCAAAGAGCTGCATCAGCATCAGGATCACGTACTCGTAGGTGTGCTTGTCGTCGTCATGCAGGATCACGTGGTAGAGTGGCGCGTGCTTCTCCACCACGTCCGTCTCGATATGCGGAGCGACCTGCGTCCCCGGCGCGCTAGCGCCGGGAGCGCCTTTCGGTCCGCTAACTATGCCGATTCGCGGCGCCTTCATGCCAATAGTATAGGAGAGAATGAATGAATTGGAAGCGGTCATGATCCAGGGGCTTGCAATTCTCGTAGCATCGGCGTCCTCGCCGGTGGGCGCAAGAGCAGCGGCGGGACGCCGCTGAGACCTCCGCCGAGACGGCGGAGCCACGCTGGTGGCGAATTGGAAAGCCATGGGTCACGCTCCACGCATATTGATTGCGTCCGACGTTCGCCTAAGATGCCCGCATGGCCCGCAAACCGCGCATCCCCAAACCGAAGCCGCGCAAGTCGCTCTTCTCCGGCTTGCGCCGCGAATGGACCCGCAACCCGGCGTCCCAGGTGATGAAGTCGCCCAAGGACTACGACCGCCAGAAGGAAAAGAAGTCGCTGCGGGAAGCCAAGAAAGAAGACCGTGGCGAGCCTTCTTGACGCTCGCTATACCGCAAAACCTCAACACTACGCAAGCGGCCAGCACTCGGAGCGCCGGCGTCCTCGCCGGCAGGGCCGCCGGCATCTTGCCGGCTAAAAAAAAGCCGCCGAGGACGGCGGCGGCGTGAGCCGGCCGGAGGCCGGCGCTCCAAATTACACCCGCTGCGCCGTCACTCCGGATACGTTTGGTGCTTGCCGGTCAGGATCGGCGCGATCATCTCGCCGATGGTGATGTGGCCCATGAAGTCCGGATGGTAGCCGTTCGCGAGCAGCGCGCTCGCGTAGGCGGGGCCGCGGTACATGAACAGCTTGGTCACGTCCGCGCCGGCCACCTTCTCTTCGGCGGACAGGTCTTTCAGCCCTTTGCTCAGCGCGTCCGTCACCTTCATCACCGGCCCGCCCAACGTGATCGTCGTGTCCAGGATCAGAATCTGGTCGGTCTTGGTGCGGACCTTCGCGATCAGTTCCTTCGTGTCCGCCTTCCACTGCTCCACCGTGGCCCCGGCCGCAATGTCGTTCCCGCCCGACTGCAGGATCACCAGGTCGTCCGGCCCGCACTGGCTGAGCACGTCCTTCTCGACCACGCCTAAAAGTTGCTTCGTCGTCCAGCCGCCGTGCCCGCAGGCCACGGGCGTGATGCCTTTGTAGCCGAACTCTTCTTCCCAGATCCGCGCCATCGTCCCGAAGTACCGGAACGGCACCCCGTCCTCCACTTTGACGCCCCACGTCCCGCGCATGGTCTGCGCGCCGGCGGTGATCGAGTCGCCCAGCGCAATGAGTTTGAACGGCTTCTTCGCTTTCAGGCGCTCCAGCGTCTTCGCGAGGAACTCGGCGCCATAAAGCATGTCCTGCGACGAGAGCTTCTCGTCGGGGCCGGTCTTCGGATCGATCTTCGGGTCTTTGATGAACGCGGGGGCTTCCGTGCCGACGCGGTCGAGGATCAGCCAGGTGTGTTCTTCGACCGGGTCGAGCACCTGAAAAAGGATCTGCCACCATTCGTTGGTGAAGCCGATCTCGGAGTAAGGGATGTCGTATTTCTTCCACTCGGTGCCGATCTCGACGCCCTTCTTCGGTTCCGCCGCCGCGTTGGGGCAGATGCGGAATTTGAGGGGCTTCGAGGCCTTCGCGTAAAAGGTGAACCCGGCGGCGTTCATGTCGAGCTTGCCCTTCTCGAAGGTGATCAGACCTTTGCTGCCCTTCTCGAAGATCCATTTCATCGCCACGCCGCCGGTGACGGACTCCTTGGTCGCGTAGACGCGCGTCTTTAACGGGATGATGTCCGCCGCCGTGCCGAGGTCCGGGCGGAACCACTCGCCGGTGTTGTCCTCGCTGTTGCATTCGCCGGTGGGATGCGTGAGCGGAGTAAAAGTGGACTCGGCGGCGCAGGCCGATGCGCTCACGATCCATACGGCAACGGCGATCCGATACGTCATGCTCATGCTTACGCTCCTTGGTATTTCCAGGCGGCTATGCGGTGACGACCAAGTACGTAAAGGATAGGGAACGAGAAGCAGGTTGCAACACCCGCCGGAAGGACCATCGCTGGTTTGAGCGGAATGGCTTATCGGAAGGTCTTACTTCGCGGCGCCCGCTTCGGCCGGCTTCTTGGCCGGCGAGGCCTGCAGCGCGCGGAGCACTTTGCCGGCGGGACCGTCGAGTTCGAGCGGATAGCGCATCGCGAACTCAGCGGCGACGCGGGCCAGGGCCTCGGCGTTGCCCGCGGCGGCATGCAGCCGGGCGCGCTCGACATGCGCGGCCTGGCGCAGGCCTTCGGCCTGGGCGCGCGCCTCGTCGTTCATTCCCGCGATGGGCGTGACGCAGATCTCGTCCAGCGCGGCCAGACCTTCGCCCTTGCGGCCGGCCTGCTGCAACGCGCGGGCCTTGCCCAAGCGCGCGGCCATGCCTTCGACCGAGCGGCCCAGCAGGTCGCACGTGGCGTCGAAGAGGCCCGGCAGATTCTCGTCCGCGGTGGCGGCGGCGTCCGCGGCTTCGCCGCTCGCGGGCAGTTCGCGCATCTGGTAGAGCGCCCACGGCCGGTAGAACTGGGTCAGCAGCAGCGCGGCTTCGTCGGGGGAGAAGTCCTTCAGGCGCATCGCAGCCACGACCTTCGGCGCGAGCTTGAGTTCGGCGAGGCCCGGCGCGTGCGGCGCGGCGGGATCGTCCAGGCCGCCTTCCAGCGCTTCGCGGAAGGCCACCGTCGCAGCCAGGAACGCAGCCTGCGCGCCCGACTGCGCCTGCGGCGTGCCGATGGCGAGCAGGACGCGGCCGCGCTCGTAATGCGCCAGGCCTTCAAGCACGCGGGCGCGGCGGCGGCCTTCGAAGCTCAAGGGGAAGCCCTGGGTGATCTCGCGCAAGCCCTGCTGGCCCAAACTGAGCCGCGCGGCGCGCTGATCGAGGTTCTCCACGCCGTTGGCTTCGGTGAGCGTCTGCAGCGCGTCGCGCATGCCCGCGTCCGCGGCGGTGCCGCCGGGAAGCTGCTCGGTCAGCACGAAGCGGCGGCCCAGTGCGTTGAAATCGAAGGGCGGGAAGAGGCCCAGCGTGGCGCAGTCCTGCGGGCCGTTACCGTCGTTGGCTGCCCATGCTTCGTTGCGGCTGTCGAGGGCCTGCGGCGCGGTGAACGCGCTCAGAACGGCATCGGTCGAACCGGAGGGCGCGGCCGACGGGGCGAGGCGCGCGCAGTGCATCCGTTCCACGGCCAGCCCGTCCACGTAGGCCGTGCCTTCCTTTACTGTCAGCAGCACGACGCCCGCCGGAGCTTCCGGCTTGGCGGCTGGTTCGGGCGCCGACCAGGGACCCAGGCCCTGCGGCGCGCGAGCGCGGCTGGACACCGGAATCCACAGGTCGATCACCGAACCCGGCAGAAGCCGCAGTTGCCCGCGGGCCGTATTCATAATGAAGCCGAGATTCTCGCGGCCCACCACGATGCCGGCGCGGCCGCTCTCGAGCCCAAGCGTGACCGCGCGGTCGCGAACCTTCTCGATGCGCACCCGGCTGTCTTCGTCGATGTCGAGCGCCGAACCGTCGGCCAGCACCAGCCGCGCGAACTCGCCGCGCTGCGTCGCCAGCACGTCGCCGTCGAAGAGCTTGGCGCCCTTGGTCAGCGTCTCCTGCGCGCCGTCGGCGTGCACGATATGCGCGCGGTTGCCCGACGCGATCTGGCCCGCCGGTTCGCGCGGATGAATCATGTAGAAGGCGACCATCAAGAGGGCCACCGCGGAGAGCGCCACCGCGAAGCGGTTGCGAATGCGCTTGGCTCGCAGCACGGTCATCCGCTTGCGGTAGTCCGTGTAGATGCCCGCCATCACCTTGTCGGCGATTTTGTACGGCGGTTCGCTCAGGTTCTCGAGGCCTTCGCGCAGCAGCCGCGCCTCTTCACGCATGGCGTCCAGCGTCCGGCGCGCGGCGGGGTTGGCCTTCAAGCGCTCTTCGATCTGGGTCTGTTCTTCGGGGGCGAACCGGCCGTCCATATAGCGCTGCAGTTCGATCTCGGAGATCGGCGGCGCCGCGGGGTCCATAAAGTTGTTCACGTTCTCGCTCATAGCCATCCCCATCTATTCAACCTACACGTGGCGTTTAAGTTTCGCCTGCAGCATCTTTTTTGCCCGGTGGATGCGCGTCTCAACCGTCGTGATCGGCACCTCCAGAATGTCCGCGATCTCCTCGTAACTCTTCTCTTCCTGAAACCGCAGCAGCAAGACCTCGCAGTACTTGTCGTCCAGGCTCAGCATCGCTTCCCGGACCTGCCCCGATGTCACCCGGTTCTCGTATACTTCCTCGGGCCGCGGCGCACTCTTATCGACCGCCCGTTCCAGCTCTTCGTCTTCCGCCGTTCTCGGGCGCTTCTTGCGGCGGTAGTCGATGCACAGGTTGCGCAGAATCCTGTAACACCACTTCGCATATCCGCCCGCGCTGGGATCGACCTGCGAGATCGTCCGCCAGGTCTGCGTCAGCGCGTCCTGCACCAGATCCGCCGCGTCTTCCCGGTTACCGATCCGGCGCAGCGCGAACGTGAACAGCGCCGCCTCGTGCTCGTGGCAGAACTGGTCGAACAGGCGCGGATCGCCGTTCCCGGGCTCGAACGTTCGCTCTTCAGCCAAGGCCGCTATCTTTCGCCGGGAACTCGGTATACAGCGCCCAAGTTCTCACTGGACTTAACGGGGAACCCTGCGGAAACTTGCGCGAGAACAGCACGTGTGCGCGACCATTTATAGTTAACTCGATATCCAGCCATAGGTTAAATAACCCCAATGTACACCAAAACGCACCCCGTGCGCCCATAGGCTTAGCCGATCTCGGGGCAGCAGACGGCCAGCACATTTTTCGTCTTTCCGGGAGACGCGTTCTTTCCCAGCGCCATGCGGATGAAGGGACGCTGGTGGCGCAGGGCGCAGCGCGTGGCCATAGGAATGGCCCAATCGTTCGCGGTCACCAGGTCGATAATGACGCGCTGGCCCGCGAGCCGCTCCAGTTGCCACATCGCCAGCGCTTCGCAGATGCCCGGATCGTCGCCGCACACGGGCCCGAGCTGGTGAAAGTTCACGCCGCGCCGCGCCAGCGCGTAGCCGTAGATTTTCTTCGCGTCGCGAGCCACCACCGCGAGTTCGGGCCAGCCTTTCAGCCACGCGGCGAGGATCTCCTTGCGGTTCGCGCCGAAGAGCGGGGTGTCGTAAGCCACAAGGGCGTCGAGGTCCTGCTCCTTTAAAGGATCCATGGACCACGGTCCGCGCACGCCGCCCGGCACCTTCTGCGCGGTGCCTTCCCAGCGTTCGAGCGTGTATTCGTCCACAAAGCCGAGCTGGTCGTAGACTTTCTTGCCCATGAGCGTGGCGTCGAGCCGGACGGACTCGACCCCGACGCCCTGCAGATACGCGATGCACTTCTTAAGCAGCGACGAACCGATGCCGTGGCGGCGGTATTCGGGATCGACGAGCACCATGCCGATCCAGCCGAACGAGCCCGTGCCGGTTTTGGGCTCGAAGCGCGTCGTGGTCGCGGTGCCCACCAGTTTCCCGTCCATATCGACGCCGAAGCAGCCTTGGGGCTCGAAGGCGAGCAGGTTCTTCCAGTCCTCGTCGGTCTGGTTCCACTTGGCGATCTCGCGCAGGCGCTGCGCGCCGGGGATATCGGCGGGCGTGAGAACCCGGCAGGGCACGGGAGGCTTCTCTTCGCGTTTAGGCGCGTCGCTCATGACGGGGCTCCGTTGCAGGAAGGCCCCTTATGTATCGCGCTTCTGGAGAAGCATCAAGGCACAGAGCTGGGAACAGAGGCCGTCTTGACCCCTTGCAGCATCCCGGTAAAGACGAACATATAAAAGGAGCCGCCCATGTCCGCCGCCGCATCCCGGCCCCATATCCTTCTGATCCACACCGACCAGCAGCGCTACCGGAGCCTCGGCTGCACGGGCAATCCGTTTGCGGTAACGCCGCACCTGGACGCGTTCGCGCAGGAGGCCTGTAACTTCCAGCGCCATATCGCGGCCAATCCCGTCTGCATGCCCTCGCGGGCCTCGCTCTTCTCGGGCCGGCTGCCGCACGCGCACGGCGTATGGACCAACGGCATTCCCTTGCCCCGCCGAGAACTGACCGCGCACGAACCCGAGAAAGACGAGAAGTGCGTCAGCCATGTGCCGCTCATTACCGACCACTTGGTCGCGGAGGGCTACCGGACCGCGTCCGTCGGCAAGCTGCACCTGACGCCGACGCGCGCGCCGGGGAGCTACGGCTACCCCGAGTCCAGCGCGCGCTGGGAAGACCCCAAGATGGCGGATTGGCACGGTCCCTACTGCGGCTTCGAGCACGTCGATATGAGTCTCGGCCACGGCGAAGGCACCGCCGGGCACTACGGCCACTGGCGGGAGCGGAACTTCCCCGAAATTGCCAAGGCCGTGCGTTCGGGCGCGCACCGCAAGTCGGCGCCTTTCCCGCAGGCGGGGGACCTCCACCCCAGCGTGATCCCGGTCGAGGCGCATCATTCGACGTGGGTCGCGGAGCGCACGATCGCGTACCTGGAATCGAGCGCGCAGTCCGAGCGCCCGTTCTTCCTCTTTGCCGGCTTCCCCGATCCCCACCATCCGTACACGCCGCCGGCGGACCTGGCCGCGGAGTTCGCGCGCCGGGAGGTCCTCCCGGCTCAGAGCGCCGACGACGAGGCCGCGACGAAACCCGAAGGCTTCGCCCGCCTGCTGCGGGACGCCAAGGAAGCCGCGCACGCGAAGCACATGCCCCCCGCATGCATTCGGCTCATGCGCCAGTATTATGAGGCCATGGTGCACCTGATCGACCTGAGCGTAGGAAAGATTTTCGCGGCGCTCAGGCGTCTGGGTTTGTGGGAGAAGACGATCGTCGTCTTCACCAGCGATCACGGCGACTGGCTCGGCGACCACGGTCTGCGCAAGAAAGACTGCGTCTGCAGCGAACAGCTCGTGCATGTGCCCTTCCTGCTGCGCGCGCCGGGCGTCGTGTTGCCGCCGGAATGTTCCGCGCCGATGAGCAACGTGGATGTCTTCCCCACGCTCTGCGAACTCGCCGGCGTTTCCATGCCCGCCGGAGTGCAGGGGCACAGCGTCCTGCCGGTGCTGCGCGGGACCTCCGCGGCGGAGCCCGCGGCCGTGGTCTCCTATCACGGCGATCCCCGCTACCACAACCTCTCGCTCTACGACGAGCGCTACCGCTTCACCTGGTACCCCGCGCTCAATGCCCGCGAACTCTACGATCACCGCGCAGACCCGCACGAACTCCGCAATCTCGCGGGGGCGACCGGCCTGGCGGACATCGAAGAGCAGCTCTATCGCGCGCTGATCGAGAAAGTAGCGCGTACCAACGAGCCGTGCAGTGGGCGGCTCTGTCCCTGGTAGCCGGAACCGGCTAAATAAATTCCTTCCTTAATAGGGGGATCCGCGTATTTAAGCACGCACGACTCCCCCTCCCCCTTCATAAGGGGGGAGAAATGACCCAAAGCCTATCTTATTGTGTTGAGCTCCGGCGCGGGCTAGACTCTCTTTCGCCTAAGCCGTGTATCAGGCATCCGGGCCTGCAAATCCGGAAGACCGCCGCGTCCCGGCGCGGCGCATGCGCGGGTGTCTTATGGCCGAATGGATGGACCAGCTCTCCTCGCAGATCCAGGATCCGTTGCGGCGGCGTCTGCTCAAGAGCCTGCAGGAGCGCATGACCGAGTGGGTCGCGAGCGGCGATCCGCGCTTCACCCTGCGCCCGCTGCCCGGCCTGGACTGGCTCTGCCCCTTCTGCTCCGCGCACGTCAAGACTCCGCACTGGGACGGCCGCGACCAGACGCTCTTCGGTGACAACGACGTCCTGCTGCATCTCGACGCCTGCCCGGCGATCAAGGTGGGCTTCAAGCAGCCGCAGATGCTCCCCTGGAACCAGCTCGTCAACGTGCTGATCAACATCCGCCTGCGCCACTGGCCCAACTACCAGGTGGGCAACATCGAGGGCCACTGGATCTGCCCCTACTGCATCGGCGACACCGGCATCATCCGCTACCACTGGGACGGCAGCGACGCCAACCTGGACTGGTTCATCCCCGAAGCGCTCAAGCACCTCGAACACTGCACCGAATTCAAGACCAATCCCATGTTCGCGCGCACCGAGAGCGAGCTGCTGGCGCAGCACGAACCGTACGCGCTGCGCAAGAACCTGCGCGAGCGGGTGGAACGCGAGGAGATCTTCCAGGTCTTCGACGACACCGGGAGCTGGATCGATCCGTTCACCATGCAGCCGGCGGCGCACATCAACCAGTTCCAGACGCCCTGGGGCGAGGGCCTGCAGGAACTGATCGTCGAGCACCTGATCTCGCCGGGTTGTTCCGGGCGCCAGAGCAAATGGCGCACGGACGTAACGGTGGCCGAACTGCAACGCGTCGCGGGCAAGCAGTCGATCACGCGGCTGCTGAACCGGAGTTTCCAAGGCGGGGAGGCGCCGAAAGACGGCGCCGCGATCGACCTCGACGCGCTGGGCCTGCGCGCGGCCCCCGCGGCGCAGGCACCGCCGCGCGCGGCCGCCCGCGCCGCAGCCCGGCCGGCCCAGGCCGTTCAGGCCGCGCCCGCTCACGAGCAGGTCTTTACCGACGTCGGCGGACCTCCGGCTGAGCACGCAGCGCTTCCGGACGCACTCCATAGCGAAATGGTGGCGGCGCGCGAGTTGCAGATCCAGCTCCTGCCTTCGCAGCCGCCCCAAGTGCCCGGCTACGAAGTCTCCGCCTTTTACGATGCCTGCGAGATGCTCGCCGGCGACCTCTTCCAGTTCACCACGCCGCTGCCGGGGTACACGGGCTTTTTCATCGCCGATGTGGCCGGCCACGGGCTCGACGCCGCGCTGATGATGGCCATGACGCTGAAGACGTTCTCGATGCACGCGCGCGGCCGGGCCTCGCCCGCCGAAGTGCTCTCGCTCGTCTGCCACGAACTCACCAACGATCTGCCCAAGGGCAAGTTCATCACCGCGCTGTACGCGATCCTGCATGAAGAGACGGGCGAGATTCGTTTCGCGCGGGCCGGGCACAACCCCGCGTTTCTGGCCGAACCCGCGCGCGGCAAGGTCACGCCCATGCGCGAAGGCGGCCTCGCGCTGGGCGTCGGCAGCCCGCAACTTTTCACCTCGCGGCTGAAAGAAGGCCGCGCGCAGATGACGCCCGGCGCGGCGATCCTCTTCTATACGGATGGCCTGGTGGAAGCCCACAGCCCCGACGGCACGCCTTTTGGCGAAGGCCGCCTCTGCGCGACGTTCATGCAGCGTTCGCCGCAGCGCAGCCGGCTGATCATCGAAGGCATTGTGGACGAACTGCGCCAGCACGTCGCCAGCGATCAGAACCAGGACGACCTGACGCTGATCGTGCTCAAGCGGCACTGAGCGCGCGCCGATTGTCCGTTTCCAGCCAATTCCGGCGGACGTTCGGCCAACCATTGCAGCGGGCATGAGTCGGTCCGATAATTAGCCTCGATGAGTCGCGCGGAAATAGCCAGAGGCGAAGCTCCTGGAAAGGGTCTCACTCCATAGGCTATGCCCCAACGGGGAGCGCCGAGGGATAGAAGAGCTTGGATCAATTAATGATGAAAAATGGGATGCAATATACACCGTCCTGGCACGCCCTTTCAGGGCTTTAACCTAAGGTGTGGGCGCATTCCAGGGCCTCCGTCCCGATAAATCGGGACGCCGACCCTGGCTATTCCCGCGCGGCCCTTCGGGCCTGACTGCAACAGTCAACCAGCCAACCCGTCAACTCGGCACTCCGCCGTTCAATCGAAAATCCAAAATCGAAAATGCCTTTCTTACTCCTTCACGCCGGGCTCTTTCTCTTTCACGGCTTTTGCGGTGCCGCTCCAGTCGGCGTACGTGTCGACGAGTTCGAAGTAGCGCTTGAGATTCTTGTAGTCGTCGTGCCAGGTGGTGTACATGAAGCCGAGCACGCCCGGAACGCCGGTGGAGACTTTCATCCAATTGCCGATGTTATTCTTCATCGCCGCGTCGGAGCGGCCGTCGTAGTAGCCGCAGATTACTTGGGGATTGCCGCGGTCGGCGAAGAACTTGAGGCCGTCGGTCTTGGGCGCGTACCAGTTGAGGATGATCACATCCTTGGGCACGCCTTCCCACGAACCGTCCCAAGTGCCGTTGACGAGATAGTAGTAGCCCTTGTCCGCGAACGGGCGCGCGTTGTGGAAGGGCGTGAACATGTCGGACCAGGTGTAGATCTTGGCCTCGGGCACGTTTTTGCGGACGAGGTCGTACATGGCCTTGAAGTGCTTCGCGAGCAGTTCGCCGGGCTTGAGGGGTTTGCCGTCGGGCATGGGTTCCCAGCCGGCGACGCGGATCTCGTCGTAGTTGAGCATGAACGCGCCGGGCTTCCAGACCTTGATGCAGTTCTTCAGGTCGAGTTCGAGGATCTCCAGCGTCTTCGGGTCTTCCAGCGAGATGCCGTCCTGGTCGGTGCCGGTGCGGTAGCCGTGCCAGAAGGAGACCTTGAGCTTCTCACCGTCCTTGATGCGCGAGCCCTCGATCAGTTCGATCTCCGCGGGCTTGCGGTCAATGGTGAACTCCCCGTCGAACGGCTTCTTGAGCATGTCCGCGTCGTGGAGCGGCTTGAAGTCCTTGCCTTCCTCGTAGACGGTCTTGCCGTCTTCAGACGCCACCGTGAGCGGGATCAGCGGGCGGCGCGCGAGCAGCAGCGTGCCGGCGAGTTCGATCTTGAGGTCCGCGACCTTCGCCGCGCCGGGGTTGATGCGGAAGCGCACTTCGTTTGAGTCCAGCGAGTTGAACGTGTAGACGACGGGCTTGCCCGAGGCCGCGCCTTCCAGGTGCGGCGTGCCGCGCGAGAGCCAGCGCTTGCTATCCACGCCGGTGGCGCGGATCAGTTCGTCGGCGTCGCCTTCGTATTTGCCTTCGAGCTTGAACGTGACTTTGTAATGCTGGAAGGGCCGGACCTTCAGCACGCCGTTGAAGCCGTTGCCTTCGGCTTTGAGCGCCGCGAGGTCGGGCGCGCCCGCGGGATCGGCGCCGGCCTTGCCGTCCTTCACGACGAAGGGCATCTCCTTCACCGGCAGGCCCGCGGTGAGGTTGGGATCGAAATGGAAGTAGCGGCCCGAATAGCCGATCGAGCAGATGCCTGGGACGAGCGCGATGCCGAGTTCTTGCGCCGCGGCCTTTACCTTATCTGCGCGCGCCTGGTATTCGGCGTCGTCGGGGAACCTGAGCCAGCGGCCTTCGACGAGCAGCGCGTGCGTGCAGCCGGTGGCCTTCGCGTCTTTGAGCAGCGCGAGGAACTTTTCGAGCCCCGCGTCGCTGCCGAGATTGGCTCGCGCGTAGATCCAGCGTTCGGGCAGTTTGTCCTCGGCGGCTCGAGCGACGACCGCCGTGAGGGCCAGCGCCGAGAGCAGAATGGTGAGCGCGCGCATGGGGTGAGGTCTCCTTACTGGTATAGGGCGTGTACCCGCTGTGAAGCGCTAGCTAGTTGGAATACACCGGAGGGGAATGGAAGGCGATTATTTCTCGCAACTCATTATATAATAATATGTTAAAAATGTTAACTTGTGCGTGATGATTCGTCCCGTAGAGCCCCAATGCTAGTAGGTCGCCCGACCGTGAATTCCACACAGTACAGGTCTGCGCGACCCACAAGCACCGCCGCGCAGCGGATACCACAATTCCAAATTTGCCGTTCCGTGCTTCATGCGGATTTCGTGCTTCGGATTTACCGTTCGATACGTTTTCAGCGCCGCCGCACTCCCGAAATCCCAAGCAGGATTCCGCGCCTCTTTTGGGAACCTTTGCCACGACCGGAAATGCGCCCTTAATCCTAAGAAGGGCAATAACTTGCGGACGCCCATCAACCGCCAACTTCGGTCCGAAATCCGTCCAGAAATCCGGGCTCGTGGCCGATACCTAAGCAGCAACGTGCATCCTCAGCTTTTCGAGCTGAGCTCGAAACGAAAGTCGCCCCTTGCCGGGGCATCGTGGGTCCCCGCGGTCAACGCCTGTTTGCCGGAGGTTGGGATGGAAAACGAACGCGCCAAAGAAACGACGGCCATCGTCACGGGGCTCGCCTTCGCGGGCCTCGCGGTCTTCTGCGGGCTGAGCCTGTACTCGCACGCGCCGGCCGACGTGATGGACTTCGAGGCCGCCACCGCGGGCCGCGTCGGCAACCTCTGCGGCCTCATCGGCGCGAAGGTCGCGCACCACCTCCTCTGCCTGTACGGCGCGGGCGCATGGGTGAGCGTGCTCTGCCTGCTGGCCTTCGGCGCGATGATGTGCGCGGCGCGCTCGCTGTCCGGCATCGTCCTGCGCGGCTTCGGCTCGCTCCTGCTCGTCGCCATCGTCTGTACGTGGGTCAGCGTGCCCTTCGTGGGCGCGGTCGAGAACGCCGGCCTCTACCCCGCGGGCCGCGGCGGGATCCTGGGGAGCTACTACCTCGCGCCGCCGCTCGTGAACTACTTCGGACCCGTCGGCGTCTACCTCGTGCTCGTCACGGCGCTCATCCTCTCGGGCCTGATGATCGCGAAGGACGTCACCGAGTTCCTCCTCGGCATGGTCGGGCGCGGCTGTGTGCGCGTGGCCAAGCTCGGCTGGGACGCTGCTCTCGGCAAGCTCAAGGAACACGCCGCGCCCGCGCCGGCACTCCAGCCCGTCGCCGCCGGCAACAGCGCGCGCCTCAAGCTCGAACGCGCCGCGGTGAAAGCGCCCGTGCCGGAAGCTCCGCCGGTCCCGCAGAAGAATGACTTCATCGCCATCGCTAAGGAGAAGGACACCGTTCAGCCCGCGACCCGCAAGCTGCGCCAGGCGCTCGTGACGGCGGAGGACCTGCAGGACCTCGAGGACGACAAGCCGGAAGTCCCCGAAGCCAAGAAGCGCGCGCTGCCCAAGGTGGAAGCGAAGAAGCCCGAACCCGTCAGCGACGAGGACGAGGCCAAGGCGCGCCGCGAGGAAGCCGTGCGCCAGGCCGACATGGCCGAGAAGGAACGCATCGAGCGCGAGAAGGACGCCAAGGAGCGCTCCGAGAAGGAAGCCAAGGCGCTGGAGAAGCTCGAGAAGGAGCGCGCCGGGCAGGAGCGCGAAAAAGAGAAAGCCCGCCAGAAATTCATGGCCGCCATGCAGGAGAAACAGGACAAGGAGAAGGGCAAGCCCGGCGGCACGAAAGCCGAAGAGGGCGCAGCCGGCGAACCCGCCGCGGCCAAGCCGAAGCTCCCCGACGACTACACACTGCCGGACTACAGCTCACTCGAAGCCAAGGACATCGCGGTCGAAGTCTCCAGCGACACGCTCAAGGACCGCGGCGCGAAGCTCATCGAGACGCTCTGGGAGTTCAAGATCGGCTCGCGGCTGGTGGGCATCCACCACGGCCCGGCCGTGACGATGTACGAGCTCTCGCTGGACCCGGGCATCAAGGTCCAGCGCGTGATGAACCTCTCCGACAATCTTTCGATGGCCATGAAGGCCGAGAACGGTGTCCGCATCATCGCCCCGATCCCCGGCCGCGACACCATCGGCATCGAGATCCCGAACCTGGAAGACTACGTCGTCCGCATGCGCCCGATCATGGAATCGACCCAGTTCCGCAGCGGCAACTGGACGCTCCCGCTCATCCTCGGCCGCGACGCCACCGGCAACCCGCTCGTCGCGGACCTCGCGCGCATGCCGCACCTGCTCATCGCCGGAACCACCGGCTCCGGCAAGTCGGTCTGCGTGAACTCGATCATCCTCTCGCTGATGATCCTGCGCCGGCCGCATGAGGTGAAGCTTATCCTCGTCGACCCGAAGCAGGTCGAGATGACCGACTTCAAGGGCATCCCGCACCTGCTCAGCCCGGTCGTCAGCGACATGAAGCTTGCCGCCGGCGTGCTCACCTGGGCCGTGCAGAAGATGGAAGACCGCTACGAGCGCATGAGCAAGGTCGGCGTGCGCAACATCGCGACCTTCAACAAGCTCACTCAGGAAGAGCGCCTCGCGCGCCTGCCGCAGGACGAGTCGCCCGACAACTACGTGGACCCGATGCCGTACATTGTGATCATCGTCGACGAGTTTGCCGACCTGATGATGACCAGCGGCAAGGAGATCGAGCAGGCCATCGCGCGGCTCGCGCAGAAGGCCCGCGCCGCCGGCATTCACGTCATCCTCGCCACGCAGCGCCCGAGCGCCGACGTCGTCACGGGCCTCATCAAGACCAACCTGCCCTGCCGCATCTGCTTCCAGGTAAAGAGCAAGATCGACAGCCGCATCGTGCTCGACACCGGCGGCGCCGACAAGCTCGCCGGCAAGGGCGACATGCTCTTCGTTCCGCCCGGAACTTCGCAGCTCATCCGCGCCAAGGGCGTCTTCATCGCCGATCACGAGACCAAGGCCGTCGTGGACTACTGCAAGAAGCAGGCCGCGCCGATCTACAGCGACGAGATCGAACGCGTCGCCGCCGCCGCCGCGCATTCGGGCGAAGGCGAACAGGCTCCGCAGGACCAGATGCCGCTCGACGAGAAGTTCGAGGAGGGCGTGGAGTGCTTCCTCGCCGTCGGCCGCGCTTCCACGAGCCTGCTGCAGCGCCGCATGGGCCTGGGCTACACGCGCGCCGCCAAGCTCTGCGACCAGATGGAACAGCGCGGCATCGTCGGCCCCGACCGCGGCGCCAAGGGCCGCGAACTGCTCATCACGCCCGAAGCCTGGGAGTCCTACAAGAAGGGCATGCTCGCCGATAAGAACCACGCCGCGACTTGGGGCGACCGCAAGTCCGCCGCCGGAGCCGCCGGCAGCGAACCCGCGCCGCTGCCCGCCCTCGCCGCGGTCCTCGACCCCGTGGACGGCACCCGCGGCGACGAGCACGGCGACCGCAGCGACGTCGCCGAAGACGGCGAAGCCAAGGTAGATACGGGCTTGGTTGGCCAACTGGATCATGAGCCGACCGCGGCGGACTAGACGCACACGCCGTCCTGCTTGCAGCATCGACCCGGACCCTTGCGGTCCGGGTCTTGTTTTAGGAACTCTTAGTAAGGCAAGGCTCGGAAGGTCATCGGAAGCTTCGCGTCACGGCGCGTTTCCCGCCGCGGCGGGGGTAAAGCGCACGCCCTGGAACTCCTTGAAGAGTTCCTCCCAGGGTTCCCCGCCGTTGTCTTTGCCTTCGGGACCAACTGAGTACAGCGTGACGCCCCGCGCGTTGGAGACGAGCCGAAGCGGCTTGCCGTCGAAAGGGTCGGCGGGCGGGATGGGCAGATACGCGGGCGTAAGATCCTCCAGCTTCGCGGGAAGCCGCCCGTGCTCGGCGCGGTACCGCGCCATCGCCACGACCGTTCGCGCCATGCGGTAGCGCGCATCGCCATACACGAACGCGTCGTACGTGTGGCCAAGAACGGAAGTCAACTCCCAAGTCACCAGACCCCGCATGCGCAGCGCCAAGGTATCGCTGGAGGGAAACAGGTCCTTCCAGGCCGAATTTATTTCATGGTAAGGCCTCCCGGCCAGTGCTCGAGCCTGATGCATAACGTCCCGGAAACTTTCCAGGTCGTCTTGGAGCAGAAAGAGGCGGATCAGCGGCGAGTACAGTTCGCTCAACGGCAAGCGGGCATCGCGCCCCGAGTTCCAGCCTATTTGCTGCATGAGGGAAAGCGTATCGCCCTGCGCGATCGTAGCGAAGGAGGCGATGCCCATGGCCTCTTCCATCTGCAGGCAGCGCTGGAATTGGCGCTTGTAGGAGACCACATCGTCGAGTTCCAGGCCGCGCAGGTCGTCGAGCGAAGGGTGCGTCCGCTCGACCAGTTCTGCCAGCACGCCCAAGCCGATGCTGTCTACCGCCGAGGCCACCAGGATGCAGATGAGGATGGGGTCGCGGCGCACATGCCTGGCAATCCCGAAGATGACCCCGATGTCGTCAAAGGCCGTCTTGAGATGCCCCAGCGCCGCCTCGCGACGGGCATGGATGCCCAGAAGACGCGCGGAGTTGCGCATTTTGACAAGATCCCACAGAACCATGCTGAAGCCCTGGGACCAATCCCGGTCGAACTCGCAGTCCGGCAACCGCTCCGCACGGCGCAAAAGCTTGAGGCTCTGCTCGTGGGCGGCAAGGAAAGCAGTCAGCGCCGTGTCGTTCGCCCCCATGTCCATGGGGACCATCTTCTCATCGTGGCCCCAAATCCAGCGGGTGTGTTTGGTCTTCCACTCCTGAGGCCACCGTGAACTCTCGGGCTCAGCCTCGAACGCCTGCGTGTACACGAGTGCAGCGTTCTCCTGCTCCGGCAGGCGCGGCGGCGCGATGGCCAACGCCATGGCGCCGGCCTCGGTGCGCATGTCGTTAAGGCGCGTCCGCACGCCTAAATCGAGGTTCCAGAAAGTCATCGCGCTCACCATCAGCGCGGCGGCCGCGGCCAACGCCAGCCGTTCCCGAGGCCAGCCGGCGCTTGCGCGGGCCTCGCCTTCCCTGCGCCGCCACGCCGCGCGCAGAATCCAGGCGCTTCCCACAAGATAAAGAAGGGTCCAGGAGAGGGCGTAGCCAAACCATGAATGAAGCAACTCGCTGCGGAACTTCAGCATCCCGGCCATGATCGAAATGTGGGATGCGGGAGCCAACGGCAGCGCCGCCACCAACAGCGTGCCCGCTACGCCCGCAAAACCCGCGGGGCGTTCCCAGCCCTTGCGCCGAATCCAGATAAAGAATGCCCCGAACTCCAACACGAGCAGGCTCACGGCCACGGGGATAGCGTCCGAATAGGAGAAAAAGGCGCAGACCAGCGCGGCCACGAGCGCGGCCACGAGCGCCGAGGCAGCCCCGAACGCGAGCACCCTCTTGCCCGGCGTCAGGTGCGTCCAAAGAGCCGCCGCAAGCGCGACCAGCAACAACGCCGCCGCCAGACTCTCGATCCAGATCAATGCGTATCCCATGGGGCCTCCGTGCGAAGATTGTCGAGAACACCGGAAGCGTGCTCCGCGCCCTGCGGCGGTACGCGCGGCGCAGGCACGAGCCTGCATCCAGTGCGCATGCGCCAGGCCCACACGCGCGCGGTGGGCTCGTCGAGTTCCGGAAGGAGTGCGCGGAGGTCTTCGCTTGTGGCTTGGCCTTGCGCCGGACCCATCGCCGCCGCCGGCCACGGCGAATACTCCGCTGCGCTCATAGCGAGATTGAGCCAGAGGACCACCGCAGCCGCGGTCGCCGCGACAAAGCGGCCAAACCCGATGCGGCCGATCTGTTCGATGCGGCTCGAGCGCGGCTTGGCGCAGGCTGCTCGAACTTCCGCCAGAACCTTGGCGCGAAGTTCGGACGGAAGGCCCGGCCCGGCGCGGTCTGCTAGGCGTTGTTCGAGATCTTGCGGCCCGCCGAGATCACTCACGCGTGCGAACCTCCAGGATGCCGCGCAGTTTCTCCAACGCGTACCGATAGCGGCTGGCCGCCGTGTTCGGACTGATGGCCAGCGCATCGGCGACTTCCTCGAACGTAAGCCCGCCGTCGATCTTCAGGACAATCACTTCGCGCTGTTCCAGCGGCAGCGCCGCCAGCGCGGCCTGGTAATCCACGGGGCTCTCGACAGTGGATCCCACGGCCTGCGCGGCGTCTGTCGAACGCTGAACGCGTGAGCGCTGCTCCAGCATCTGCCCGCAAGCGCGGCGCAGGGACGAGAACAGGTATGCGTCCAGATTGCGAACCTCCATCAGCGATCCTCTTGCCCGCGCCAAGCCCACGAAAACCTCCTGCACCGCGTCTTCCGCTTCCTCGCGGGAGTTCAACAGTCCCCACGCGGCCCGAAAAAGCCGCGGCGCGCTGCGGTCGTAGAGTTCCGCCCACGATTCTTCGCGGCCGTCGCGGAGGTGCCTCAGCAGGGCGTCATCTGTGCCGTCCATCAACGCTTCCGTCATTCAAGAGGACCGGGGAGGTTGGATTTGTCTAAGAAAGCGTAAGAAATGCCGCCATCGAGTGGATCGCTAAGGTGCTATTACGCAAAGCCCATCGAGTCATTCGGCGGCCGAGATCTTTAGCCTTGCCCTTTCGCCTTCTTCACCAGCGCGGCAAGTTTGGCCAGGGCTTCCATGGGCGAGAGCGCGTTCGGGTCGGTGCCGCGAATCTCGTCGAGGAGGGCCTTCACGCGCGGGTCGATCTCCTTCTCGGTGGGCTCGAAGAGCATCATCTGGCCGTCGTCGTGCTTGGGCTGAACGCGGCGGCGCTTGGGACTGGCCGAGGCCGGAACGTTCACGTTGGCGACGCGGTCCTGCGCCTCGGCTTCGAGCTCCAGCAGGATCGCGCGGGCGCGCTCGATCACCGGCGCGGGGATGCCTGCGAGCCGCGCCACATGCAGCCCGAAGCTCCGCTCGCTCGGGCCCGCGATGATGCGGTGCAGGAAGGTAATCTCGCCCTGCCACTCCTTCACCACCGCGCTGGCGTTGCGGACGCGGGGCAGCTCCTCTTCAAGGCCGCAGAGCTCATGGTAGTGGGTCGCAAAGAGCGTCCGCGGCTTGGCCGCGCCCTGATACAGGTGTTCCACGATGGCCCACGCCAGGCTCACGCCATCGTAGGTGCTCGTGCCGCGGCCGACCTCGTCGAGGATCACCAGCGAGCGGTCGGATGCGTGCGCGAGGATCTCGGCGACCTCGGCCATCTCCACCATAAAGGTGCTGCGCCCGCCGAAGAGGTCGTCGGCAGCGCCGATGCGCGTGAAGATGCGGTCCACGAGCCCGACCTCCGCCGCCTGCGCGGGCACGTACGCGCCCATCTGCGCCAGGATCGTGCAGAGCGCCGCCGCGCGGATGTAGGTGCTCTTGCCCGCCATGTTCGGGCCGGTCAGGAGCAGGATCTGCGGGGCACGCTCCTTCTCTTCCTTGGCCGTGCCGTTGGAAGGCTTGGCGTCGAGAAATAGGTCGTTGGGCACGAGTTCGCCCTTGGCCAGCGTGTCCTCGAGCACCGGGTGGCGCATCTGATCGAAGAAGAGCTTGCGCGAGAGGCTTAAGGCCGGGCGGACATGCGCCTTCTTCGCCGCGACCTCGGCCAGCGAGGCCAGCGCGTCGAGTTCCGCGAGCCCCGCGCCGGCGGCCTGGAGCTGCGGGACCGCCTGCGCCACTTCGTCCCGGAGCGCGTTGAAGAGCCGCGTCTCGAGGACGCGCAGCTTGTCCTCCGCGCCGAGCACCTCGGCCTCGTACTTCTTGAGCTCGGGCGTGACGTAGCGCTCGGCGTTGGCGAGCGTCTGGCGGCGCTCGAAGTCCTTGGGCACACTGCCCAGGTTCGCCCGCGTAACCTCTATATAGTAACCGAAGACCTGGTTGTAGCCGACCTTCAGGTTCGCGATGCCGGTCTGTTCACGCGCCTGCGTCTGGAAGTTGGCGATCCACTGCTTGCCGCCGCGGGCGATCTCGCGGAGCCGGTCGAGCTCCGCGTCCACGCCCGCGCGGATCAGCCCGCCGTCGCTCACGCTTAAGGGGCAGTCTTCGTTGAGCGCGGCCTCGATGCGCGCGGCGACGGGGCCGAGGCCGCCGCAGCGCCCGCGCAGCTCTGCCAGCACGCCCGGCTTAAAGTTGGCCAGCGCGTCGTGGAACTTCGGCAGGAGCTTGAGCGAGTTCTTGAGGCCAATCAGGTCGCGCGGCGTCGCGCGACCGGCGGAGAGCCGCGCGGCGATGCGCTCGAGGTCCACGGTCTCCTTGAGCGTCTCGCGGAGCTCCTCGCGCAGGAGCACGTCGGTCACCAGTGCCGCGACGGCGTCCTGGCGGGCCTTAAGCGGCTCGAGGCCGCGCAGCGGGCGGAGCATCCATTCGCGCAGCCGCCGCGCGCCGGCGCTGGTGCGCGTGCGGTCGATGGTCCAGAGCAGCGAGCCCTCGTACGCGCGGTCGCGCAGGGTCTCGACGAGCTCCAGGCTGCGGATCGCGACCGCGTCGAGTTCCAGAAAGGCGTCGGGGTCGAGCGCACGCGGGGCCTGCAAGTGCGCCGCGGCCCCGGCGTGCATGGCCTCGAGGTAGCCGAGCAGCGCGCCGGCGGCGCAGGCGGCGAGGGGCATGGCCTGGACGATCCTCTTGGTCTCCGCACCGGCCGCTTTGCCGGCGCCGAACCGCGCGCCCAGCCGCCCGTGCGATTCCACCGGCGCGAAGGCCTCCGGCTTTAGAAAGGAGACGGCCGCGTGGATGCCCGGCGGCAGCGGCGGCGGCGCCTTCGTCCCCGGCGGCACGGGCGCGGGCTGGGCGAGCAGGCACTCGCTCGGCGCGAGGCGCGCCAGTTCGGCGGTGAGTTCGTGCTCGTCCTTAAGTTCGCGCACGAAGATCGCTCCGCCGGCAAGGTCGACCGAGGCGAGGCCGCGCGGGGCTTGCGGGTCGCCGGGCGTCTCGCAATGAACGGCCGCGAGCCGGTTCGGCTTGCGCGCGTCCAGCAGGTTGTCCTCGACCACCGTGCCGGGAGTGACGACGCGGGTGACGTCGCGCTTGACCAGCCCCTTGGCAAGGCTCGCGTCTTCGGTCTGGTCGCAGATCGAGACGCTGAAGCCCTGGCGCAGCAGCCGCGCAAGGTAGGCCTCGGCGTTGTGCACGGGCACGCCGGCCATGGGCACCGCGTCGGGCCCTTTGCTGCGGCTGGTGAGCGTAAGGCCCAGGACGCGCGCGGCGACCTTGGCGTCCTCGAAGAAGAGCTCGTAGAAGTCGCCGAGGCGGAAGAAGAGGAGCGCGTGGGGATAGCGCTGCTTCGCGGCGTGGTACTGCCGCATCATCGGCGTGTCGTTAGCCGCGGACGCGGGGTCCTCCGCGACGGTCTCGGCGCCGCCGGCATCGGCGGTCTGCCCGGTCTTTCTTGGGGAAGCCATGATCGGCGAGCCATTATGCGGCGCGGGCCGACGCTGGCAAGGACCGCCGTCCTGTTGGCCGGGACCTTTCGAGCGCATGCATTCGTGGCTCCGCCGTCCCGGCGGAGGTCGCAGCAGCGTCCCGCCGCTGCATGGGCCACCACCCGCCCGGATGCCGGGGAGCCACCGGTGGGACGCCGCACCCCGAGTTCGAGTCCCAAGCCCCGGTTTGGCGTTGCCCGGCACGCACGCTCTACTAGGTTGTAAAAGGATATGAACCCACGTGAGACCCAAGGACTGACGGTACGCCTGCGCGAGCCCGGCTTGCGGCCCTTAGCGTGGCCGCCGAGAGCGCTGCGCCCCGGCTCGGGCAGCCCGGCCGTTGCGCTGGGCGCCGCCTGGGCGCTCACGTTCCTCGCGGCGTGCGGACTGGGGTACCTCTCGGTCACGTACGGCTGGTACAATTATCCGGTGGGGAAATGCCGCATCGGCGTCTATCCGCCGTGGACGCTCGGGCTGCTCTGGACGCTCTGGTTCGGCTGGGCCTACGGCGCGGCCATCACCTCCCTGATCTGCCTGATCCTCGCGCTGATGGCGCCCAGCAGCATGTCGCTCTCCTCCGCACTGCTGCTCTCCTGCGCGGACGCCTTCGGCCTGTATGTCTTCTCGCGCTTCCTCTCCGGCTTCCCGCTGGACACGCGGGTGCGCACGCTCCGCGACGCGGGGCTCTTTGCCATCGCGGTTTTCCTGGCCGCCATCACCGGCGCGAACGGCAGCTTCGTGGTGGCGTACGAGCGCGGCTGGCTGCAGGCGGGCAACTTCCAGCCGGTGGTGGTGCTCTGGGAAGGCTGGTGGCTCGGGCACTTCACCGAGTGCCTCATCTTCGCGGGCCCCGTGGCCACCCTGCTGGGGCCGGCGGTGGAGCGCTGGAAGGCGCGCTCGTTCGACTGCCCGCTGCGCGAGGGCACTTTCCGCAGGCAACTGCTCGCGGCCATGCTGGGCGGACTGATGCTGATCGTCTTCTACAGCATCCTGCTGCAGGCCCCCAGCCAGCGGGTGCTGGAGAGCGTCGGCAAGTGGGGCGAGGACGACCTGACGAAGAGCAAGCTGCGGCAGGCGATCCAGGAGGCCGATCAGCAGCGCGGCATCGTGCTGGCCACGCTCTTGGGCCTCGGCGCCGTAGGCGTCTGGCTGGCGCTGGCCCTGCGCCGCCGCAATGCCCTGCAGTTGCGCCAGGAATTCCAGCGGCACGGCGACGACCTGCGCAAGAACAGCGCCTGGATCCAGGCCCTCAGCGAGACCTCCGACGACGCGCTGCATCCTCACGACACGGAGAACTTCGCCCGGCGCCTGAGCGAGCGGCTCGTGCGGGCGCTCGGCGTGCAGACGGTGCGCGTCCTGCTGGCGCGCGAGGCCGGCCCGGCTTTGCGCATGCGTCTGGCCGCGTACGCGGGCAGCCATGCGGCGCAGGCACCCACGGACCTGCCGCTGGAAGAGAGCCTGCCGGGCCAAGCATTCCAGAAGGCGGGGAGTTTCTACGTCGACCGGGAATCGAAGGAGGACCCGGCCGCGCAGGCGCACGCGGGTTACCTGCAGGCCCTGGGCGCGCGCGCGTACTTCTGTATTCCGCTGCCGGGCGCGCACGGCCCGGCGGGCGTGCTGGAAGCTTACGCGGACCAGCCCTTCACGTTCGACGCGGAGACCCAGCGCCACCTGCGTTTCATCGCCCGGATTGGCGGGGCGGCGCTCGAGCGCTCCCGCAGCGGCGAACGGGAGCGGCTGAACGGCGCGGAGCTCGCGGCGCTCTCCCGCCTGGCGCAAGACCTGGCCGAAGAGAACGACGCGGCGCAACTCATGCAGCGCATCGCGACCGCGGCCGTGAAGCAACTGGGGGCGAGCGCAGCCGCCGCGTACCTCCTGGCGCACGAACCCGGCGGCGCGGTGCTGGTCGAGACTTCCGTCGCGGGAACCGCGGGGAACAAACCGGCCGCCGCGGGTTTTCGCGTCGCGTTGAAGCACGCGTGTTTGGTCGCGGAATGCGCGCGCGAAGCCCGCACGCGCTCGGTGGGCTTGGCGCCGGAGGAGCCCGCCGAGACCGAAGTGGTGCCGGGCTGGAAGGCGGAGGTGGCGCTGGCCGTCCCGTTCTCGTCCAACCCGAATGAGCCGGGCGGCGCGCTGGCCCTGGTCTTCCCGCGCGCGCGCAAGGCCGGCGCCGAAGAAGCCACGCGGGCGGAAGAGCTGGCGCGGCAGGCCGGCGTCGGCCTGCGCCGGCTGCGCCTGATCGAAGACACGCGGCGGCAGGCGGCGGAGATCGCCCTCTTCGAGCAGATCGGGCGTTCCTTCGCCGAGCACCTGCGCCTTGAAGACACCCTCAGTAACATGATCCGGAACGTGAGCAAAGTCTTCCCGACCCGCTGGGCGGCGGTCTTCGAGCTCGACGAAGCGCGGCAGGAGCTCTTTGCGCGCGCGATCACCATCCCGCACCCCGAAGCGCCGGTGATCCGCATTCCGGTGGGCGCGCGCTCCCTGGTCGCGGCGTGCTTCCGGGAGGGCCGCACCTACGTCTCGGAAGACCTGCGCACCGATCCCCGCTCCAGCCCGGAGCTCACCGAGAAGTACGGCACCCGCTGCGGCGTGGTGACGCCGCTCGGACCGCCCGGCAAGCCGTTCGGCGTGCTCTTCGCGATGGATCCCGAGGCGCAGACGTTCGACCCCGACGCGGTGCGGCGCCTGGAACAGATCGCCGTGCTCGCGACGGCCGCGCTGGAACGTTCTTACCTGCACGAGGAAGTCCAGCGGCGGGCGGACGAACTGGCGCTCCTGCACGAAGTCGGGAAAGCGCTGGTCGAAAACCCGCTGCTCGAAACCTCGCTGCAGCGCATCGCGGACATCGTCCGCAAGCACTTCCACGCGTCGGGCGCGGGTTTCCTGCTGGCCTCGCCGGACGGCACCGAACTGATCGTCCACGGCATCGCAGGCGGGAACGCGGAGAGCCTGCGCGAAGCGCGCGTCTCCCTGAGCGAACCGGGCATCATCAATCAGGCCTTTCTCGAACGAAAGACGATCGTGGTAAACGACAAGCTCACCGATCCGCGAATGGGAACCATCTTCAACGATCAGATGCCGAACGCACGTTCCGGCATGGTCGTGCCGATACAGACCTCGCAGGCCCCCGTGGGCATCGCGGGAATCTATTTCGACCATCCGCGGCGCTTCGATGAACGCGAGGTCGGACGCCTGGAATCCGTGGCCCGGCTCGCCGCGTCCGCCGTGGAACGGCAGAAGCTCGGGCGCGCGCTGCTAGCCTCGGAAGCGCGCATCAACGAGATCCTCGACAGCACGCCCGCGGTCGTCATCAGCCTCGACCTGACCGGGCGCATCCTCAGTTTCAACGCCACGGCCGAACGCATCACCGGCTACCGGCGCGACGAGGCCGTCGGCCGCGACTGCCTGGAACTGCTCTATCCCGAACCCTCCGAGCGCAAGCGCGTCGCGGGACTGCTCTCCGAGACCTACGCGAGCGACCGCACCGGCCGTAACGACATCACCTCGGTAACCACCCGCGACGGCAAGCAGCGCAAGATCCGCTGGAGCGGCGAGTTCCTGCACGGGCCCGATGGCAAAAAAGCCGGCATCGTGGGCATGGGCATCGACGTGACAGACCAGGTCCAGTTGGAAGCCCAGTTCCTGCAGGCGCAGAAGATGGAGTCCGTCGGCGCGCTGGCCGGCGGCATGGCCCACGACTTCAACAACATGCTTGGCGGCATTCTAGGCCAGGCCGCGCTGGCGCACGCCCAACTCCGGCCCGGCGATCCGCTGCATAAGGTTCTGAAGAAGATCGAATCGGCGGCGCAGCGCGGCGCGGACCTGACCTCCAAGCTGCTCGCCTTCGCCCGGCGCTCCGTGATCCAGCCGCTGCCCGTGGACCTGGGCCTGCTCACGCGCGAGACCGCCGAACTGCTCGCGGGCTCGCTGCCGCGCGAGATCACCGTCATCTCGCACGTGACGCCCAACCTTCCGCCCATCGAAGGCGATCCCACCCAGCTCCAGCAGGTGCTCTTGAACCTCTGCGTGAACGCCCGCGACGCCATGCCCGAGGGGGGCACGCTCAACCTGCGCGTCAACCAAGGCGACGGCGGCGGCGTGCGCCTGGAGATCGCCGACACCGGCACGGGCATGACCGCAGAGGTCAAAGAGCATCTCTTCGAGCCGTTCTTCACGACCAAGGAGAAAGGCAAAGGGACCGGATTGGGGTTGGCCGTGGTCTTCGGGATTGTGCGCAGCCACGCCGGACGGATCGACCTCGAAAGCGCGCCGGGACAGGGCACGCGCTTTATCCTGAACTTCCCCGGCATGAAGGCCAAGGAGCGGACCGCCGGGCCGGAAGGCGCAACGCCCAGTGCCGACGGCCGCCCGCCGCTCGAACTGTTCACGGGCAACGAAGAGATCCTGCTGATCGACGACGAGGCGATCATGCGCGAGAGCACCCAGAAGCTCCTCGAGAGCCTCGGTTATCGGGTGCAGGTCGCGACGGGCGGCGAGAGCGGCCTGGAGCTGCTCGACTCCGGCGAGTCCAAACCCAAAGTCATCGTCCTGGACGTGATGATGCCCGGGCTCGCGGGCGTGCCGCTCTTCCACGAACTCCGCAAGCGCCTGCCGAAGGCGCCGGTGATCCTGATCTCGGGCTTCAGCCGCGAGCGCGAGGTCCAGTTGATGCTCGAAGCGGGCGCGCAGGAACTGATCCAGAAGCCCTTCCGGCTGGAAGAGCTGGCCACCGCCATCCGGCGCGCCCTGCAAGTACCTGTTTAGCAGGGCCTTACAGATCAGGATTCGGCAAAAAGCAGTCTAAGAAACCGGGCGCTGCGCTCCTCTTATAGGTAGCCGGAGGAGCCTCATGCGATTCCCATTTGCGATGCTGGGCGTGTTTATTTGGGCCTCGGCGCTGGCCGCCGAAGAGGCCGCTCCGACCCCGCCCGCGCAGCCCGCTGGAGCTCCAATCGGCGCCACCTTCGCGCCCGCAAATACCGAAGACACGGGCCTAGTGATTGCGCCCAAGACCGACGCGCCCGCACCCGCCAATCAGCCTGCTCAGGGTCAATCCGGTGCCCAAGTTGGGGCACAGCCCGGAGCGTGGGGCAGCGGGCCGCAGGCCGCTCCTCCGGCCGACCGCAAGCCCGGCGAGCCGATTATCTCAGGCGAAGGCCAGCTCATCATCGGGCCTAAGATCACGGCAGCCGCCGCGCAAGGCGACGGCGCCAAGCCCGTCGTGCTGCCCGCCGCGCCGCAGAAGAACACGCCGCCCGCCAACGCCACGCAGCCGCAGCCGGCGCCGCAGACCACGGGAGGCAGCCGCCAGATGCCCGTGCTGCGCCTGCCGATCATGTTCCCGTCCACGTCGATCTCGTCGGCGGGCGGACCCAACATGAACTTCCAGGTGACGGGGGACGCGCAACTCGAGACGCGCGAGATCGTCGCGCCGCTACCCCTCGGCGCGTACGGCCCGTACCTCACGCCGTACAGCCTGCCGTATGCGTACGGTTCGGCCCGCCCGGCCGCGCCGGACAAAGCTCAAACGCCCGCGAAGAAGTAACAGGGGCGTTCGGTTCTCTCCATTCGTGGTACCCACTCCAATGGTGGGACCGCGCCATTGGCGGCTCCGCCGCCTTCATGGCTCCGCCGTCTCGGCGGAGGTCGCAGCGGCGTCCCGCCGCTGCCTGGAAGCTCATAGGCCAGGACGCCGGTAAAACCATCGGCGGGACGCCGATGCCACGAGTATCCTCAGGCGCGCTGCTGGTAGAGTTCCCAGATCCTGCGATAGCACTTCATCACGAAGACGGGGTCCGCACTGCCGGGGCCTTCGTAGCTCGTCCAGCCTTCATACCCGCTGCCTTTCAAGAGCGTGAAGATCTCCTGCCACGGGTAGCGCTTGGTGTCCCAGAGTTCCTGGATGTGCACGCAGCCGATCTTGTGCTTGAGCAGTTCGAAGTTGGCGCGGACGCTGCCCTGTGCGTCGGCTTCGCCGGAGTTGCAGTTCCAGGTGACGTAGGCGTTCGAGTGGTCGGCGTAGTCCACGATCTTGCGCATGCGGTCGGGGCGGCAGGTGTCCTTGCCGTGCACTTCCATCCAGATCTTCTGGCCGGCATCCTTGCCCGCCGCGGCCACTTCGCGGAAGCTGCGGCCGATCTGTTCCAGCGTCTTCTCCTCGGGGACTTCGGGCGGCAGCGCATTCGGGCGGATCTTGACGCCCTCGCAGCCGATATCTTTCGCGAGTTCGATGCAGCGTTTGGTGGCCTCGATGTCCGCGCGCAGTTTGACCGCGTCGGGCGTGTGGTAGTCGAAGGCTGTGCCGAGGCCGTACGCCGTGACGCCGCCGTCCGTGAACTTCTTGCGGACCTCCGCGCGTTCGGCCTTGGTGAGGTTCTCCTCGACCTTGTGCGCGTGGGTCGTGCGTAGCTCGACGCCCTGGAATCCGGACTCGCGGCAGTTCTTGATGATCGTGTCCACGTCCCACTGCGCGGCCATCTGGTAGGTCACAAGGCCCAGCTTCATGGCAAGACTCCTCGTTTGAGCGCCAGCGGCACGCCGACGCATGTTCCAACCATAGTGCGGAGGGACCCGCCAAAACATGGGCTCGCGTGCTGAAGGGATGTGTTTTTCTGCTGAAGGGCGGCCTAGGTAGAGAGAAAGCGGGAGCTAGACGCGGTCCACCGTGCGGCGGTAGTCGGTGGGGGCGAAGCGCGTGTACTTCTTGAACTGCGCGGAGAAGTGGAAGGGATCGGTGAAGCCGCAGGCCGCGGCGATCTCTTTAACGGGCAGGTTCTCGTGCGAGACCAGCAGCGCGCAGGCGCGATCCATGCGCTTGCGCAGCAGGAGTTTTCCCGGCGGCGTGCCGAGGTAGCGCCGGAACTGGTGGGCAAACTGGGACTCGGAGAGATGCGCCGAGCGCGCCAGGCGCGGGACGCTCATCTCGGGCAGCGCGAGGCCGCGGTCCATCTCTTCGAGCACGCGCCAGAGCCAGGAGGGGCCGACGCGCGAGGGATCGAAGTACAGGCGCTTCTTGCGGACTGCGGTTTCCAGCATCCGCGCGAGCAGTTCAAGCAGCAGCGCCTTGGCGTGCAGCATGGCCCACGGGTCGCCGTCGCGGTGCGCGCTGGTGGCGCGCGCGAGCCGCTTCCACAACTGCTCCGTGGCCTCGGGGTCGTCCACGCTCACTTTGAACGGCAGGTCTAGCGCCTTGAGCGGGTCCGGGCCGCCCTCCGCGGGCCGGAAGTGGCTGAAGAACAGCGCGATGCCCTTGTTCCGCCCGCGCGCCTCGCGTTGGACGAACCGCTTACCCGGCGGCAGCAGGATAAACTGTCCCTCCTCCACGCGCACGGTGCGGTCGGCGTAGACATACTCGAGCACGCCGCGCCGGACGTAATGGATGTCGTAGTCGGTGAAGACGCGCGCGGCGGTCTCGTGGCCGGGCGCGTGGCGCGAGAGCCCCGCCTGCGAGGTCAGCTCGAGGCGCGTGGACGCGAGGCGCTCGCAGAGCCAGCGCGCGGGATAGGGCAGGCGCGCGGGCTCAGTCACTTCTGCGCTCGCGGGTCGAGGGCGTCGCGCAGGCCGTCGCCGAAGAGATTGAACGCGAGCACGGTGATCACGATGGCCAGGCCCGGGAAGACGCCGAGCCACCAGTAGTCCTGATAATGCTGGCGCGCGTTGGCCAGCATCCCGCCCCAGCTCGGATACGGTTCCTGAACGCCCAGGCCGAGGAACGAGAGCCCGGCTTCGCCCAGGATGTTGCCGCCGATGGAGAGCGTGCCTGCGACCACGATCGGCCCTAGGCAGTTGGGCAGGATGTGCCGCCAGAGGATGCGCGCGTCGCCGCCGCCCAGGGCGCGGGCCGCGGTGATGTAATCGAGCGTGCGGACCGAGAGCACCTGCGAGCGCACCAGCCGGGCGATGCTTGTCCAGCCCACCAGCCCCAGCGCCATGAAGACGACCCAGAGGCTCGGCCGGTCGAAGACAGCGGTAATCGCGACGGCCAGCAGCACGCTGGGGAACGCGAAGACCGTATCGGTGACGCGCATGAAGACCGCGTCGATCCAGCCGCCGTAGAAACCGCTGAAGAGCCCGACCGCGATGCCGATGAGCAGGCTGATGAACGTGGCCACGACGCCCACGGTCAGGCTCACGCGCGTGCCGTACACGATGCGCGAGCACGTGTCGCGGGCGTTGGGGTCGGTGCCCATCAGGAACGAGCGCTCCGCCGCCTGCGCCTCTTCCGGGCGCCGGCAGGAGCCGCTCCAGCCCGGCGGCACGTGCTCGGCGCCGCGGAACTGGTAGCTGTACTCGTACGGCGCGAGCACCGGCGCAAGCAGCGCAACCAGGGCCAGCAGGCCGATCACGCCAAGCGCGCACAGCGCCGCTCGGTTGCGCGCGAGCCGCCGCCAGAGCATGCGCCAGGGGCCGGCGGGGGCGTGGGATGCGAGCGCGGACGCTTCGAGTGGCGCGGGGTCAGGCATGGCGGATCCTCGGGTCGAGCAGCCCGTAGAGGATGTCCACCGCCAGGTTCACGGCGATGAAGACGACGGCGAACAAGAGACAGCCGCCCATGATCACCGGGTGGTCGCGCTGGCTGATCGCGGTGTAGATCACGCGCCCGAGGCCCGGCATGGAGGTGGCGGTCTCGGTGAGCACCGCGCCGGTGAGCAGGCCGGCGAGGTTCGTGCCGATGACGGTAACGATCGGGACCAGCGCATTCGGCAGCGCGTGGCCGAGGAGCATCTTCATGCGGCCGATGCCCTTCGCCTGCGCGGTCCGGACGTAGTCCTGCGTCAGCGTCTCCAGCATGCAACCGCGCGTGAGGCGCGCGATGAGCGCGGTGCTGATCAATCCGAGCGTGACGACGGGGATCACGAGGTACTGCAACTCGCCCGGCGCGCTGGCGCTGGGCAGCGGCAGCCAGCCGAGCTTGACCGAGAAGAGCAGGATCAGCAGCATCGCGAGCCAGAAGGCGGGGATCGAGACCCCGACGCTCGCCGCGGCCGCCGCGGCGTAATCGAACGCCGAGTTCGGCCGGTAGGCGGAGACCATGCCCGCGGTGAGGCCGAGGGCGACGGCGACGATCATCGCCCCAAGCGTAAGCCGCGCCGTGACGACGGCGGCTTCCATCACGATCTGCGCGACCGGCCGCTGCTGCTGGTAGCTCAGGCCCAGGTCGAAGCGCAGGTAGCGCCCGAGTTGCTCGTACCAGGGCCGGTCGAGGCCGAAGCGCTCGCGCACGAGCTGGCGCTCCTGCGCCGAGGCGTGGGGGCTGACCAGGAGATTCGTGGGATCGCCCGAGAGCCGCAGCAGCACGAAGCAGATCAGGATGATGCCCAGGAGCACCGGAAGCGTCTGGAGCAGTCTACGCAGGACGAACGTCAGCATGGTTTCCGATGCGGCCGGCGGCTCAAACAGGGCCCGGCGGCGACCGGGTCGTTTCCCCTCCCCCCTTGCGGGGGAGGGCCAGGGAGGGGGGTAGTTCGGTCCAGGGGCTTCCCCCCCCCCCAACCCCCCCCCCCGAAAACATCACGAAGCGCAAGGCCCTGCGCTAGCGCGTCATCTCCACCTTGGAGAAATCGACGTTGTTCATCAGCGGGCCCACGTCCAGCGGGCTGAGCTGCTCCTTCGCGCCCTTCACGTACGGCTGCACGAGGATGTAGTTCACGCGCCACTCGAGCAGGACCCAGTTGCAGTCCTCCAGCAGCTTCTTCTCGACCTTGTTGTAGGTCTCGAAGCGGAATTTCTGGTCCATGCTGGCTTTGGCCGCGTCGAGCAGCTTGTCCACTTCCGGATCGCTGTAGCGCGTCTCGTTGCCGGGCTCGCCCCACTGGTTGGTGTGGAAGAGCCACTCGATGAAGTTGCAGGGATCGGGAAAGTCGGCGACCCAGCCCATGTAAAAGAGCTCCGGCGGATCGTTGTAGACCTTCTTGAGGAACGTGCCCCACTCGAGGCTGCGCAGCTCGACGTTGATGCCCACGGCCTTCAGATCGTTCTGGATCGCGAGCACGACCTTCTCGATGTCGTTGTCCTTGCGGTAATAGAGCGGGAAGGCGGGCAGGCCCTTGCCCTCGGGGTAGCCGGCCTCCGCGAGCAGCGCCTTGGCCTTCTCGGGATTGTAGGACCAGCCCACGAGCTTGGGATCGTGGCCGGGCATGCCGTGGGGCAGGATGCTCAGCGCGGGCACCGAGCGGCCTTCCAGAATCGCGTCGCACAGGTAGGCGCGGTTGATCGCGCAGTTGAGCGCCTGGCGCAGGTTCGCGTTGGAGCCCAGCAGGCCCGCGGGCACGATCTTGCCCTTCTCGTCCTTCTTGTTCATCAGGATGCCGAGGTAGTTCGTGCGCAGCGCGGGGTTCTCGCTGACGAGTTCCGGCTTCTCGCCGCGGATGCGCTTGAACTGGCCGAAGGGGATGTCGGTGACCTCGAACTCGCCCTTGAGGAAGCGGTCGAGGCGCGTCTGCGACTCGGGCACGACCTCGTAGAGGATGCCGTCGAGCTTGGGCTTGCCGCCGTAATAGTCGTCGAAGCGGCGCAGGACGATCTTGCGGTTGGACTGCCACGCGACGAAGCGGAACGGCCCCGTGCCGACCGGATGCTGGCTGAACGTCGAGCGCGACTGGTCGGCCTGGTCCACGGCCTCCTTGGGGATCACCGCGGCGCAGCACATCGCGATCTTCGGCAGGAAGGTGGGCGAGGGACCCGTGAGCGTGACCTTGAAGGTGTAATCGTCGACGACCTGCAGCCCTTCGCACGCCTGCGTCTTACGCTCGAGCAGCTCCTGCGCGCCCTTCACTTCCGTGAGGATCTCGGTGCGCTTGGAGACGTCGGGGCTCAGCAGGCGCTCCCAACTGTACTTCACGTCGGCGGCCTTCATCTCGCGGCCGTTGTGAAACTTCACGCCCTTGCGCAGCTTGAAGGTGTAGCTGTTGTCGGCGGGGGTCCACTCGGGCACGGCCTCGGCCAGCCCGGGTTCAAGGACCAGCTCTTTATTATAGTGAACCAGGGTGCTGAAGATTTTCTGGACGATGCCGTCGGAGTCCACGTCGGTGACCATCACCGGGTCGAGCGTGGGCGGGTCCTGGGTGAGCGGAAAGCGGAAGGGTTTCTCGCTGGCGGTGAAGTCGGACGACTCGTGGCTGAGCATCAGGAAGAAGATGGCGGCGAAGACCGCAAGCGCGACGACGATGGCGATCACACGGTTCATGCGCTCGGACTCCTTGAGAGCCTGGCAAAACATTACGCGCGTGTCCGCCCCGTTCCCCTCCCCACTTGAGGGGGAGGGTTAGGGAGGGGGGAAGCCCGTGGGCCAACCTCCCCCCACCCTGACCCTCCCCCGCAAGGGGGGAGAGAAAACGGCACGGCGCTCGAGCGCCGAACTAACCGCCTATGCGGCGAATCGCGACGACCTCGATCTCCACGCGCGCGCCCGCGGGCAGCTTGGCCACCTGCACGGTCGAGCGCGCCGGCTTGTGCGCGCCGAAGTGCTCCGAGTACACCGCGTTCATGCCCTGGAAATCGCCGAGGTCTTCCATGAAGACGGTGGCCTTGATCACGTCGTCGAACGTGCACCCGGCCGCGGCCAGCACGGCTCTGACATTCTGCAGCACCTGCCGCGTCGCTGCGTCGATGTTCTCGTTGCGCAATTCCTTAGTGCCCGGCACGAGGGGGATCTGCCCCGAGCAGAAGACCAGGTTGCCGCAGGCGAGCGCCTGGTTGTACGGCCCGATGGCCTCGGGGGCGTGGGCCGTGCGGACGACTTCGAACTCGGACATACGGGAACTCCTTGACCTGAACGGCGAAACGGCAGAACACCGGTTTAGGCAACGCCAAGCGTAAGACGTAAAACGTAACGCGTAAAACGTAAAAACTACGGCGCCGAACCATTCGTGCGGCTTACTCCGGCTATCACGCATTACGTTTTACGTTTTACTTCTTCTCGTACTTCGCTTCCTTCAATACCGAAGGCGACATGGTGGCGAGATCGTTGGTGATCTTGGGGTTGTCGTCGTTGGTGCGCGCGAGCACCAGGATATTGCCGTTGAGCGCCGCGGCGAAGCTGCGTTCGACCTCGCCGGATTTCAGCTTGAGGACGCCGCCCTCCAGCTTCGCGGTGCCGCTCACCTTGGCGCCGTTGCTGTCGCTGTAATCGAAGGTGCCGTCGGCCTTGAGGGTCCAGTTCTCCGTTACCAGCGGGTTGGGGCGATAGCTGTAAGCGCCGGCGAGTTCATCCATGGATTTCACGCCCGCGGGTTGCGGTGGCTCGGGCGGCTTGGGTTGAGGCTTCGGCTGGACGACCTCCGGCGGCTTGGCCGGCTCCGGCGCGGGCACCGGCTTCACGTCCGGGACAACCGGCGGCGGCGCGACGGGCTGCACGGGCGGCGTGACCGCGGGGCCAGGGGCGGCGCCGCGCCGCTTGAACATCAGGGCCGTGCGTTCCTGGGGCGGCATCTCGCCCAAAAGGTCGCCGGGCTTGAGTACGTCGGTGTCGCGGCGCGAGACCTGGACGCCTCCGAGGGCCTCGGCGAGCGCGAAGTTCCTGCGATGAAAGCCGGAATCGAGGGTCAACTCGCCGTTCGCGTAGATGTACGTGCCGTTGGCCTTGCGGCCGTCCGGCGCGAAGTACTCGAAGGTGCCTCCGCCGACCAGCTTCAGCGTGTGTTCCCGGTTCTGGCTATCGCTGTAGACGTAAACCCCCGAGACCTCCGCGGCGCGCGCGAGGGGCATGGGCGGCGGGGCGGGCTGCTTGGGTTCGGGCTTCGGCAGGTCGGGCGGCGGCGCAGGCGTGGCCGACACCGGCGGCTCCGTGTCCTTGCCGGCCTTGCGCCAGTTCTGGATCGAGATGTACTTGGCCTTCTGGCCCCGGGCGCGGGGCGGAAAATCGGCGGCCACGCCGGTGCCCGGGCCGTCCTTCTCGTCGGCGGTGAACGTGACGTTGCTGTTCTCGAACTTGTAATCGAAATGGCGGCCCGCGAACGCAACTTCCTTATCGCTGGCGACGAACTGCCCGCTTACCTTCCGGCCGTCGGGGCCAATGAGGTCGAACGTGCGGTCGGGGCGCATCAACAGGTACCAGGTGACCGCTTCGCCTTCGAGATAGAAGGTATTGAAGAGGCGCGCCTTGTCCTCGTCCTTAGCGCGCGCCGCGCAAGCGCCCAAGCCGAGGACCGCGGCAAACAGGGCGCCGAGCATCGTGCGACGGTTCATGGCTGCCCATCCTCCGGAACAAAGCCTGCGCGCACATGATAGCAGCGGCGCGTTCGATCTCCAATGGGCTTTCAGTCGTGGCACAGGCCACGCGGGCCGCGCGCCGCAAAGTTCTTGAGGTTGGGCGGCTTTGGGAGTATCAATGGACGCGTAACGAATGCAAACCAGCGGAAGGGAGCCCGTAATGCCCGTGCTTCGACGATCGGCTCGGATCTCTTCCTTGGCCAAATCCGCCGAAACGCTCGACCGCGAACTCCGGCTGAAAATTCTCGCCCACATTCCCGCCGCTTCGCTCAACGGCCATGCGCGGGACATCGCGGTGGAAGTGAAAGACGGCTTCGTAAAGCTGAGCGGCGTCGTGCGCACGTTCCACGAGAAAGAACGCCTGCGCCGGTTCGTCATGGGGCTGCGCGGCGTGCGCGCGCTCAAGGACCTCGTGCGCGTAAATCCGCTGGAGTCGCTCGCGGACCGCCAGGTGGCGCTGCTGGTCCGGCAGGCCCTGGACGCGCGCTCCGAGCTGCCGCCGGGCACGATCACCGTGCATGTCCAAGGCGGCATCTGCACGGTACATGGGCACGTGCGGACCGCGGAAGAGAGCATGATCACCGAGAAGGTCTCGCGCCATTGCCGCGGCGTAAAGGAAGTGCTCAACGAACTGACCGTGGACCCGCTGGACGAAGTCAGCGACGAGGCCACGGCCAAGGCGGTCAAGAGCGCGCTCTCGTACTGCTCGGACTTCGATATCGACTCGATTACGGTCTCCTGCGCCGACGGCAAGGTGGTGCTGCGCGGGATGGTGCCTTCGATCCTGGACCGCTCGCTGGCCGAAGAGGTCACCCGCATCCAGAACGGCGTGCGCGCGGTGGAGAACCACATCCAGGTCGCCACGCATGCCAAGCTCGACCCGATTACGGTCTGCGACAACACCCGCCGCAATACCCGCCGCCTCACCAAGGCGTCCGTGCGCCGTTCCCAGCGGCGCTGAAAACAGCCCGATTCCCGCGCCGGAGGTGGCGCGGGGCCTCCCGGCGCGCTAAAAGCATCCAGGCTGTATCATTTCTTGCGTGCCCGGCACGCCCATTCACAGGATCGCCATGGCCAAGACTCTCAAGCGCCGGAAATCGGAGCCTAAAGATTCGCCCCAGGCGCTACTTAAGGCCGCGGGCCGCGCGCTGCCCGATCCGGCCAACTCGCCCTTCTCTTCCATTCCCGAGGCCCTCGAGGAACTCAAGGCCGGGCGCATGATCATTCTCGTGGACGATAAAGACCGCGAGAACGAAGGCGACTTGGTGATGCCGGCCGAGACGGTCACGAAAGAGGCCATCGCTTTCATGGCGGTGAAAGGGCGCGGGCTGATCTGCCTGGCCATGACCGAGGACGACTGCGACCGGCTGCACTTGTCGCTCCAGACGCCGTCCAACTCGTCCAAATTCGGCACCGCGTTCACGATCTCCATCGAAGCCCGCGAAGGTGTGACGACGGGCATCTCCGCCGCCGACCGCGCCCACACGATCCGCACCGCCATCGATCCGGCCTGCAAGCCCGAGGACCTCGCGCGCCCGGGCCACGTCTTTCCGCTGCGCGCGCGCAACGGCGGCGTGCTCGTGCGCGCCGGCCAGACCGAAGGCAGCGTGGACCTCTGCCGCATGGCGGGCCTTAAACCCGCGGCCGCGATCTGCGAGATCATGAACGACGACGGCACCATGGCGCGCCTGAGCCAGCTCGAACTCTTTTCCGCCGAGCACAAGCTCAAGATCGCCGCGATCGCGGACCTGATCGAGTACCGCCGCGCGCACGAACGCCTCGTCGAACACGTCGTGGACGTGGAGATGCCTACGAAGTACGGCGCGTTCCGCCTGCACGTCTACCAGTCGAAGGTGGGCGACGAGCACCATCTCGCGCTCGCAATGGGCGACATCCGCCCGGGCGAGATTCAGGAGGAACCCGTGCTCGTGCGGGTCCACAGCGAATGCCTCACCGGCGATGCCTTCGCCAGCATGCGCTGCGACTGCGGCGACCAGCTCCACGCCGCCATGGCCCAGATCGCCAAGGCCGGCAAAGGCGTCGTGCTGTACATGCGCCAGGAAGGCCGCGGCATCGGCCTCGTGAACAAGCTCAAGGCATACAAACTTCAAGAGAGCGGCCACGACACGGTGGAGGCGAACCAAGCCCTCGGCTTCAAGCCCGACCTGCGCAAGTATGGCATCGGCGCGCAGATTCTATTCGACCTGGGGCTGCGCAAGCTGAAGCTCCTGACCAACAATCCGCGCAAGATCGTGGGCTTGAGCTCCTTCGGCCTGGATGTCGTCGACCGCGTGAAGCTGCAGATGAAAGCCAGCGCGCAGAACAAGCGCTATCTGAAAACGAAAAAAGAGAAGCTCGGGCACTTGCTCGAAGATATTTAAGCCATCCGCTTGCACGGTGCCGAAAAAGTCGGCAATTAGACAGCAAATTCTGTGGGTATTTTTCATAAGCTCATGGTCATTTAATGCGCGCGACGATACTCTGGCTTAACTTCATCCATAGGCTCACGGCATGGCGCACTCGAATACCGTCTGGGGAACCGCGTCGGCTTTCCTGGATCACGCGCGGAAGATCCGCTGGATCGATCTGCTGATCGTCGCGTCGCTCGCGGGCATGTTCTACGGCCTGCTGATGCTCCAGTCCGAATGGACGTCCGCGGCATCGCCCGCCAAAGAGCCGATCGACCTCTCGCCTTGGGCCTTGCCGAAATACACGCTCTATTCGCTGTCCCGCGGCCTGATCGCCTATCTCTTCTCGCTCGCTTTTACGCTGGCATATGGCTATTGGGCCGCGAAGGACCACATGGCCGAGCACCTGCTCGTGCCGATGCTGGATATTCTGCAGAGCATCCCGGTGCTGGGCTTTATGCCCGGCCTGGTGATCGCGCTGGTGGCGCTCTTCCCCAATAGCCACGTCGGCCTGGAACTCGCCGCCATCCTGATGATCTTCACTGGCCAGGCGTGGAACATGACGTTCAGTTTTTACCATTCGCTGCGCTCGATCCCTAAGGACATGAACGAGGTGGGCTCGGCGTACCACTTCAGCGCCTGGGAGCGGCTGAAATGGATCGAGCTGCCGTTCTCGGCCATCGGGCTGGTCTGGAACAGCATGATGAGCATGGCCGGGGGCTGGTTCTTCCTGATGATCAACGAGGCGTTCACGCTCGGCGACCGCGACTTCCGTCTGCCCGGCATCGGCTCGTACATGAGCGTGGCCGTGGAGCAGGACGACAAGTCCGCGATGTTCTGGGCCCTCCTGGCCATGGTGCTGATGATCGTGTTCCTGGACCAGTTCCTCTGGCGTCCGCTGGTGGTCTGGTCGCGGAAGTTCCGCATCGAAGAAGGCGGCGCCCGCGACGATACGTCGTCCTGGGTGCTCGACCTGCTGCGCCGTTCGTGGCTGGTGGCGCGCGTGGCCGAATGGCAGGCGCGCCGGCAAAACACCCGGTTCGCTCGGTCGCAGAACGCCACCAGGCCCGTGCAACCGCCCCACGGCGGCCTGCGCACGTGGCTGGCGACGCTGGCGCTGCTGGGGTTGGTGGCCGTGCTCCTTTATGGAGCGTGGCGGCTGGCGCTCATGCTGCTCGTATTGCCCGCGGGACAATGGACCGAACTCGGAACTGCGGCGCTGCTCACCTTGGGCCGCGTGCTGCTCGCGACCGCCTTGGGGACGTTGTGGGCGCTGCCCGCGGGACTGGCCATCGGGCTCAACCCGCGCCTCTCCCGGATCCTGCAACCCGTCATCCAGGTGGTGGCCTCGTTCCCCGCGCCGATGCTCTTTCCGATTGCCATCGCGGTCTTCAATGCCTGCGGGTTGGAACTGGGCTGGGGCAGCATCGTCCTGATGCTGCTCGGCACCCAGTGGTACATCCTCTTCAACGTGGTGGCGGGCACGCTCGCGATTCCGCACGATCTTCAAGAGGCCGCGCAGAGCTACCGGCTCAGCGGCTGGATGCGCTTCAAGACCGTGTACCTGCCCGCGGTCTTCCCCTATCTGGTGACGGGCTGGGTGACGGCCGCGGGCGGCGCGTGGAACGCGAGCATCGTCTCGGAGTACGTGACTTTTCAAAAACACACCGATGCGGCCTGGGGCCTGGGCTCGACCATCAGCATCGCCTGCGCTCAGAACAACTTTCCGTTGCTGGCCGCGAGCGTGCTCACGATGTCTCTTGTGGTTGTGATCTTCAACCGCCTGGTCTGGCGGCGCCTTTACCATCTCGCGGAAACGCGGTATTCGCTCAGCAAGTAGGAGAACGGCGTATGACCGAAACCCAGGAAGCTCCGGCGGCAGGCACCAAGCCCCTCTGCGAAGTGCGCGGCGTGACGCACGACTTCGTCCTGCCCAACGGCAAGCCGCTGCGCGTGCTCGAGAACATCAACTTCGCGATCCAGCCGAACGAGGTCGTCGCGCTGCTGGGGCCTTCGGGCTGCGGCAAGTCCACGCTCCTGCGGATCCTCGCGGGACTGATCGTGCCTTCGAAGGGCGAGGTCTATTACCGCGGCGAGCTGCTGCGCGGCATGAGCCCCGGCGTGGGATTTGTTTTCCAGAGCTTCGCGCTCTATCCGTGGCTGACGGTGCGGCAGAACGTCGAGGTCGTGCTGCGCGCCATGCACATGCCGAACGATACGCTCCGCGAACGCATCCAGCACTGCATCAAGACCGTGGGCCTGGCGGGCTTCGAGGACGTCTTCCCGCGCGAACTCTCCGGCGGGATGAAGCAGCGCTGCGGCATCGCGCGGGCGCTGGCGGTCGATTCGGAAGTGCTCTTCCTCGACGAACCGTTCAGCGCCGTAGACGCGCTCACCGCCGAGTCCATGCGCGCCGAACTGATCGACATCTGGGCCGCTGCGGGCCGCAACCCGGAATCGATCCTGATGGTCAGCCACGACATTAAAGAAGTCGTCTACATGGCCGACCGCATCGTGGTGCTGGGTTCGAACCCCGGTCGCATCGTCAAGGTCGTCGAGAACAAGCTGCCGAGGCCGCGCGACTACCGCGCGCCGGAATTCCTCAAGCTCACCGACCAGCTCCACGACATCATCACGGGCCACGAGATCCCCGATGCGGCGCCGGGTAAAGCGCCGCAGGCGGCGGCGATCGAGCCGATCCCCAACGTGCGGCCGAATATGGTCGTGGGTCTGCTGGAATACCTCGACGCGCGCGGCGGCAGGGAGGACATCTTCCACATCGCGGCGGACACCAAGAGCGAGTTCGGCGCGGTGATCGAGACCGCCGAGGCCGCGGAGATGCTGGACTTCGTCGATACCCCCAAGCGTGCGGTCGTGCTGACCGAGGACGGCAAGCGTTTCGTGAAGGCCCACCCCAACGCGCGGCAAGCGCTCTGGCGCGAGCACATCCTGCGCCTGAAGCTCTTCAAGGACGTCCACGCGCTGCTTGAAAAACAGCCCGAGCACACCCTCGACGCCGACCATGTGCGCGAGTTGATCGTGCTGCACATGCCGCACGAAGATTACAGCCGCATGTTCCGGGACTTCATCGGCTGGGCGCGCTTCGGGCACCTGTTTACGTACAACGAGCACAAGGGCCGCCTGCGGCTTCCCGATGCACACATCGAAGAGGATTGAACGGACGAAGCCGCTCTAGGTAAACAGCGGCATCTTGCGATAGACCTGCTTGCCCCAGTCGAGGTCTTCCGGCCAGAGCAGCGACGCGCCCATCTTCCAGCGCTTGCCGGCCTGCATGTGCTGGACGAAGGCCTTCTGCACCGAACTCTTCTGCGGGTTCGCGTCGAGGTTCTTGGGATCGAACTTGCTGTCGAAGATGCGCTCGATGTGCTGGTGGTCCGACGCGTACGGATACGGGTACAGATACCACTCGCTCAGGAAGCGGACAATGTTCGCGTCGGGCGCGAGGTAGTCTTCCCAATACTGGTCCAGCAGCCACGAACTGCACGTAAACGCGCGAAACGGGCGCTCGGGGAAGTGCTTGGGAAAGAACGCGCACGCCTGCCGGAAAGATTCGCCGCAATGCGCGTGGTCCATCGGGCCCGTCGCGGCGATGTGCACGCCCAGCGTAGGTTCGTGCCGCGAGAGCACGCAGGTCCACTCGTCGGCCTTCAGGCTGAGCGGTTCGCGCCGCGCGATGCCAAGTTTCGGGTCGATTGGCGTGCCGCGGAGCGTCTGCGTGTCGCAGGTGAACGCGCTCGTCCAGGCCTGCGGGTCGTGGACGCCGTTGATGCCGTCGAAGAGCCCGTCGGCGCGGAACTTCTGGCCCGAGCCCGCGAAGAGCACCACGCGGCGGTCCTGCTTGTTCCGGAACGCCTGAAAGTTGTAACTGTACGGATGCGACTCAAACTGGAGCCGCCCGAGTTTGTACAGCCGCCCGCTGAAGTGGTTCGAGAGCCAGCCCATCTGCTTGAAGCCCCACGTGCCGCTCAAGCGCTTCTCTTCGTTCGTCCAGAGTTCCAGATCGGCGAGCGTATCGAGCGAGACCTCGTCGGAGATGCCGCGCTCCTTGTGGAATTTTCGGATCGCCGGCACGCACGAGAGAAAAACCAGCGCATAGAAGAGCCGCACTCCGTCGCCCAGCTCGTCCGGAAGTTTGGGCCACTGCCCGATGTCGCATTTGCCGCCCCAGGGCGCGGAGGACATCTGGACGTGGCAGTGCCAAGCGAGGCGCTCGAGAGCCTTGTTCTGCTTGAGCAGGCTTAACGCGTCGGCGACGACCTTGCCCGCTTCGGTCTTGTAGATGCCCGCGTCCAGCGAGGCCGCGATAGCGGCGAGCAGTTGCCGGCTCGCGTCCTCGGACCAGGACTTCTGCGTCTCCGCCCAGTCCTTCTTCTGCTCGTCCGAAGGCGCGGGCACGCCGAGCGCCGCAAACGCATGGACGGGATCGGACCACGTGCTCTCGTTCTGGCTCATGCCAACATTGGTATCCTAAACGCGTTGGAGTTCAACCAAGAGCCGCCGCAGGGCACGCAATCTCGCGCCACTTCCTTCAGGAATTCGAACCAAAAGAAAAGGCCACCTCTCGGCGGCCTGCCCTTCTCAGAATCCTGTCCTCTGATTCCTGTCCCCTGCCGTTAGTCGTCCAACGCCATCGATCCGAGCCCCGTGGGCAGCGCCGCGGGGCGCTTGTACGGCTCCTTGATCGAGACGTACTTGCCGCTCTTTGTCGAGCTGAGGAAGGCGTGCATGATCTCGAGGACGTGCAGGGCGTTCTCGCCGCTGGCGCGGTGCGCGCGTCCGCTGCGGATCGCGTAGGCCATGTCCACCACGCCGATGCCCCACTTAGCGCCGCCGTCGTGGCCGTGGGTGAGCTTGAGCTCCTGCCATTCCTTGTCGCCGGCCTTGCGCAGCTTTACCGGGCCGCCGAGGCCATTCGGGTCGGGCATGCTGAGCGTCCCGCCGGTGCCGTAGATCTCGATGCGCGGCAGATTCGCGTGCCAGACCGCGAAGCTCGTGACGATCGTCGCCACCGCGCCACTCTTGAAGTCCACCACTCCGGTGACGTGGTCGGGCGTCTCGACCTTGATCTTCTGGCCCTTCTTGGGCTCGCTGCCGATGAGGCGCTCCGGGCGTTGGATCGTCGAAGAGCCCGCGACGCGCTTCGCGGGCCCAAGCATGTTCAGGAGCGCCGTGAGGTAGTACGGACCCATGTCGAACATCGGGCCGCCGCCGGCCTTGTAGTAGAATTCGGGGTCCGGGTGCCAGCTCTCGTGGCCGGGGCAGGTCATAAAAGCCGTGGCGCTGAGCGGCTGGCCGATCTCGCCGTCGTCGATCAGCTTGCGGCAGGTCTGCAGGCCGCCGCCGAGAAACGTGCCCGGCGCGCAGCCGGTGCGGACCTTCTGCTTCTTGGCTTCGGCGACCATCTTCTGCCCGTCTTTAAGCGCCACCGCGAGCGGCTTCTCGTTGTAAACGTGCTTCCCGGCCTTGATCGCCTGGAGCGCGACTTCGGCGTGCGCCTTGGGGATGGTGAGGTTCACGACGATCTCGATCGCGGGATCGGCCAGGAGTTCCTTCACGGAACAGGCCTTCGCAACCCAGAACTCGTCCGCGCGCGCCTGGGCGCGCTGCGGGTCGATGTCCGCGACGGCGGCGACTTCGAGGATGGGGAACGATTGGGCGGTGGCGAGGTACGCGCGGCTGATGTTGCCGCATCCGACGATGCCGACTTTCACGCGCTGCTTGGACATGGGGAGAGCTTCTCCTCTTGGGTGTTTTGGAAGCCCAAGAGACTAGCGTAAAACGTAAAACGTAAAACGTAATTACCGCCTGAGAGGAGCCCGGTGCGACTCGGCGCCAAAATTACGTTTTACGTTTTACGTTTTAGCCGCACCATATACGGGTTCCCATGCAGCAAGCATTCGGCCCCGCGTCTCCAGGATAACGTGCACACGATGGCCGCCGGAGCCCATCGCGAAGAACCTTCCTCCGCCCGCGAACCCGCGGCCGCGGCGGATGTGTCGCGGCCGGACGCCGCCAGCGCGTACGCCTTCGCGGCGGATGCCGCGTGCGTGCGCGCCGTCCTGGCGGGGCAAAAAGAGCGGTTCGAGGAATTGGTCGGGCGCTACCAGAATGTCGTCTACGCGGTGGCGCTCGGCTACATGAAGGACGCCCAGCGCGCGGAGGACCTCGCGCAGGAAGTCTTCATCAACGCCTTCGCGAACCTGGCGCAGTTGCGCGAGCCCGACCGGTTTCTGCCGTGGCTCCTGCAGATCGCGCGCAACCGGAGCTACCGGGAAGCGCACAAGGCCGCCGCGCGGCCCGAGCAGGCCCTCAGCGAGGCCCACGAACCCGCGGCGCCGGGCCCGAATCAAGATGTCCAACGCGCGGCCAACGTACTGGCTTTAGTAGAGGAGTTGCCCGAGCCCTATCGCGGAACGCTGCTGATGAAGTACCGCCAGGGGCTCAGTTGCAAGGAGATCGCCGAGAGCGAAGGTGTGCCGATCGGGACGATCACGAGCCGGCTCACGCGCGCGCTCGCGGTGCTGAGAACAGCCTTGGGACAATGACGAATTATAATCACAACTCATTGTGCATTAACGAGTTCCGATTCAGTACTGGTTTGAAAATAGGTCTCGAAAGCGTGCAGCAAAGGATAAGCAGCGGGCTCTAAATGACCGAGAGGATGAGCATGAGCACTCGCGATCCCAACCTGGCCTTGCCCGAAGAATTCGCCCGCGCGGCGGAACTGCATCTGCGCTGCAAGATGGGTGAAGATCTGAGCGCGGCGGAACTCACCGAGCTGGACCAGGCCAAGAGCGACGCCGCGACGGCCGAGTTCCTGAACGGGCTCGACGACACGGACGAGGTGCTGACCGCGGCGATGAAGAAGGCGCGGCCGGCGGCGGACTTCTCTAAGAAGGTGATGGCGCAAGTTTCCAAGCCTGCGGGTTCCGCCAAGATCTTCGCGGCCTCGGGGCTCTTCGCTTCCATGGGCCGGAAAGTGCTGATCGGCGTTGGCGTAGCCGCCGCGGTGGCCTTGGCCGCTCTGGCCGCGCTGCAGGGGCTGAAAGCCACGCCGGGCGAAGCGCCCAAGGTCGCCCGGACGGACGGAGCGACCGGACCCAAAGTCGCGAAAGGCAGCTTGAAGGACGCGGCGGGCCGCGAGGTCCAGAACGTCGCGGCGGGGCAGCGCTACCGCACGGGCGAGCAGGAAGTGGTGCTGCAGGTCGGCAGCCAATCCATGCTGAAGATCACGCCGAACACCGAATTCGAGGCGCTGGCCGCGGAGGCCGGCGAACCCCAGCGGAACGGTCTCCAACTGCGCAACGGTTCGCTGTACGCGAACGAAGCGGGCGCCGAACCGTTGCTGGTGCGGGCCCCGGCCTTCGACGCGGAAGTCAAGCGCGGCGTCGCGTGGGTGCATCAGGAGGGGTCCGAAGGCGAGCACGCCGGAGCGCCGGGCATCGTGCTGGTCTTTAAGGGCAGCGCGCGCGTGCGTTTGACGGCGGAAGGCGAGACCGTAACGCTGGGCGAAGGCGAGTTGTACGTCGCGGGGGGGACCGTGCAGCCGGTGGGCGCGTTCCTTGAAGAAGCGCCGCGCCGCGCCGCGGACCTCGAGAAGGCTCCGCCACTCGACGAGACCGCCAAGGAAAAACGGGCCCGCTACCATAAGGTAGTCGAAGGCTACCGCTCGGACCTGCACAGCCTCGACGATGAGATTGCCCATACGACGGATGCCGCGCGGCTGGCCGAGATGAAGACGCGGCGCGATCGGGTCCGCGCGCTGCTCGAACAGCATCGCCACAAGCTCGACGGGATGGCCACGACGGAAGAGGACGCGCCGGCCAAGGCGCGCTCGCTCCGCCGCTCCATCGAGAACGTGCGCAAGGGCCAGGACGGCTTCAAGGACCCCAGCACCTGGATGTAAGGCCTATCATGGCCGCGGTAAATGCGGTTTTCGTGACAGGCACGGACGCAGATCATTCACGGGGACGAATCAAGGAGGTGTGCGATGGTTTGGAAGCGGATGTTAAGCGCTGGATTCTGCGCCGCGGTGGCGTTGAGTGGCGTGCACGCGCTCGCCGAAGACGGCCAGGACGCGCCGAAGCCGGAAGGCAAACCGGATGGCAAGGCGGAAGGCAAACGCCAGCGCATGCAGCGCGGCGGCGACAACCAGGGCGGAGACCCGGCCGGAGGCCAGGGCGGCGGTCGCGGCGGACGCATGGGCGGGCCGGGTGGGTTTGGCGGCTTCGGCGGGCCGGGCGGCGGACGCGGCGGCCTGGAGCGCATGCTCCTGGGCGCGATGGGCATCGAGCCGGGCGTGAAGACGGACCAGCTCACGTACGGTTCCGAGCGGCGCCTGGTCACGCGCGTGCCGGTCGGCGGCATCGACAGCCTCAACGAGAACGCGGACGGCTTTAAGGTCGAAGAGATCTACACGCTCACCGACGAGCAGACCAAAGCCGTGGAAGGCCTGCGCGACGAGTACAAGACCGAGCTCGAGAAGCTCCAGAAGCAGCTCGACGAGGCCAACGCCGCGGTCGCGACCCAGGTGAAGGCCCTGCGCGCGAAGTACGAGCAGCGCGCCAACGACGTGCTGACCGGCGACCCCAAGTCCGAGAAGGAAAAGCTCGACACGCTGGCCAAGGAGTACAACCAGAAGCACGCCGAGACCGTGCAGGCCAAGAAGAGCGAGGCCGAGGACCTGATCCGGGAAGGACAGAAGGCCGCCGCCGATGCGCGGGACCAGGGCGGCAACGGCAACGCCGGCATCCAGGAGGCCATGCGCAATGGCTTCGAGTTCATGCGCACGGTCCGGGAGAAGTCCGACGAACTGGGCAAGACCTACGCCGAGAAGCTCAAGGCCATTCCCACCGGCGACGCCAAGACCAAGCTCGAAGCGGAGCTGCAGAAGATCGAGCGGCGCGGGCAGGGCCGCGGCATGGGCGGACCGGGAGGCCCCGGCGGACAGGGCGGTCCGGGCAAGCAGGGCGACGGCAAACCGGGCGGCGACGCCAAGAAGCCGGAACCACCGCCGGATAACTTCTAACGGCAGAGGTTCGTGACCCAAGAACTGCGTACAACAAAAAACGGAGGCTGGTTAAACCCAGCCTCCGTTCTATTTTTGGTTGCGTTGTTTAGTGCCGTTCTCTGAATCCTGCTCCCTGCGTTACTTCGCCGCCTTCCTCCTGGCTTCCTTATCGAGGCGGACCTTTTCCTGGATCGACTTGCGCACGACGACGAACGAACCGTTCGCGCCCGGCACGCAGCCGCGCACGAGCAGGATATGGTTTTCGGGATCGATCTTGACCACGCGCAGACCCGAGACGGTCTGGTTCGCGACGCCCCAGTGGCCGGCCATCTTCTTGCCCTTGGGCACGCCCTTGTTGATCGACATGTGACGACCCAGGCCGCCGGGTGCGCGGTGACGCTTCGAACAGCCGTGGCTGGCGGGCAGGCCGTGGAAGTTCCAGCGGCGCACGACGCCAGCGAAGCCCTTGCCCTTGGTCACGCCCGAGACATCCACCTTCAGCGTGCCTTCGAGCACCTGCACCGTTACTTCGTCGCCCGTCTTATCGGTTGGGGCCGCGAGGAGCCGGATCTCGCGGACGAACCGCTTCGGCTCCGAACCGGCCTTCTCGAAATGGCCGAGCAGCGGGAGGCTGGTGTTCTTTTCTTTCTTGCCGGCGAAACCGAGCTGAATCGCGGAGTAGCCGTCGCTCTCAGGCGTCTTCACCTGCAGGACCTTGCACGGTCCGGCCTCGATCACGGTCACGCCGATGCGCCCGCCCTTTTCGTCGAACACCTGGGTCATGCCGACTTTGCGGCCCAGGATACCCGTAGTGGAGGACATGAAACACGACTCCTTTGATCAAGGCCGTGGCGGGGAACTCATTTGCCGAAGCCCTTGGCTTGGCAGGACGTGCGCTTAAAGCGCACGGAGAGGTCCACACTTCCCGGCTAAGGTCCTGGGCAGCGGTCCAGTCGCGGCACGCACGGGTCCGCCGGACTTGCCCGAAATGAAGGCTCAGAAGATAGCCTGTAGACGGGCCCAGTCAACTCGCTTCGCGGACTTGGCTTAGAGCGGTCTCCCCCGCCCCAGGATCGACCTTTGCGCGCTTGGAAAGGTTTGGTAAAAGCTTGGCGGCCCAAAAGGTTCTGTAATCGGGACCCGCGCCTCGGCCGGAAAGCCTACTCTAAATGGTTTGGGCTCCTCACATTCCGCAGCCGTCTTAGGTGAGCCGAGTGCTCAAGAACAACAGCTTCCGCCGTTGGAAAGGATAGCCATGCGCGACAGGCCCCTCTTTCTGGACGTGGCCCCGCTCGTTCTCCTTTTTGTAGCGGCCGTGCTCCTCGCAATCATCGTGATCGAGAACGAGCGCGGCTGGCGCGTGATGCAGGAGATCAAGAAAGAGCAGGCGGCCCTCACCGAGCAGAACCGCGCCATTCTCTCGAAGCTCACCGACGGGCTGAAGCTCCAGCCCTCGGGCACGCCGGAAACGCCACGCGAGACGGCTCACGAGACGCCCGAGTTTAAGACCGGCGACGATCTGCTGGGCGAAGTCACGGAAGGCCAGAGGTGTCCGGAGCCCAACGGGGACGAGAAAGCCGAGGACGGCGACTGGCTGGTCACGGCCGCACAGGAAGACCCCAAGTCGCTTAACGCGCTGATCGAACACGCCGCAGACGTCTCCGGCCTCTTCTACAGCGCGCACGACTCGCTCTGCGGCCGGGCCTTCAAGGATTTAAAATGGTGGGAGCCGCACCTGGCTCACGCGTGGGCCAAGGCCCTGGTCTGCTTCGCGTATCCTAAAGACGGCAACGCCAAGGCGCTGGCGGACGAGATCAACGCGAAGTGGGACGCAGCGCTAAAAAAGAAGCTGCAGATCCGGACCATCACCGCCGCCGACGCCGAAGGCCGCCCCGCGGTCCGCATCGCCATCGCCGACGTCAACAACGACTACCGCGAAGTCCTCAAGAAGGACTTCGGCGCGCGCATCTTTACGCAGTGGTGGTTCTACGTCTCCTTCAACGGCCCCGGCGACTTCATGGACGGCAAGACGATCACGCCGGACGCCGTGGCGGAGCTGCTCGAAGCCAAGCTCGCCGCGGCCGGGGTGAAAGGGCAGTTCCTCGCGCCGGTGAAGGGCTCGCAGCGCGTCGTGCTGCGACTGCTGGGCGACGAGAAGAACCGCGACGCCGTGGCGGCGGGGCTCAAGGCGCTCGAAGCGTCTCCGGACAACACATGCAAGGTCATCGACGACAAATCGGCCAGCGGCAAGCGCGAGGACCGGCTCCTCGGGTTCGAGCAGATGGAAGACTACCTGGCGCAGGAGAAACCGGTCTTTACCTTCTTCCTGCGCAAGGACGTGAAGTGGCACGACGGGAAGCCCTTCAGCGGCAAGGATGCCGTGTGGACCTACAACACGATCATGGACCCGCGCATCCTGTGCGGGCCGATGCGCAACTACTACCAGGACCTCGAATCGGTCGCGCTCGTGAACGACGATCCGTACACCGTGCGATTTACGTGGTTCAAGCCGTATTTCAGAGCTTGGAGCCAGTCGGCCGAATTTGTGCCGATCTCCGAGGCGTATTACCACTACGACGATCCGAAGGAGTTCAACACGGGTCCAAAGAACATGAATCTGGTGGGCGACGGCGCATGGCAACTCGATCATTGGGAACGCCAGAAGGAACTCGTATTTGTGCGCAACGAGAACTACTACGGCGCCAAACCCCATTTCAAGCGCCAAGTCGTGCAAATCATTAAAGAACGGCAGGTCCAATTGCAGGCCTTCGAGGAGGGAAAACTCGATTATTACAACTTGCTGCCGTCCCAAATGAAATCGAGGGAGAACGACGAAGCCTTTCGCGGCAAGTTCAACGTAAACATCTCCATCGCGAACAACTATCGCTATATCGGCTGGAACGAGCGCAACCCGCTCTTCAAGGACAAGGCCGTGCGGCAGGCACTGACCCTGCTGGTCGACCGGGAGCGCATCTGCAAGGAGACCATGCGCGGGTATGCGGTCCCGCAGCACGGCACGGTCCATCCCGACAACCCCGCCTATTGGAAGGATCTGGACAAGCACGCGTGGCCGTTCGATCCCGAGCGGGCCAAGAAGCAGCTCGCCGAGGCCGGTTGGAAGGACACCGACGGCGACGGCGTGCTGGACAAGGACGGCGTGCCCTTCCGCTTCTCGCTGATCATCAGGACCGCGGTTCCCGAGTTCGAGGCGCTCGCCTCGATGGTCAAAGAGAGTTTCGCGAAGGCCGGCATTGAAGTGAAGGTCAACAACCTCGACTGGTCGGCGCTCCTGGAGAAGGTCAACCACTTGAACTTCGACGCCGTCCTGCTCGGGTGGCAATTGGGCAGCGGCGAGGAAGACCCCTACCAGCTCTGGCATTCCTCGCAGATCCACGAGAAAGAGCACAACTTCTGCCGCTTCGTGAACAAGGAAGCCGACCAGATCATCGAGGACTGCCGCCGGGAACTGAATCCCGACAAGCGCTACGCAAAGTTGCAGCGCTTTCAGCAGATCATCCTGAACGAGCAGCCATACACGTTTCTGTTCGTGGAGAAGCGCTTGGTCGCCTACGACAACCGCATTCAGAATGTCCAATACCGGCTGATTGGAGGGAACTCCGATCGCTGGTGGGTGCCTGTGGCCCGGCAGAAGCACAAGGAATGATTTCGAGGCCGCGAGTATCTGAGGTTCGATGACCACCTACATTCTCAAGCGCCTGCTGCTCATGCCGTTCATGCTCCTCGGCATTACGCTGATCAGCTTCTGCATCATCGTGCTCGCGCCCGGCACCAGCGCAACCAATGCCGGCGCGGACATGAACGCCGAGCGGCTCTCGCAGGAACAGGTCCAGGTGCTGCAGCAGACGTTCCACGTCGGCGAGCCGTTGCATCTGCGCTACCTGTACTGGGTCGGGCTGCTGCAACCTCAACCCTACGCCATCGAATGGCGCGATTGGTGCAAGAGCAAGGCACGCGAACTGGCCGACGCCTCCGACGATCCCGCCCGCCACGCGGAACTCATCGCGTACATCCAGGCGCTCAATGCCCAGCAGCGCTCGGCCAAGGATTTTCACGACCCCGGCGACGCGCTGCCCGAAAAGTGGGCGGCGCTGGACCGCGAGATTCGAGCCCAAGTGCACGTGCCCTGGCGCGGCGTGCTTTTCTTCGATTTCGGCCAATCGGTGGCCACGCCGTCGCTCTCGGTCTCCCAGCGACTGCTCGACGCCCTGCCCATCACGCTGCTTCTGAACGTGATCTGCTTTTTCGTGATCTACACCGCGGCGATTCCGCTCGGCATCGTGGGAGCGGTAAAGCACAACCGTTTAACCGACCGGTGCCTGACGCTGGCGCTCTTCGTCCTGTATTCGCTCCCCAGTTTCTGGGTGGCCCTGCTGTTGATCAAACTCATGGTCGATCTGCCCGAAGACTACCGGCTGCCCTACGTGGGCATGCTGTCTTCCGGCGCGGAGGACCTGCCTACGCTGGCGTATCTCTGGGAAGGCACGAAGCACCTGATCCTCCCGGTCATCTGCCTGAGCTACGTGAGCGTTGCCAGCCTCTCGCGCTACATGCGCGTAGGGATGCTGGACGTGATCCGCGCGGATTTCATCCGCACCGCGCGCGCAAAAGGCTGCCCCGAAAACACGGTGATCTACAAGCACGCCTTGCGGAACTCGTTGATTCCCATCGTGACCCTGATCGGCGGGCTGCTCCCGAGCCTGATCGGCGGCAGTCTCCTGATCGAATCCATCTTCAGCATCCCGGGCATGGGGCTGCTCAGCTATCAAGCGGTGCTGACGCACGATTACACGGTGCTGATGGCCAACATCACCATCGGGGCCGTGCTGGTGATGCTGGGGATTCTCACGTCGGACCTGCTGTATCTCGCCGTCGATCCGCGGATCGCCTTCGAGAAGGGAGCGTAGCGCATGGCCGAACCCGCCACCGCGCCCGCTCCGGTGCAAGCTCCGCTCCAGACGGAGCCGCTCTCTTATTGGAGCTTGGTCGGCAAGCAGTTCCGGCGGAACTCGATGGCGGTGGTAAGCGCCTGGATGATCCTGGTGCTCTTTCTGCTCTCGACGTGGGCGCCGCTGCTCTGCGAGGGCCGCCCGCTCGTGTGGTGCAAGGACGGCCAGACGACCTACCCGCTGCTGCGCTGGTTCTGCGCGCCGACGTCCTCGATCTTTACCGTGGATTATCTCTTCAACTACTTTGCGTCTCTCTCGCTGACGCTGCCGTTGAGCTGGCTCTTCGTCCGCTGGCGCATGCGCGGCAGGCATGCGCCGCGCGCCGTACGCAACCGCCGCTTGCTTCAGGCTTCTCTCGTAGCGTGTCTCGTCGCGCTGCTGCCTTTTATCGGGCCGGGTTCGTACGAGCGGCAGGCCACCGAAGCGGAACTGAAGGCGAACCCCGCGCAGAAGATCCTCACCGAGTACCACGTCTTCCGGCGCTGGAAGCTCGACGCGCCGGAGTATCTGAAGAACCGCGAGCGGCTCGACGCGGCCATGGGCGATTACGCGATCTTTCCGCTCGCCGCGCAGGATCCGCTCGCGACTTCGAGCCAGATTCTGAATCCGCCCGGCGTGTACGTGCAGTTCGAGAACAAGTGTTACTACCAGACCGGGCCCGGCTACCTGGCCGCGCCGAACGCCAACATCCCGCTGATCTCGATGGAGGCCGTGCTCGAAGAGACCAAGGAGAAAGGCGCGTACCGCATCGCGGGGCAGCCCGAAGGCGTGCGCGTACTGTTCAGTCCCAGCAAGGACGACCCCGCGCCCGGCCAGAAGGTCTGGCTATACGGCGAGGTCCTGCGGACCGGCGCGGGCACGTTCGATTTTCTCGTGGCCGGGGCGCGTCCGCTGCCCACGCCGCCGCTGCGCGTGCGGCATCTCCTGGGCACGGACGAACAGGGGCGCGACGTGCTCGCGCGGCTGCTCCACGGCGGGCGCATCTCGCTCTCCGTGGGCCTCGTGGCGGTGGCGCTCTCCGCGCTGCTGGGCGTGATCATCGGCGGGCTGGCGGGGTATTACCGCGGCTGGGTGGACATCGCAATCTCGCGCCTCATCGAGATCGTCATCTGCTTCCCGACGTTCTTCCTGATCCTCACGATCATCGCCGTCATGGAGGAACGCAATATCATCCTGGTGATGGTGGTGATCGGCGCGACGAGCTGGACGGGCATGGCGCGGCTGGTGCGCGGCGAGTTCCTCAAGCTGGTGGACCAGGATTTCGTGCACGCGGCGCGCGCGCTCGGGTGTTCGGGCCGCCGCGTGATGTTCCGGCACATTCTTCCCAACGCCATGGGCCCGCTGCTGGTGACGCTGGCCTTCGCAGTGGCCGGCGCGGTCTTCATCGAATCGAGCCTGAGCTATCTCGGCTTCGGCGCGCCGCCTCCGACGCCCAGTTGGGGCGAGATGGTGCGGCAGGGCATGTCGCACGTGATGGAAGGCGCGTGGTGGCTGATGTTCTTTCCGGGATTCATGATCTTTCTGACCCTTTGCGTGTACAACTTGGCCGGCGAGGGCCTGCGCGATGCGATGGACCCGAGGCTGAGAAAGTGAGCGGCATGGCGGAGCACGGTAATCCCATCCTGGACGTGCGCGGCCTGCGCACGCACTTCGACACCGACGCCGGCACGGCGCGCGCGGTGGACGGGATCTCGTTCAGCATCGGCCCCGGCGAGTGCGTGGCGCTCGTCGGCGAGTCCGGCTGCGGCAAGTCCGTCACCAGCATGTCGATCATGCGCCTGCTGCCCACGCCGCCCGCACGCATCGCTTCCGGGCAGATCCTTTTCGAAGGCCGCGACGTCCTCAAGTACACGCCCGACGAGATGTGCGGCCTACGCGGGAAGGACATCGCGATGATCTTTCAAGAACCGCAGAGCGCGCTGAATCCGGTCTTTACCGTTGGGGACCAAGTCGCCGAGGCATATCTGGTCCACAACCCCGCCGCACGAACACGCGAAGCCTGGGAGAAGGCCCTCGCGGCGCTGCGCGCGGTCTGCATTCCCGACCCGGAGTCCCGCGCGAGAGATTACCCGCACCAGCTCTCCGGCGGCATGAAGCAGCGCATCTGCATCGCCATGGCGCTGATCTGTTCGCCCAAGCTGCTCATCGCCGACGAACCTACGACCGCGCTGGACGTGACCATCCAGGCGCAGATCCTCGACCTGCTGCGCGCGCTACGGAAGTCATACAATCTTTCGCTGCTCCTGATCACGCACGACCTGGGTGTCGTCGCGGAGATGGCCGACCGCGTCTGCGTCATGTACGCGGGCAAGATCGTCGAGACGGCCAAGACGCGGGACCTCTTCGCCAAACCGCTGCATCCGTACACGCAGGGCCTGATGCGCGCGCGGCCCGAGGCGGGCTCCAGCCAGCGCGGGCGGCAGCGCTTGGCGGTGATTCCCGGCATGGTCCCGGCAGCGACGCAGTTCAAAGACGACTGCCGCTTCCGGGCGCGCTGTCCGCTGGCCGCCGAGAAGTGCGGTGCCGAACCGCCGCTGGCCGAGGTCCGGCCGGAGCACCAGGCCGCATGCTGGTTCAGCACGCCCGAAGGCACGCGGGCCTGGGCGCAGCCCGCCGAAGAGACCACGCGGAGAGAAGGCTCAACATGAGCGAACCGAGCGGCGCCACTTCCGCGCAGACCCCGTCCGGCGCTTCAAGTACGGCCACCGCGCCGCTGCTTGACGTGAAAGCGCTGCGCAAGCACTTCCCTGTGCGGCGCGGGCTCTTCTCGTCCGTAGTCGGGCACGTGAAGGCCGTGAACGACGTGAGCTTTCAGGTGGGCGAAGCCGAGACGCTGGGACTGGTGGGCGAGTCCGGCTGCGGCAAGACCACGGTCGGGCGCACGCTGCTGCGGCTCATTGAGCCGACCTCGGGCGCTGTCCGGTTCAACGGCCAGGACATCGCGGGCCTCTCCAACAGCCAATTGCGCCCGTTCCGCCGGCAGATGCAGATCATCTTCCAGGACCCGTACAGCTCGCTGAACCCGCGCATGACGGTCGAACAGATCGTCGCGGAGGGCCCGCTGATCCACGAGCCGGGAACCACGTCCGCGCAGCGCCGCGAATTGGCGATGGACCTGCTGCGCCGCGTGGGCCTGCCGCCGGAAGCGGCGGACCGGTATCCGCACGAGTTCTCCGGCGGGCAGCGCCAGCGCATCGGCATCGCGCGCGCACTGGCGGTGCATCCGCGCTTCATCGTCTGCGACGAGCCCGTCAGCGCGCTCGACGTCTCGGTGCAGGCGCAGATCATCAACCTGCTCATGGATCTGCAAGCCGAACGGAAGCTCTCATACCTGTTCATCGCGCACGACCTCTCGGTCGTCGAACACATCAGTCGGCGCGTCGCGGTGATGTACCTCGGGCATATCGTCGAGTACGCGGAGACGAAGGATCTGTTCTCGGACCCGCGGCACCCGTACACGCGCGCGCTGCTCTCGGCGGTGCCCAAGCGTTCGCCTGATGAGGTGAAGGAACGGCAGATCCTCGGCGGCGAGCCCCCCTCCCCCATCGCGCCGCCGCCGGGCTGTCCGTTTGCGCCGCGCTGTCCGCTGGCCAAGCCGGAGTGCGCACAGAGACTGCCGGACCTCGAACCCATGGGCGCGCCCGGGCATCTCGTGCGCTGCCCGCTCGTGAAATAAGAATCGATCTGTCTTGGAACTCAGGATTTCTTGAACATGATGACGTCGCGATGCCAGTTGAGCAGGTCGCGGAGGGTCTTCTCGAGCGGGTTCTCGGGCGTCCAGCCGCAGCGCTGATGGATGCGGTCGTACGAGCCGAACACGTCCATCACCTGCGTCTTGCGCACCCGGGCCGGATCACTGACCACTTCCACCTTCACGCGCGACATCTGGATCAGGATTTCGAGGATCTCCTTCACGGAGACGCTGCGCCCCGAGGCCAGGTTGTAGGGCACGCCGCACTCGCCCTTCTCCGCGAGCAGGCGGTAGCCGCGGACGATGTCGCGCACGTCGGAGAAGTCCCGCTTGGGCGAGAGGTCGCCGACGCGGATCACCTTCTCGCCGCCGGCTTCCACCTGCGCCACCTGCTGCGCGAACGTGGAACAGACGAAGTCCGGGCGCTGGCGCGGGCCGGTGTGGTTGAACGGGCGCGCGATGGTCACGTTCAGGCCGTAGGTCGTCACGAACGGATGCGCGGCCAGTTCGAGCGCCGCCTTGCCCGAGGCGAAGATGTTCACGGGCGCGACCGTCTGCGTCTCCTTGATGGGCATGTCCTCGGGCTTGACGTGCCCGTAGACCTCGGCGGAACTCGCCAGCACCACCTTGGCGTGCTTGTGCTGGGTGCGGATCGCTTCCAGCAGATGGATGCCGGCCAGCACGTTGATCTCGTACGCGCGCGCCGGACCGCGCTCGGCATCGGGCACGAACGAGACCGCGGCGAGGTGGTAGATCACGTCGAAGCGCGTCTCGTTGAGCACGCCGTAGATGAAATCGGGCTTGGAGAGGTCGCCGACGCGGACGGTTATCTGGTCGAGCAGGTGGGCGATGTTGGTCGCGCGCGCGCCCGAGCCGCAGGTGCCCCACACCTCGTCGCCCTGCGCAAGGCAGTGCTCGGCCAGATGGGAGCCGGCGAAGCCTTCGCTGCCTGTGATCAGAACGCGCATGTTACGAAGTGTTGCGCCTCGCGCCGCGCCTGTCAAATCCGCGCCGTTGCCAAGCGGCGTATTTCAGGTCTCTTAGCAGGGTCGAGACGCCGTTGCGATCTCCGCCGAGACGGCGGAGCCGCCATATTCCGCCCTGTCAGGGATTGGGCTGCGGCGCTTTCTTCCAGTTGCGGAGGATCTCGAACGCCATAGGCAGCACCGAAACGACGATGATGCCGAGAATGACTAGTGAGAAGTTATCTTTTACTTGTGGAATATTCCCGAAGAGGAGCCCGCCATAGATAAAGAGCGCCGGCCAGAGAAAGCCGCCGACGACGTTGTAGGCGATGAAGCGCCCGTACGACATGCGCCCGATACCCGCCACGAACGGCGCGAAGGTGCGGATGATCGGCACGAAGCGCGCAAGGATGATCGTCTTGCCGCCGTGCTTCTCGTAGAAGGCATGCGTGCGTTCGAGGTGCTCTTTTTTGATGAAGCGGAACCGTCCGGCCTCGTAGGCCTTTGGACCCACCAGGACGCCGATCCAATAGTTCGCGGTGTCGCCCAACACCGCCGCGAGGCCCAGCAGCAGCAGGCAGAGGTGCGGGCTCAAGACGCTGCCTTCGCCGGCCGCAAGCGCCCCCACGGCAAAAAGCAGCGAGTCACCCGGCAGGAACGGAGTCACCACCAACCCGGTCTCGCAGAAGACAATCGTGAAGAGGATCAGGTATGACCAGAGGCCGTAGTTCGCGACCATCTCGTTGAGATGCTTGTTGAGATGGATGATGAAATCCCAGAGCCAGGCCATCCATTCCATCCGCGCATCCTCGCTGCACACTTTTAAAGAGCGGCCGTGTTACCAGGGACGGCCGGGCCGTCAAATCCTTCGATCAAACCGCAGCGCTTCAGGCCTCGCGCTGGGCGAGCAGCTTCGCCGCGCCCAAGGCGGGCAGGATCAGCAGCGCGACGCCCAGTGCCCAGGGCCACGCGTGGCGGTCGTAATGCCCCAGGATCAGCCCCGCGTCGAGCACGCAGATGCCAAGCACGCCGGTCTTCACCAAGTCGCGCGCGGCGGCGGGCGTGCCCGTCTTAGCCAACGCCCCCGTACGCCAGGCGAGCACGGCGGCCAGGACGCCGATGGGCGCCCACGCCCACAGGTGCGGCGAACTGTAGCCCGCGAGCCCCAGCGCGGCCCCGACAAAGAGCCAGCCAAGCACGATCGAACGCAGGCGCTTGCCCTTCTCTTCCTGCGCCGAGAACGCCGTCAGGCCCGCGGCATAGATGCCCACCGCGGCCGCGGGGGCGTAGACCACCCGCCACTGGCTGGCCATTGCCAGCCACGGCGCGAAGTTCGGGTCGTAGCTCATCCCGAGCTGCATGTTGAAGAAGCGGCAGAGCCCCAGCGTCAGCGGCCCGGCGATTTCGACGTGCTTGGCCGCGAAGTTGTACATGAGGATCGCGATGGTCAGGAAGACGGCGAGGTAGAGCGAGACCGTGCCCGCGGCCATCGCCGCCAGCACGCCCAGGATCATCAGGCCCGCGCCGCAGAGCACCGCGCCCTTCAGCGAAACCGCGCCGGAAGGAATCGGACGGTTCGGGCGCACGCGCGCGTCCTCTTCGCGGTCGGCGAGGTCGTTCAAGGCCATGCCGCTGAGGTAGAGGCATCCAGACGCCAACGCCAGGAGTGGGAGGGCCTCGTAGGCCGTCGAGCCCAGCGTGGCGCGCATAATGAGGAAGCCCGCGCCGATATCCGCCAGCGCCGTGAAGACGTTGGGGAACCGCACGAGCCGCAGGTAAGCGATCACGGGCCGAGAGATAGCCGATTTCTCAGGAATTGACCAGCCACGGACCCCGAACGGTCCGCCTAACCGCTCTTGCGCGGCCCGTTCTTCTTGGGCTGACCGCCCCGCGGCGGGCTCGTGGAAGGCGGGCTGCTGAATGGCGGATTCTTGGGCTGCGGCTTCGGCGTGTTGTTGGGTGGAGTCTTGGGCTTGTTGGGATCGGTGAAGCTTGGCGCGTTTGAAGACGGGCCGGTGTTATCGGCCAGGGCGTCGAAGCGGCCGTCCTTCAGGATGTACGGGCGGCCGTCGCCGTCCGTGAGGAAGATCGACTGCTTCTCGATCTTGGTGATCGTGTAGTTGAGGCCGTCGAGCACGTCACCTTCCTTCACGCGCCGGGGCGCGGACCCGTCCTTGCTGCTGAGCAGGGCGTAGGACTGATCGCCCACCTGCACGACGCCCATAAAGCCGACCTCCAGGTCTTTTTCGGTCGGCGTCATGGCGGACTTGGGCTTCGGCTGAGCCTGGGGCTGCGGAGGAGGCGGCGGGGGCGGCGGGGGCGGCGGAGCTTTGCCCGGATTTGGCGGCTTCTTATTGGCGACGTTGGTCTTCCAGGTCAGATCGGGCGTAAAGGGCGATTTGCGCTCGCGGTCGGCCGCCAGTTCCAGCGCCAGTCTTACCGGCGCACCCTTCGCGTCGTAGGCTTCAGGGCGCGCCTTGGAGGTAATCGGCTCGTCGTCGCGCAACGACTGCGTGCGCGGGCCGAAGAAGAACAGGAACGCGCTGACCATCATCAGCACGAAGCACAGGTAGAAGACGAGCTTCTCCTTGTTCATGCCCTGCGATTTGTAATACGGCATGGCGTCCGTCCCCTGCCTGGCCGCATTGTACAAGCGGCCGTGTTCAACTCAATCAATTCCCGGTGGCCTCGGGCTTCTGGCCCTTGGGCGGGTGCCGGAACATCTCGGGCACATCTTCGGTGGTCCCCGCCAGCGCGCCTTTCCGTTCCTCGGGCTCGAAGAAATCCATGCCCGCCGCCGAGATGCGCACCCAGAGATGCTCATCCTTGTAGTCCATCTGCTTCTCGGGGTTGTCACCCAGGATCTCGCGCAGGTCGCTCTTGTCGCGCTGACTGTCGCCCAGGAACGGCGAGACGATCTGCAAGTTCCGGATCACCAGGAACTGTCCCGGCGTGCGGACCGAACGCAAAAACTTCATGAAGGCGTTCACGTCGCACTGCAGCAGGATCTCGACCGGATATTCCTGGATGAACTTGGGCAGCTCTTTCACGATAAATTTCTTCGAGCGCGGATCGCGCGGATCGGTGATCTCGGGTTTGTAAGCCTCGTTGCGTTCGCGCCGGTACGGCCCGGCTTTGTCCGAGTCCTGCGGAGTGACGGTGATGATGCGCATGAAGGCCTCGGGCTTGAGGTTCCGCTTGCGCTCTTCGTCTTCCTGCTCTTTCTTGGCCTTGATGGCGAGGCGGATGATCTTCTCGGCGATGTCCAGTTCGCGCAGCAACTCTTCCGCGCGCGCCTTGCTCATGGTCTGATTGTCTTTAACGACAAAGCGCTTGAAGCCGATATCCTTGTCCGCGATCTCGACGTTCCACTGGCGCGCTTCCTTGTCGAGTTCGATGCGCAGCTTCTCCCATTTGTACGCGAAGTAGAAGCCCGGGTTGCGCTCGCTCTCGGGCACCACGGTCCAGTCCGCGAATTTCATGCGGCTGGACTCCTCGCGCTCCTTGATCAGCTTCTGCAGGCTGCGGATGCCCTCTTCGTACTGGGCCTTGCGGTCGGCCACGGTGATCTTGGTGAGGTTCTGGGAGATCTCGATGGGCATCGCGTTGGGGTCCCAGACCTGTGGATTCGTCGGGCCGAAGATGCGCTCGTAATTCTGCTTGGTCGGGACGATGACCTCGCGCGTCTGCTCCAAGTTCTCCGATTGGGCCTTGTAGCTGTCGAGCGGCCAGGAGAACGGATAGTAATAAACGACGAGGCCCAGCACGGCGAAGGCGACGATGCCTTTGAGCAGCTTGGAGTCGGTCGCGTCCATCGGCATGGCCGTGCTTCCTCGTGCGCGCCGCCGCTATAGCTTCGCGGCTTCCTTCGGTTTCGGATCCGCCACTGGCGGCGGCGCCGCATTGCTCTTCGCTTCGGGCGCGGCGCCGGACTTGGCGGCCGGCGGCGCGTCGGACTTCTCCGCCGGCAGCGCCTCGGTCTTGAACTGCCCTTCGGCCGGAGGCTTCGGGGCCGGCGGTTTGGGCGCGCCGCCTTCCTTCTTCTCGCGCGTGCCTTCGACGAAGGCCTCCAGCACAAACTCCTTCAGGTAGTAGGGGCCCTGCTGGTGGTCTTTGCCGTCGGTCCAGATGGGGCGGATGTCCTTAAAGAGGTTCTCGGGCGCGTCGGGGCTGTCGGGGTTCGGCACCAGCAGGTCGGCGAAGCCGGGCTTGGTCGCCGCCGTGTCGGTCACGCTCTTGATGAGCAGCAGCATGTCTTCCTTCTGCCCGCTGCGCGCGAAGCCCCGCAAGTACACGCGCGCCTGGGCCTGGAAGGTGTCCGGCGCATCCACGGCCTTGCCGCCGCCCGGCGTCTTGGCCACCGGTTTCGCGCCGGGTTCCTTGACCGCCGGGCCCTTGGGCTGGTCGCCGGGTTGCTCCTCGAACTCACTGCGGATGAACGAAGGCAGGTTCGTCGAGATCGAAGTCAGGTAGATGTTGGGCGGAATGCGGTGCGTGTCTTTCAGTTCCTCCAGCAGGCCGAGGAAGAAGTTGCCCGAGTTGGCGTTCTTCTCGATCTGCTGCATGCGCTCGTAGAGTTCCTCGTACTTGTCCTTGAGGCCGTCGAGTTCGTTGTTCTGAACCTTGGCGCCGGAGATGGCCGTGTCGGCCCTATCTTTGTTGGCTTTCAGGACGTCGACGTTGTGCTTGGGCGTCAGCCAGAAGAAGAGCAGCGCGCCTAAAAGCACGGCCGCGGCGTAGTACAGGTACGCGCCGCGCGCCCAGTATTCCTTCTTTTCCTTCAGTTGCGCCGGCCAGAGCAGGAACGAGAACGCGCCTTTGCACAGGCCCGCGAGCGCCATGCCGGTGGAGACGGCCAGCAGGTCCTGTTCTTTGCGCAGCGCCGCGGCGGCTTCCGCGGGCAGCCGGTCCATGCCGATGTTGCGGAAGATGTCCAGCGGCTCGACGGGCGCGCGCAAGCGGCGCGAGACGAATTCGCCCAGGCCTTTTACGCGGGCGCCGGCGCCGGTGATATAGACCTTGTCGATCTTCAGTTCGCGGAGCTTGGTCTGCTGGCGGCAGTTCGCGACGGCGTTCTCCAGCGCCGCGCAGAGCGAGGCGGCCTCGCGGACCAGCGCCGCCGAGATCTGGCGCTTGCGCCGTTCCGCGGCGGTCTCGCCAGGCCGGAGCGCGTCGGGCGCCGCGGGCGCGGCCGCCTGCGGCTCTCCGCTTGGGCTGATTTCCAGGTCGTTCTTCAAGGCGCCGGTTGGAGCCGCGGGCGCGTCGGCGATGGGTTCGGGTTGCGGGGGCGCAGACGGGCTTCCGTTGGCGGCCGTTTCGCCCTTCAGGTTTGGAAGTTCGCCCGGCCCGGCGGTGATGCGCTTGGCCGACGCGCCCAGCATGAGGGTCCGGCCCGTGCGCTGAATGCGCGACTGCCCGGGCTGCGGCATCAGGTCGAACGCGATCTCGCCTTCGCGCTTCTTGATCTCGTCGGCCTCGAGCGCATCGACTTTCAGGTCGTCGGCCATGGCCTGCGAGAAGCGCCGCCCGCCGCCCAGGAACGTGCGGGCGTAGTAGAGGCTGCCGTTGCGCACCACCAGCGCGGTCACCTCTTCGGCTCCGACATCGACGATCAGGACAGTCTTATCGGGATCGAAGCCGTGGCCGTGATAGTAGGCGTTGAAGAGCGCGACCGGCTCGAGGTCCAGTTCCACCTCGCCCAGGCGCGACTGTTTGCCGATGTCCAGGAGCCAATTGGCGGTCGCTTCCTGCGCGGCGCCGACCAGCACCGTGTACTGTCCGCCGACTTCAGGGAGGTCCAGGATGCGGTAGTCGAACGTCTTGGCCGTCTTGTCCGTGGACCGCTCGTCGATCTCGTACTTGACCAGCATTTCCAGGCGCCACGGCGGCACCGGCGGGACCATCATATAGCGCAGTTCGGTGTACTTGCCGGACACGGCCATGCGACGCAGCGGAGCCTTCAAGTTCGCGCCGCGGACCAAATCCTTCAGCTTCTCGCCGATGGCGAGCCGCTTGTCGTCGCTGTCTTCGAGGTTGCCGAGTTCGCCCAACGGCAGCGTGCCCGCGGAGATCAGTTGCAGGCGGCCCTTGAGGTTCTCGATGCAGACGCCGCGCAGGGCCTCCGCACCCAGATCGATGCCCACCGCTCGACTCATGCCGTCCTTCCCACCCAGTTCCCGCTACCATTATTAACCGCCCAAAGGCGGTTCCGGTCAATGCCCCGGCAGGTTAGACGCCTATTTGGAGACATCCGACCGATCTTCTTCGGCGGTACTCCAGCCCTTCTGGCCGCTGAATTGGGTCTCCACCGGGCGCACAGGCGCAGCCGGCTCGTCCTGCGGCGGGGGTTCGGCTTGGACCACCTGCTGCTCCGCCGGCAGGCCCAGGGCCTTGTTGACCGCCTCGGGACGCTTGGCCTTCGTCACCTGGCCCGGCGCTCGAATGGTCCCGCCTTCGCGGATATCGGAGTCGTCGGGCGCGCGGTCGGTCTTATAGGTGCGGCCGCGCGGCGTGATGATCTGCGCTTCCATGATGATCATCAGGTTGCTGGTGGACCGTTCCTCGCCCTTGGACTTGAAGAAGTTCCACAGGCCCGGAATGCGCGAGAGGCCGGGAATCCTGCGTTCGATGAGATCGTGCCGGTTGCGGATCAGGCCGCCGATGATCACGTAGCCGTTGTCTTCGAGCACCACGTCGGTCTCGAGGCTCGTCTGGTCGATGGTGGGCCGCTGGATCACCGGCGGCACGAACGTCCCGTTGTTGTTCGCCTGGCCGGTGTCGAACTGCTGGAACTGGCTGATGCTCTGCCCCTGCGAGAGCGAGTCGATGACGGGGCGGATGTGCAGGTTGATCGTCTTCAAGTCGCGCCCGACCGAAGGCGTGACGTTCATGGAGAAGCCGACGTTTTCCGTGTCGAACTGCGGCACAAACGCCACGACGTTCGTCGTCGCCGTGCCGTTGCCGCCGAACTGCGTCGCGGTGACTTCGCGCAGGTCGGTGATGTAGCTGAACTGAGTCGTGATGTCGATCGCGGACTCTTTGTTGTTGAGCGCCAGGATCTGCGGTTCGGACAGGACCTTGGTGTGGCTGCTGTTGAGCAGGGCGTTGACGGTGACCTGGAATTGCGGGTCTGAGCGCACCCCCGTAATGGCCAGGATGGTGCCGACGCCCAATTTCCCGAACGTCTCGGTGGGCGTGCCTGGCCGGTCGCCGCTGCCGTTAAGCCCCAACCCGAACTGGTCGATTCTTCCGGAGATTTTATCGATGTTCACGCCCAGCGATTTGTCCTTCGTGAGCGCCACTTCCAGGAAGCGGGCCTTGATCAGCACCTGGATCGCCGGCTGGTCGAAGGAGTCGAGGAACTCCCGCATCTTTTGGTGGCCGGAAGGCGTGGTGAAGAGGATGAGCTGGCTCGAGGGCTTGTCGATGAAGTAGCGCGAACCCGTCGGGAACGTCTGCGCGTCGGCCTCGGTGGCCATCTCGTCCAGCATGTCCTCGAGGTAACTCTTGGCGGGTTGTTGCTGCTGCTGCTGGCCGCCTTGACCACCTTGGCCTCCCTGCCCGCCTTGGCCGCCGCTGTTGACGTTGGCGCGGCCCGTCGTATTCGAGCGCTGGCCGGCCTTCTAGTTGGTGTTGGGCTGCATGCTGACCAGGCCGTGATGCAGCGGATACACGCGCGGTACCATCACCTTCTTTAGATCGCTGGCGCTCGTGGCAGTGATCCAGATCGCGTACTCCGTGGCCGAATACTGGATGCCGTCGTTGTTGCGCACGATGAAGTCGAGCACCTCGCGGAGGGGAATCTTATCGACGTGCAGCGTCAACTTCTTGCCTTCGATCGCGGCCGGATCGGCGATGATATTCACGCCGGTCATGATGAAGAGCGTGTTGAAGACCCAGTCGAGGTCCGCCTTGAGGAAGTCGACCGAGACGAGCACGTCCAGCGCGGACGCCATCTTCTGCTGCTTGGGCAGCACCGGGTCGTCCTCGCGGCACGGCCACTGCGGGCGCGTCTCCGGCGTGCGCACGGGCGGGCGGACCGAGTGCTCGTCCGCTTCCAGCAGCGCCTCGTGATCCTTGCGCTCGGAGGCGGCGTCGGTGATCTTCTGGTCCGAATTCGCAAGTTTGTGGTGCGCGCGGCTCAGGATGTCCACCGCCCGCTCGTTGCGCGGATCGGCCGTGAGCACGTTGCGGCAGATCTGCACCGAGCCTTCGTAGTCGCGGTGATCCAGCGCGGCCTCGGCCTGGTCCAGCATCTTCTTGAATTGCTGCGCCATCGCCTGGCGCCTGCCGTCGGGCGAACTCAGGTTGGGCTTGGGCGCGGGCGTATCGGCGGTGGGCGAAGGATCTTTCTCGTCGCCCTTGGTCTGATCCGGTGGCGCGGCCTGTGACGGGTCCTTCAGCCAGTAGCGCACGCGCGGGCGTTCGCCCGCGGCCGCGGGCTTGGCCTCGTCCGCCACTGGCTTATCTGTGGTTTTGTCTTCGCCGCGAACGGGCGCGCCGAGCACGCAGGCCGCCGCAACCAGCGTGAGCCCCAAGGCCGGTCGGAATCCCAGCGCGGTTCTCGCCGAGATATTCAAGCTATGCATTTCGCTTCCCCCCTTCGCGCGCTCGCTTGAGCGCGGCACTGTTCCCGGTTCATCCTTTAAGGAGCCGGGAATAGCCAAGGCTCTCAGGCGTAGAGCGGGATACCCGTCTACCTCAAGCCTCGACACCTGCGGTATGTGTCTCCCTGTATCGGCTTACCAGGGCTGACGTTTCCTGAAATTCTTCGTGGTACCCTTCGAACTCTGCGATGCTATCTCTAAGACACCTCGGTCGAGCCCCGCGTTTCAGGCTCCGAATCGCGACCACAATGTCTCTTACAACTCCAATTCAGCCTTGAAGTAACAGCCTCATGCAAAGGTGAACCGTAGACCAAAGTCGCGAGTCACCGATAGTGCCGGATGTGACCGCCTCAATAGAGTGCGGTTGACCTGCCGTTGCTCACGTAAAAAGATGCACATGAGCATAGGTCGGGCCATAGGATGGACAAGTCTAATCTTATCACCTTTTGAAGGTTTGGTGATCTAGGGAGTTGCGATGTGCAGTAGAGGTAATTAACTAGAGGTAGCTGTTCCCTTCAGCGAGGCCCCGCGCTTGCCCAGACCCCCTCTTGAACTCCGTCGCTCCGGCCCCTCGCGAGCATTCGCGCTCTGGGCCGCGGCTTTTGTGGCGGCGCTGGCGCTGAGTTCCTCCCTGGCCTACGCGGATACGATCCACCTTAAGAACGGCAAGCAGATGAAGGGCGAGATCATCGAAGAGACCGAGGAATACGTGGTCATCCGCGTGCCCTTCGGCCAGGTGAAGGTCCGACAGGACGATATCGACTACGTCGACCGGCAGACGCCGGAAGAGAACAAGGTCGAGATCGGCCGCGACCTGCTCGCGCAGCAGCGCTACGGCATGGCCATCGACGAACTCGAGAAGACCATCAAGTCCGACGCCAATTCAAAGGAAGCCGGAGAAGAACTCGCCCGCGCTTATCTCGCCTACGGCAAGCACCTGCTAAAAGTCCGGCGGCTCGACGAGGCCAAGTCCGTCTTTGTTAAGCTTCGCGCGCTCGACTCAAACTGCAAGGAAGCCGCCGAAGCCCTGAAGTCCATCGAGGGCGAGAACCGCAGCCTGGACGGGATCATCGAACAGGCCCGCGGCAAGGCGGCCCAGCAGGACCTCGACGGCGCCATTGCCGCCTACGACCAGGCCCTGGGCTTCGCGGCGGAAGCGCGCGAGCGCGTCGCGCAGGAACTGGCGCGCTGCCTGGCGCGGCGCGGAGACGCATCCTACCAGGCGAAGAATTACGACGCCGCCCTGGCCGACCTCGAACGCGCGTTCGGCCTCGACTCGCGCCTCACCGGGCCGCTGGATGGCCTGTACGCCAGCGCGGCGCTCGCGCGCATCTCGAGCCTGCTCAACAACGGCCAGCTCCAGACCGCGCAGCGCTACCTGCAGCGCGTGCTCGTCTTCGCGCCGACGAACCCGACGGTGCTCTACGTCGCCGGGCGCGTGGAAGAGTCCGTGAAGAACACGGCTTCCGCGGCGGATTTCTACGCCCGCGGCCTGCGCACGCGCGTGAACCAGGCGACGCCGGAGCTCCTCGCCGAACTGCGCGCCAAGCTGGAAAAGTCCCTGAACATGGGGACAGAGGGCGCACCGGTCTCCGTGAAGTCGGTGGACGAGTCCACCTTCGCCGAGGCCAAGCCGGGTGCGTTCGAGTCCTACGAGACCGACCACTTTATCGTGCTCCACCACAACGACGCGCTGGCGAAGGAAGTGGGCCAGGTGGTCGAGGCGCACCTCGAACGCATCGCCGGCGTCACGGGCCTCAAGACCGACTGGAAGGAGAAGCCCAAGATCTACCTTCACCACACGCAGGAAGAGTACACGCTCGCCACGGGCCAGCCCGAATGGACCGGCGGCGTCTCGCGCTTCACCCACACCCCGAACGGGATCGCGAACATCCAGGTCCACTCCTGGCAGACCTCGCCGCGGCTCTTCAAGTCCGTCCTGCCGCACGAACTCACCCACCTGATCGTGAACCAGAGCCTACCCAACTACGAGGCCCTCCCGCGCGCGCTGCACGAAGGCTTCTCGGTGCTCATGGAACCCGACTACCGCCACAACTACTACATCAACTTCCTGCGGCTGCGCTTCAAGAGCCAGGACTTCATCCCGCTCTCGGATCTGCTGCGCGCCAAGGACTACCCCCTCGACCCCGACTTCTATTACGCCGAAGGCTTTGCGCTCATCGCGTACCTCGTGAAGATCAAGGGCCTCGACGGCGCGCTCAGCCTCGTGCGCGACCCCGCCAAGGCCGGTGCGATCGAAGACCGCATCCTCGCCATCGCCGGCCAGGAGAAGCTGGACAAGCTGGAATCCGCCTGGAAGCAGTGGATCACCAAGGGGCAGTGAATCCATTTTGGATTTTCGATTTTCGATTGAACGGCATTAGACGCTGTTTAATCAGGGTGAAATGCGCGACCCCTCGGAACAAGGAGACCCCTTTGCCCCGCAAAATGAGTTCGGCCCGGAAGACCGGAACGCTCACCACCAAGCAGGTCGTCGACCGCATCATGCAGGCGGTGGAGGCGCTGCCGGAGGTCGTCAAGGAACTGCCGGAACATTTGCGCTCGCGCAAGCACTGGATGAAGACGCTCGCGCCTGCCAACAAGCGCGCGGCGCCGGTGCTGGAGGTCCTGCGCGAACTGCCGGCCTTCACCAACCATGCGCCGAAGAGCTCGACCAAGGCCGCGTGGACCAAGGTCTTCGAGCGGCACATGGGCCTCAGCCAGCTCGCGATGACGCTGAAGGAGGCGGACCAGGTCGCCAACTTCAAGCCGGTAAAACGGCGCATCGTCTCGCACTGGCGCGATGCCTTCGGCCCGCAAGAGACCGTCCAGCGTGTGAGGCCCAAGGAATCCTTCGGGTACCTTCCCAACCCGCACCGCGGCACGACCACCTTCCAGCGCTTTCAGGGCGAGGACACCTATCCTGCGTTCATCACGTCCGATACCCACGGGCCGCTGTCCTTTCCCACAGACGGCAAGCGCGAGAACGTGAAGTTCATCCCGCGCACGACGCTGACCTACTGCCGCTGGCCTTGGGCGTGGCTCGAACCGGAGAAAGGTAAATTCGACTGGCGCATCGTCGACGGGACGCTCGCCGCGGCCCGCGCCTGCGGGCAGACGGCGCAGTTGCGCTTCCAGCCGTACACGATCCGGGTCGATTACGACAAGGTCCCGCCACAGTCCAAGCGCCATCCGCCCAAGTCCTCCGTGAACATTCCCGACTGGTACTGGGACACCGGCGCGCCGTGGGTGGAAGATGGAACCTACGCGCCGCACGAACCCGACAGCAACGATCCTCTTTACCTGGAGCACTTCGGGGCGTTCATCCGCGCCTTCGCCAAGCGCTACGACGGCCATCCGGACCTCGAGAGCATCGACATGGCCTACGCGGGCTTCTGGGGCGAATCCGGCGGCAACTCCACGCCCGAGACCGCGCAGAAGCTCACCGACATCTATCTGGAATGCTTCACGCGTACGACGCTGCTCTCGATGCTGGGCACGCCGGGCTGCGCGCACGCGGCCAAGACCGGGGCGGCGACTGGCCGCCGCATCGGCTGGCGCGCGGACTGCATCGGCGACCTGCGCCTGGGCAACAGCCCGGATGTCCCGGCGCGGCTCTCCTGGAACCACACCTACGACGCGTACCCGAAGGAGATCCAGCAGTGCGGCGTCAAGGACGCGTGGAAGACCGCGCCCGTGACGATGGAGACCTGCGGCAACGTCGCGACGTGGGTGCTGCACGGCTACGACATCGACCGCATCATCGAGGAAGGCTACAAGTATCATACCTCCGTCTTCATGCCCAAGAACGTCTTCTACCCCGAGAAGGTGCGCGAGCGGCTGACCGCGTTCGACCGGAAGATCGGCTACCGCTTCGTGCTCCGGCAAGCGCTGCTGCCGATCGAGGTGCAGGCCGGCGCGCGCATGAAGGTGGAGATGTTCACCGACAACGTAGGCGTCGCGCCCATCTATAGGCCGTACAAGCTCGCGCTGCGCTTCAAGCAGGGGAAGACAGCCCACGTCGTCCCGTTCGAGCAGGACATCCGCACCTGGCTGCCCGGGCACAACTGGTTCAGCGAAGAATTGACCGTGCCGCAAGCGCTGGAACGCGGCGACACGAAAGTGGCGCTGGGCATTGTGGACGAATCCCACCAGCCGCGCGTCTGGTTCGCCATCGACGAGAAGCTCGACGAAGGCTGGCACCCGCTTACGGGCGTGGAGGTAAAGTAGCAGCAAGAACAGAGCGAGCGTCCGCGCGCACACTTATTTTGCCGAAGCAAAAAAAACGCCGGAGGCTTTTAAGGGCCTCCGGCGCGTGGATCACGTCTTACACCTTGCGGTTTGATTTACTGCGGAGCGTACGGCGGGTTTGCGCCCGCGGTTCGCGCTTCAGCCGTTCACAGCTTGGGGTACACGAACGATCCGTTTCTGCTTGCGTTTGCGCTTCCAGAACGGGACGTGCGGCGCGGCGCCGTCCTGTCCGCGCGCGCCTTGGTCTTCGCGCCGGTCGTGCGGTTTGGCCCACGGCCGGGTCTCGCCCGCGGCGTGCTCCGCTTGGCGATGGCGTTCGTGGAGCTCGACCAGTTCGTGCCGGCCGTGCGCATCGGGTTCGGTCCGCTTGGCTTCGTGCGGGGCGTGCGCCGCATGAGGAGCGTGCGCCGCGTGCGGAGTCCGGTGCGCCGAGTGCCCAGCGGAATGGCGTGGATGTCCGGAAGCCGGCCGCACATGCGGCGTGTGCCGGTGCGTGCGGGCTTCGGGATGCGCGTGCGCCTGGAAGCGCTCGGGCGCCGCCTGGCGGTAATCGAAACCTTCCACGGTCTGCCGCGGGAGCTTGTGCCCGATGGCGCGTTCGATCGCCCGCAGGCCCGGCTCTTCTTCCGGCGAGACGAACGTGAACGCGTCGCCCTTGGCCTGGGCGCGCGCGGTCCGTCCGACGCGGTGAATGTAGTCCTCGGGTTCGCGCGGCATGTCCACGTTCACCACGAGCTGCAGCTCTTCCACGTCGATCCCGCGCGCGGCGACGTCCGTCGCCACGAGCACCCGGTAGCGCCCGCGCTTGAAGCCTTCGAGCGCTTGCGTGCGCTGGGCCTGGCTGCGGTCGCCGTGGATGCGCGCGGACGAGATGCCCTGGCGCTCCAGGAACGTCGCGAGCCGGTCGGCGCGGTGCTTGGTGCGGGCGAAGGCGAGCACGCTGCGCGCCTTGCCGGTGCGCACGAGCGCCGCCAGCAGCGCGGATTTTAAATGCTGCGGCACGGGGAACGCCGCCTGCGTCAGCCCCGTGGCCGGCGCCGCCTTGCGTTCCACGTTCACCTGGGCCGGCGTGCGGAGCATCTCCCGGGCCAGCGAAACGATCGGTCCGGGCAGCGTCGCCGAGAAGAAGAACGTCTGGCGCTTGGACGGCAGCCGGGACAGGATGCGGCGGATATCGGGTAGGAACCCCATGTCCAGCATCCGGTCGGCTTCGTCGATCACCAGCACTTCAACCTGGTCGAGTTTCGCGTATGCGTACTGCAGATGGTCCAGCAACCGGCCGGGCGTCGCGACGATCACGTCCATGCCGCGCCGGAACGCCTGCTGCTGCGGGCCCATGCCCACGCCTCCGTACACCGGGGCGCTCTTCACCTGCGTGAACTTGCCCAGTTCGCCGAGATGTTCGTCGATCTGCGCCGCCAATTCGCGCGTGGGCGTAAGGATCAGCGCGCGGGTTACGCCGCGGGGTTTCCCCATCAGGCGCTGCAGCAGCGGCAGCCCGAAGGCCGCCGTCTTGCCGCTCCCCGTCATCGAACACGCCAGCACGTCGCGGCCTTGCAGCGCGGGCGGGATCGCATCTTTCTGAATGGGGGTGGGTTCTTTGAACCCGAGAACTTCAATTCCACGCAGGAGATCCGCGTGAAGACCCAACGACAAAAACGACATGAAGACTCCGATAAATCTGGCGCACTCTTGTCTCAGGGAAGTGGGCCGCTTGAAATACCAGCGGGAGGAGATAGATCGACCAGCCGGGAGAACTTGAACAACACACTACCCCATCCCTGGAGAATTGCAACACTTTAATCCCATGCCAATTTAGACTTATAAAAGGAGCGCCGAACGGGGCATTCAGGCTCTTGCGCAATGAATGGATTGCGCTATGGTTACGGGGCTTCAATACAGGGCCTAAATGCAGCTTTAAGGAGAGGATGCCATGGGCGTTCCCGTCAAAGCCACGTGCAGCGAGTGCCTCACGACGCACTACGCCAATCTCGAGTTCGGCCAGGAGAACATCACCTGTCCGGCGTGCAAGCACTCGATGAAGAACCTGCCCGAAGGCGAGTTGAACGAGCTCGATGTCGCCACCAAAAAGCAGCGCACGAACGGCATCGTCTCCCTGGTCTGCTTCGCAATCGCAGCGTTCGGCATGCTCGAATGGGCCTTCACGATGAAGAAGGACGACGTGACGGTCTGGATGGCGATGACGATCGTCTTCTTCCTGGTCGCGCTGGTCTTCGGCGTGCTCGGTTCGACCAAGCGCTTCATCGTCGAATTCTAAGCGGCGCAATCCCATTCAGAAATCAGGGCGGGCTTCGGCCCGCCTTTTTTATTGTCTGCTCTTCAGTGCTAAAAAGATGCGGGCTTGCCCCACACTTCGTCAAAAGCGATTTCAACTAGCGGCTTGCGGCTGCGCGGGCCGGTCTCCTGCGCGCGGCGGTTCTCGGGCAGCTCCGCGGGATCGCCGTAGTAGCCGAGCGCCAGCACCGAGACCGTCTCGAACTCCGCGGGCACATTGAACGCCGCGCGGGCCTTCTCGCCCGAGAACCCGGCCATCTGATGCACCCAGAGGTCCAGCGCCAGCGCCTGCAGCGTGATGCAACCGACGGCAAAGCCGCAATCGTGAAGCGCGTGGCGGTTCGCATTGCCGTCCGGCGTGAACTTGGGGTACGCGCAGACGAGGACCAGCAGTCCCGCCTTGCGCGCCCAGGACTGGTTGCCCTCCGCGAGGCAGCCGACCATGCGTTCGAAGGCCTCGCTCTGCGCGCGCTCGAGCAACACGAAGCGCCAGGGCTGCTCGTTGCGCGAAGACGCGGCCCAGCGCGCGGCCTCGAGCAGGCTTCCGATCTTCTCGCGTTCGATGGCCTTGGTCGAAAACGCGCGCGGACTCCAGCGGCGGCGCAACAGATCGTGAATGGGAAAAGCGGTCTCGGCAGGTCTCTCGGGCATGCAGGGCTCCTTGTTCATCGACTGCATTGCTCACCAAAGCTGCTCGCCCCAGCGCGGGCCCCAGAGGTGTTTGAACCCGTTGGCGTAGAGCGATCCCGCGCGGCTGCCGTGCTGGACGCAGTCGGCGTACTTGGTCAGCGCATGGCCGCCCAAGCGCAGGTTGCGTTCCGGGTGGCGCAGGTCTTTGACCTCGTGCGCGACGACATCCCCCAATTGCTTGCCCACATACGCCGCATCGAGTTCGTTAAGCAGATCCATGTAGGGCGGCATCGTCGCCGTGACGTCGTAGAAGACGTCGGGCTCGAAACGGTAGGTCTGCCACGGCGTAACGGTGTAGGCGAGCACGCGCTTGATGCGCGGGGCGTTCAAATCACCCGAGAGACCGTGCGCAAAAAGGCAGGCGGCCTTCGCGGCGTGGCCGCAGGACATATGGTCGGGGAAGTGGTCCTCGTCGTGATGTACGAAACAGACTTCGGGGCGCAGTTCGTTGTAGATCTTGGCGAGCTTCTGTTTGAGGTCCAGGTCGCCGCCGTCGATCACGTGGTAGGGGTAGTCGAGGAAGCGTTTCTCGTAGCCGTACTTCTTGGCAATGCCGAACATGCGTTCCTTGGTATCGGCCTCGCGGCCCTTGGTCGCGGCCCACGTGCTGTAGTCGCTCACAACGACGACCGTCACCACGCGGCAGCCGGCCTGCACGGCCTGGAGCAGCACGCCGCCGGCGCCGATCTCGCAGTCGTCCGCGTGCGCGCCCACGGCCAGAATCGTTTTTGCCACGGCGTCCTCCTCCGGGTTGTAACATTAAACATGGTTATGTTACAGAAATCCCCGGCCTTGGGAGATACACCGGACGCGGGCCACGGACAAGTCCACCCCGGCAACCCGGGCGGCTTGACTCAGGAGCAGATCTTGGCCAGCACGTGAGCAACGCGCGCGCCGACGCGCGCGGCGCTCTCGCGCTGCTTCTCGTCCTTGAGCGTCCCGTCGGCGTTGAAACCGTCCATGGCTTTGGGCAGCGCGAACTGGTCGGGCACGACCATCACTTGAATATTCTGCAGGATCGCGCGGACATGCACGAGGCCGCGCAGGCCGCCGAGCGCGCCGGGCGAAGCCGCGACGAGCCCCGCGACCTTGCCCGTGTAGCAGGCCAGCGGCTTCTCGCCCGGGGACGGCCGCGAGACCCAGTCGAGGGTGTTTTTGAGCAGCGGCGTGATGGAGCTGTTGTACTCGGGCGCGGAGATCAGCAGCCCTTGGTGGCCCAAGAAAAGGCTCTTGAGTTTCTTCGCGTTCTCGGGCAGGCCGTCCTTCTCTTCCAGGTCGCCGTCGTAGAGCGGCAGCGGGTATTCGCGCAGATCGATGAGCGTAACCTCCGCGCCGGCTTTGCGCGCGCCTTCGACCGCGACCTTGATGAGCAATTTGTTGAACGACTTCAGCCGTGCGCTTCCGGCGAATGCAAGAATTTTGGGCTGAGCCATGGATCCTCCTCCTTTAATAAACGTGGGGCAAGCATTGACGCCTGCCCCACTATATGTAACCAGGCCCAGCCGGAAAGTCCGTCTTGACGATTATCCGCCACGCATACAGCGCATGTCCTCGATCACTCCGAATGCGCCAGCGCTTCTTCCTTCGTCTCGTACAGCCGCTCTCCTTTATTCAGCCGCAGTCCGACCTGCGCGGATTTGATTTGCGCGCGCGGCGTCGGGCAGACGACGGCCAGATGGCGCACGACGCCGACAAGGATGTGCTCCGCTTCGGGCCGACCTTCCCACTCCAACGCCTGCTGGATGCCGGCCTCGAGCACCAGCCAGTGCGGGAACCCGAGGTCCTCGCGCACCGTGGCGAACGTCAGCGTGTTGTACAACGCCTTGAGGGGATGTTTCAGCCGCACGAAACGCGCAACCATGCCCGCCGCGTCCTCCACATGCGCCTGATGATCGAGCAGTTCCAGCAGCGCCGCGCAAATCTTTTGAGGATCCGACGGCAACCCGTCCAGTGTGTTGCGCTCGCCCGGCAGCCGCACCGCGGGCACGTTGAGGAAGCGGTCCATGTATACGGAGATCGCGCCGTGGAAAATGCCGCGCACCAGTTCCGGATCGGACGGGCTGCGCTTCACCACCTGGTGGATTGCGTTCGCGTACGCGAAGGTCCGCTGCGGCGCCATCCAGTCCTGCAGTTCGTTGGTCAGCGCAAAATGCGCGAGCCGCCGCGCCGCGGCGTAGGCCACCAGCTTCGCCAGGTGCGCCGGCGGCGCGCCTTCGCGCATGGCTTGGCCCAGGGAGTCGATGATCTTGTGCGGATCGTCGCCGAGCAGAATCTCTTTGAGCGCATCCTCGCCGGCGTACGTTTTACCTTTTCCCACTTCAAGCCAGCCCGCGATCGACTTCTCCGCCGCGCGCAGCGGCGTGACGAGATCGACGGGATTGTTCCAGGGATGCTGGTCTTCCGCGCCGCTTCCGCGCCCGGAGACCCACCGCACCAGCAGCGGCAGCAGGTCCTTCGCATAATCCCGGCCGATGTGCTCGATCAGTTCGAAGCCCTTGTTGCTCATCGGCACCGACTGGCCGCCCTGCGCGTACATGCGGTCCGTCGCCGCGCGGAAGAACAGGGCTGAGATCTCGGGCGTCGTGGCCGGGGTCCGCGCGACGGTGAGGATCGTGCGCTCGCAGCCGGTGACCTGTCCGTTCTCCGCCCAGCGCCGAAACCAGCGCGAGAGCGCATCCATGCCGTGCGCGTCGGTGTCCAGCGGTTCGCTCAGCATGCGGGGCGCGCGGCCCGCGCAGTTCTCGGCGACCATCTTCGTCGCTTTGTACAGCGCGTAGTAACCGGTCTGCCGGTCGAGGTGCTGGAGCAGATTGGCCGCGACGCTCAGACTGGTCATGCCGCTCCCGGCCATGCTGTGCCGCGCGCTGCCGTATTGCGCAACTTCGCGAATGACTTCTTTTCCGCTGGGGTTCGCTTGAAAGAGCAGGTCCACGCTCTTGGCGATCACAACGGCGATGTTCTGATCGAGTCCGCCGAAGAGCCGCCGCGCCAGATCGTCCTTGCCGAACGTGCGGCGCGGCGCGGCGGCGACGTAGACGATGCCCTTTTCGACATGCGTCTCGTAGGTGGGGACATCGTCCGCGAAGAGCGAGAACGAGCAGCCGCTGCAGAGATCGTAGTTGGAATGGTGCCAATGGCAGGTCAGCACGCCGTCCTTCACGGTGCCGCGATGCAGCGGATAGCCCATGTGCGGGCAGCGGTTGTCGACGGCGAACACTTCCCCGCCGTGCAAGAATACGGCCACCGCGGGCTTGGCGCCCTTCACCTGCTGGACGCCGCGTGCTTCGAGATCCGCCAGCGTCCCGACGCGAAGCCATTTCGCCGGATCGAACGTTTCCATAGTTCTTCCCTTCCTTGCCGAAGGCCGCGCGTCGAACAGCGTTATTCGTTGCCGTCATCGTGAATGCTGGCGCCCTGGTTGAGGCGGTGCGCGACGTCGGCGATCTGCAAGCCCGCCCGGCTGGTGGGACAGGCCGCCGCGAGATGCCGCACGACGCCGACAAAGATGTGTTCGACCTCCGGCCGCCCTTTCCACTCCTGCGCCTGGCGCACGCCGGCTTCCAGCGCCTGCCAGTAGTGGAAATCGACGCCTTCGTTGGGCCTGAAGTCGCCCGGGCATTCGCGCACAGTCGCAAACGCCAGCGTCTCAATGAGCGGCTCGAGCGGATGTCCGAGGCGGATGTAACGCGCGACGGTCCGCGCCGCGGCCTCGGCTTCCGCCTGCTGGTTCAGCACCTTTAACAGGCGCGCGCGAAGCTCTTCGGCATCCGACGGCAGATCGTCGAGCGAAGCCTTCTCGCCCGGCAGCGGCACGGCGGGGACGTTCAGAAAGCGGTCGATGTAGACGGACATCGCGCCGTGGAAGACCGCGACCGCCAGCTCCGGCGTGGGCGGCGAACGCTTCAACGCCTGGTGAACCGCATTCGCATACGTGTGCGTATGCTGCGGCCAGAACCAGTCCTGAATCACGTTGCTCGTGGCGAAGTGCGCCATCCGCCGCACCGCCGCGTAGGCGACCAGCTTCGCCAGCGTGACGGGCGCCGCGCCGGCCTGCAGCGCGCATTTCAGCGCATCGATGATCTTCAGCGCATCTTCGCCGAGCAGCACGGGAATCAGCGCCTGCTCCTCCTGCGCGCTAAACGTCTTGCCCTTGCCTTCCACCATCCATTCGCCGAGGCGCTTCTCGGCTTCGTGCAGTGGCGTGATCACATCCACGGGATGGTTCCAGCTTGTAAGGTCTTCCGCGCCAACTTTGCGCGTGGTTATGCCTTCGATCAGCAGCGGCAGCAGATCCACCGCATGTTCCCTTCCAAGATACTCGATCAGTTCGAGACCCTTGTTCGCAAGGTCGAGCCCGTGCCCGTCGTTACCGTAGACGCGAGTGGTGGAAGTGCCCAGCAGGATGCCGGCGATCTCGGGAATCGACGCGTTGGATTTCTCGAGCGTCAGCATCACGCGTTCGGCGGCGTACACGTCCCGGTTCTCGACCCAGGTGCGGAAGCTGCGGCCGAGCGTCCCGACATCCATCTTTCCGCCGTGCAGCATCTCGTTGTGAAGGCGCGGCGCCTGGCCGGCGCAGTTGTCCGCGACGTTCTTCGCCGCCATGTAAAGGATGTAGTACGCGGTCTTCGGCGTGAGATAGGGCAGCAAGGTGGACGCGATGCTCAGGTTCGTCATCCCGCCGACGGCCCGCGCGTGGCGCCGGCTGCCGAAGCGCGCGATCTCCTGAATCACCGTGCGGCCCGTGGGATCGAGCTTGAGCAGCGCGTCCACGCTCTTGGCCACGATCACGGCAACATTTTGATCCATGCCCTTATAAAGCCGCGCGATGAAATCTTCTTTGCCGAGTCTGCGCCGCGGCGACGGCGCGACGTAGACGACGCCGGCCTCTACGTGCGTGTCGTACGTCGGCACGTCGTCGGCAAAAAGATTGTAGGTGCAGCCGGAGCAGAGATCGAAATCAGCGTGGTGCCAGTGGCAGGTGAGAACGCCGTCCTTCACCGTTCCGCGATGCAGCGGGAAGCCCAGGTGCGGGCAGCGGTTGTCCACGGCAGAGACCTTTTCGTCGTGAAAATAGACCGAGACCACCGGCCGCGAACCGGAGACGCGCTGCACGCCTTTCTTTTTAAGTTCCTCCAGCGTGCATACGCGCAGCCAAGTGGCCGAGTCGAAGCTTCCCATAGGAGCATTCCTTTCTGCCTGCGGAAATACCCGAATGCCGAATAGATGTTCACTGCGAGTAGTCGTTCTTCAGTTTGGGATCGTCCGAGTAATACTGCACGAACTCCCACTCCATGCCGTCGGGATCGAAGATGTAGACGCGCAGACGGTTCGGGTGCTGCGTGGGCTTGAAGCCTTCTTTAAAACCCGCGGCGAGCAGGCGCTTTTTGACGCCCTCGGCGTCGTCCACGACGTAACCCAGGTGATTGACGCCCGTGCCCTCGTAGAAGTTGCCCTTCGGGTCGTCCTTGCTCTCGCCGAGGGCGATGTAGGTCTCGTCGGTGCCGATGTGGACCCAGCGGTCCTTGCCCGCGCCTCCGCCGCCGCGCACTTTCCAGTGCGGAAAAGCCGTGGTGATGAAGCGCAGACTCTCCTCGATGTTGCGTACGGTCAGGTTGGCGTGTTCGAGCATGCATTTCATGGCGCACCTCCTGTTCGTCCCGCGGCGCTTGCTGCGCCGCTTCGTCTTCAACCATGGCATGAGCGGGTCATGCCTGCCACAAAAATCGTGCCTCAATGCGCGGCCGCACCGGACGCTACATTGCGCCGGCCTTCGCGGCGGGTATTCGGCTGAGCAGATCTCTGATGAGCCGGTCGATGCGGGAAAGAATATCGGGGTTGGCGATCTCGCCGTTCTCAAAGTCCTTCGGCAGCGCGAAAACGTAGCGGGGCACGATCCAGGAACAGAACTCGAACATCAGGGAGTTCCCCAGCGGTACCACGGCCATGTAGGACTTCTCTCCGCCCGCGGCGCAGAGAAAACCGACGGTCTTCTCGTGGAAGTTGCAGCCGAGGTTCAGGAGGTTGCGTGTCGTGGCGCTGACGTCGCCGTTGTAGACCGGCAGGGCAAGGAGAATATGCGTGGCGCGCTTGAAGGCCGTCTTCAGGCGTTGGACCTCGGGGTTCTCGTCCGCCCGGCCGCTGCCGTCCACGAAGGGGAGGTCGAACGCGCGCAAGTCGAGCAGTTCCGACTCTACTCCGGCCCGCTGCAGGCGCTCGTGGGCTTCTCGCGCCAGAATTTGCGACTTGGAGCCCACGTTCAAACTCGTGGCGACCACCAGCACCCGCGCGCCGGTCTCTTCCTTGTTCGGGTCGAAACGCTTCATCTATTTCCCCTCCGGTTCCTGTTGAGGGCATTCAATCCCGCCTGGGATACTTTGTCAATATTATTATTTAAAATATTTTCTATTTAATAACTTTAATAAATTGCTTTTCTTGCCCTACTCGGGTACGATTCGGAAGAAGCGCAGCAAAGCACCGTGTATTACTAAGAGGAGCTTCAAGATGGCCACCACCAAGAAGCCGCAGACAGCCGACCCGACCCCCATGGCGGCAACGCCTTTAGAACAGAACTCGCGCAGCGTGAGCCTCGGCGGCACGCGGCAGGCGCTGCTGACCCTGATCAAACGCAACGGGGAGATGGACGTCTCCTCCATGGCCAAGGGCTTGGGCGTTTCGAATGTGGCCATTCGCCAGCACTTGGCCGGACTGGAGTCTGCGGGGCAAGTTGAGGCGCGCGTGGTCCGGCGCAACGTGGGCCGGCCGACGAAGCTCTACCGGCTGACGGACGCGGGCGACAAGGAGTTCCCGCAATCAAGCGACGCGATCGCGCTCGACCTGCTCGCGCGCATGGAAAAGATCATGGGCGCGGAGGCGTTGGAGGAACTCTTCAAGGCGCGTCTGCGCGATCTCTCCAAGGCCTACCAGCAGCGGCTGGCTGGCGCGAAGACCTGGGAAGAGAAGTTGCGCATCCTTGCTCGCATCCGCGACGAGGAAGGCTATCTTGCCAACGTGGAGACGGTAAAGAACGCCGACGGCGCCGAGAAGCAGGTCCTGATCGAGCACCACTGTCCGGTGGCGTCCATCGCGAAGCAGCATCCGCAGGTCTGCCGCTTCGAACTCGAACTCTTCAAGCGCGTGCTCGGCGATCCGTCGCTCAAGCGGTCCCACCACATCATGTCCGGCGGGCACGCCTGCACGTACGAGTTCGACGCGCCGCCTAAGAGTTAGCGCCATCTACGAAGAATGAGGCGAAATTCGTGCCGCCGAATCAGTACGCCTTCGGCTTTTCCGCGTGGCCACACAGGAGCCGCCTCTGACGCGGGGTAGCCGTTTCGAGCACTTCCGTCGAGAAATACCCTTCATATCTCATGGGCGGGTAGGAGGGCATCGTCTGCCGGTGCCCGTAGGTGAGTTGCATGATGTAGCGGCGGGAATGGTCCTTGCGCGTATTGGCGCCGGCGCCGTGCCACACGTCGAAGCGGAAGGCCAGCGCATCGCCCGCCTTGAGCAACGCCGCTTTGGGCTTCATGCCGTTCCACTCCGTTTCATTGTTGGGCCCGCGTCCCGAAAGGTGCGAACCGGGAACGAGAATGGTCGGGCCGATGTCGAGCGTCATATCGCAGAGCGCGAACATCACCGGGCAGAAGTAGATCGGGACCCGGATGCGCGGGTCGCGCAACAACTCCTCGGGGATCTGCACCGGCAGGTGGTCCACATGGAGCGGCATTTTTCGGCCAGGGCCGGTTACCCAGGTGTTTCCCTCATGTACGTGACAGTCTTCGCCCATGATCGCTTCCATTACATCAATGAGACCGGGCCGGTCGATATAACGGAGGAAGTAGGCGTCCTTAGTCCAGTCGATCACGAGGTGTTTGTTGAAGCACCAGCCCTTGACTTCGTACTTGGAATCGTCTCCGCCGGTGGCGTCGATGCGGGCGCGAAATTCGGCCACCTCGTCGCGGCTCAATACGCCGGGTACAATACAGCAGCCGTCCGTGTACATGGACTCGATGGCGGCATCCACGTCGAAGACTTCCGGATACGGCAGGGCTTCGAGAGCGCCCTCATAGACGGCCTTTCCGGTGCTCTTCAACGCCGCCGAAAAGTGCCCATTGTCGAATTTGGTGGCCGTGAGCATGGCGGTCTCCTTTAACGGACGGTGTTCTGCCCTTCCGTGCGATTACACCTACCTAATCATGAAAGGTGGCCCTTTAGAATAGGTCAAGTAGCCCAAAACATGTGTTTTTTGGTAAGACGGGAGAAATGGGGAAGTTATGAGAGCACCGTAAATTATATATAGGACGTCGCGGCATGAGTGCAACTTTCGGCGAGAGCCTGAACATTATATAGGTTAAATGGCTACTCCCGTTTGAGGGCTTCCGCGACCGCGCTCTTGGGCGCTTTGCGGCGCCAGGAGGCCTCCAGAAGACCCTTCACGAGCTTGGCCTCCGCGTTCTTGAGCGTCACGCGGACGCCCGAGAGCTTCATGCCCCACCACAGTTCTTCACAGCACTTGGGATGCTTCGCGACGGCGGCAGCGGTGGCGTCCTCGTCCACAAAGATATGTAGATGCTTCCCGTCCGGCGGGACGGTGGCAAAGATCTTGCCCTTCACGCGGAACGAGGACATCTCGAAGTGCGGCTCTTCGTTGGCAAGCGGCAACGAGAGCGCAAAGCGGCGGACGGTTTCGAGGTTCATGCCGATACTCATGCGCCTCAGCGGCGAGCCGCGTTGTTCACGGACTCAATATCCTTGTCCAATCTGGAGGCCGCCGTCTCATCCCCCACCGCGCGGAAGGCGTCCCTCAAGGCTTGCGCCATCTCAATCCAATATTCGTTCGGCTCGTCGCCGCGCATCCTTTGCGTCCGGGCCAGTGCGCCCTTGACGAGTTCCACGGCCTGCTTCAATTGATTGGATTCCTTGGCCAGCGCGAGCACCTTGGCTGCGAGGTCGGCCCCTTCCTTGCCGACGCCGGCGAATTCCTGCATGCCTTTCATCGCGGTGGCATAGGCGATGTCTTTTCGTTTGGATCTCAGGCAAGCCGCCACCTGTTCGAGGCGAAGTTTGGCCGCCAGATCGTCGCGCTTGAATCCGACGTACATCTTGGCGGCGGCGTCGAAAAACTTGTACTCGGATTCCACGTCCTTAAACATGCGCGCGAAGCGGCTCAAAACTTCGAAGGTGAAATCCGGTGCGTCCTTGAACTGCGCGGTCAGGTATTCCCACTGGGCGAGCGCTGTCTCTTGGGGAACCAGACCCTGCGCGGTGCCATCCGCGATCAGCAGCCACGCCCGGCGGTGAAAAGGATTGGTTTTCACGGCCTTCACCAGCAGGTCGTACCGGGACTTGGGGTCGAGATAGGAGCCGATGTCCTCGAACACGTGGCACAGCAGGTCGGCGTCCTCGTAGGTCTTCTCGTTCGAGAGCCCGCGCGCCTCCAGCCCCAGGACATAGTCGAAGATCGATTCGCCGCTGCGGGGATGCCGGATCGTCGCCATAAAGAACTTGTCGTCCGCGTAGCGCCCATAATCCGTGAGCTGAAAGGCGCCGGAAGGCAGTTGGATCACCCAACCCACCCAAGCGTGCCCGATGCCGCCGGTCTTGCCGAGTCCGCTCGCCCAATAGGACGGCATCCCAAAGTAGCGGCAGACCGAGCGGGCATAGAACGCCTGATCGCGGCAGACGCCGCCGTAGGTCTTGAGATTCGCAAGCGTGTAAGGATGGCCGGCCAGTTTTCCCACACCGTCCCGCAACTTCCCCTGATCGTATTGTACCTCGGCATACACCCGGCCGAGCGTCGAATTGTAGCGGTAGGTCTGAAGCGCCCAATCCCGCTCGGCAATCGAACCGGTATCCGCCGCCACGAAGGCCAGCAGCCGCCACGGCGTCTTCATCATCACAGGGTTCAGTTTGGGCTGATTCTTGATGTACCAGCCGAACGCCTCCTCCGCCTTGCACGCGGCCGCCGGCTTCTCGATCAGTTCGGGGATGCCAACGTCGTGCGGTTTCAGTACGGCGGGATCGTCCCAGGTCGTTGCAAAGGCCAGGGCCAGTCCTTCGTAAGCGGCCGTCTCCTTGGGAAACGCCGCGCGAATGTTCAACAGCACTCGCGCGGCATTTTGATAGAAGTCGTACCCCGGCTCCAACCCCAGCAGGAAGTGCTCGCGCAGGCCCGGGCTTTCGGCGAAAAGCGCCTTCAAGCTCTTGGCGTCCGCGTCGCCGAGTTTCAGGAACGGCTGCTCCTTCGCGAGTTCCTCGGCGAAGATCACGGCGCGTTCAACGACCGTCGGTTCTTTCCGCTCGGGAGGCGTGGGCAGACGGGCCTCGCCAAAAATGCGCGCCTCCTGCAGTTCCAGGTAGATCTTCTTCAGTTCGGCCAAGTTGGGAGGCGAGCGCCGCGCGCATTCGAGCAGACGTGCGCGCGGGCCGGTCTTGGGCTCGTCGGCTGGGTCAAAGAGGGAAGATTCCTGCAAGATCTTGCGTATCCGCGCCGCCGGGTCGGACAACTCTTTGATACGCGCTTCCGCATCTCCGTGAAACTCGGGGTCGAATCTCACAGCCAGCGCGGCAATCCTTTTCGCGGCCTCCGGCTTAGCCTTGGTGCAATATTCGGTCAGTCCGTAAAGAACTTTCGAATCTTTCCGCGCCGTTCCATAGGCCTCGACACAGGCGATAAAATCAGCGGGGCCAATGGAATTCGCCACGACCTGCTCGCCGTTGTGCAGCAGCATGAGCCCGAGATTCTCCGAGACCGCAAAAACCTCGACTTCCGTCGCGGCAGGCAGTTTTCCCAGCGCTTCCTTGAGGCGGACTTTGATTGGACCTGGAACAGGATCTGGAGCGGGAACAGGGTCAGCAACTGGCGGTGGCGTCGGGTCTGGAACTGGCGCTGGATTGGGATCTGGGGCAGGAGCTGGAGCCGGCGCGGGCTCCTCGTCTTCGCCGTACGCGACGGTCAGTATTGAAAGGAGAACCAAGGCATGAAAAGAATGAAATTTTTTACAAAAATACATCGAATTACTCCCTCTTGGCAATGGCAGGGATTATCTATTGCAGTTCAATTCGCGTCAACATTTCAATTGGCTTCAAATTCAAGCGTTAGATTTTTATCAACATTACATATGCCGGAAGAGTAGTTCCTGGCTCTGCAGATCGAGCTCTTCGACGTTGCGGATGTCGTAGCGGTTGCCGTCCACGTCGCTGACGATGATGCGGCCGGGCGCGGGGCGCTGGACGTTCTCGCGCAAGTTCCGCGTCGTGAATTTACAGAGGCCGCGATCGGTCTCCATCGTCCAGTCCACCGTGCCGAAGCGTTCGAGCGCGGAGACGATGCGCCGGACCGCGGGCACGAGGTAGCGCCGCGAGAGTTCTTCTTCGACCAGCTTGCGATTCTCTTCAGATAGCTCTTTCGGTTCGGCAATCAGGCCCACTTCTTTGTTCGCGCCGTCGCGGACGCTCAGGAAACGCTGGGGGTCGGAGAGCGGGAAGGCGCGCAGGACGCTTGTCTTCAGGCAGGAGCGGTCCTCCGCCATCGTCAGGCGCAGTGTGACACCGTGCTTGAAGAAGCGCAGCTTCTGCGGGTCGAGGAAGACCAGTTGCGCGGCCTCTATGAGCGTCGCGGGGACGTCCGGTTTTTTCGCTTCGGTGTCAGCCATTAGCCCGGGATCTCGATGATCTTGTTCAAGTCCTGCTGCATCTGGACGAGGCGGTGGAACTCACCTTTTTTAGCGATCAACTCTTCATGCGTGCCGACCTCGGCGACTTTGCCGTCCTTCAAGACCACCAGCCGCGTGGCATTGCGCAGGGTGCTCAGACGGTGCGCGATGGCGAACGTGGTCCGGCCCTTGATGAGCCGCGCGATCGCATCCTGGATCTGTTTCTCGGTGTCGGTATCGACGGAAGCGGTGGCCTCGTCGAGGATCAGGATGCGCGGGTTATGCAGGATCGCGCGGGCGATGCTCACGCGCTGGCGCTCGCCGCCGCTGAGCGTCTGGCCGCGTTCGCCGACCTGCGTATCGTAACCGTCGGCCTTCTGGATAATGAAATCGTGCGCGTTGGCGGCCTTGGCCGCTGCCATGACGTCCTCGCGCGAGGCGCCGGGCCGGGCAAAGGCGATGTTCTCGTAGATCGAACCGCTGAAGAGGAACGGTTCCTGCAGGACGACGCCGATCTGCGAGCGCAGGTCCTTCTGCGCGATCTTGGTGATGTCCACGCCGTCGATCAGAATCACGCCTTCCTGGACTTCGTAGAAGCGGCAGATCAGGTTAATGGTGGTGCTCTTGCCCGCGCCGCTCTGGCCGACCAGGCCGATCATCTCGCCGGGCGCGACGGAGAAGCTTACCTCCTTGACCACCGGCTTATGAACTTCGTAGCCGAAGGTGACGTTCTTGAACTCCACGCTGCCCTCGATGCGCGGCAAAGGCACGGGTTGCGCGGCGTCCTTTACATCGGATTCGGTGTCGAGCACTTCGAAGACGCGTTCCGCCGAGGCCAACGAGCGAGAGAGGAAGTCCGCGACGCGGCTCATGAACTGCATCGGGCCGTAGAACATGCCCAGATAGCCCAAAAAGGTGAAGAATTCGCCAAGGGTAAAGACTTTCCGGTCAGGGAGGACCGCCTCGATGCCTGGCAGGGCCTTAGCGACCAGCGCGGAATCTTCGATGACCTGGTACCCGCCGATGTACCAGACGATCAGGTTCCCGGTGCTCATGATGAAGAAGAGAATCGGGAAAAAGGTGACCCACATGCTCTCAGCCGAGACGTCGGCCTCGTAGAGTTCCCGACTGTGCTTGCCGAAACGTTCGACCTCGCGATCTTCCTTGGCAAAGGCGCGGACAACGCGCACGCCGGAGAGGCTGTCGCCGACGGTCGCGGTGAGCCGGCTGTGCAGGTGCCAGGCGCGGCGCCAGACGTTCATCATGCGGTCCCAGAAAAACTTAGAGAGCAGGAGCACGATCGGCGCGGGGATGAAGACCAGCAGCATCAGCTTCCAGTTCATGCAGAAGAGCACAATGCCGATGCCGACGAAAAGGAAGATGTTCGAGAAGAACATCTGTATGCTTTCGACGAGCACGCCTTCAAGCGCCTGGGTATCGCGGGTGACGCGCGAGATCAGCGCGCCGGTCTGGCGCTTGTCGAAGTACTTGAGCGAGAGGCTTTGCAGGTGCCGGAAGACGTCGTCCCGGAGTTCGTGCGAAAGCTGCTGGCCGAGGCGGATCGCCATCCGGCCCCGCCAGATGCCCAGCGCCTGCCCGAAAAATTGCACGGCCAGCAGGATGATCACGAGCCAGCCCAGCAGGCTCAGGCGCTCGGCCAACGGCAACGGATCTTTTACCGGGTTGAGGACTTGGTCGGTCAGCGGCTTGGTCAGGTATGTCGGAACAAGGCTGAAACAAAGGCCCACCAGCATCATGGCCCAGATCGTGATTATTTGGGACTTATGCGGCTGGAGGTAGCCGAGCATGCGCCGGATCGCCTTGCCTTTGCTCATGCAGGCCGGGCAGACTTTGGAGCCTTCGGGCAGGAGCAGCTTGCAGGCGGGGCAGCGCTTCTGGTCTTCCTTGTCCGGTTCGAGGCGTGGGTGTTCCTTGGGCGCTTCGACCGGCTTGCCGTCCTTGTCCTTCTCGCCGCGCTGCGCCTTCTCGGTGTCCTTTTTGAAACGCTTGACGTCGTTGATGTACTTCGCGATGCGCCCGAACTTGCGCTGCTGCGCGTTGGAATACCGTAGCACCTCGATGGACTTGCCGTCCACGGTGGCAATGAGCGCGCCACCGCCCACCAAGCCGTCGGCGCTGGCGTTCTTGATCTCGTCCAGTGGCAGTTCCACGCGCGGAGCAAAGCCGTTCCCGTTCGACGCGTACACGCTCACCCGGGCGGCCGTTACGACGAGCCATTCCTCGCCGAAACGCCCGGTAGGGTCGAGGTCGGTCGAGACCGCCGCGGCCAGATCGGGTGTTTTAAGGACCGTCGCGAGCTTCTCTTCAAGCGGCTTAGGCAGCGGGTCGATCAGCGGCATCCACGTACCTCAAGAGGTTTGATGCGTATTCGCTTAGCGGCGAAGCAGCGAGGGTTCGGTTCGGAAGCAACCCTATAGGAACCGAATGCCATACGGAGGGGTGCAAGAATATCGCAACTTGCCGGCATGTTAAGCCTAGATTCGAATTCCAACCGTTTTACTGCACATGTGAGCAGAAGTTTTGCAAAGAGGCTGAAAACTTAGCTCTTGGCGGAATCAAAATATAGTCATACTCGTCGTAGTAAGGGTACCGAATGCATATCTTTAGGGCGGGCCGGATGAAAATCGTATTCTGCGGCAAATGCGGCGTTCGATTATCCGATCAGGATTATCCCGGAGGCCTTGACGCCGCCCCCGCGGATGCCGATTTGCTATGCCGCGAATGCAGCACGCCAACGACGGTACAGGTTCCAGTTGCCGGCCGAGACCGCTCCAGCGAGTCGCGGCTCAAGCCTGTGCGCAAGGCCTCGGCCTCGTCGACGCATCCGGGCATCGCCAGGAAGTCGGGTATTCAAACGGCCCCTCCTGAAGAGGCCTTTGCATCCGTTTCCGATAGAGAGCGCAAGAAGACAGAGGCGCCACCGGCCCCAAGTTCATCCCTCACGCTACCGATTATGGGATCGATCATGGCGGTCCTGGCGGTTCTAGGCTTGTTCCTGATTAACCGCGGAGGGCCGGAGACTCCGAAGGAAACTGCGCAAGCGGCAGCCGCGCCCTTGCCGCGGCAGAACGCGCCCGCGCTTCCGCCGCCCTCGGCCGCACCCGCCCCTTCGCCCGCAGCAACAGCTTCGAAGACCCAGGCGCCGCAAAAGCCGGATTGGGTTCAACCCCAGGCCGCCCAGAAAGGCGAAAAGTCACCCGCGCACGCGAATCCACCCGTCGCTCCGGCTCCCGCGAACCTTGAACCGCAGAAGACCACTGGGCAGGCGCAGACCCTCAATACCAAGAAAGGCCTCGAGACGGCCAAAGTAAGCAGCCAGCCAGACGCGGATGAGGAAGAGGCGCTCGTGCCCGAGAAGAAGCCGGCCAATCCCTCCGCTACCAAGAGCGTCGATAAAGAGACCGCCGACATCGGCTTGTTCAAGCCGCAGGCCGGCGAATCCCCACTCCCCGGCCCGGCGCCGAAAGTTGCGGAACCGGAAAAGAAGAACACCGACATAGAGCAGCGCCTGAAGCGCGGCGAATGGATTTCCCTCTTCACGAAGGACGACCACGCGAACTGGAAGCTGGAGAAGCCCGACTGCTGGAAGCTGCAGGGCGACACGCTGGCCGGTTCCGGCAAGCTGCAATACAATGGCATCAACCTGACCAATTACGAGATGAAGGCGGAGATCAGCCTTCAAAAAGGGGCCAGTCTTTCGTTCGTCCTGCGTTCCAACGACGAGATCGCGTACCGTGTCCAGGTCGGCGACAAGGCCGTAGCCGGCCAGTTGTGGGACTACAAACAGAAGAAGGTGAAAAAGCAGTTCGAACGGGTCGAACTGGACACCAAGGGATACTTGAAGGTGCTCGTGCAATCGAAAGGCCGGTACTTGCGCGTGGCCCTGAACGACAAGGACGTGCTGCTCGAATACGACGAGGTGCCCCTGGACACCACGGGCTTCTACATCGGTACCTACAAATCCAATGGCGCCGTCAAGAACGTCTCGATTCGCGCACTTTATTGAGCGGGGAACTACGGCCTGCAATGCTACGGTTGACTTTCAGCGCATTTCCTTATAACAGCGTACATTAGGTTAATTCTTCAGCCCTTAGCCGGCGTGAAAAATCGGAACGGCGGCTGGACCTAGGGCCGGGGCGTAACTGGGGCACCTGACTTCCATGAAGATCCAGGGCGATCTCAACCCCAGCAGCCTCTGCGAACTGTTCAAGAACCTCTCCGACCAGCGTGCCACGGGGATTCTCTCCGTGTACTCGCCGATGGGCGAGAAACACATCGCGCTGTCGCGCGGCGAGATTGCCATCTATTCCGACCGGCTATCCGAACGGACGCGCATCGGCGATCTGCTGGTCGCGCGCGGAAAGCTGACCGAGGAAAAGCTTGGCGAGGCCTTGCGCCTGCAGCGCAACAGCGAGAAGCGCATCCAGCTCGGCGCGCTGCTGGTCGAGAAGTCCTTTATCACCAAGGACGAGATCAACGAAGCCGTCAAATTTCAGCTCGAAGAGGAGATTTGCGATCTCTTCACGTACAAGAACGCATCCTTTGAGTTCGACAGCGCCCGGCGGCCCGAGGAACTGGAGGGCGAATTCTCCGAGGAAGACGGCGGCCAGGCCTTTGTGCACCGCCTCTCCATCGATCCCCAGGCGCTGATTCTCGAGTCCTCACGGCGCATCGACGACTGGAAACTGTTCGAAGAGCGCCTGCCCTCGCCTTACCTATGCTTCCGCGTCAGCGGCAAGGGCGAAGATGCGAAGGCGAAGGCCAGCCCCGTAACGCAGCGGGTGCTCAAGCTGCTGCGCGAAGGCCGCACCCTTGAAACGGTGGTCAAGCTTTCCTGCTTGGGCCGCTTCAACGCGTACAAAACGATCATCCGCTATCTCGACGACGGCTGGGTGATCCCCTGTCCGGCCTCGGACCTGCGGTTTCTGGCCAGCGACCATCGCTCGCAAGAACGCTACGCGGACGCGCTGTACATCTACCGCCGCCTGCTGGAACTGTCCGAGGATGAGACCGAGCGGAAAGAGATCGAAAGCAACATCGAGGACACGGTCGAGGCCATCCTGCGGGCACAGGCGGCGGGCCGGCGGCCGGAAGGGATCGAGTTCCTCAGCCACAAGGGCGCCGCGGCGGCGTACAAGCGCCGGCAGCGCATCTTCCGGATTTTTCTCGGCGCGGCGGCGCTTGTCAGTGTCGTGGCGAGTTTCTGGTTCTGGCTGCGGGCGCAACGCCACGATCCGCCGCCGGAAGCCTACCGCACGGCGATGGAACAGGTGGACGTGGCGCTGGCCGAAGAACGCTACGAAGACGCGATCATCATCTGGCATCAATTCTATGTCATACATTGCGATCCCGAGTCGGACCTGGGGAAGCTCGTGCACGCCCGGCTCGACAGCCTGTACTCGAAATACAACCGCCAGGTCGAGTTCCTGAAGGCGCAGGCGGAGTTCCTCGAAAAGGCGGGCAAGCTGGACGAGGCCGAGGCCACGTACAGTAAACTCAAGAAGGAATGCCCCGAGAACCGCTACGCCGATGAGATCGAGAAGGCCCTGGACGGGCTCCAAGCCAAGCGCGAAGAGCTGAGAAAACAGGCGACGCTGGAGACGTGGCGGCAGAAACTCGCCGCGGCGCTCGAACTCGAGAAGCGCAAGGTCTACGACCAGGCGCGCGAAGATCTGCTCAAGACGTCCGAAGGCGCGGCGGCGGGCAGCGACGTGCGGCGGCAGGCCGAGGAGGCGCTCGCGCGCATCCAAACCGTCTCCGGTCGAATCCGGGACCAGTACCAGATCGGGCTCGACCAGCTTCGCGAACGCCAGGCGGACAAGGCGCTCGCCACGTTCGACGCGACGGTGTCCGAGTGGCCCGAGAACGAATGGGCCATCAAGGCGCGGCAGCAGGCGGCGACGCTCCGCGAGAAGCAACAGCGGATCCGCGAAGACGTGGCCGCGGCCAAGGCGAGCGAAGGGCGCGGCGAAGCCGCCGAGGCGCTGCAAATCTACGAGCGCCTGGCGAAGGATTACCCCGATTTTCAGGAGGTACAGGACCTCGCGCCCAAGATGGAGCAGCTCGGCGCGAAACTTCACAACGCGGGCGATCTGCTCGCCAAGGCCCAGGCCGCGGAGAAGGCCGGCAATCACGACCAGGCGCGCGACCTGTTCGGCCAGCTTTTGCGCTCGCACCGCCGCTTTCTGGCAACCCAGAACGCCGCCATCCCCATGGCCTTGAACTCGACGCCCACCGGCGCGTCCGTGAGCCTGGGCGGGAAGTCCGCGGGGAAGACGCCGTTGCGGCTGGAGGTCCCGGCGGACGAAGAGTTCTCGCTAAAGATCGAACTCCCCGGCTTTGCCACGCTGGTCAAGAAGATCCGCCGCATCGAGCCCGACGACCTGGACGCGACGGTCCGGCTGGAACGCGCGGCGGTGAACGTGCTCCCGCTGCCCGATCCCATGGCCGGTCCGCCCAGCCTGATCGAAGGCGTGCTGTACCTTTCTTCGGGACAGGTCGTTATGGCCACGGACCCGGACGGCGCCAAGACGCGCTGGACCAGCAAGAAGATCGTGGACGAGATCGCGGCCAAAAACCTCGAACAGGAACGCCTGCAGATCGGCACCCAGGAGAATTGGTGGCACCTGCAAGCGGCGCCTGAAAACATCGGCGGCGGGAACGTGGCCGTAACGACGCCGCTGCACGAGGTCGTCGCGCTCGCCGCGGCCAACGGCACCTCGCAACAGCTCATCAAGCTGCCATCCGAGCCCATGGGCGCGCCCGGGCTGGAAGGCAACGGCATTGCGGCGGGAAAGAACCTGCTTGCGCTGGTCTTCGCCGACGGCATGGCGCGCGTATACGATTGTTCCGCGCCCAAACAACCCCTGTGGGAACATCCCATCGACGACGCCAAAGCGCCCCACAACATTCCCGCGGCGGGTATTCTCCCCGCGGGCGCCGGACAGTTCGGAACCGTCTCGCGCGGGGGCGTGCTCGCGGTCTGGGAGACCTCGCAAGGCAAGAAGCGCTGGAGCCTCGCGCTCGAGACGGAGGTGGTCGCGGCGTTCGGAGCGCCGCCGGAGCTGCGCGAAAGCGGGTCCGCGCCTGCCGCGTTGATCACGGGCAAGGGGACCGTGGTCGCCGTGGACCTGGCGCGCGGACAGAAACTGTGGGAGATGCCCGCGGTTCAGCCGCAGGAACGCGCGGTGGCGGCCAGCGTGGGCTCGAAAGGCATCTACGTGCTTACGCGCGACGGCATGTTGCGGCGCTTTTCCCGCGGCCCGGCCGTGGGCAACCCCAAGGCGGATTGGGAGAAGCCCCTGGACGACATGGGCCCCGCGCTCGATGAGAACGGCCGGACGGTGTTCGTGGGCACGAACTCGCAGCAGGTCTACGCGCTTTCGGCGGACACGGGCAAGGAACTCTGGCGCTACAAGTGCAGCGGCCGGCCCTTAAGCGTCTGCGTGCTTGGTAAGTACGTCTACGTGGCCACCTCCGACGCCAAACTGGTCATCCTCGGCGCAGAATAGCCTATTTGTTCTCGTCGGCCAGCTTGCGCAGGACAAAGCTGATCGCTTCCCGGCCGCAGTGCTCGCAATACCCGTATTTCTCGCGCATGTTCTTGAGCGTGCGGTCGACCCGCGGCCGGTCGGCCGGCGGTATGAGGGCGTCGTCCTCGCTGCCCGAAGCCAGCACGTAGCGCGCCAGAGTCTCTAGGCCCTTCTGCTTCTCCTTATAGTAACTTTCGCGCAGCTTGGCGATCAGATCGGGGAAGATCTCACTGTAGACGAGCTTCTCCTTCAGGTGCTCCAGCGAATAGGCGGCGATCTTGGTGATCAGGTTCCGGCGGAACGCGTCGGGAGATTCCTTGAGGGTGACGAGCTTCTCCAGGCCGCGCATGGCGTCCTCGCTGGGGTCCTCAAACGCGCCGGTCCGCTCGTTCTGCAGCTTCTCGCTCGCGACGTAGGCCCGCACGTGGCGGAAGTAATCGTCCACCCGGCGCCCGAATTCGCTGAGCTCCACGAGTTCCATGGAATCGTAGATCTCGACAGAGACCCAGCGGTAGTATTGCTCGCGCGCCAAGTCCAGGAAGTTCTGCGTGTCGTGATAGCCCTCGTCGGGTTCCAGCCGCAGGAAATCGTAAATCGTGCGGTCCTTGAGCAGTTCCTTGATCGCGGTGAACGCGGCCAGCGGCGAGAGACAGCGGTGCTCGGGAGAGTTGGCGGCTTCCGCGAGCAGGGCCATCATCTCGCGCGCCGACGCGCCGCGCCGGCCTTCGTAGGCGGCGCAGGTGAAGTTCTCGAATTCCGCGGTCGCGTCCGCGTGTTCTTCTTTAAGCTGCGGGATCGCGGAGAGCAGCGACCGTTTTTGCTCGGTATTCAGGCTGTCGGAGGTGACGCCTTCGCTGTAGAGCCGGGCCTTATCGAGCGGCGAGAGTCCGCGGATGATGCCCGCAAGGTCGCCCTCGTAATGCTCGGGGTCGGGCTTGCGCAGCCGCGACATCACGGCCCAGATCGCGGCGACATCGAGCGTGTGCGGCGCGACGTGGCGGCCGCCGGCGATTTCATTGAGGTAGTCGCGGTAGACCTCGCGTTCCTTGCGCCAATCCAACAGGTACCCGAAGCGCACGAGTTCGATGCGGCCCTTAAAACTCGTCCAGTCCGGATTGGCCTTGAACGCGGAGAGGTACTTCTCGTTGGCGGTGCCGAACATGACGACGTTGAGAAACGCAAGCGTTCCGGGCAGAGAGATGGTCCCGCGCTCGCAGGTGGTCAGCAGATACTTGTTGAGTTCGAGCGGGCGCTTGAGGATGTCGGAGTATTCCACCATGCCGCCGCAGGCATCGATGAGGTCGCCGGACAGATCCTGAAGTTGCAGGCCGTGCAGCACCGGCGGGAGAGTGACGCCGCGGTCGAAAGTCATGGGGCGCACGGTGGCATCCACATGCTGCTGCGGTTCGATGACCACCGCGCCCGTGCGGTAGCGCCTCGAGATAAAATAACGTTCGACCTGCACGTGCCGGAACACCTTGAGCAGGTCGCCCCGATAAGCCGTAAGCAGCGCGTCGAAAATGGCCTTGCTCTTGGTCGAGAGCGCGCCTTCGCGGAGAAAATCGCCCTTCAGTTGTTCGGCGTGCAGAGTGTTCTTGGGCAGGCCCGCCAGAAGCGTGTCGAGGAGCTTTGCGCGCTCGACTTTGGGGATCAGAAAGATGGGGTTCTCGCGCAGTTCGCACGGAACTTTGCAGGCGATCAGATTCTCGTCGATGAAGGCGAGCGTATCTTTGGGGATCTCGGACTTCGTGGCGCCGAACCCGAGCTGGCCCTTCCCTTCCGTGCGCTCGGTAAAGATCCAGTTGAAGCGGAAGAGCGCGCCTTCGTCCGTGTGCGAGTATTGCTCCATGGCCATCAGCATGAGTTCGATGAAGGTGGATTTACCGGAACCGTTGGGGCCGTGCATCATGATCAGGCGGTCGGCCATGCCCGTGGCGGAGAAGCGCCGCAGAAGATCGTGGATGGTCCGCTGGACGTCTTCGTGGCCCACCAGTTTGTCGACTTTGTCGAACGGCGCGTCGAAGAGTTTGAAGCGTTTGAGCTTCTGCGCGCCCGGCTGCGAGATCTCTGCGGTCCCAAACCGCTCGTAGCATTCGAGCATGTACTGCGGCGCGTTCCGCCCAAGCTTTAGCGGGTTCGCGCAAAAGGCGTCCAGGTACTGCCGGAACGAAAGGATTCGTTTCTCGCCTTCAAAGGCTTTCTGCGAAGCGTCGGTCGAGTTCAGCAAGAAGGATTCAAGATCGAGCATGTGGGGCTCCCAGGCTCTTTGCGCGGCCAACTCTTCCCATGGGTAGGCTTATCCCACGTCCGGCCAAGCGCAAGAAGATCGGACGCGTGCAGCGCAGGAATCGGGCTTTTGCCGCTCACCATCGGGGTCCATGCGGTATATTTCCATCCGGTCGCGCATCCGCTTGGGCACATCGGAACCTTTCATGGCCTCCACGGCAGTCTGGCTTCTCTTTTTTCTTTCTGGCGCTTGCGGGCTGATCTACGAGGTCCTCTGGACGAGGCACCTCGGCCTGATCCTCGGCAACACGACCTATAGCCTCTCGGCGGTGCTGAGCGCGTTCATGGCCGGCCTCGCGCTGGGAAGTTACCTGGCCGGCCGCTGGCTCGAACGGCGGCTGGCGCGCGGGCCGGTCAAACTCCTGCGCGTGTACGGCGTGCTGGAGTGCGCCATCGGCCTCTACTGCGCGCTGCTGCCGTGGCTCTTCGATGCCGTCGCCCCGGTTTATGCGGGCATGTACGGCGAAGCCGGCAGCGCGGCCCTGGCACCCGCGCGCTTCATGCTCTCTTTTCTACTGCTGCTCGTCCCGACCACCTGCATGGGCGCGACGCTGCCGGTGCTCTCGCAGTTCATGACGCGCACGCCGCTGGGCCTCTCGCGCGCCGCGGGCACGCTCTATGCCGTGAATACCTTCGGCGCGGTCGCGGGCGCGGCGGGGGCCGGCTTTATCCTGCTGCCCTGGCTCGGGCGCTCCGAGACCAACGGCGCGGCCGTGGCCGGCAACCTAATACTTGGCCTGCTCGCCTTGCTCGTCTCCCGCTGGGCGCCCGCAACGGAGGCCGAAGCCGCGCCGGCTGGGAATGCGGCTGCCACCGCGGCCCCGAAGAATGCCGTTGAACTGCAGCCGGAAGCGAACGCGGGCCGCGTGGCCGCGCTCGCATTCGGCATCACGGGATTCGCCGCGATGTCCACCCAGATCGGCTGGACGCGCGCGCTCTCGCTGTCCATCGGATCGTCCACGTATGCCTTCAGCCTCATCGTCGCGGTATTCATCCTGGGACTGGCGCTGGGCGGAACGTGGGGCGCGCGGGTGGCCGCAAAGTTGAAGGATCCCGCAGGTTCGCTCGCGTTCGTGCTGCTGCTCATCGGACTCTTCTGCATGGCGCTGGTGACGCTGCTGGGCATGGGCCCGGTGCTCTTCTTCTGGCTCATCGCCGTGGCGAGCCAATGGAGTTTTCCGGTGCTGATGCTGGTCGAGGCCCTCGGGATCGCGCTGCTGTTGCTCGTGCCTACTTTTTTGATGGGCGCGACGATGCCGCTCACGCTGCAGGCGGTGCAGCCGCGCGCCCAACCGATCGGCGGCGCCGGGCGCATGGTAGGCACCCTGTACGCGATCAACACGGCGGGCTCCATCCTAGGCAGCCTGGCGGGCGGACTGCTGCTGCTGCCGCTGATCCAGATCCAGAGCACGCTGCAAGTCAGCGCGGCGCTTTACGCGTTGCCGGGCTTGGCCCTCTTCTTTCATTCGCAGGCCCGGCGCTCGAAGAAGGCGCTGCTCTTGGCGGGCGGCATCGTGGTGGCCACGCTGGTCTTCGCCTGCACGCCGCGTTGGGACCCGCTGCGCATGAGTTCGGGCGCGTACCTGTTGCGGAGCCCGGACAAGATCGACGCCGCCCGCGCCGGCCGCTTCGGCGATGCGATCCCGTACGTCTTCGGCTCCGAAGGGCTCTACTATAAGGAGGGCGTCTCCGCGACGGTCGCGGTGATGAAAACGTCCACGGGGATGCTCACGCTGACCGTGGGCGGCAAGCCCGACGCGACGAGTGGCCCCGGCAGCGAGGATATGAGCACGCAGGTCGGCCTGACGCTTATCCCCGAACTGCTCCACGCCAACGGCCCCAAGGACGTGCTGGTGATCGGCATGGGTTCGGGCGTGAGCGCCGGGGCGGCGCTGACTCCGCCGAGCGTCGAGCGCGTGGACGTGGTCGAGATCTCGCCCGAGGTGATGGAGGCGTCGTGGTACTTCCGCGAATGGAATGGCCTGAAGTACGCGAGCGATGAACACGCTGCGCCACTGGCCGAACCGAAGATTCAGGTGCTGATCAACGACGGGCGCAACCACCTGCGCCTCACCAGCCGCAGCTACGACGTGATCGCGAGCGAACCGTCGAACCCCTGGATCGCGGGCATCGGCAACCTGTTCACGCGCGAGGCGTTCGAGCTCTGCCGCAAGCGCCTGAAGCCCGGCGGGATCTTCAGCCAGTGGCTGCACCGCTACCAGATGAGCGAGCGCGAGTTCAAGAGCGTGATGGCGACCTTCGCGGACGTCTTTCCGCACATGCAGATCTGGTGCGTGCTGCCGGGCTCCGACTACCTGCTCGTGGGCTCAGAGCAGCCGCTGGAGCAGAAGCCCGCCGCGCTGCTGGAACGCATGCGCCCGCCCGCGGTGAACGCGTATCTCAAGCGCGTGAACTTCCACGTGCTCGAGGAACTGCTGGCGTGCTTCATGGCCGACCGCGCGCGCGTGAAAGAACTGTGCGAGAGCGCGGAGATCCACACCGACGACAACATGCTGCTCGAATTCGCCGCGCCGCGCACGCTCTATTTCCGCGGCCCGCCCTACCCGCTCATGCCCTGGCGCGTCTCGCCGGAACGCATGGCCGGCCTCGCGGAGTTCGCGCCCGCCGAGCGCCGGGCCTTCCAGCGGCGGCTCGACCTGTGCGTCGCCGGGCGCGCCTGTCTCGACCGCGCCACTGATCACACGGGCTCGTACAAGGACCTCTACGACGTCTCGTTGAGCCTCTCGCCGGGGCTCTTCTGGGCCGTGCATGAAGAACGACGCATCAAGGCGGAGCAACTGAAGGCCGGCGAGAAAGAGTCCGAGATCGAACCTATCTGGACGCCGGGCTTGTACGACTCCGACCTGCGCGCTGCGGAGGCGGTTCCACCAAGCGTGGAAGAGCGCCAGGGCCGGCTCGCCAGCGCCCTCGAGAATCTGGGCGCATGGAAATACAAACAGGGCTTTTACGACGACGCGTTGAAAATCGCGGCCGCGGCGGAGCAGGCGATGGCGAAACGTCCGCAGACGGCCTTGTTAAAAGCACGCATCTACGCGGCGAAGGGAGACGTGGACGCATGCATCACCGCCGCCAAGGACGCCGAGGACCGCGGCGCAAACGGCTTGGCCAAAGTGGACGCCGTGGCGGAGGCCTTCCTGCGCGCCAGGCGCTACAACGACGTCCTTCCCTTTCTGGAAAACTATTTGAGCCAGCAGAACACCACGCGCGATCCCGCCCTGGCCGTGCTGTGGGCGCGCCGCGCCGAGGCCCTGGTGCGGCTCGACAAGCGCAAGGAGGCGATCGACGCGATCCAGCGGGCGATCGGCATCACCATACGCGAGCCCGCGGTGCATCGCGCGCGCGTCGAGATGGGCTTGCTCCTGACCGGGCCGGAGGCCCTCGCCGAGGCCGTGCGCGGCTTGGACGCCTTCCGCGCCTTCATCGACCCGCGCAATCCCAAGGAGTACTTCGAGTGGGGCGATATGGAACTACGCGTCGCGGATGCACTGAGCGCCGCGGGCCGGTCAGAAGAGGCGCTCGAACACCGCCGCCGCGGGCGCTGCGCGGCCCATGCCGTCTCCGTGCTGGTTCCCGAGTGCCCGCTCGGCTGGCGGCTGCTGGCCCGCGCCTGGAAGGCCCTGGGCGATCCCGAGGCCGCTAAGCCAGCCGAAGAAGAAGCGCAGAAGCTCGAAACGCCGCAGCCACAATGAAGCTGCGCCGCCAGATCGCTCCGCGCGCGCAGTTGTTCCTTACCCGCGCGGCGCTATAACCCCTCGAAGCCATGACCGCACACGCAACCAAGTCGCCGCCCGAGTTCGCACCCGAGCGCGCGGGGCTCAAGTCGGCCCGCCGCATCGTGGTCAAGGTGGGTACCAGTCTGCTGACGAGCGGCGGCGTGCATGTCGACCGCCGCTACATCGTCCGGCTCGCCGCCGCCGTGGGCCAGCTTTGGACCGCCGGAAAACAGGTCGCGATCGTAACCTCCGGGGCCATCGGCGCCGGCTGCGGCGCGCTGGGCTTTAAAGAACGGCCCAAGTCGCTGCCCGACCGCCAAGCCTGCGCCGCGGCGGGACAGGTCGAGCTGATGAAGCTCTACGCGCAGGCGTTCCGCCGCCTGAAGACGCCCCACGCGCCGCGCAGCGTCGGCCAGTTGCTGCTCACGCGCGACGGCCTTGAAGACCGCAAGCGGTACCTCAACGCGCGCCACACGCTGGAAGCGCTCTTCGAACGCCGCGCGGTGCCGATCATCAACGAGAACGATACGATCTCCGTGGACGAGATCCGCTTCGGCGACAACGACACGCTCTCGGCGCTGGTCGCCGTGGCGGCCGAGGCCGAGTTGCTCGTGATCCTGAGCGACGTGGAAGGCCTGATGAACGCGCCGCCGCGCGAAAACCCGAACGCCCGGTTGATTCACGAGGTGCCGGAGATCACGCCCGAGGTCGAGTCCTGGGCGAGCCCGTCCGGCTCCGCGCTCGGCACCGGCGGCATGGTGAGCAAACTCGAGGCGGCCAAGATCGTGACGGGCTCGGGCGAGTCCATGGTGCTGGTGGGCGGAAGCGATCCTTCCGTGCTGGAACGCGTGCTCGAGGGCCGCCGCGTCGGGACGTACTTCGCGCCTCGCGGCGACCGCATGGCCGCGCGCAAGCGCTGGCTCGCCTACACGCAACGTACGCAGGGAACGATAAAGGTGGATGCCGGCGCCCGCGACGCCCTCGTCAAGCGCCACAAGAGCCTGCTCCCCAGCGGCATCGTCAGCCTGGAAGGCCACTTCGATTCCGGAGACCTCGTCGCGCTCCAGGGTCCCGACGGCAGGCCGTTCGCGCGCGGGCTCAGCAATTACTCGCGCGCAGAAGTCGAGAAGATCCGCGGCCGAAAGTCGTCCGAGATCGCCAAGGAACTCGGCCAGCTCCTCTTCGAAGAAGTCGTCCACCGCGACAACCTCGTGATTCTCTAAACGCGCTTCGCGTTCGCCGAAACAACAGCCTCCCTGACGCGCTTTGTCACCCGTTCGATGGGCAAACAGATAGCGCTTGAACGCTCCGAATGCGCTTTTGCAAACCATTAACTATCAATGCGATGCAAGAGCACTCTAGAGCCATGCTTTTGGCCCGTAACTCGCTTCTCCTTTTCCTCATTAGGAAGGTGGGAAACGAAGCGTGGGGACTTCTGACATGGAACGAACGATGATGAAAAAGATTCAATACGCGGCCGCTCTCTGCGCCGTGGCGCTCGCGATGCAGACCGTGGTTCACGCTGCCACGGTGGACAGCGCGGAACTCGATCACCCTTGGACCGACGGTTTGTACTCGACCATCACCGGTTGCTTCGTGCAGAACGCCGAGAAGCCGGGCTGCGCACGCGAGATGAAGCTGAAGGTGCCCGGATTCAAGAAGGAGCTGAAAGTCCGCGCGAGCCTCCGCGAGGGGTCCGCTTCGCTGGTGGTGATCCTCAACGGAACCTTTGCCCGCGCCGACAACGTCTACGCGAACCTCTGGACCGCGTGGCTCGAACAGGCCGGACTCCACGTCCTGACCTTCGACTCGGTGATGAGCAAGCCCTTCGTCGAGGCCTCGCACCACGGCGTGGCCGGTAATCTCGAAGAGGAAGCGCGGGTAGCGGCCAAGGTGGTCGAATGCTTCCTGAAGCAGAGCAGCGTCTCGGGCAAGGTGACGCAGGTCGGTGTGGTGGGAATCAGCTACGGCGGGACGCTGGCGCTGCAACTGGCCAAGCTCGGCCGGCAGGGCGCGCTGCCGTTCAAGCTCGGGGCGGTGCAGGCATACTCGGCGCCGGTAAGCTTCGCGACTTCGATCCGCCGGCTCGACAGCTACTTCTCGTTCGACTATACGAAGGTGGACCTCTACAAGACCTTCTACAACCTGCCGCGCGAGTTCCCCATGAAGAAGACCCTCGACCGGCACATGATGGAATGCGCTCTCAGCCGCGCCTTCCGTGAAGACCTGAAAGAGTCGCTCGAGTACATGGATGCGTCCTTCGACGCGGACCTGAAAGGCATGCGCGCGCCGCGCCTGGGCCTGCCCACCGGCGACGGCGCCAATCTTCACGAGGATCGCATCTCGTACGCCGAGGCGCTGAACTTCGGCCGCTATTTCCAAGGCCTGGCGGTTCCCTACTGGAGCGGGCGGGACGCGAAGTACACGGCCGAGCGCCTGCTGGCCGCGGGTGAGATGGCGGAACTGCTTTCTCAAACCGGCGAGAAGGTCCAGGTCATCGTGAGCGCCAACGATCCGCTGAATGCCCCGGGCGCGGTCGAGGGCCTGCTGAGCAAGAGCGGATCCGGCAAGATCACGGTACTGCCGCGCGGCGGTCACATGGGCTATTTCGACGCGCAGTGGACGAAGAAGAACCTGCTGAGCCTCTTCGGCCGGCGCTCCGCCGAGACCGCTGCGGCGAAGCCGGCGACGCTCTCGTATCCCCGTTAAGAATGGATGAATCTTCCGGCGCGCCGCGCCCCCCAAGGCGCGCCGGAATTTGAACACAGGCGGATGTTGGGCGCATCCTCCGCCTTTTCATATTGACACTCCCTCGGGAAAACCATAAAGACCTAGCACGCTCTTCTTGTCCGATCTCGGGGGGACCCCTTCGGTGGCTACAGCAGCCCGGCTTCATGCCGTTCCTAAGCCTGCCTCGCAGCGCTTCGGCCTCGTTCAGGCCAAACCGGTGCTGAATCCCGACCAGTGGGTGCCCGCCGAAGTTCACAAGACGCCGCCCTCGATCATGAAGCTCAGTCTCCCTAAGCGCATCCGCGCCCTGGTGAAGCTGCACGACACGCCGCTGATGGTCGTGGACAAGCGCGTGCTGATCGAAGAGTACGCGCGCTTCAAGCGCCTGCTGCCGCGCGTCGATCTGTACTACGCGATCAAGGCCAACCCGCACCCGGACATCATCAAAGCCTTCCGCGACCTCGGCGGCGCGTTCGACGTCGCCAGCGAAGGCGAGATGCGCCATGTCCTCGCCCAGGGCGTTAAACCGCAGCGCATCATCTTCGCGAACACGGTCAAGCGGCCGGAAGCGCTGGAATTCGCGCGCAAGGCTCGCGTCAACTTCGTGACGTTCGACAGCGAGCCCGAGCTCTACAAGATCGCCAAGCACCACCCGGGCTGCCGCGTGCTCGCGCGCCTGAAGGTAAGCAACCTGGGCAGCATCGTGGAACTCTCGCTGAAGTTCGGCGCGGACTACGACCAGATTGTTCCCATGATGGCGAAGGCGAAGGGGCTGGGCCTGCGCCCGGAAGGCGTGAGCTTTCACGTCGGCTCGCAATGCACCAATTTCGAGAACTACCAGCGCGCGCTGGAAGTGACCGCCAACATCATGAAGGGCGCCGTGGAACGCGGGCTGCCCTTCAAGATCGTGGACATCGGCGGCTGCTTTCCCATTAAGCATTTCAAGAGCGACACGATCTCGCTCGACACGTTCGCCTCCAAGCTGCGCCGCGAACTCGACCGGCTCTACCCGAAGGACGTGCAGATCATCGCCGAGCCCGGTCGCGCGCTCTCCGGACCCGCCGGCATGCTGATCTGCCGCGTCGTCGGTCGCAGCATCCGCAACAACAAGAACTACTACTACCTCGACGACGGCGTCTACGGAGACTTCTCGGGCATCGTCTTCGACCATTGCAAGTATGAGTTCCGGACGCTGGTAAAGACGCAGAAGTACGCGAGCATCCTCGCCGGGCCGACCTGCGACAGCTTCGATACGATCTCGCTGAACGAGGACCTGCCGGAACTCGACGTCGGCTCCGTCGTCTACGTCCCCAGCATCGGCGCGTACTCGTGCGCCAGCGCCGTGGTCTTCAACGGCATCCCGCCCGCGAAAGTGATCGTGGTATAACCCAAGCGCCAGGGTATAATCACGCGCGTATAGCTTAGGGGAGGTTTATGCCATGACTTATCGAGGCCACGTGGTCAATGGCACCATAGTTCTGGAATCGGACGCCAAACTGCCCAACGGAACCGTCGTTCGCGTGGCGCCGTTCGGCGCAAAAAAACAGCGGACTGCAAAGAAGCCCGACCCGCTTGCAAAGATCGCGGAGCTGGCCTTCGACGCCGGTATTCGCGACCTCTCCATGAACGCAGATCACTATCTCTATGGCCATCCAAAGGTTTCTCATGCCCGAAAACGCCGTGTTTCTTGACACGAATGGCTGGTTCGCACTTCTGAATTCGGCCGATACGTTTCACGCCGAAGCGCTTTCCCTTTGGCAAGAAATCGTCAATACGAACGCAGTCGTCTTTCTTACCGACTGGGTGGCGGTCGAGACGGGTAACGGGCTTGCCAGGACGAGTGGACGACGCAATTTTACGAACGCTTTTCGGCTGTTAAGATCCTCTCCTAAAGCTCGCCTCATTTGCATGGACGAAGAACTGCTCGATCGAGCGCTATTCTTGTATACGTCGAGGCCCGACAAATTCTGGGGCTTGGTAGATTGCGGGAGTTTTGTCGTGATGAAGGACCATCGGATCAAACGCGCGTTCACGAACGATCGCCATTTCAGACAAGCCGGTTTCAATTGCTTGCTTCCAATATCATGAGCGTCGATGCGTCCGGCACATGGTGGCGCGGCACCGAGGCCCGCGATATTCGCGCCTATCTGGAAGCCTTCACGTCCAGCCGCAGGAACGTCCGCGTCACCGACTATCGCACGGCCATCTGCCCGTGCGGGTCGAAGGCCTTTCTCGTTGAAGGCGATCCCAAGGAAGGCGCGGTCCGGCGCACGTGCCTGAACTGCGGCACGGAACACCTCATCCTGGACAGCGACGAGCGCTGGGAAGACGCCGCGCCTGTCCGCTGCCGCTGCGTCGATTGCGCCTGCGAGGTCCACGAACTCGGCGCGGGCTTCGCCCTGCGTCCGGACAAAGAGATCGCGTGGGTCTTCGTGGGCGTGCGCTGCGTCAACTGCGGCGTGCTCGGCTCGTTCGCCGACTGGGAGATCGGCTACGCGCCCTCGAGGCACCTGCTGGACTTGGCCTGAGCCCGTTCCAGCGCTGCGCGACTTCTACTCGTGGCTCACCAGGAAGGTCGTGAACTGCCACGCTTCTTCGGCCTTTGGCTTCGTGCGTCCATTGTCGCCATGGTATTTGTGCCAGTTGTCGAGCGGCGTCCAGTCGACGGCCTTTGAGATGAACGGCCCTAGGTACGGCTTGGCGTCCTTCAGAATCTCTTCATGCGGAAGCTGATCGGGAAGTTTCACGCCCTGCTTGGGATTGCGGATCATCCATTGTACCGCCGCCAGCAGCGATGCGGCCACCTGCAGAGTGGTCGCGTTTTGGTGCGGGACCAGCTTGCGGGTCTCGTGGATGTCGAGCAGCGAGCCGATCCACCAGCTCTTGTAGTCGTGGCCCATCAGCAGGCAGCCGAGCTCGTCGCGGCCTTGCAGGATGTCGTCGTACATCAGGCGCTGCTTGGGCTGCATCTCGTAATTGCGCATGCGCAGTTCGTGCAGGCAGGCGATAGCCATGTCACACGGGCAGTACGCGTAGTGAACGGTCGGCCGGTAGACCGGCTTGCCGTCCTCGGTCACGGTGAGGTACTCGGAGATCGAGAACGCCTCGCCATGGCGGATGACCATGCCGAGGATCTCGCCGCAGGGCACCCACGAGCGCACCCACGTGTTGATGCCAAAGCTCTCCATGCAGATCTGGTTCAACGGGCCGTGGCTGTGCGTGTGAGCGCCGGGCGGCAGGCGCAGTTCGTGCGTCCCCCAGCCCATCTCGGCGGGCGACGTGCCCTCCTCGAAAAAGCCCTCGATCGACCACGTGTTGACGAACTCGTTCTCTTCTTTCGGCTTGCTCGTGATCTGCGTATCGCGCTCGCTGATGTGGATCGTCTTGACGCCCAGCAGTTGCGCGAGTTTGTTGTAGGCCTTCTGCTTGCGCGCGTCGCCGATGCGTTCGTGGCGCGCATCCTTGCGCTGCTCTGCCAGCCATTTCCCTGACATGTCCTCGAGCGCTTCCTTGGTGAAGTGCTGCACCAGGCCCGGATTGGCGCCGTGATCGAGCACCGCCGAAGCGCCGGTCTTCTTCCAGCCCGCCATCATCTTGCGCATGGCGATATGACGCACGTAAAGCGTGCGGTCGGTAGGCCGCGCGCTTTCCTTGTTCGCGTACGGGTCCCACAGCTCGACGGAGGTGTTCGCGTACATCACATCATGGTCGTGGCACCACTGGAGCATGTCGTCGCAGCCGATGTTCCAGGCCAGATCGACGATCAGGTCGCCCTTGCCGACGTACTTGGAGAGGGTCTCGCCAAAGTTCGCCCGTTCGATCTTATCCTTCACGAAATTCGCACCCTGATCTTTCACCCAGCGCGCGTCGGCTTCGACGTTGGCGAAGTCCATCACCGTGTAGTTCTTCTTGGGCGTGTCGAGGTGCTTGAAGAGCAGCGGCAGCGTGCAGCGCGAGACGCCGCCCAAGCCGATGACCAGAATCTTGCCGTCGAATTTCATCCCACATCTCCTCTTTTTATCGTGCCTGCTCTTCTTACAGGAATCTAAAGGGCTTTTTTGAAACCGGAGCCACTATTTTCAAAAGTTCTTTATAGTCAAGACCGATTTGAAAATGCCGTGGAGAAGTTCTTGACCGCATGCAAACATACGCGCCGGCGAGTTTGACGCTTCCAAAGGCCGCGCGGCCGTGCTAAGCCATCGCACACGCGGAACAAGAGAGGGAGAACGCAAGGTTATGCCCAACGCAGAAGCCTTCGAAGCGCCCAACTTCACCGAAGAGCAGGGACTGGTCCGCGAGACCGCGCATAAGTTCGCACGCAGCGAACTGATGCCGCTCGCCCCCGAGATCGACGCCAAGGAGCGCATCCCCCGCCCCATCTGGTCGCGGCTGGGCGAACTGCAACTCTTGGGCGCGCCCTTTCCTGAAGAATACGGCGGGATGGGCCTGAACACGCTCTGCGCCGTCACCATCGTCGAGGAACTCGCTCAGGCCTGCGCAAGCACCGCGCTCTCGGTGGCGGCTCACATGAGCCTGGCCACGGCGCCGATCGCACGCTTCGGCAACGAGGCGCAGAAGAAGAAGTGGCTCCCGGACCTCTGCACGGGCAAGAAGCTCGGCGCTTTTGCCCTCACGGAACCCGGCTCCGGCAGCGACGCCGCGGGCCTGGCGACGAAAGCCGTACGCAAGGGCGACAAGTACATCCTGAACGGCTCGAAGATCTTCATCACCAATGCGCACATCGCGGATGTCTTCGTCGCGGCCGTCACCACCACGCCGGGCACGGGGCCGAAGGGCATCAGCGCGATCGTCGTGGAGAAGAACACGCCGGGGTTCCAGATCGGGGCCGGCGATAAGAAGCTCGGCATGCGCGGCAGCGACTGGGGCGAGTTGGTCTTTAAAGACGCCGAAGTGCCCGCGGAAAACCTCCTCGGCACGGAAAACGACGGCTGGAAGATCTTCGTGGATACGCTAACCGGCGGCCGCATCGGCATTGGCGCGCTCTCTGTGGGTCTGTCCGTCGCCGCCTTCGAGGCCGCCGTGGCGTATGCCGCCGAACGGCGCCAGTTCAACAAGCCGATCGCCAGCTTCCAGGCGGTAGGCAGCATGATCTCCGACATGAGCGTCGGCATCGAGGCGGGCCGGCTGCTGGTCTACCGCACCGCGCAGCTCCGCGATTCCGGCGCGCCGTACGCGCGCATGGCGAGCATCACGAAACTTTTCTGTTCCGAACAATGCAACCGCATCTGCACTGACGCGATTCAAGTATTGGGCGGTTACGGGTACACGAAAGATTTTCCTGTCGAGCGCTACTTCCGCGACGCGAAGTTGCTGGAGATCGGCGAGGGCACGAGCCAGATCCAGCGGCTCGTGATTGCGCGGGAGATCTTTGGGAAACTCGAATAGCGCGAAGAACGGTGTGAAGCTTACCGCTGGACCCAGCGGCCTACGGCCTTCATGTTGCGGTCGCTCTGCTGCGTGAGCGGGTTGCGCGCGAGATCCAGCAGGAACTCATCCGCCGACTTGTGGCGCGCCTCCGGATTCTTCTCCAGCGCCTGCATGATCATCTTCTGGGTAAAGATCGAGATATCCGTGTTGATGTCCGAGACGGGCGTCGGCCGGAGCGTCATGTCGCACTGCTTCTCGAGGACGCCTTGGTCGCTATCGGCCGGGAACGGCGTCTGGCCGGTGGCGGCCTCGTAAAGCGTACAGCCGAGCGCGTAGATGTCGGAGCCGGCGGACGGCTTCTTGGAGCGGATCAGTTCCTGCGCCATGTAGCTCGGGCTGCCTTCCAGCGCGCGGCCGAAGAAACTGAACTTCAGGTTCGAGACCGTTTCCGCAAAGCCGAGATCGATCAGTTTGATCGTGCCCTTGCCGTCCAGCATCACGTTATCGGGCTTGATGTCCTTGTGGTAAAAGCCGGCCTGGTGCATGTGGCGAACCGCGCGGCCAATCGCGCTCGCGATCTGGACGACCTCCACGTTGGTCATGCTCTTGTACTCGCGAATCAGTTCGCGCAGTGTCTGGCCGGGAATGTACTCAAAAATGATGTAGGGCCGCTCACCGATCTTGCCGACTTTCAGAGCTTCCACAAGATACGGACAGTGGCGCAGTCGCATACCGAGGGCACCTTCATTTAGCATTCGCTTCTGTTCGGTCTTATTGTTCAGGTGCCGGGAATGAAGAAGTTTTACGGCAACCTTGCGCTTGGTGTCGATATCCGTGCCTTCGTAGATTTCCGCACAACCGCCTTCGGCGATTTTTCGACTAATCACGCAATCCGGGATTTGAATCATAGTTGTAAGATTCGCCGGAGTTCGGGGTTCCATTAATGCTGCGGATCGAGACATATCTTAAGGCTCCGGAAAGCCGTGGTCAATTCAGGTTCTAACAAGAAGTGCCTAGCTCCCCAAAGACATCCCAAATGCGTATGCACCTGTGGGGCTTCCTCCTAGTAGTGCCCTCGCGTCAATCAATTCAGACAACCTTCGGATTCCTTTTTTACTAATTCCAAAGCTCAAACCTTGAGTCGGAATTTCTCCCTGTTGATACGCTCAGCGGTCATGAACCGTTCGGAGATTCTTTGGAAAATTCGGAGCCCCTGCTTTGGTCTTCCTTTGCAATTGGAAACCAAGCCATGGAAAACGCTTGCGCCAATGTCGATTGGTGTGGCGCTGCACCCTAATTTGTGTTAGGAGTGCGCCCGTTACGGGAGTTTCGGCGCATGGAGATTTTCTACTGCGATACGTGCGGAAAACGCGCCTCCGAGGAAGACCGCCGGAACTCGCTGACCGTCTCTTCCGATCGCATCATCTGCCGCGACTGCCTCGCTAAGATCCCTAAGACCAAAACCGAGCCCACGGTGAAAGCGATAGCCGCTGGTTCGACAGCGACCGTCACGGCCAGGCGCTCGGCCAAAGCCGAAGCCCCGCCGCGCGGAGGGATTGCGCGCATCTCGGCGAGCGCGAACGCGGCCGTGCCCGCGAACAACAAACAAACCCTTTATATCGTTGGAGGTGTCGCCGCGGTCCTCGTCGTCGGCCTCTTGTTCGCCTTCGTTGGCGGAGGCGATTCGAAGACCAAGAAAGATACGGCGAAATCCGGTACGGAAACCAGCAAGGTGCAAGCCGCGTCTTCTTCCACGCTCCCGGCGCCTTTGCCTGGGCTCTCGCCCGCCCTATTGGACCCCAGGACGAATCCGGCCGCAAAGACCACTGAGACCGCAGCGGCGAAGACCGAGCCGCGCGAACTCTCACCCAAGGAACTCTACGAACAGAAGGTCCGCGAAGGAAAGATCAAGACCGGACCGGCGGCGGCCGAGCCGGCGTTTAAAGGCGACCTCCTGGCCATTGCCACTCCGCCCGCCAACGATCCATCCTGGAAAAATTTACTAAACGGCAAGGACCTGACCGGCTGGGAGACGCCCAAGGGGACCTGGAAAGTCGAGAACGGCATCACGATTTGCACGCCTAACCCGCAGATCGGAGGTTCGTTCGTTAGCTCGGAAGTCGTCAAAGATTTCGAACTGCTGATCAAGTTCAAATGCAGCTTCCAAGCGGAGTGGTATTGGCGGGGCGGCGGCGGTTCGTACTACCTCGATCTGCGCGACAACCCGGATTGGCGCATCTTCCGCATGGTAGGAAAGGACCGTGCGATTCAAGCCTCGCTTGACGGAAAAGTGCTCGAGGCCCATACCAGCGAGAATTCGGAGGGCACGTTCAGCGCGTACATCCACCAAGCCAGCAGCGTGTATCAGATCGCGGAATGCAAAGTGCGCGAACTGAGGCCCGACGAGCTCAAACCAGCGCCGGTGGCTCAGGCTCCCCTGAAAGAACTCTTTAACGGTAAGGACCTCACGGGCTGGAACCAGACCAAAGGCAAGTGGCGCTGGGAAGACGGCGCCCTTTTGAACGAACCGGGCGAGACGCCCTGCCGTATCGAGTCCGAAGCGTCGTACGGCAACTGCGAACTCTCGTTCAAGGTAAAGCTCGAGGCCGGACATCACATTGAAGTGCAGGTGCTCAATTACCAGTGGTTCTTTGAGATCGGGCGCGGCTTGGCCACCGACTTTAAAGAGTGCAAGATAGTGATCCAAGGGACAAAACCGACCTGCACACTCGCAGGGAATGACCTGGACCCTCGCACGGAAGCGGCAAACACAACCAACGAGACGTCTGGGGCAATCGGATTCTACTCACCCAAGGGTGGCAAAGTCATACTGAAAGATCTGAGCATTCGGCCGCTCAAGTAACGCTGCCCGCACGGCTATTCGTCCTTCGGAACCAGCGCCGGGTCCTTTTCAGCGCCCAAGTCTTCCACGTGCTGGGGTTTCTTCTTCTCGCCGGGCGCGACAGCCTCGAGTTCGTGTTTCTCGATCTTCATGCCGGGGCAGCGGCCCGCAACGGCGGCTTCGTCGGGTAGGACAAAGGTCCGTGCTTCCCCGCCGGGTTTCAGGCCGCCCCAATCCGTAGGGAAGACCCACGAAAGCTTCTTCCACGCATCGCCTTCCAGGCGGAAGCGGCGCAGGACCTTCGTCCCGTCGGGCTGCCACGCACCGAAGCCGCTCGCATAGTCCCAGCGCTCGATGCGCCAGATCACCTCGCCCTTGCCCGAAGCGTGGAATTCGATGGTGCGGCAGAGTTCCACCAGCGCCGCCGCGGACTTAGGATTGCCCTGGATACAGAGAATGCGGTTCTCGTTGGTGAACTGCTGCATGCCGTAGAAATGCTTCTCGATGTCCTTTTTTCCTTCGGGCGGAAGCGCGCCTTCAGCCTCTTTTTTGGGCGTAAGGTCCACGCCCTCGAAGACGCGCCCGTCGGAACATTCCACGTATAGGTCGTAGCTTTTCTTCGGATCCAAGCCCTTGGCCTCGAACGAGCCCGACTTGGGATCGAACACGGCTGCGGTCTCCTTCACGTGGACGGTCTTCTGGACGAGTTCCTGCGGCAGGTCGCGGTCGAGCAGCAGGACCTTCTTCACCTGCGCGAGCACGGCCTTGCCATCCTTGGATGGCACCAGCGTGCCCTGGATGACGCCCTCGGCCGCCTCCACCATTGGCAAGATCAAGGGGGCGGCAAGCGCACATATGCCGCCGGCGATGGAGAGCTTTGGACGCATGCGTTTTTCCCAACCAGGCTTCTCGTGAAAAAGAGTATCATATCCTGTTGCGGAAACCAACGGCGCCGTGGAGGCTGGATTGAAGACGCCCCATCTTATCGCAGCGGCTTTGGTGGCCCTGGCCCTCGTGGCCGCAGTGTTCGATCGCGCGCCCAATGTCGAGCAGACCGTGCGCGCGGGCTATCAGTTCCATCCCGCCAGCGCCGAAGACCTGCGCGACGCGGACGCCGTGCATCTCACCTATTGGGAAAAGTGGAACAACTTCGAAGGCGAGGCCATGCAGGCGTGCGTGGACGGGTTCAACGCCCACAGCCAGAAGGCGCTGAAGAGTTCCGATACCGAAGAACGCCGCCGGTTTCTCTCGCCCGGAGGCCGGCGCATCTTCGTCCACCTGCTCTCAACCACGCAAGTGAACCAGAAGGCCAAGATGGCCGTCAGCGGCGGCGTGCCGCCGGATATCGCGGGCCTCTGGTCGCGCGACGTTCCGGTCTTTGCGAATTTTAACGCCGCGACACCGCTCGACGAATGGATCAAGCGCGACGGGCCTTCGCCCGACGAATACCAGAAATGCTACTGGGATATGTGCGTCTACGAAGGACGCGTCTGGGCCCTGCCCACGACGCCGAGCACCATTGCGATGTACTGGAACAAGGACCTCTTCAAGAACGCCGGGCTCGATCCCGAGCGGCCGCCCAAGACCTTGGCGGAGCTCGACGCATACAATGAGAAGCTCACGCAGCGTGACGCCAACGGCCGCATCGCCCAGATGGGCTTCCACCCCGCCGAGATGCGCACGTTCAAGGGCGGCCTCGGCACATTCGATTCGCCGCAGAACGCGTTCATCGCCGGCAAGGTCGGCATGGTGCTGCAAGGCGTCTGGATGGCCAACTACATCCGCATGCACAATCCGTCGATGCGTTGGGGCGTGGCGCCGTTTCCGGGACCCGGCGGCGACGAAGCGAATCCCGTGACGCTGGCGCAGGCCGATGTGCTCCTGATCCCTCGCGGCTGCCCGCATCCCGAGGAAGCTTGGCGGTTCGTGCGGTACGTGAATAGCCGCGGCGATCCCAAGGACCCGAACGCACCCCTGGACGGCATGGAGATCCTCTGTCTGAAGCAGGGCAAGCACACGCCGTTCAAGACCACGACAAAGACCTTTCTCGACCAGCACTCGCACGAGGCACTCAAGGTCTTCATCGACTTAGGGAACACCAAAAACGTATATATCGAGCCCATGATGCCGATGTGGGAAGAGATCCGCGCCGCGATCCCGGCGAGTTTTGAGGAACTGATGTCGCAGGGCGACCAGCCTGGGCATTCGCCTGGGGACATTCTCAAGCGCCTGCAGAACCGCCTGCAGCCGAAGCTCGATGCGGAATGGGTGCGGATCGACCGCGCGAAATCCGCCGAAGGGCTGAAGCCATGAAAGCGCGCGCGTGGCTCTTCGTCACGCCGTGGATCGTGGGCCTCTGCGTCTTCACGCTCTATCCGTTCGCGGCCAGCCTCTATTACTCCTTCACGGATTACTCAGTGCTCAAACCGGCCACGCCCGCGGGCCTCGCGAATTACACGGAGCTCGCCGGCGATCCCATTTTTCGCCGCGCTCTGGGCAACACCGTTATGTATTCGCTGCTTGCGCTCGTCCCTGGAATCCTCGTGGCGCTGGGTCTGGCCAAGGCGCTTAACACAAAAGTAACGGGCACGTCCTTCTATCGTTCGGCCATTTACATCCCGCATCTGGTACCGACGGTGGCCTCGTCGATCCTGTGGATGTGGATGCTCAACGCTGACACGGGCCTGCTCAACGCACTACTCCGACCGGTGCTCGACGTGATCGGCTGGCGCGCACCCTCGTTTCTTCAAGACGAGCGTTTCCTCGGCCTCGATTTTCAAAACAAGGAAGTCATCTTCGGCGCGCTGCCTTCGCTGGCGCTCATGAGCCTGTGGGGCTGCGGGCAGATGGCGATCATCTACCTGGCCAAGCTTCAGGACGTCCCCCAGGACCTGTACGAAGCCGCTGAGCTCGACGGCGCGGGCGCGTGGGCCGTCTTCTGGAATATCGAACTCCCGCAGCTCTCGCCCATGATTCTCTTCAACATCGTGATGGGCATCATCGGCACGTTCCAGATCTTCGCCGAACCGTACATCCTGACCGGCGGCACCGGCGGCCCGAACTACGCGACGTACCTTGTGCCGATGTTCATCTACCAGCACGCCTTCGAGTACCAGCGCATGGGTTACGCGTGCGCGGCGGCGTGGATTCTCTTCGGGCTGATCGCGCTTTTGACCCTCGTGGCATTTCGGATCGGCCAGCGGCGCGTGTACTACGCGGGCGAGTAATCGGAAAGCGGAGCGTTTATGGCCGGCGACACGTCAACCATGCGCGCAAAGCCGAATCTAGGACGGCAGGTCACCGCGCATCTGTTCCTCCTGCTGGTGACCGGCGCGTTCATGATGCCGCTCGTCTGGATGGTGCTCACGGCGCTCAAGCCCGTCGAACAGACGATGAAGACGCCGCCGGAATGGGTGCCGCGGGTCTGGACCGCGCCGCTTAAAGGCGTGCGCGCTCCAGTGGACCGCATACGCAAACTGGAAGAGCCGGAGGCCCTTGTCGTGGCCGGCCTGGGCGAGGACGAGAAACCGGGGCAGGGGCTGTTTGAAGGCCGCCGCATGCTGGTGAAGACTGCGGACGTGAAGCCGAACGGCGGCGCATGGGGCGGGCCACTGCCGCCAGGCCCCGGACAGATGCGCTGGCGCGTGGGGATCGAACGCGAGCCGCGCACGTTTGCGTGCGAGATCGTGGCCGTGTACGAGCCCGGAAGCTGGCTTGTGCGCGAGTACGTGCCCGACCTCCGCCAGACTGCGAAGGCCGCGGGCGCGGGCGGCGCGGAGACGTTCTATTGGGAAGTAGTTCCCGAAAACGAACTCGAACGCGTCGCCAAGCCGCTCTGGCAGAACGTGCCCGCGGCGCTCGGCAAGATGAACTTCTGGAGCATGCTGCTCAATACGCTCTGGGTCTGCATCCTCGGAATGATCGGAACCACCTTCGTTTCGGCGCTGGCCGCGTACGGGCTGGCCTTTGGCAGATTCCCGGGGCGCGGCATGCTCTTCGCGCTCACGCTTGCGACGATGATGGTCCCCTTCCCCGCCACGATGGTCCCGCTCTTCCAACTCTACCGCGACCTGGGCTGGATCGGGACCTTTAAGCCGCTGTGGGTGCACTGCTGGTTTGGCGCGGCATTCAACATTTTTCTACTGCGGCAGTTCTTTCTCGGTTTGCCGAAAGACTTGCTCGATGCCGCGCGCATCGACGGTTGCAGCGAACTCGAGATCTTCTGGCACGTGGTGGTCCCGCTCTCCCGGCCCGCGCTCGCGATGGTCGCGCTCTTTCACTTCCTCTTCTCCTGGAAAGATTTCATGGGCCCGCTGCTGTACTTGAACGACAAGAGCCAGTTCACGCTCTCGCTCGGGCTGCACGCGTTTCAATCGCAGCAGGGCGGAACGCCGTGGCATCTGGTGATGGCGGCGAGCGCCGTCTTCTCGCTGCCGCTTATTATTCTGTTTCTCTGCGCGATGAAGACCTTCATTCGCGGCATTGCCATGACCGGTATCAAAGGCTGAACTAGTTGCGCCCCGCGCCTTTGCCGGCTTCCAGAATGTGCCGGCGGGTCACCGCCCATTTCAACTTCTCGTCGCGCAGATCTCGCGCCTTCAGGTCCGTGGATTGATCGGCCCTAAGGGCCTCGAGTTCCTTGTCCAGCTTGGCCGCGTCGATGTCCTCGGCGGCGACCGATTCGGGCGTCAGCACGGTCACCACGTTCGCCGAGACTTGCAAGAATCCGCCGCGCACGGCCAGGCGCTTCTTCGAACCGTCCGCGCGCGTGATGCGCAGCTCGCCCGCGCCCAGCAACGCCATAAGCGCGGCGTGCCCGGGGAGCACGCCCAATTCACCGTCGAACGCCGGCACGACCAGCCCCGCGGCGTCTTCGTTGAAGACCGTCCTCGCCGGCGTGATGACGGTGAGGTGGATCTGTTTGCCAGAAGCACTATGCACGTCGGCCATGCTGCGTCCTCAGTCTGAATTAATACGTAAAAAGCGAAAAACGTAAGAACCGCTTTCGAACCGATCCCTAATTACGTTTTACGCATTACGATTTACATTTGTTCTACTTGCCCGTCTTGAGCTTCTCGGCCTTCTCGACGGCCTCTTCGATCGTGCCGACGTACATGAACGCGGACTCGGGCAGATGGTCGAACTCGCCGGCCACCAGCGACTTGAAGCTGCGTACGGTGTCCTTGATCGTGACATACTTGCCTTCGATGCCCGTAAACTGCTGCGCGACGGCGAACGGCTGCGAGAGGAAGCGTTCGATCTTGCGCGCGCGCGCGACCAGCACTTTGTCGTCTTCGCTCAGTTCGTCCACGCCCAGGATCGCGATGATGTCCTGAAGGTCTTTGTAGCGCTGCAAGATCTGCACGACGCTGCGCGCGACGTTGTAGTGCTCTTCGCCAATGTACTGCGCCTGCATGATGCGGCTCGAGGACGTGAGCGGATCGACAGCCGGGTAGATGCCCTTTTCCGCGATGGAGCGCGAGAGGTTCGTCGTCGCGTCCAAGTGCGCGAAGGCCGTGGCCGGCGCGGGGTCGGTGTAGTCGTCGGCCGGAACGTAGACGGCCTGCACGGAGGTAATCGAACCGCGCTTCGTCGAAGTGATGCGCTCCTGCAGCGCGCCCATTTCGGTCGCCAGCGTCGGCTGGTAACCGACGGCGCTAGGCATGCGGCCCAGCAACGCGGAGACTTCCGAGCCCGCCTGCGTGAAGCGAAAGATGTTATCGATAAAGAGCAGCACGTCCTTGCCTTCCTGGTCGCGGAAGGACTCGGCGACGGTCAGCGCGCTCAAGGCCACGCGCAGGCGCGCGCCCGGAGGCTCGTTCATCTGCCCGTACACCAGCGCGACGCGGCTCTTCTCGATGTCGTGCTCCTGGATGACGGCGTTGGCGCCGCCTTCGCGCATTTCCAGCCACAGGTCGTTGCCTTCGCGGGTGCGCTCGCCCACGCCCGCGAACACCGAGAAGCCGCCGTGCTTCTTGGCGATGTTGTTGATCAGTTCCATGATGATGACGGTCTTGCCGACGCCCGCGCCGCCGAAGAGCCCGGTCTTTCCGCCCTTCACGTACGGTTCGAGCAGATCGACGACCTTGATGCCCGTCTCAAGCATCTCGGTCTCGGGATTAAGGTCCGTGAACTGCGGCGCCTCTCTATGAATCGGCCAGCGCTCGCCCGCGGGGATCGGGCCCCAGCCGTCCACGGGTTCGCCGAGCAGGTTCATGATGCGGCCGAGGGCCGGCTTGCCGATGGGCATGGTGATCGGCTGGCCGGTGTCGAGGCAGTCGGTGCCGCGCTGCACGCCGTCGGTGCTGCCCATCGCGATCGCGCGCACGCGGTTGCGGCCGAGGTGCTGCGCGACCTCGCAGACAAGCTTCTCGCCCGTGGGCTTCTTGATCTCCACGGCGTTGTAGATCTTGGGCAGGTTGTCTGGCGCGAACTCCGCGTCCAGCGTCGAACCGATCACCTGTACCACCTTGCCGACGTTTGCCATGTTCCCGTTCCTCTTAGCTTTCTGCGGCGATCCGTTCCACCGCATCCTTCGCTTCTTTTAACCCGCAACCGGTCGCTTCCCGGTAGACCTTGATGGCCTCAATCTTCCTGTCTTCTCGCAGCAGCCGCCGGATCTCGTCCTCGGCTTCCTTCCCGCCCAGCGCCGGCTGTTGGCCAGGACGAACAACCTCCTGCTCTAATTTATCAACCGCCGTTTTTGCCTCGGCCAGGCCGCAGCCGGTCACTTCGCGCACCAGCTTGATCGCCTCGATCTTCCGTCCAGCCTGGACGAGTTCCACCAGCTTCCGTCCGTCTTCCCCGCCGAATCCGCCCGCTTGGTCGGCCATGCCCGGCCTCCCGGCATGCGCTGTTTAGAGCGCTTCCGCCCAGCCGACGATCTCGGCGATCTCCTGCGTGATCTTGCTCTGCCGCGCGCGGTTGTACTGCCGCGTCAGCATGCGGATCATGTCTTCCGCCGCGTCCGTCGCGTTCTTCATCGCCAGGCGCCGCGCGGCGTGCTCGCCGGCCGTGTTCTCCAACATCGCGGTGAAGACCGACATCTTCACGACCAAGGGCAGCACTTCGCTCAGAATCGTCTTCGGATCCGGATGGAAGAGATAGCCCGCGCCCGTGGACTTGGCCGCCGCGGGGGCGCTCGCCGCATCCTTCTTTGCTCCGCCTTCGTCGCCCTTGAGCGACGAGAGCGGCAGGATCTTCTCCGCCTTCGGGCGCTGCGTGGTCATGGAAATGAAGGAGCTGTAGACGATATACGCCTCGTCGATCTCTTTCTTGCCGTAGCGGTCGATCAGGCTATCCGCGATCTCTTCGGCGCGCGCGTAGGTCGGCCTGTCGGAGACGCCGACGTACGTCTTCGCGATCGGAAAATTCAGATACCGGAAGGCGTTGATGCCCTTCTTGCCCTGCACGACGCGCTCGATCTGCAAGCCGCGCTTCTCCAGGTCGGCGTTGAGATCGCGCGCGGCGCGAATGATGTTGGCGTTAAAGCCGCCGCAGAGCCCGCGGTCGCTCGTCAGCACGATCACGACGGCCTTCTTCACCGGGTCGTGGGTCTCGAGCAGCGGGTGGCGGATGTCACTCGAGGCCGAGGCCAGGTCGCCAATCACCTGCTGGAGTTTCTTGGCGTATGGGCGCGCCGCGATGGCTGCGGCCTGCGCCTTGGCCAGGCGCGCCGTGGCCACCTTCTCCATCGTCTTCGTGATCTTCCTCGTGTTCACCACCGACTTGCGGCGCTTCACGAGGGCTTTGGTATTCGCCATGACTTACGCTATCCGTGCCAAAGACAAACCGCACTGTCCAGACGCTTGCACGACGACTACTTCGCCACCTGCTTCATGAAGCGCGCTTTGAAGTCCTTGATCGCGGCCTCGATCTTCGCGACGGTGTCGTCGGAGAGCTCCTTCGACTTGCGGATCGCCTCGACGATTTCCTTGTGCGCGTCGTTGATCTCGTTGATCAGGCCCTTCTCGAACGCCGCCACCTGCTTGATCGGCACGTCGTCCATGTGGCCCTTGGTCGCCGCGTAAATCGCGAAGACCTGGTTGATGACGTCGACCGGCTGGTACTGCGGCTGCTTGAGCAGTTCGACGAGGCGGTAGCCGCGATCGACCTGGCGCTGGGTGATCGGGTCGAGTTCCGTGCCGAGCTGCGCGAAGGCTTCCAGTTCGCGGAAGGCCGCGAGGTCCAGGCGCAGCGTGCCGGCGACTTTCTTCATCGCCTTGATCTGCGCGTTGCCGCCGACGCGGCTGACCGAGATGCCGACGTTCACCGCGGGGCGCACGCCGGCGTTGAAGAGGTCGGGTTCGAGATATATCTGGCCATCGGTGATCGAGATCACGTTCGTGGGGATGTACGCGGAGACTTCGCCTTCCTGGGTCTCGATCACGGGCAGCGCCGTCATGCTGCCGCCGGTCCCGTATACCTTCGCGATCTTGAAGCCCGCCTTATTCTCCATCGCCGCCAGATCTTTCTTGGCGTGGCTTGCGCCTTCCTCGGCGAGGTACGACTTGCCATTGACGGCGTCAGACTCCCTGACCGGCTCTTCCTTGCTCACGGGCACGATGACGTGCTTCTCGGCCAGCTTCGCGGCGCGTTCGAGCAGCCGGGAGTGCAGGTAGAAGACGTCGCCGGGATAGGCTTCGCGGCCCGGCGGGCGGCGCAGCAGCAGGGACATCTCGCGGTAGGCCGCGGCCTGCTTGGTCAAGTCGTCGTACACGCAGAGCGTGTCGCGGCCTTCCTCGTACATGAAGTACTCGGCCATGGCCGCGCCGGTGTAGGGCGCAATGTACTGCAGTGGCGCGGGGTCGGAGGCGCCGGCGGCAACGACGATGGTGTAATCCAGCGCGCCCGTCTCCTGGAGCTTCTTCACCACCGAGGCGACGGTCGATTCCTTCTGCCCGATCGCGACGTACACGCAAATGACGTTTTCCTTCTTCTGGGCGATGATCGCGTCGACGGCGATGGCCGTTTTGCCCGTCTTGCGGTCGCCGATGATCAGTTCGCGCTGGCCGCGCCCGATCGGGATCATGCCGTCGATGGACTTGATGCCCGTCTGCAGCGGCACTTTCACCGGCTGGCGCAGCGCGATGCCCGGCGCCGGCGATTCCAGCAGGCGCGACTTGTCGGTTGTGATCGGGCCTTTGCCGTCCAGCGGGCGGCCGACGGGGTCCACCACGCGGCCGATCAGAGCCGGACCCGCGGGCACCTGCAGCACGCGGCCCGTGCGCTTGACCTGCATGCCTTCCTTCAGGTCGTCGTAGCGGCCCATGATCGCGCAGCCGGCGCTGTCCTCTTCCAGGTTCAGCGCCAGGCCGTACACGCCCGTGGGGAACTCGATCATCTCGCCGGCCATGCAGTTGGTCAGCCCGTAGATGCGGGCGATGCCGTCGCCGATCTCGACGATCGTGCCCACCTCGTCCACGGCCAGCGCCGAATCGTAATCCTTGATCTGACGCCGCAGAATGCCGACCATCTCATCGACTTGAATGCGCATGTCGCACGACTCCTGGTTCCTGACGTATCGTTTTCGCTAATCTTTCCAGACGCCGAGGGCGTCCTTGGCCCCTTCCATCCGGCGCGCGGCCTGGCGCAGCCGGTGCGCCAGCGAAGCGTTCCACTGCCGGTCGCCGTGGGTGAGCACGAAGCCGCCCAACAGATCGGCCCGCGTCTCTTCCTGAAACACGATCTTCTTGCCGATCGCGCGCTGGAGCACCTTGCCGAGCTTCTCCTTCGCGGCGGCGTCCAGCGCTTGCACGGACTCGAGCCGCACTTCGGCGATGCCGGCCTTCTCGTTCGCGAGCTCGTGGTAGGCCGCGGCGATCTTCTCGAAGATGCCCACGCGCCGCCGGTCCACCACCACGCTCAGCAGGTTCCGGACTTCCGGGCTCAGGTCCTTGAACGCCACGGCGATGACCTTGCGCTTGTCGTCCAGCGAAACCGTGGGCGTCTCGAAGAAACGCCGCAGCAGCGGCTCCTTGCTCAGGATGTCCCTGACCGCGACCATTTCCGCGGCCACCCGGTCCAGGCTGCCCTGCTCCTGCGCCACGTCGTACATGGCTTCGGCGTAGACGGGAGCGAGGCCTCCGGCTTCTCTTTTCGCCATGTCGAACGTTCCGTTTCCGTGCGTTCCCGGTCAGTTGCGGCTCTGGTCGATCCGGGTGATGCCTTCCTCGATGATGCGCCGGTGATCGTCCGCCTTCACTTCGCGCTCGATCACCTTCGAGGCCAGATCGGCCGTGAGATGGACCACGCGGTCCCGCAGTTCCTGCAGGGCCGCGTCCTTGGCGAGCGCGATCTCGCGCTTGGCACGGTCGAGCGTCTTGCCGGCTTCGCTGTTCGCCGCCGCCATGATCTCGTCGCGGACCTTCTCGACGTCGCGCTTGCCTTCGGCAATGATCCCCGCGGCCTCTTCCTTCGCCGCCAGGATCCGCTTCTCGTACTCCGCGGCCTTCTCGTTGGCGGCCTTAAGCGCCGCCTCCGCGTCGCTGATCTTCTTGGAGATGCGCTCCTCGCGCTCCTCCAAGGCCTTCATCAGTGGCCCCCAAGCGAACTTCCACAGCAGCCCGAGGAGGACGAGGAAGACAATGACAGTGTAGAGCAATACCTGCGCTTCCGGTTCCATCGGATTACCGGCCGCCAGGACCATCCAACCTGAAACCATCATGATCGTTCCTCACTCCGCCAAAGCTGCGTGAGCGCACGAGCGCGCGCGTTCAAAGGCGGCATCCACGCCGCGAACTCTGCCCCCGGACCCGAACATCCGTGGGCTTCCGGCAGACTCCGGCTGCCGGGCAATGCCTTCCATCGCGGCGGCGGCCAACTTGCCGATGCCGTAAGCGGCGCCGATGACCAGGAGCCCCAGCCCGATGCCCAACCCTAAATACGCCATCCCGATGCCCGTCATTACACGCCCTCCTCGCCTGTTTTGGCACGCTCGTGCCAAGCCTTGTTTCTCCACGCGAATCCGGCAGCCTCAGGGCCGCCGGTCCTGCAATGCGACGCTAGTGATCCGGATGCACCGCAGCCCCGATGAACACGACGGCCAGCATCGTAAATACGTAGGCTTGCAGGAAGCAGACCAGAATTTCCAGAAAGCTGACGCCCAGAGCCAGCGGCAGCCCGATGGCAAGCCCGGAAGCCGCCGCCGCCACACCGCCCGCGCCCACAATGCCCATGCCCAGCACGTTTCCAACAATCAGGTGCCCGGCGATCATGTTGGCGAAGAGACGCACGCACAGCACGAAGCACTTGATCATGGGGCCGATCAGTTCGAGCACGAACATCAACGGCCACAGCCAAAAGGGAACGCCGTGCGGGACCAAGTGCAGGAAAAACGCAAGCGGGCCCTGATTGTACATGCCGAGCAGAATCACCAGCACGAAGACCGAGCCGCCCAACGCGCCCGTAACCGAGATGCTGGCCGTAGCGCCATGAAACGCCCATGGAACCATGCCGGAGAAATTGCAGGCCAGAATCAGGAAGAAATAGGTCAGGAAGATCGGCGTGTACGGCACGAGATGGTGTCCGCCGATCGGCTCCACCACTTCATCGCGTACGAACATAAGCAGGGCTTCCACCGCGTTTGCCAACGGTCCGCGCGTCGCCTTGTCGCCTGCCACGTTCCGCATGACGCGCTGCGCGACCGTCACAATCACGAAGAAGAGCAGCACGGCGACGACCGTCAGGTCTTGCATGTAGCGCGTGAATTCAAGCTTGAACGGCCCGATCTTCTTCGGCTCGTACCCCGCGATCGGTTCGCCGTGGTGGTAGGGCTCCTGCACCAAAGCGCCGTCCTTGTTAATGCCAAACACCACATGATCGATGATGTGGTGCATGGCATCGAACTTCTCGGGCGGATGGCCTTCTTCATGGCCGCCTTCGTGTTCACCGTGGTGTTCGAGTTCTGCTTCAGCCATGCCTCATCCTGTTTTGACTTCGTTCTTCACCAACGCCCGGTACAACCAAGCCGTCTCCCAGAGATGCGTCGTCAGATAGACACCTGCCATGCTGTACAGCGCGGGTTCCGCGTTTGCTCCGTACGCGTGCGTAAAGCCCCAGCACATCCCGCCCAGCATGACGACTCTAAGCAGAAACCCACTGCTCCACAGGGGCCATATGTCCCATTTCCCCGGCGCATCTTTGTTACCGAAGCGCTGTCGCGCCAGAACCGCGAGCCCGAAAGCCCAACCCACCAATCCCAAAAGTCCGCCGGCCATGGCTCCTAGATAAATCACGAGCCGGGGTCCGAGGCATTCAGCCGCGGCGATCACACTTAGGACAAGCGCGGCCAAGAACAGGGCGTGCATCCAACTCGCACCTTTCAAACCGTGACCCTTTTTACGCCGTCTCCTTCAAGAGGTGATATGTGGCAAGCGCAACTCCGGCCATCACGCAAACCACCGTTCCCCAAGGGGCCCAACCGTATCGGCCATCCAGCCAGTAACCGAGGTACGCGAAAAGCGCTACCGTGGCACCGAAGGAAAGCCCCACGTTCATGTAGGCCCATGGGCTCTTCTCTTTGGGCTTCTCGTCCTGCGGCTGCTTTTCCGTCGCCGGACCCTCCGGCTTCGCGAGCGGATTTGACCACTCCGGCGCCTGTGTCCTCCCGCCTGTATCTCTTTGTCTAACCTGACTCTTGCGGAGTCAGATTAGCGTGAATTTCCGCTTCAATCGTCCTTAAACGCAAACGCTTGACCTCCTCGCACACCTCTACAAGGTGCATTTCTTTCAACCCTTTGGTTGAAGCATTCGAGGAAGCGTGAGCCCTATAGTTTAGTCATTCATTCGTGTCAAGCAAAGGAGCTAAAAAGGTCTGCGGTTCAATTCGCTCTTCCACCTGACCACGCGGTCGGAATATCCGGCTTCGTCGATCCCGGGATTCTCTTTCGCTGTATTTTTCTTTTTAGGCACAGGAAGCGAGCGCCACTTTTCGGCCACGCGATCGAAGTAAAGTGACAGATTCCGGCATCGTCACGCCCACTCATTACCCGCGGATGGACTTTTTTTGTCAGTCGGATCCGCGTTTGTGTCCCAATTATTACTGGCACATTCTTTGCGCCTACCGCGGCGGGCGCGCAGGACGGCGCTCGCAATTCCCCTTCGCAAAAGCGAAAGGAAATTCTGATTCATCAGGAGCGCGCGCCCATGCCCAGCCTGAACGCGGCAGCGATCACCGAACGGTTTCTTGAGCGCTTGCGGCGCGACAACATCTTTTATCTGCTGAGCGCGCTGCTGATGCTATCCGGTTGTTACCTGGTCTGCGTGCCGCACCTGGTAACGCTCAAGCGCGAAGCCGGCGGACTGGTGGTGCTGCTCGGGACGATCAACGTTTACGAAGCCCTGGTGGTGTTCGCGTGCAGATTTATCTGCCGCAATGCGCCGCGCAGCCGCGAAGGCTCCACGCTACTGGTCGTCGCGCTGCTCTTTCTGCTCGACGTCACGTTCACCATCAACGCGTGCCTGTCCATCGACACGGCGTTTGGGATCAGCGTGGCCTCCGCGAGCCTGCTGCTCGCGCTGCTCAAGTTATTCGCGCTGGAACGCGGCGCGCGGTTCCCCGTCTTCGGCTCCCTGAAAATCTTTCTAATCCCCGCCATCGCGTTTCTGTATTCGTTCCAAGGCGTGCTGGCGCTCTATCCGCAAGGCACGTTGGCCTGGCGCGCGGCGGCATCTTGCGCGGTGTGGTTGGCCTTTGGCGCGCTGCCTCTGCTGCTGCTGTGGCGTCCCTGGCGCGTCGACCATGCGGCGCCCGCCGCGCCGTCGGATCCCGAGCCATGGTGGCAGACGGAATCGTTCAAACGCATGGCGGCCGCGCTGTCCCTGGTCCTGATCGGCCTGCAACTGCTTGGGCAGACGTGGGTGCATCGAGCGCCGCTGCATGCGGTCTTCGCCGTGCCGCTGCTGCTCTCGCTTCTGGCCGCGGCGCCTTGGTTCGTGGCGCTCCGCAACCGGAGGCGCTGGCTCGCCGTCCGCGTGTCCGCCGCGTGCGTTTTGCTGGTGTTGGCGTGTGTCGGAAGTGGTCACGTCCCATGGACGCTTAGAATGTTCGGAGCCTCGGCCGCCGTCACTCCGTTCCGAATCGACTGCCTGTTCGCCTTCGCCATCTTCGCGCTGCTGCGCGTGCGTGAAGGCCGTGCGGCTTACCTCGACTGGGGTCTTGGGTTCATCGCCCTAGGCGCAATGGGTTGCGACGCGAGAGGCATCCTTCGATTCGCGGCTGAACCCGCGTTGGCCAACGCGTTCGCGTGCGTGGCGCTCGGCTGCGTCTGGCTTGCGTTCCGCGTGACGTTCCACCGGGCCGCCGCGGTGCTCACGCTCGGTCTCTATTTTGTGCTTCGGGCACTCGCCATTGAGAATGGCGTTGAGAATGGGCGGTTGGAGTTCGTCCGCTGGGAAGCGCTGGGCCTGCTCGCGTTCTGGATCGTCTTCGCCGAACGGCCGCAATGGATCCGTCACGCGCTGCTGGCGGCCGTCTTCTGGCTTGGGGTCTCGAGCTGCGCGCCTGAAGATTTCAATGGTTTGGTATATTTTTACGCCGCCGCCGCAGTGCTGGTCGCCGCGTGCGCACTCGATTGGCGCCTATACGGAACCGTGCTGCTAACCTACCTCGCCGCATCTAATCTGTCGGCGTTCGGTTCGCCGGCGCCGTCATCGGCCGCTTCGTGGGGCTGGCTGGCGATCGCCGCCGCCTTCGCGCTGTTCGGGCTCGCGTTCAAGATCACGCGCGCGCAGTTGGCGCGCTCACGTCCGCCACCTGCGGAAAACGGATCGCAAGAAGGCCGGATTTAGCACCGCGCTACGGCCTCGAGCACCCGCCATTGCCGCAGGTCTGCGGTTCGCCGGCTTGCGGCACGCCGGGGCCGGAGACCGGGCCCATCGTGGCGAGCGGCTGCATCGAGGCGCGGATGCCGGCGAGATACGCGGCGAGTTTCTTCGCGCGTTCGGCGTCGGGCAGTTGGAGATCCTGTTTGAGCGCCTGCGCCTGCTTGTAACGCGCGGCGCTTTCGAGCAGGAAGGCGAGGTACGTCTCGGTGCGGTAGCGGCCGCCGGTTTCGTACTCGGGCGGATACGAGCGCCCCGAGTGCCCGTAGAACTCGGTCCCGCTTGCATCGGCCACCACGCTCGTCGAGAAGGCCTTCGAGAACTCCGCATACTTTCCGAGCGGCGGGTTCCACGGATTCAAGGCGGGCATATCGGCCGGCAGGCCCTGCTCGGTGAGGTTGATGAAGAGCGGCACAAAGTCGCGCTTGATCTCCTCTATCACTTTCGGATCGGAGAGCGCGCCGCTCATGAAGAGCCGCCCGCCCAGGCAGCAGCGGGGCGCTCCCGTGCGGCCGTACTCGCTCACCACCATCGCGGTCAGGATCGGCTTGTGTTCGTCGGCCGCGCGCTTGGACGCCGCCGCGGGATCATGTTCCCAGGGGATCGCCTTCCAGCGTTCTTCCGGCTCGCTCTTGAGCACGGTCATGATGCATTTCGAACGGTCGAGGTGCCGGTCGATTTCGGCCAGGTCCTGGCCGCTCGCAACGCCGTTGTCGGGATGTATGGAGAGGAGTTCGACGACCACCATGCCGGCGCAAGCAAAGAGCGCCACGGCCGCCACACCAAGCAAGGTTTCACGCATGGCCGGCCTGCTTTCCTGAACGGAGCCGGAGCGAATCGAACCCAGGCACTATACCCGATCAGAGGCTCTTGCGCACGATTTCTCGGGTCTTCTTCAGGCCCGTCTTGGCGCACTCAAGCGCGTCCATCTTGTAGTACTTCGCGTTGAAGAGTTCGAGCGAGAGCGGCCCTGTGAACCCAATGTCCCGCAGGTCGCGCAAGATCTGCTTGAGCGGCGCGATGCCGTCGCCGGGCCAGACGCGGTCCGCGTCGGTGATCTTCTCCGGCGGGAAGTTCTTCGGGACATCGTTCATGTGCATCACGCCGATGGTGTTCGGCCCGAGCAGCTTCAAACCTTCGTAGGGACTGCAACCCTTATAGAGATGGTACACGTCACAGAGGATGCAGGCCTTGGGGTGGCCGCACTCGGTCGCGACGAGCAGCGCCTCGCCGAGCCGGTTCAGGCTCTTGCTGAAGCCCCAGAATTCCAGCATCGGGAGCACGTCGAACTCGTCGCCCAGTTCGCAGAGCCGCGCGTAGCGTTCGGCGGTCTTCCAGAGGTCCAGGCCGGCCGCGTCCTGATGCCCGAAGGGCGGCGCGGCGATCCGCTTGCCGCCGATGACTTTCAGCATCTCCATGTTGCGCTTCGCTTCGTCGAACGCCTTGCGGCGGCGGGTCTCGTCGTCGAGCACGAACTCGAAGAAGCCGATGGCGCTCTCGACCGTGAGCCCCGCGTCCTTGATGCGCTTGCCCAAGTCCTTCAGCTTGCCGCCGGACTTCACGTACGCGTCGAGTTCTCCGATCCAGGGTTCGATGCCGTCGTAGCCGGCCTTCGCGGCGATCTCGACTTCCTCCACGATCCCGAGCTTCTGGCCCTTGATCGTGCTGGTGTTCAAGCAGTAGCCGAAGGGTTCCTTGGCGGTGCGCTTGCGAGCAGGCATGGACGTTGCTCTCCGAATGGGTTGGGTTGGGCGCGCGGTGTGATACCGTAAGCTCGAAGCAACGGCAAGGTAGCACTGGCCTCAATGCGCCTCCTTATAAGTGGTGATTGCGTCCGCTTGAACATGGGTCTTCTTGACGTAAACAGCCCACTTCTTACCCCTGTCAGTTTGGCGCGCGCACGCTCACGTAAAAAGATGCACATGGCGCGCGGTTGTTCAATCAACCGCACTACTTGGGTTTATAAGATGAACCCCACATGTGCTCGCTGGCACGGCCTTTGTTAAAGATGGGACGCGACGCATTCTGAGTAGCGATTCAGGCACATTCCAGGGAGGACACGATCCATGGCCAAGCAGCTGGCCTTCGATACCGAAGCCCATAACCGCATTCGCGACGGCGTGGTGAAGCTCGCCAAGGCCGTCAAATCGACGCTCGGGCCGCGCGGCCGAAACGCCGTGCTCGATAAGTCCTGGGGCGCGCCGACCGTCACCAAAGACGGCGTCACGGTCGCCGAAGAGGTCGAGCTCGAGAATCCCTACGAGAACATGGCCGCGCAACTGGTGAAGGAAGTCTCCTCGAAGACCTCCGACGCCGCCGGCGACGGCACGACCACGGCGACGGTGCTCGCGGAGGCCATCTATCTGGAAGGCCTCAAGAACATGATCGCGGGCGCTAACCCCGTGCGCATGAAGCGCGGCATCGAGAAGGCCGTCGAGGCGCTCGTGGCCGAGATCAAGAAGATGGCCGTCCAGACCAAGGGCAAGGACGACATCCTGAAGGTCGCGACCATCGCCGCCAACGGCGACAAGGAGATCGGCGGGATGATCGCCGACGCCATGGAAAAGGTCGGCAAGGACGGCGTCATCACGGTCGAAGAAGGCAAGGCGCTCAAGACCGAAGTGGACGTGGTCGAAGGCATGCAGTTCGACCGCGGCTACCTCTCGCCCCACTTCATCACCGACCCCGATACCATGGAAGCCGTGCTCGAGAACTGCTACATCCTGATCCACGAGAAGAAGATCAGCAACGTCCGCGAACTCGTCCCGCTCCTCGAAAAGATCAGCAAGGCCTGCAAGCAGCTCCTGATCCTCGCCGAGGACGTCGAGAGCGAAGCGCTGGCGACCCTAGTTGTGAACAAGATCCGCGGCATCGTGAAGGTCTGCGCGGTGAAGGCGCCCGGCTTCGGCGACCGCCGCAAGGCGATGCTCGAAGACATCGCGATCCTCACGGGCGGCAAGGCGATCTTTGAAGACCTGGGCATCAAGCTCGAAAACGTCGACTTCGCCGACCTCGGCCAGGCGAAGAAGCTCCACATCGACGCCGACAACACCACGATCATCGAAGGCGCGGGCGACACCAAGCAGATCCAGGCGCGCATCAACCAGATCCGCAAGGAGATCGACTCCACCACCAGCGACTACGACAAGGAAAAGCTCCAGGAACGCCTGGCCAAGCTGGCCGGCGGCGTGGCGCAGATCAACGTCGGCGCGGCTTCCGAATCCGAGATGAAAGAGAAGAAGGCGCGCGTCGAGGACGCCCTGCACGCGACCCGCGCGGCCGTCGAAGCCGGCGTCGTGCCCGGCGGCGGCGTGGCGCTCATCCGCGCCGAACCCGCGCTGGACAAGCTCAAGGGCCTGCACGAAGACGAGAAGACCGGCGTCGAACTCGTGCGCAGTGCCATCGCCGCGCCGTGCCGCCAGATCGCCGAGAACGCGGGCGTCAACGGCTCGGTGGTCGTCTCCAAGGTTCGCGAAGGCAAGGGCGCGTTCGGCTACAACGCGGACACCGGCGAGTACATCGACCTGATCAAGGCCGGCGTCATCGACCCGGCGAAGGTGACCATGACCGCGCTGCAGAACGTGGCCTCGGTCGCCGGACTGCTGCTCACCAGCGACTGCATGATCGCCAAGATCCCCGAGAAAGAGAAGCCGGCCGGCGGCCACGATCATGGCGGCGGCGGCATGGGTGGAATGGGCGGGATGGGTGGCATGGGCGGAATGGGTGGCATGGGCGGGATGGACTTCTAAAGGGAGAGACCTGAGATCAGGTAACAGGGGCCGGGTGAACGGCTCCGAAGAAAAAACATAAACGGATCAACCGAAACCGAAGGAGAGAGAAACATGGCGACCGCTACCGCGAAAAAACTGAAGATCGAACTGCAGCCCCTCGACGATCGTATCGTCGTCCGCCGTCTGGACGCGGAAGAGAAGACCGCCGGCGGCATCGTGCTGCCCGACACGGCGAAGGAGAAGCCGCAGCGGGGCGAAGTGATCGCCGCCGGGCCGGGCAAACTGCTCGACACCGGAAAGCGTGCCGCGCTCGAAGTGAAGGTCGGCGACACGGTCCTCTTCGGCAAGTACAGCGGCACCGAAGTGAAGGTCTCCGGCGAAGAAGTGATCATCATGCGCGAGAGCGACGTACTCGCCAAGCTGTAACTAAACCGTAAAGAGTAAAACGTAATGTCCGGAGCGGCGTTCTTATTGCGTTTTACGCATTACGTTTTACGCAACCTGCGACGGCAAGAGATTTCTTAGGCGCCTCCGCCCGCGATTCGGGCAAACGATTGGGAGAGTACAGAACCATGGCCAAGCAACTGCTTTACACCGACGAAGCTCGCCAGAAGATGCTGGCCGGGGTCCAGAAGCTCGCGCGCGTCGTGAGCGTGACGCTCGGGCCCGGCGGACGCTGGGTCGCATTCGACAAGTCCTTCGGTGGACCCGCCGTGATCAACGACGGCGTCACGGTCGCCAAGGAAGTCGAGCTCGAAGATCCCTTCGAGAACATGGGCGCGCAGATGGTCCGCCAGGTCGCCAGCAAGACGAACGACGTCGCCGGCGACGGTACGACCACCAGCACCGTGCTTGCCGCCGCCATCTTCGCGGAAGGCGTCCGCTACCTTACCGCCGGCCACAACCCGATGGCGCTCAAGCGCGGCGTGGACGCGGCCGTCGAAGCCGTCATCGAAGAGATCACGGCGAACTCCAAGCCCTGCAAGACGCGCGAGGACATCAAGCGCGTCGCGACGGTGAGCGCCAACGACGACGAGACGCTCGGCGAACTGATCGCCGACGCCATGGACAAGGTCGGCAAGGACGGCGTCGTCACGGTGGAAGAAGGCAAGGGCACCCTGACAGAGCTCGAGGTCGTCCAGGGCATGCGCTTCGACAAGGGCTACCTCTCGCCCTACTTCGTCACCAACCCGGACAACATGGAAGCCGAGCTCGAAGACCCCTACATCCTGATCTACGAGAAGAAGATCTCGAACCTGCGCGAGTTCCTCCCGCTGCTGGAGAAGCTGGCCAGCACGGGCAAGCCCTTCCTGGTGATCGCGGAAGAGGTGGACAGCGAGGCCCTCGCGGCGCTGGTGATCAACAAGCTGCGCGGCCTGCTGAAGTGCGTCGCGGTCAAGTCGCCCGGTTTCGGCGACCGGCGCAAGGCCATGCTCGGCGACATCGCCGTGCTCACCGGCGGCAAGTTCATCAGCGAAGACCTGGGCCTGAAGCTCGAGAACGTCGAACTGGCCGACCTCGGCCGCGCCAAGCGCGTCGAAATCGACAAGGACAATACGACGATCATCGAAGGCGCGGGCAAGAAGTCCGACGTGACCGCGCGCGTGGCGCAGCTCAAGCACCAGATCGAGACCACCACGAGCGACTACGATAAGGAAAAGCTCCAGGAACGCCTGGCCAAGCTCGCCGGCGGCGTCGCGCAAGTGCGCGTCGGCGCGCCCACCGAGTCGGCCATGAAGGAGACGAAGGAGCGCGTGAACGACGCGGTGAACGCCGCGAAGGCCGCGGCCGAGGAAGGCATCGTGGTCGGCGGCGGCGTCACGCTGCTGCGCGCGCAGGCGGCGGTCGAGAAGGCCAAGGCCAAGCTCCGGGGCGACGAGAAGTACGGCGCCGACATCGTCTCCAAGGCGCTCGAACATCCGCTGCGCAAGATCGCCGACAACGCCGGGCACGACGGCGCGGTGGTGGTCGAGCACGTCAAGGAAGCGAAGGGCAGCAACGGCTTCAACGCCGCCACCGGCGAGTACGAAGACCTGCTGAAGAGCGGCATCGTGGACGCGGCCAAGGTCGTGAAGAGCGCGCTGCAGAACGCCGCGTCCGTCGCGGGCCTGCTACTGACCGTGGACACGATGGTGACGGAGTTCAAGGCCGAGGACCAGGGCAAGAAACTGGTCTCCGGCGCGACACACTAAGCGCGGACAAAAAGGGAACTCGAACGCCCCTCCCGGTCCGCGAAAGAAGCGGCGGGAGGGGCGTTTGCTTAAAGGGAGGTGATTTTGGATTTCCGATTTCCGATTTTGGATTGGACGAGGCCAGCCCTCCGCCTAGCATGAAATCCAAAATCTAAAATCCAAAATCTAAAATCGAATCATGCCCGTGGCGAAGACCAACAAGCGCGACTACTACGAAGTGCTCGGCATCAAAAAAGACGCCACGCCGGAGGACATCAAGAAGTCCTTCCGCGAACTCGCGAAAAAGTGGCACCCCGATAAGAACCTCGACAACAAGAAGGAAGCCGAGGAGAAGTTCAAGGAGATCGCCGAGGCGTACTCGGTGCTCAGCGACGAGCAGAAACGCCGCCAGTACGACCAGTTCGGCCACGACGGCATGCAGGGCATGGGCGGACCCGATTTCTCCGGCGTCTCCGTCGAGGACATCTTTTCCAGCTTTTTCGGCGGGCGCGGCGGCGGCGCGAGCGGCAGCATTTTCGACGACCTCTTCGGCGGCGCCGACGGCCGTTACGCCGGTGCGGGCCAAGGCGCAAGCCTGCGCTACGAGATGGAGATCGACCTCGAAGAGTCCGCAAAGGGCGTCAAGAAGACCGTCGAGATCTCCCGCGACGAACTCTGCGAGACCTGCAACGGCAATGGGGCGAAGCCCGGGACCAAGCCGGCGCCGTGCAACTATTGCCGCGGGCAAGGCTACGTCGCGCGCAGCCAGGGCTTCTTTACCATGAAAACCGCCTGCCCGCGCTGCGGCGGGCGCGGCGAGACCATCGAATCGCCCTGCGCAACTTGCCGCGGGAGCGGGCGCAAACGCAAGAAGATCCGGCTGGAAGTTCCGATTCCGGCAGGTATCGAGAGCGGCACGCGCGTGAGGCTCTCCGGCGAAGGCGAACCGGGCGAGCACGGCGGCCCGCGCGGCGACCTGTACGTCTTTGTGCGCGTGCGCGAGCACGAGTACTTTGTACGCCGCAGCCGCGACCTGCTCATCGAGATGCCCGTACCGTTCACCATGGCGGCGCTGGGCGGCGACATCGAAGTCCCCACGCTCGAAGGCCGCGTAAAGCTTCCGGTGCCCAAGTCCACGCAGTCCGGGCAGCTCCTGCGCCTGCGCGGCCTCGGCATGCCCGACGTCCACGGCTACGGCAAGGGCGACCTGTTCGTGCGTGTGGTCGTCGAGACGCCGCAGAAACTCACGACCGAGCAGGAAGAACTCCTGCGCAAGCTGGCCGCGCTGGAAAAAGTGAACGTCAAGCCGCACAGTTCAAAGAGCTTCATCGACAAGCTGAAGGACTTTTTTGGCGAGGAGTAGTTCGTACCGCAGGCTTCCAGCCTGCCCGTCGTTCGTAGCGCAGGCATCTTGCCTGCGAAAGTTCAGCCCGGCCGCAGGCCGCTCCATTTAGCCGCACCGTTCGAGGTTCGTGACCATGGCAGACGCAACCAAAGAGACGCCCCCGGAGACGCCGAAGGCCGATACCGTGGAGAGCCTGGCCGCCGAGGCCGAGGAGTTCTGCGCGGCGCTGGAGAAGTTCTTCCGCCGCGGGTTCGGCGACATGCCCAACAGCGCGGATCTGGCCGAAGTGCGCGCGCAGCAGGCGAGCGTGCGAGACCTCGTGCGGCGCGCCAGCGAGAGTGGCGCGGGAGCCTCGAAGCAGCTCGCGACACTCACTACGGAGCGCGACCAGTTCAAGGACCACGCAACGCGCGCCAAGGCCGACTTCCTCAATTATCAGGACCGCGCGCGCAAGGACCTCAAACGCGCCGAAGAACAGGCCCTGCGCGGCTACGTGAGCGACATGCTCCCGATCCTCGACAGCCTGGAGCTCTCGCTCAAGGACGCGCGTTCGGACAAGGCGAACCTCGACACCGTTCGCCAGGCGCTGGCGATGATCGGCGAGTCCATGGGTCAGATGCTGCAGGTCCGCGGGCTTGAGCGCATACCGTCCGTCGGCCAGCCCTTCGATCCCACACGGCACGAGGCCGTCCACGTACGCCCGGCCGACCCGAAGAAGGACGAGAAGCCCAACACGGTCGTCGAAGAGTTCCGCGCCGGCTACCTGTGGAAGGGCTTGATCTTGCGCCCTGCGCAAGTGGTGGTGACGCAGGCGGAAGGCGCTAAAAAGTAGCTGCAATTGACGTTCGCCGCCCTGTTTGAATCCAAAATCCCCATTCCAAAATCCAAAATAGGTGTTCCCGTTTCCGCTCAAGTCTCCTTATAGGCTCGCCGATACAAAATGCGTCTGACCCGCGGGCAGGCGTGGGGCTTGCCGCGACCGCCATCCAACTACGTATCACCGAACCGTCCGCGAGGGGGATTCCAAACATGATTTCCGCTGCTAACGTCGCACGCGCTGCCCTGCTCTCCGTCTTCGCGCTGGCTGCGGTCGCCAGCACCGGCTGCGGCGGAAGCCACGCCGCGGGCGCGCAGTCGCCGCCTCCGCCTTCGCTGGCTGCGCCCGTGCGCGTCGAGAGCTCCCAGGCCTCCATGGCCGCGACCGTCGTCCCGGCGGAGAAGGCGGGCTCCATGGATAACCGCGAGGTCGGCAGCAGCACGCCGCTGCCGAGCATCCCCTCCGCCGCGCCCGCTCCTGCAGAAACCGTTCCCGTCCCGAGCGACGCGCACGGCAAGACTTACGTGATGCAGAAGGGCGACACACTCTACGGCGTGGCGCGCAAGTTCAACGTTCCGCCCAAGCAGCTCATCGCCGCCAACAACTTCTCCGACCCCAACAAGGTGAACGTCGGAACTAAGATCCGCATCCCTTAAGGGCAGGAAAGGATTTAGGACCCAGGAATCAGGGGCTGGCGCTTGCCAGCCCTTCTTTTTTTTATGCAGCAACTTGGAGTTCCAAGAAGTCTACTCACGCTCTACGCTCTACGCTCTACGCTCTACGCTCTACGCTCTACGCTCTACGCTCTACGCTCTACGCTCTACTCAAGCTCTCTCGTCTGATGCGTGCGGAACACACTCGGCGGCACGCCCTCGCGCTCGCGAAAGAGCCTCGAGAAGTAGAACGGATCGGCGAAGCCAGTCGCCTCCGCCACTTGCTCCACCGGCATCTTGGTGAACGCGAGCAACTCTTTCGCGCGCCGCAACTGCACGCGCAGGATGTACTCCTTCACGGCGTAGCCCGTCTGCTGCTTGAAGCGCCGCCTCAAAGTTGAATAGCCCACGTGGAGGCGCTCGGCGAGCGTCTCCGGCAGCAGCCCGCCCGTGGATTCCTTCTCGACGATGGCGAGCGCTTGCGCGACCACGGGGTCGGCGTTCTCGCCCGCACCGGAGAAACCCGTCGCGATGCCGTGCATGGTCACGATGAGCTGGTGGAGCAGCGCTGAGGCCAGCGGGACGGCCAGTGGGCCGCCTTTGAAGAAGGTCTCCTGCACGTGTTCGACGAGGCGCGCGGGTTCGTGGTTCTCGCGGAACGGCACCAGGCAGCGCGCCGGCGCGAGCACGCCTTGCCGCTCGAAGTCGTCCGCGACCTTTCCGCCGAAGAGGATCCAGCGTTCGGCAAAGGCCCCCCCCTCTCCGCCGTAGCTGTGCGCGATCGTCGGGAAGAGCCAGAAAAGCGTTCCCGCAAGTACCGTGTGCCGGCCGGTGGGCGCACTCTCGAAGAACATCCGCCCGCCCGTCACCAGCACGGCCGCGTAGGTGCCCAGCGTCCGGTTCATGGTCGCGCCGCCGTTGCTCACGCTGTACCCCACTCCGCTGACCCATAGGCCGATCTGCTCCTGCTGGGCGCTGGGGATCTCGTACCGTGCTCCATGCTGCGGCGTAAGCGGCCGAGCGTCCGTGGTTTTCACGAATTCGGGGAGGAACTTGGTGGGCTTCGCCATTTGAGCAATAAGTCCAGGCAAATGGAGCACCGGGTCCATGGCCCCGGCTGTATGCCATGATAAATAGTATGAAAGCTGTAACGATTGAATGCAAGCAAAAGGTCATTTCGTCCAGTTACCCCCGGAGGCGCGAACCACGATGTCCACGGCCACGAAGTCCACGGTCAAGATGGGTAAGCACGAGATGGAGTTCGGCAGCAAGTACCTCGGCTTACTGCGCGACAGCAACGACATCCTCAACGACGTCCAGGCGCTGCACGCCCGCATGGACGAGGACGGCTACCTGCTCCTGCGCGGCCTGCAGAAGCGCTCCAACGTGGAAGCCGCGCGGCACATGCTGATCGAGAACCTCGACAAGAACGGCCAGATCGATCGCGACTTCCCGGTCATGGATGCGGTGGTGAAGAAGGGCTCCGGCGGCAAGTTCCTCGGCGGCGCGCAGGCGATCACGCACACGCCCGAATTCCTCGGCGTAGTGGACTCGCCCGAGATCATGGGTTTCTTCGACCGTTACTTCGGCGAGAAGTCGCTCACGTTCGACTTCAAGTGGCTCCGCGCCGTCGGCCCCGGCGACAACACCGGCGCGCACTACGACGTCGTCTACATGGGCCGCGGTTCGGGCCGGCTCCATACCTGCTGGACCCCGCTCGGCGACATCCCGCTCGAACTCGGCACGCTGGCCGTCCTCTCGGGCTCGCACAAGCTCGAAGCCTACCGCAAGCTCCGCGAGACCTACGGCAAGATGGACGTGGACCGCGACAAGGTCCAGGGCTCGTTCTCGAACAACCCCATCGAGATGGTCGATCGCTTTGGCGGACAGTGGCTCACCGGCGAATTCCAGATGGGCGACGTGATGATCTTCGGCATGTTCACCATGCATGGAAGCATCAACAATATGACCAACCGTTACCGCCTGAGTTGCGACACGCGCTACCAGCCGGCCTCGGACCCCGTGGACGAACGCTGGGTCGGCAAGAATCCCATCGCGCACTACGGCTGGAACGTCGGCAAGACGAAGACCATGGAAGAGGCGCGCAAAGAGTGGGGCGTGTGACCATTTCCAATTTTAGATTGAATGGCATCTGACCAGAAAAGAGCGGCCCCGGATTTACCCGGGACCGTTTTGTTGCCGTTCAACCGAAAATCCAAAATCGGAAATCGAAAATGGCTTCACCCTGGCCTTGCGATTACGCGCACGGCGCGCATGCGCGTGCTCGGAACGACGCTGCCTTCCGCGTACTTCTTGCGGTACGCGCGCGGCGAATGGCCGAAGGCTTCGCGGAAGCAGCGCGAAAAGTGGAACGGATTGGCAAAACCGGTGAGCCGCGCGACTTCTTTCGCGGGCAGGTTGCTCGTGGCGAGCAGCGCGGCGGCGTGATCCAGGCGAACCAGGCGCATGGCCTCCACCGGACCGCAGCCGAGCGAGGTGCGAAAGAGCCGCCCGAGGTGCCCGTCGGAGACGTGCGCGGCGCGGGCAAGTTCGCCCAGCGTCGGCGGCGCGCGCCTCGCGCTGAGACGTTCGGTTGCGAAGCGAACGGCTGAGACCACCGGTGCAGGAAAGTTCGACGCCACCTCGCCGCCGGTCTGCACATCGCCCGAAAGATACGCGCCAAGCATCAGCCGCATCGCGCCCTGCGCGAGTTCCATGCGCTCGGGCGTGCGGTGGTCCAGCAGCCACATCACGTGCCGCATGAGCGGGCGGAGCACGTCGCCCTCGGGCAGGATGCGCACGGCCGGCCAGTCCCGCTCGGGCGGAAGTTCCGCGCCGTTGCGTTCAAAATAGAAATGTACATAAACACCCTGCGTTTTGACCTGCGGATCCCATTCGTAGTAGTCGCGCGTGCCCGAGCGGATCAACGAGAGCGAGCCCGGCGGCAGTGCATAGCGCTTGCCGTCCCATTCGGCCACCGAATCCCCCTCGACCATCCAGAGAAACTCGTAGTCCTTCAGGACGCGCGGGCCAAACGTCGAACCCGGCGGCAGCGTCGCCCAGCCCGCGCCGTGGAAGTCGAACTTCAGCCGTTCAAGGCGCTTCATGGGTCACGTACTCCTGGAGCATGTCGGTTTTAGATATGTTTTTGCACGAACGGGCCATTCTCTCCGGAGACGTTTTGCGGTCAAATGATCTCTGAAAAGTACGTTATGAGCGCAGGCTACCCGCGGAGGATCCGTTTCATGCCCCAGCCCGTTCTGAACCAGGAACAGCTCGATTTCTTCCAGCGCTGCGGCTACCTCGCTTTCGGGCCGCTCCTGAAGCCCGAGGAGATCGAGGTCCTGCGCAACGAGTATGATGCGGAATTCCGCAAGGCCTCGGAGACCGGCAGCGCCCGCAATCTTTCCGACAATAAGCCTGACCGCAAGGATGCGCCCACACGGATGCTGCAGATCATGCAGATGTGCGAACGCAATCTTCAGTTCCGAAAGCTGATCTACGACACGCGCATCCTGGATATCGTGCAGTGCTTCATCGGCCCGAACATCATGCTCTTCCACGACCAGGCGCTCTTTAAGCCGGCGCACACGGGCGGCGCCGTCACCTGGCACCAGGACAACGCGTACTGGAAATGCCAGCCGGCCAATCTCGTTTCGTGCTGGATGACGCTCGACGATGTGGTGAAGGAGAACGGCGCGATGCAAGTGATCCCCGGCAGCCATCTGCGGCCCGTGCATCACGACCAGAACCAGACCACCGACGCACTGCTCGAAATCAAAGGCATCGACGTGAACGAGGCTGTCGCCGTCGATCTGCCTGCGGGCGGCATCATGTTTCACCACTGCCAGACGCTGCACTACACCGCGCCGAACACGACCCCGCGCCAGCGCCGCGCCTTCGCGATCCATTTCATGACGCCCGGAACCGCAGCTCGCAACGGCGAGGTGATGCGCGTGGACTTCAAACACCCCATGCTGCGGATGTGCGTGTAGCGCGAACGGCGCTTAACCACAGAGAACACGGAGATAGACTTATTCTTTTTTTGTTACTGCGGTGTTCGGCAGACTCTGCGGTGAAGTCGTTCTCCACTCATCGACCCGGAACTGCGTTGGCGGCAGGCCGGTCTTCTGCTTGAACATGCGCGAGAAATACAGCGCGTCCTCGAACCCGCAGGCGCGCGCGATCTCGTCCACGCTCAGGCGCGTCGCCGCAAGCAATTCCTTCGCGTGCCGCAATTGCACGCGCAGGATGTACTCCTTGATCGAGAATCCCGTCTGGCTCCGGAAGCGCCGCCGCAGCGTCGAGTACCCCACGTGAACGCCTTGCGCGAGTTCCCGCGGCTGCACGCTGCGCGTGGCGTCGCGCTCGATGATGCGCACGGCCTCGCCGACCGCGGGATCGGCCGAAGGCCCGCGCTGCAGGAACCCGGTCGAGAGCCCGTGGGCCAGCACGACCAATTGGTAAGCCAGGCCCGCGGCCATGGGTACGGCAAGGGGCCCGCCCGCCAGAAACACATGCAGCATGCGCTCAAAGAGCGCCACGACCTCGGCGTTCGCGCCGACGTTCACCACCGGGCGGTCGTGCAGGATCAAGCCCTGGCGCTCGAACGCCTCGGCGACGCGCCCGCCAAAGACGACCCAGTGCTCGTCCCACCTGCTCTCATGGGCCGAGTAACTGTGCGGCACGCCGGGCAGCACCCACAGCAGCGTCCCCGCGCGCACGCTCACTCTTCCGGTGGCGGCGCTCTCGTAGAATCCCTCGCCGCGCGTGATCAGCACGCCCGCGTAGCATTCCAGCACGCGGTCGCGCACAAAGGTCTGTGGGCCCTGATTCACGTGCCGGCCCACCGAACTGACCCACAGGCCTAAGCGTTCGTGCGCCTTACTGGGGACCTCGTACCGCGAGACGCGCTCCGGCGTCACGTGCGGCGGAGCCCCCGGCGGCCCCGGAAGCGGCGGCGGCCGTGAGGCTACGCGGCGGCGGGGCGCCGCCCGCAACCGGGCCTTCTTATCGAGCATTTTATCCATAATATTAAGCAGGGCCTCTATGTACTCGAGAGCTTCTATAGGATAACGTTCTCTGATCGGCTGGACAAGGCCGAATAGAGTAAGAGCACTTCATCTATACCCAGGAGATTTAACGATGCCTGCCCTTAGCGCACCCACGAAGGCTGCGGCCCCGGAGCGGCTGGAACTCGACGGTCGCACACTGCGCCTCGCCAAGCGCGACGTGAAGCTTGACGGCCGCGAACTCGGCCTCTTGCGCGAGTCCAACGACCTGCTGGACGACGTCTCCGCCCTCCGCGCGCGCATGGAAGAGGATGGTTATCTGCTGCTGCGCGGCGTGTTGCCAGAAAGCGAAGTGCTTGGTGCGCGGCGCGCGGTCCTCGAACACCTGGACGCGCAGAACCAGGTCGAGCGCTCCCACGCTCTGATGGATGGCTTCCGCGCACCGAGCGCCAAAGGCGCGTACCTCGGCGGGCGGCGTGAGGTCACGCATTCGCCGGGCTTCCTTGCGCTCGCGGAATCACAGACGCTCTTCGATTTCTACGGCCGTTTCTTCGCCGAGCCGGCGATGACGATCAATTACAAGTGGCTGCGCGCGGTCGGCGCGGGCGACTCCACGAGCCCGCACTACGACGTCGTCTATATGGGCCGCGGGACGACCGTGCGCCTCTTCACGTCCTGGATCCCCCTCGGCGACGTGGGCCTGGAAGACGGGCCGCTCGCCGTGTTGAAAGGCTCGCACAACCTGCCCAGCTACCAGCGCGTGCGCGAGACCTACGGCCGCGCGGACGTGGACCGCGACAACATCGAGAGTTTCTTCTCGCACGATCCGCTGGAAATCACCGCGCGCTACGGCGGGCAGTGGCAGACAACGGCGTTCCGCGCGGGCGACCTGCTGCTCTTCGGCATGTTCACCATGCACGGCGCAATCAGCAACATGTCGGAGCGCTTCCGCCTCAGCACCGATCTGCGCTTCCAGCCGGTCTCGGAACCGCTCGACGAACGTTGGATCGGAGATACGCCGCTCGCGAATTACGGCTGGCGCAAGACGCCCGCGGTGCCGCTTGAGGTCTCGCGTAAGGAATGGAACGTCTAGCCGGCCGAAGTGGTGGAGGGCTTGGCCTCGGGAATCGGTTCGCAGGCGGAAGCTACGGTTGCGCTCAGGCTCCACGCCATGCGGTCGAACCAAGCCTTTACCAGAATGGCGGAGAAAGTCCCAAGTGTCATGCCGCCGAGCACGTCGCCGAGGTAATGCGCGGTCAGGATCACCCGCGTGAAGGCCAACGCGACGCCAAGGGGAATGAAGAGTTTGCCCCAGCGCGGAAAGATGAAGCTCAGCGCCCACGCCAGCGCGAGGCAGGTCGTCCCGTGGCCCGACGGGAACGACAGGAACTTCGGACTCATCTGGAAGAGCTTGAAGCCGTAGACGCCCGAGTCCAGGAACTCGCCCGGCCGCGCGCGACCCAGCGAGACCTTCATCACGAGCGCGAGCAGCCCCGAGATCAGCACCGTAAGAAAGATGAAGCCAAAGCGCCGGGCCCAGAGCGGCGATTTCGAACGGTATCGAAAATAGAGGAACGCCAGCAAGGAGGTCGGAAGGTACCAGAGCGAGTCGCCAAGCAGCGTCAGGTACTTGGCCGCCGGCTTCAGGTCCTTGTGTTCGTCGAAGTACTTCGCGAGCGGCTGATCCCAATACGCATAACTGCACGCGCACAGCCCCGCCGCGATTAGGAACGCGACCGGCCAGAGGAGCTTCGTCCAGCCGGCATTGTTTTCGTCTTCGCCCATTCCGTGCTCCGCCTGTGCCGCGCGTAAAATCCAGGTACGGTATCGTGCGTCCGATTTCACACGGCACAACAAATATTAAAAGCTCATCATGATCAGCCAATAGCCCAGCACCGCGAGTGCGATCCAGAGGAAGACAATCAGAATGACGCCGCGCCAGTCCTTGGGCGGTTTCTCAAGTTCTCGCCGCGCAGCCTCGGCTTCGCATTCGGCCCAGACATCGTTCGGTACGAGCTTGATCGTCACCCACAGGCCGGCGGGCACGAGGACGAAGTCGTCCAGGTAGCCGATGACCGGGATAAAGTCGGGAATCAGGTCGATCGGCGCGAGCGCGTAGAGCAGCGTCAGCGCGCCGACGCCCTTGGCGTACCACGGCGTGCGCGGATGCTTCATCGCCAGCATCAGCACCACGCAGCGGGACTTGAGGGCGCGCGCCCATTCGCGGAGTTTCTCGCGCACGAACAGAGTCTATCGCTTAGCTGGTGATCTTGCACGTCCGGCGAATCATCGCGGCGGCACGCCTTTCAAAAACGCTCGAAATCCGGCCTGCTCAAAATGGCGGTCGGTGGTGAGCGCAGCATCTATCCTCAGTTCTTTCATGATGACAAAAGACATGCAGTCGGTGAGGCTCCATTGTTTGTCGGCCCGGCTCTTATACAGATGGGCTGAAGCTTTCGTGAGCCTTGAAGAGAATGCGACTACCGTAATGGCCTCGTCCCGATAGCACTGTTCATAAAAGCCCGCAGCTTGGATTCGAACGGGTTTCGACGCCGCTTGATTCATGAACTCCCAGAGCACGGCTTCGGACGTAACCAATTTGGTTCCGGTTTCTTCGATGTAGACCTTCCACTGGCGCACTCGGTCATGAAGCATGTCGTTGGAATTGAAGAAGGCGATCCAATAGGCGGTATCGACGAATACGGACGCCACAAAGGTCAGTCCTTTTTCTTCGGCGTGCCGTAAAGATAATGATCGTGCTGGTGCGCCCAGTCGCGGGGCAACGACGGATCGTTCACGGCGTTCTTCTCCAGCCAATCCAGAGCCGAGTATTTTTTTCCCGCCTTGGTTTTGCGCTTAGGTTTGGCTGCGCTCACCAACACAATCACGTCGGCCTTCTCGCCGCCTCTCAGCTTTGGCGAACGGATATGAATGACCCCGCCCTTTTTGACGGTCACCGATTTTCGAAGCGTCGCCACCATGGGTATAGCCCTCTAACTCTGCACTTCACTATACCTTTGCGAATGGAGCGCCACAAGAGTCTAGCTGTTGATCTTGCACGTCCGGCAGGGCTTGAGGTGGGTGAAATCCTGCGCAAGGTACTCCTTGCGGAGCTGCGTCGCCCAGGGGCCGTTCCAGATCTCGTAGACCGACTGTTCGTGGATATTGCCGAGCTTCACTTCGCGCTTGTAATCGACGCAGCAGATCACCGACTGCCCTTCCCACGTCAGCACCATCGTGTGGAACGGGCGCCGGCAGGTGATGTTCGGGTGCATGTCGCCTTCGTCGCTCTTGAGCGGCGCTTCCTTGCCCATGTCGAGCTGGTCGCCGCGGTTGTCCATGTCGATGACGTGCAGCTCGAAGCCTTCTTTGTCCTCCCAGCGCGCCTTCATCTGCGCGATCTCTGGAGCGACGCGGCGCGTCTTCACCACGTTCACGCGCACGCGCAGGTTCTGCTTGATGTCCGGATGCGCGCGCAGCCAGTCGCAGAAGGCGTCGAGGTTCTTCATCGTCCGCTCGAACGGCAGGACCATCAGTTCCTCGTAGACTTCCTTCGTGATGCCGTTCACCGAGAGGAACACTTCGTTGACCACGCCCGCGCCGATGAGCTGCTCGACCTTCTCGAGCGTGAGCAGCGACGCGTTGGTGGTCAGGTTGCGGACGCTCTCGGGGCAATACTTCTTGAGGATCGCGTACTTCTCGACGATGGAGCCATCCATCAGGGGCTCGTTGTCGAGGCAGAGGATGAAGCGCTCGACGCCGCGGCCCGCGCACTCCTTCGCGATCTTCTCGAACATCGCGTTGGACATGCGCCCGCGCGGCAGTTCGTCCTTAAGCTGCGGGTACTGACAGAAGACGCAGCCCGCGTTGCAGCCGAACTGCGTCTCGATGAGGATCGTCTTGGGAAAGTCGGGCACGGGCTTGCGGAAGACCCGGTTGCGGACCTTCTCGAGCACGTTCGTCTCATCGCCGGGATAGTAGTACCAACGCGCCAAGTCCGTCCCTCGCCGAGTCCACCGTCTGATGTGGAACTACTGTTTTATGCGCCGGCACAGAATAGACAACCCGAAACCGAACCCCTTCACTCCAGTATCGGCGTATCTTTAAGAAAGCTGTAGAGTTGTGCACGAGTTGCAGGTTCAAAGGTTGGCTGTAGAGGGCATTAAAGGTCCAACACCTGCCGTCGATCGATCCCGAACCTTTTCAGCTTCGCCTGCAACGTCGTGGGCTTCATGCCTAGTGCGCGCGCAGAACCATCCCCGCCATAAATTTTCCCATGTGTGCGCTTCAAGACTCGAATGAGATGCGCCCTGATGACGTCATGCAATTTGCCCGATTCCGGCACTCGATCGCCTTCTTGCGCTTCAAAGTCCGCCATCGGATCAAGCGAGAGAACCGGACCCGGGCACAAAATCGCGGCGCGTTCGGCGAGGTTCCGCAATTCGCGAACATTACCGGGCCAATGGTAATCAATGCAGCGTTCGAGCGTCTGCGGGTCAACCGAATCGAAGCGTTTGTTCAATCTGTGCTCGAATTGTTTCAGGACATGCCTCAAGAGCGGCTCAATGTCTTCCTTGCGTTCGCGCAGCGGCGGCACGCGGAGCGGAAAGACATTCAAGCGGAAGAATAAATCGTCGCGAAAGCGTCCATCTGCGCGAGCCTGCTCGAGATTCCGGTTGGTTGCGGCCACGATGCGAACGTCTGCGCGTAAAGTAAGGCCGCTGCCAACGCGCTCGAATTCACGCTCCTGCAGGACACGCAGGAGCTTGACCTGTAAGTCGCCGGACAGATCCCCGATCTCGTCTAGAAAAAGCGTGCCGCCTTCGGCCAACTCGATGCGGCCGATTTTACGTTCGACAGCGCCGGTAAACGCGCCCTTCTCGTGTCCGAACAGTTCGCTCGCGATCAGTTCGGCCGAGAGCGCCGCACAATTGACCGCGACGAACGGTTTCGCGGCGCGCGCCGAGAGCCGATGAACCGCCCGTGCCACGAGTTCCTTGCCCGTACCGGTCTCGCCGCGAATCAACACCGTCGCATCTGCTTTTGCCACCAACTCAATCTGCCGGAGCGTCTTGTGCCAGACCGGGCTCCCGCCCACCAGCTCGTCTAAATCGGGAGGCCGCGCCAGGGCATCGCGAAGTCGCCGATTTTCATCTTGCAGGCGCTCTTTCACTTTGCTGCTCTCGGCCAGTTTGATGCCGCCGGCCTGCAGGCGGCCAACAAGGCGGCCCTTTTCCAAAACCAGTGCAAGTTGACCGGCGATCAAGCGGGCGAAAGGTTCGTGTTCACGCGCGAACGCTTCCTTCTGCCGGCTCGAGAACAACAAGGTTCCGAAAGGCCGGTCTGCCGCGACCAGCGGCACGGCCAGGCAAGAGCGCATGCCTTCTTCGACAAGCAGCGCATAGGCTTTCGAGAACGGTTTGCGAGATGCAGCCGCCTTGAGGTCCTGGATGTTCTTCGTGCGGCTGCGTTCGAGCACATCTCGCAAAGCCAGCGCGCCAAGTTGCTCCTTGAAACCCGTGGCGAGCAGAACGGTGCCGCCGGAGCGAACGGGACCGAAGACGATGGTCTCTCCGTCGGCGTGCAGGAACCCAATAGCGATGCGCTGGCACGGAATCAGCGCGAACAGTTTTGCATAAAGACCGTTGAAGATCTCGTCGAAAGGCACGCCGCGGCAGATCTCATCGGCCAGCTTGCCGGCCAGTTCGAGCTGCTGAACGGTCTTGTTCGCGGCTTCACGCATCATATCTATTTTGATGTTAACAACTATATTTCGTTGATACACTGAATTTTTGCTTCTACTGAACTTGTCGACGCTTAATTCTAAAGGACTTACAGGAACAAGGTCGCGGCATCTCCTTTGCAATATCGTGAGCGTGCAGTTGGAATCTTGAGTGTGAACCGAGGAAAGGAGAATGCCATGGTGGGTTTCATGGTCGTCACTTCGCCCTGCATCGGCACTAAGGACACCGCGTGTGCCAAGGTCTGCCCGGTGAACTGTTTCTTTGATGCTGGAGAGATGCTCGTGATCGATCCGCACGACTGCATCGGCTGCGGGCTCTGCATTCCCGAGTGCCCCGTAAGCGCGATTTTTATGGACTCGGATGTCCCCGAGCAGGAACAGGCCTTCATTGCCAGGAACAGGGACTTCTTCACCGGTAAGAGCGCGGAGGAACTCGACCGATTGCGCGTGACCTAGAGCGTGTTACGCACTTTCCGACATCACAACGGCCAACCGTGTGAGCATCACGCAGGAGAAGACCACGAAATGCAGACCCGCAACGGTGGCCGGCAATCTCTCGTAATCCTTGGCCAAGCG
>JACQFI010000035.1 GCA_016200135.1 Planctomycetota bacterium
ACCCGTACGGTGGCGTCTTCACCGGGCTGGCAGTGCTGAGCCTCGAGCTGCCGTACCGCTACCTGCCGATGTTCCTCGAAGGCGGCGCGGGGCGGGAAGGGAAGTGAACGACGATAAAACGTAATGCGTAAAACGTAATAACGGCAAAAATACGCGGCCGTATCTGGTGTACATTACGTTTTACGCTCTTCGCTCTTCGCTCTTCGCTCTTCGCTCTTCGCTCCACGCTCCACGCCACGCTCGCGTCCTCTGCGGTGAATACCCGCCGTTCCTTTCCGAGTGCCATGCGATCGGCTATAGTGTCCGCATGAGCGCGCGCCGCAGGTCCGATCTCTATCCCGTCTTTCTCGATCTGCATGGCCTGCCGGTGCTGGTGGTGGGCGGCGGCGCGGTCGCACAGCGCAAAGTGCTCGGACTGCGGCGCTCGGGCGCGCGGATCACCATCGTCTCCAAGCGCTTCACGCCGGAGCTCGCGCGCATGCAAGAGATCCGGCGCGTGCGGCGTGGCTTTCGCGAGTCCGACCTGCGCGAGGCGTGCCTGGTCTTCGCGGCGACGGACGACCCAGGGCTGAACGCGCGCATTGCCGCGCTGGCGCTCGAACGCGCGGTCTGGACGAACGTGGCCGCGCCGCCGGACGCCGGGAACCTGTGGGTGCCCGCGAGCTTTCGGCGTGGTAGTCTATGCGTGGCGATCTCGACGGGCGGGGCCTCGGCCGCGGCGGCCAAGGCGCTGCGCCGGGAACTCGAGCGCACGCTCGCTTCATCCTGGGCCGATTTTTTAGGGCTCCTGGAAGCGCGGCGCGGGCGGGTGGTGGCCACCGTTTCCGATCCGCGCCGCCGGCGCCGCCTGCTCAAGGAACTCGGCCGCGCCGACTGGGCCGTGCGTATTCGGCGGAAGGGTGCGGCCTCCGTCGCGCGTGCGATGGACCGCCTCATCGAGCGCGCGCGCAACGGCCGCGGAACAAAAAGGAGACGGTGACGGCGCGGAGCGCGTGAGGCATCGTCCCGGCCGCAAGCCATGGCTGCACAGCACTTCTTCCTCTTATCCGCGCTGGCATACGCCGTGGGCGCGGGCGTTGCGTTGGGCGGCCTGCGCTGGAGTTCCCTGCGCGAAGGCCCCTGGCAGCATCTCGCGGTGATCGCGGCGGTCCTGCTCCAGACGATTGGGATCGGGGTCCACTGCGCGAACAGTTCGACGCACTTCTTCACCAGTGCGGCGGAGACCCTATGGCTCTTCTCCTGGGCGCTGGGCATCGGGTATCTCGCGCTGCTGGCGGGCCTGGGCATGCGCTCGCTGGGCGCGCTGATCCTGCCGATTGCTGCGGCGCTGCTGGCGGCCTCGCACTTCACGACGCAGCCCGGCGAGCCTCCGGCCGCGGCGGCGGCCGCGCACCCGTTGCTTCCGGTCCACATCCTGAGTGCCTTTATGGGTTACGGCCTCTTTCTCACCGCCTGCGCGGCAAGCGTGCTGTACCTGGAAGAGCACCGGCTGCTGAAGCGCAAGATGTTCGGAGTGCTCTTCCGCAGCCTGCCCAGTTTGCAGAAGCTCGACCGCGCGGCGCTGCTCTGCACGTGGGCCGGGTTCGCGCTCTTCACGCTGGCCGTGGGCACGGGCGCGTTCCTCGCCAAGCACTACGGCGGCGGCGAGACGTGGTACCTCGAACCGAAGATCCTGGCGACGCAGGCCACGTGGCTGGTCTTTCTGGTGCTGTTGGTGGGCCGGCTGAGCGGGCGGCTGGTCGGCCGGGCTTCGGCCAAGACGGTGCTGTTCGGCGCGGTGCTGGTGGTTGCAACGTTCCTGCTCGCGCATCCGTTCCGGGAGGCCGCTCCGCGCCAAGGCGCGGCCTCAGCGCCGGCGGATGCGCGCGGCGCGCGCACGAGCGTAGAGGCGCCTGAGCTCGGGTGCCGCTCATGAGCGCCGCACCTGCGTTCCTCCTGGTGGGCCTGTCCCACAAGACAGCGCACGTGGCGCTGCGCGAGCGGCTCGCGTTCCGCGTGGAAGATATCCCGCACGCGCTCGGGCAGCTCACGGGGCCGGCCGGGTTCCACGAGGCCGCGATTCTCTCGACCTGCAATCGCGTGGAGATCTACGCGGCGGGCGGCGCCGCGGCGGACGCGTCCGGCTTGCGGAAGTTCCTCGCCTCGTTCCACGGGGTGAACGAGGCCGAGTTCGCGGGCGCGCTGTACGAGCGGCGCGGCGCGGAGGCCGTGGAACACCTGTTCGAAGTCGCGGCCTCGCTGGATTCGCAGATTTTGGGCGAGACGGAGATTCTGGGCCAGGCGCGCGAGGCCTACCGCATCGCGGCGGAGGCGGGCGCCGCGGGCCCGGTGCTGCGGCAGATCTTCGAGCGCTCGTTCTTCCTGGCGAAAGAGTTGCGCGGCGAGGGCGGACTCAGCGGCGTGCAGGCGTCGGTCAGTTCGGCGGCGGTGGAACTGGCCGAAAAGATCTTCGAGGACCTGCGTGGCGCGCGCGCGCTGGTGCTGGGCACGGGCGAGATGGCGCAGGGCATCGTGCGCTCGCTGCGCGCCGCGGGCGTGAGCGACCTGGTCGTGGCCAGCCGGACGCTGGAACGCGCGGAGGCCTTCGCCAAGGCCGAAGGCGGGCGCTGCGCGCCGTTCGAGAAACTGCCCGAGCATCTCGCCCAAGCCGACATCGTGCTGGTCTCCACGGCCGCGCCGCACTACATCCTGACGGCGGAGCACGTCGAGCGCGCCCAGCACGCGCGGCACGGCAAGCCGCTTTTCATCATCGATATCTCGGTGCCGCGCAACGTGGAGCCGGAAGCGAACAAGCGCACGGACACGTTCCTGTACGACATTGACGACCTGGAAGCCGTCGCCGGCGAAGGCCGCGAGCAGCGCGAGAAGATTGCCGGAAGCTGGCGTCCGAAACTGGTGGAAGAGGCGCGCTCGATCCTGAACGAGCTCGCGGAGCCGCTGCCCGGCGAGACCGCGCGGATGCTGGTCGCGCATGTGAGCGAGATGCGGCGGGCCGAAATCGAGGCGCTGTGTTCTGCCGGAATCGGCGACGCGGAGGCCATGGAGCGGATCGAGCGCGCCTTCGACCGCTTCCAGTCCAAGCTGCTTCACGGCGCACTTGCGACCTTAAAGGAGTCCGCCCGGGACGGCGACGGCGCGACGGCCGCGCAGTGGGTGGCGCGGCTCTTCCGTCTGCACGCGCCGCAACCCGAAGGCGCGGTGAAGCCGGACGCCGCGTCCAGCCCGCCTGCGCCTGCGTCCAAAGAGGACTTGAAGGAGAAATCGCGCGAGCCGGCCGGAGCAAAAGCCGATTCAAAAGAGTCTTGAAGGAACACAAGGAGCATATTATGAGTATTATACGTATGGCCTGCCGGCACCTGCGAAGCGTTTCGCGGCCCGAACCTCGTGAGGCAACGGAACTTCCGGTATGCACCGCAGGCTCCTGATTATCACCAAAGACCCCGAGTTCGACGACCGCGGCGAAGTGGTGCTGGGGCAGTGCGAGCCGTTCACTTCCGGCTGGAAACTGGTCCTCGTCAACGCCGACCGCACCCAAGAACCCCTCCTAAGCGGCACCTACACCGACCTGCGCAAGATCCAAGAGACGTGCTCCTCCATCGAGGACCCCGATAAAGTACGCAAACGCGTGGGCGAGATGCGCGCGCTGATCAACTCGTCGGTCACCGAGACGGTCGCGGTGGAGTTCGACGAGGAAGAACCGGGGCCTTCGGGTTCGACTAAGATTCTCGACCCGACGCAGACCGACTTCATGCCCGCGATCCCCGAGAAGATGACCGAGACCAGCGGCGACGGGTTCTTCGAATTGAAGAAGCAGCAGGGCGTGATCGTGGCGCTGGTGGCCGACCCCGACCGCGCGAGCGACGTTGCGCTGCTGAACCAGCATCTCAAGAAGCTCATCGAGCAGAAGCCGAAAGCCATCGTCCTGGACATGGGCCGCGTGCAGAACCTCGCCAGCCGCGCCATGCAGGAACTGTGCATCTTCCGCGACCAGTGCGTGAGCGAGAACGTCCGCTTCGGCATCTGCAACCTCCGCAAGGGCGTGCAGAAGCTGATCGAGAACCTGGGCCACGAGAACCCGCCTTCGGTCTACGCCACGCCCGAGGCCGCCTTGGCCGAACTGGTCGAGACCAAGTAGCAACGCGCCGCTGTCCTTGACCCGAGCCCGGTTCGCCAGTAAATCAGGGAACTTTCCGGGCCTCCGCGAGAGGCGCGACACCCGGTAACGGCCGCGCATACGCAGCGGCCCTTGAGAAAGAGAAGAGGAAGAGGAAGACATGGGTCATTCGTTAAGCGCCGACAAGCGCGAACGCCAGAACGTGGTGCGGGCGCTCCACAATAAGCTCAACCGGAGCACGCTCAAGAAGGAACTCAAGACCTTCGACAAGGTTCTGAAAGAAAAGCCGGCCGACGCCCAGACGGCGCTCTCCAAGGTTTGGAGCGCGCTCGACCGGGCGGCCCGCAAGAACGCCATCCCCAAGGCGCGCGCCGACCGCAAGAAGGCCCGCCTGGCCTTGGCCGTGGAGCGGTTGAAGACGGCGAGCAAATCGGCTTAACGCCCGCAGCGCCGCTGGGAACCTTGTGCCGGGAACGAGTCGGGGTAGACAGCGATGTCTGCCCCTTTTTTATTGTTGCGGCTGATTGGCGGCGGTGAACCATGCATCCGATTCGCGTCGAACGCCTCGACCATCTGACCGTCAACGTTACCGACGTGGAGCGCGCCAAGCGTTTCTACGCCGAGGTGCTGGGCCTAAAAGAGGTCCCGCGCCCGGCCTCGTTCGTCTTTCCCGGGGCCTGGTACGATGCCGGTCCGACGCTGATCCATCTCGTCTGGCGCAAGGAAGCCGACCCGCTCTCGAGCCGCCACCTGGCGCTCTGGCTGAGCGACGTCCACGCGGCCGCCAAGTATTTTGAAGGGCAAGGCCAGGATGTGAAGTGGGACCAGACCAAGATCCCGGGCGTGGACCGCTTCTTTATCCGCGATCCGGACGGGAACCTGATCGAGCTCCAGGGAAGCGACGGGACTGCTGGTTGACTGGTTCACCGCTAAAAAGCCAGCCAACCAAAAAAAGTGGCGCGGGATCGCAAGAGTCCGCACGCGAACTCTGGAAATCCGCACGCCACCGGGCACCCTGCGCGCTCCGCCACTCTACGCTCTCAGCGGCCAAGCCGCTCTCAACGTACGCTGACGCTCCGCGCACTCTGCACGCTCGCGGCGCGCCAGGCTTCTCACCCAAATGGAGGGAAGTACGGCGCGCGAGAACGCTGAATCGGTGCGTGTCTTGGAGCCTGGGCCCGGCTGGCACCGGGGGCTGCGGATGTACGGCTGCCGCCAAGTACCAGCGGGCCCAAGAGATTGAGAACCGTCCAACACACGTCCTTCAAAGATATGAACGAACGAAGCGCTTGGTTCCTTCATTCGTTCGCTTCAGCATATCATATGCACATGAACGAATGCTAATATCCCGAGGTAAGACTTGCGCTTATTTTGAGTTAGAAGGCTGCGAAAGGAGCTTTTTGCTAGAGAAGCCCCGCGCGCTCCAGGACCACGTCGCCGATCTTCTCGTGCAATCCAAGCGGCTGCGTACAGCGCCACTTCACGCCGGGAAACTTGCCCGCGGCCTCCGCGGCCATGGCCGGGATGTCCTTCGCGGCATGGCGGCCGGGCGAGAGCATGTACGGATGGACGACGACCTCGGTCGCGCCGTCTTTGACGCACGCCTCGAAGCCCTGCGCGATGCAGGGTTCCGCCAGTTCCATGTGAGCAATATGGACGATCAGGTCCGCGCGCTTCTGGCGCAGGATCGTGGCGACGTCTTCGAGCATGCGGTTGGCTTCGTCGCGCTTGGAGCCGTGATCGACAATGAGCAGGGCAGTGGACATGATTTCTATTTAACCACAGAGAACACGGAGCGCACAGAGAACTTCCCGGTGGCCTACACCGTCATGATTTCCTTCGACTTCTTTTCGAACGCGGTGTCGAGTTGGCCTTCGTACTGCTTGACGAGGGCTTGAACGTCGTCCTTCCCCTTGGCGAGGGCGTCCTCGCTCACGCCGGCTTTGCCCTTGTTTTCTTCGATATGCTTGAGCGCGTCCTTGCGTTCGTTGCGCAGGGAGATCTTGTGCTGCTCGAGGCGTTCCTTGATGGCTTTGACGGTCTGCTTGCGGCGTTCTTCGGACATGGCGGGGAAGGCGCAGCGGAGGATCTTGCCGTCGTTCGTGGGCGTGATGCCGATGTCCGCGGCCGAGATGGCCTTCTCGATCTCCTTCAGCGTCTTCGGATCGAAAGGCTTGATGATGATCATGCTCGCGTCCTGCCGCGAGATCACCGCGACGGACTTGAGCGGCACGATGCCGCCATAGGCGGGGATATCGACGTGGACGCGGTCGAAGACTTCCACCGAAGCCTGGCCCGTGCGCACGCCTTTAAGAAAGCCGTCGTAATCGGCGCAGGTCTTGATCATCTTGTCTTCGGCTTCGAGCAACGCTTCGTCGATATCCATAATCGTTCTCCAAGAGAAACCCGCGAGCGGGTGAGAAAGCTGCATCTATCCGTAGCGGCAGCGGGGGTGAAAATCAAGAAGAGGGGCGGCGCGGAGGCTTAGCATTCTCGCGGAGAAAGGCTGTAATCGCCGCCTTATCCGCCTGACCTTGTGCAACCTTGAGGACGAGTTTCTCAAATTCGTCCTCATCCGCAGCAAGCTCGATGCCGTTTATGACCAGAAAGACAATTGCAGCGACTGCGCCGACGCGCTTATTGCCGTCGATGAACGGGTGATTTTGGACGAGATGGAACAGATACGCTGCGGCCATCGCGAACGGAAATTCATGCAGGAATTGCCCTCCGAAGGATGCCTGCGGCATGGCTACGGCGGACTGGAGAAGGTTCATGTCGCGAATGCCGGAGCTACCGCCGTACCGTTCGATCTGGTCCCGGTGTATCTCCAGAATTTCCGTGAGTTCGAGAAAGACCGGTGGCATGCGGTCACGCGAGGCGCTTGAGCATGCGGCCAAATCGCTTGTTGGCTCCGGCGAGCGCTTTCTTGAAGAGTTTGTTCCGTTTCTCGTCCCGAACCGGCGAGACGATCAGGACTTTGCCGTCGGTGTTGATCTCCAACGGCGTTGCCGCGTCGATGTTGAGCAAGTCCAGTACGCTCCGGTCGATCACCAGGGCAAGACTGTTGCCGTGCTTGGTCAAGGTCTTGGTCATGGGCTGGCCTCCTGTTACCACAACGGATATACAGTGTATATGGAGGGCGTGGCGCGTCAATCCCGGCCTTGCCAGGACTTTTCCGGCTGCCGAAGCCGTTCCCAGACTCGCCTCCGCGCCGGTTCCTGTTAGGCTCGCCACGCATGTCCGCACCCGCACCCTCCGCTTCGCGCGACCTGCTCGACCGGCCGCTGCAGTTCATGAAGGGCGTCGGCCCCAAGCGCGCCGAACTGCTCGAACGCCTGCTGCTCAAGACCGTCCGCGACTTGCTTTACTTCTTTCCCAGCGCGCATAAGGATCGCGCGAGTGTCACGCCCATCGACCGCCTGCGTTTGGGCCAGGAAGCCAACGTGCGCGCGCAGATCGTCGACATGACGAGCCGCCGGGTGGCGCCGGGACGCGAGATCGTCATCGCGACGCTGCAGGACGAGTCCGGATGCATCGACGGCGTGTGGTGGAACCCGTACGTCGCGGACAAACTGCCGCCGATGGCCTGGGCGTTCTTCTCGGGCAAGATCACCAAGAACAAGCGCGGCCTCCGGGAACTCTCCAACGCCGACTTCGAGATCCTGACCTCCGGCGAGGCCGATGACGAAGAGGTCGCGGCGGCTTCCTCGGCGGGCCCGGCCTCGCCGAGTTTCGGCCGGATCGTTCCGATCTACTCGCTGCGCCCCAAGCAACGGCGGCCCGACGGGACGGAGCCGCCGGAAGTCCGGCTGAGCCAGGCGTTCATCCGGCGGCTGGTCTGGCGCGCGCTTGAAGACGGCGCCGCCGCCGGACTGAAGGACGACTTGCCCGAGGGCTTGCGCAAGGGACGCGAGTTGCTTGCGCTGCCGGAGGCCGTGCGGCGCTACCATTTCCCCGAATCTTCCGCGGAGGTCGAACAGGCGCGGCGCAGGCTGGCTTTTGAAGAACTGTTCGTGCTCTCGCTGGGCGTGGCGCTGCGGCGTGAGGAGGTCGCGAAGCACGAGGCCGCGCGGCGGCTGCCGCTCACGCCCGCGATCCAGCAGCGCATCGACGCGCGGCTGCCGTTTCAACTTACGCCGGCGCAGGCGCGGGCGTTCCGCGAGATCGCCGCTGACCTGGAAGGCGCGCGGCCGATGAACCGGCTGCTCCAGGGCGATGTCGGCTGCGGCAAGACCGCGGTGGCGCTCTCCGCGATGCTGCTGGCCGTGGCGCACGGCGCGCAGGCGGTGCTGCTCGCGCCGACGGAAGTGCTCGCCGAACAGCACCTGCGCACGTTCTCGAAATTGCTCGAAGGCTCGCGGGTGCGCATCGGCATCCTGCGCGGCGGCGCGGCGGCGGCCGAGCGACGCGCATTCCTCGCGGAACTCGAGGCCGGCGCGATCCACATCGCCGTCGGCACGCACGCGCTGCTCGAACCCGACATCCGCTTCAAAGACCTCGCGCTGGCCGTGGTGGACGAGCAGCACAAGTTCGGCGTCGAGCAGCGCCGGACGCTGCGGGCCAAGGGCAAGGCGCCGCACGTGCTCGTGATGACGGCCACGCCGATTCCGCGCTCGCTCAGCTTGACGCTTTACGGCGACCTGGACCTCTCGATTATCGACGCGCTGCCGCCGGGCCGCGGCGAGGTCGTCACGAAGCTGGTGAAGGAGGCCGACCGCGCGAAGGTCTACAAGCTGATTATAAGCGAGGCCCGCGCGGGCCATTCAAGCTACGTGGTGCTGCCGCGCATCGAGGGCGACGGCGTCGCGGCGGCCGAAGCCAGCGATACGAAGAAGCCGACTTCAAAAAAAGCGCCGAAGGGCCTCTGGTCCGAAGTGAAAGGCGTCGAGGAAGAGGTGAAGCGGCTGCGCGAGCACCTCCCAACGCTGCGCATCCTCGATCTGCACGGCCGCATGCCTTCCGAGGACAAGGACCGCATTCTGCGCATGTTACGCGAGGGCAAGGCGGACGTGCTCGTGAGCACGCAGGTGATCGAGGTCGGCATCGACCTGCCGAGCGCTACGGTGATGCTGATCGAGAACGCGGAACGCTTCGGCCTCAGCAGCCTGCACCAACTGCGCGGCCGTATCGGGCGCGGCGGTTTGAAAGGCTGGTGCCTGGTCTTCGGCGCACCGACGACCGACGGCGGCAAGGACCGCCTCAAGGCGTTTGCTTCGACGAACGACGGCTTCCAGATCGCGGAGGCGGACTTCCGCCTACGCGGGCCCGGGCAGTTTTTCGGCACCGAGCAATCCGGCTTGCCGGAACTGACCGTCGCCGACCTGCTTCGCGACCAGCGATTGCTGCAGGAGGCGCGCGACGACGCCTTCGCGCTGGTGCGGCAGGACCCGGAACTCGTGGCGGCTCCGCACGCGGCGCTCAAGCGGCGCGTAGGCGAAGTGTTCCTGAAGGATGAACGCCTAGGTCGCGTGGACGTGGGTTGAAAATGCCCTTGGTTCCGGGCGCGGTGCCCGTACGTTACGCAGCGTCGTGGTGCGATCCATCGAGGATGAAACAGAAGAACATGAGTTCCGATAACTTTTCCGACCGGCTGCCGTCCACGCCAAGCGTTAAAGGCTTTCTGGATGCGTTGAAGTTCGACGAGAGCGGCCTCGTGACCGTCGTGGTCCAGGACAGCCTCTCCGGCGACATCCTGATGCTCGCGCATGCCGACCGCAAAGCCCTCGAGATGACGCTGAAGACGGGCGTGATGCATTACTACTCGCGCTCGCGCAAGAAACTCTGGAAGAAGGGCGAGGAGTCCGGCAACGAGCAGGCGCTTGACAATCTGTACGTCGATTGCGACGGCGACGCGCTGGTCACGCAGGTCAGGCAGGTGAAGGCCGCGTGCCACCTGGGCTATCGTTCGTGCTTCTCGAACCACGTCGCCCGGGACGGCAAGGTCGTCAACGTGGGCCGCAAGCTGATGGATCCCGAGAAGGTGTATTCGAAGCGGAAGGGCTAAAGCGGCGCGCGGCGGCGGGAAACCAAAAGGACGCGCCGCGAAGATCGAGCTTCAAAATACTTTGTGCCGCTGAAATCGAGTTGGATTTCGGGTTCCCTTTCCCGCCGCAAATTGGCACACGCCACTTCGTGACTGACAGTTTTTGTTGACGGAAGTTGTCAGCGACGAACCGGATGGATGCCGCTAAGCTTAGACGCGTCTCTGAAACTTGGACGAACCGGCGCTGGGCTTGCCGTTTGCTTCCACCCCAGGCTGCCTTTCGCCTGTATGGAGCGCAACACTTGGCCGAATCTTCGACAGAGGCGCCCGCGATTCGGATGGCCGGACTGCGGATGGTCTACAATCCGGGCATCTTCCAGAAGCGGAAGATCGCGCTCGAAGGCCTCGATCTGGAAGTCCCACGCGGCTCGATCTTCGGCTTTCTCGGGCAGAATGGGGCGGGGAAGACGACCGCGATCAAGACGCTCGTCGGCTTGCAGTACGCCACCTCCGGACGCGCGTGGGTGCTGGGCGCCGATATCCGCGAGCGCGGCGCGCGCGAAAAAGTCGGCTTTATGCCCGAGAATCCCTACTTCTACGAGTACCTCACCGCGGCGGAGACGCTCGATTTCTACGGCCAGCTCTCCGGCATGCCGCGCGAGAACCGACGCAAGCGGGCGGCCGAGTTGATCGAACTTTTCGGACTCGGCCATGCGCGTGACGTGCCGATGCGCCAGTTCTCCAAGGGCATGCGGCAGCGCCTGGGGCTCGCGCAGGCGATGCTGCACGAGCCGCCCGTGGTGATCCTGGACGAACCGATGTCCGGGCTCGACCCGCTCGGCCGCCGCGACATACGCAATGCGATCCTGGGCCTGCGCGACAAGGGTTGCACGGTCTTCTTCAGTTCGCACATTCTTGGCGACGTCTCCGATATCTGCGACCGTGTCTGCGTGATTCATCTCGGAAAAAAGATCTCCGAAGGCCCGCTGCATTCTTTGCTGAGCAGCCGCGTGCTGGAGGTCGAACTGGCCGCGTCGGGCGCGCCGGCGGAGGGTATTCCGGAAGCCGCCGCTTTGGCGCGGCGCGCGTGGCACGACGGCGCGCTCTACCATCTGCTGGTGGACAGCGAAGAGGCCGCGCAGAAAGCGAAGGCGATTCTGGAAGCTAAGGGCGCCATCATTCGCCTGCTCATGCCGCACGTCGAATCGCTCGAAGAATACTTCGTGCGCGTCACGGGCGAGGCACCGAAGGTTCCGGAGCGTCCGGCGCATGGAGGCTCCGAATGAGCGTCCTGATCATCGCGCTGAACACCTTCCGCGAGGCCGTGCGGGACAAGATCCTGTACGTGCTGACCCTCTTCGCGCTGCTGCTAATTCTCGTCTCGCGCGGCGTGGGTTGGGTGAGCTACGGCGGCGAACTGAAAATCACCACGGACATGGGCCTGCTCGCGATCTGGCTCTTCGGCGCGTTCGTCGCGATTTTCATCGGCACCGGGATGATCTATAAAGAGATCGACAAGCGTACGCTCTATACAATCCTCTCGAAGCCGATCGACCGCTGGCAGTTCGTCCTCGGCAAGTACGCTGGGTTGCTGCTCACCATTTACGTGAACCTCGCGCTGCTCTCGCTTATCCTCTTCGGCTACCTGTGGCTGATGGGCGCGCCGATCGGGATCGCGATCCTGCAGGCCGTGGCGCTGACGTTCTGCGAGATGATGGTCGTGACGGCGATTGCGATCTTCTTCAGCTCCGCGAGCACGCCGGTGCTCTCCGCGATCTTCACGACTACCCTCTTCGCCATGGGGCAGCTCACGAAATGGATGGTGGACCTCGGGGCAATTGTGCGCAACGCGTCGCCGTGGGTGGGCAAGGTGATGTACGCGTTTTATCTGCTGATGCCGAACCTCCACAACTTTAACGTGCGGCAGGAGGCCGTGAACGCCGCGGGTACGGCCGGCGCGCTGGCGATCCCGGCTTCGCAGATGCTGAACGCCATGGTCTACGGAGCCGCTTACACGGCCGCGTTGTTGCTTGCCGCCATGCTGCTCTTCCGGCGCAGGAATTTCTGAACATGGACGAACGGCTTGCGCAGATTATCGAGGCGTCCCAGCTCCACGACGTGGAGCGGCACATCGAAGCCGTCCGCCGTGGCGCGGAGATGCAAGCCTTCAACGATTGGGGCTTCGCGGCCTACTGCGTGCTCTTTGCGCTGGCCGCGTTGCTGCTGGCCGCGTGGGCGCTCTGGCCCAGGCGCCGCATGCTGACGCTTCACGGCTGGCGGGACGAGGACGATGCCGCGCCGGCGCCCGGCGCGCGGCGACTCAAGCGCGCGACGCCCGGGTTCGCGGGCGGCGTGCTGCTCGCGATGCTCTGCGCCATGAGCCAGCAGCTCAGCATCGACCGCAACCGCGGCTTCATTGAAGACCAGCAGCGCCGCATGAACGCGGAGCTGCGCCGAGCCATGGACCGGGCGCGGCAGGACTATCTAAAGGCGCATCCGCTCACCCAGGAGCGCTGGAATCCGGAGTTGGAACGCGAAGTCAAAGAGGCGGAGGACGCCGCGCGCGACAACATCGTTCAATCGCATTATCTCTATATTCCCAAGGGAAATTCCCTTCGCTACCTGAGCCTTGGGAATTCATCGGTCGCGGCCGATTATATGTGGATCACGAGCCTCCAGTACGTCACCAGCCCGTTCCAGCAGGGGCACAAGTTTGATTTTCTGCATAAGTTTTACGAAGAAATTCTGGAGCTCGACCCGCATTGGGTGGACACGTACGTGAACATGGGCAAGGTGCTCTCGGCGCTCGACCCCGACCGGTACCGGACCCAGCACTTTCTTGACGAATGTATTACGCGCAACCCCGGCGACTTCCGGCTGCCCATGGAAGCGGGGCGGCTGTTCGTCGTGCCCACCGTGCGGCGGAAACTGAACCAGGATTATTCTAAAAAGGCCAGTGAGTACTTTGAGCAGGCCAAGTCGCGTCAGAACCTGCCGACGGCCGAGCGCGCCGTGCTGGAAGATTTGATCGGCCGGCTGAAGCGTGAAGCGGGTATGTACGGCGCGGCGGCGGAGCAACTCTGGAAGATCGTCAACGATCCCGATGTTCCCAAGAACCTGCGTGATAACTCGTCGCGCGAATGGCTTCAGGCGGAGTCGCTCGTGCGCGCCGATCTTTTCCAGCAACTGGTCAACGCCTTCAAGGCGCGGCGCGGAAGACTGCCACAGGACCTCACGCTGGCGCTCATGGATTTCTGCGCGCAGCCGAACGCACGCGGACCGGCTTGGCTGAAAGAGGGCCTGGGCGGCGCGAAACCCTTGGACGCTTACGGCCTGCCGCTGCTTTACGACCCGGCCTCGGGCGAGGTCGCTTCGCACGGCGTGCGCGCGCTTAACGCCATGCGCGCGTCGCGCGTTATCGACTCACTGATCGCTTCGATTTATTCGGAGCCGGGCAGGGATTTCCCGCGCGACATGGCGGAGTTGAACAAGCACATCCGGCGGGTCTTCCCCACGGCGGATCACGCGCCCCTGCCCGTCGTGGACGCCCTGGGCGAAGAGTTGGACGCCGAGAAGAGTCCGCTCGGCGGACCTTGGAATTACGATCCGAATACAGGGAAAATCACGCTGCCGCCGGTGTGCAACTCGCGCGAACTCTTCCGCAACGCGGATATGACGCTCGAGGGCCGCGTGCCGGCGTACTTTAAAGGAGCGCCCGGCGTTCAGTAGCCAGCGGCGCGCAGCGTCCTCAGCGCGGATTCGAGATGCCGGTTGGTCTTGGGTTCGTCGCCGGGGCCGATCTCGACCGCGACGCGGCCTTTGAAGCCTGCCTTTTCGAAGAGCGCCATCACTTCCTTGAGCGGCATCTTCTCAAGCGGGATCTCGTGCTTGTTGTAATCCTTCACGTGGAACTGGACGACGCGCGGCGCGACGCAGCGCGCGGACGCGAGGTTGTCTTCGCCCGCATACAGGCCGTTGGCGATGTCGTAGTAAACGCCCAAGTTCGGTGCGTTGACCTTTTCCACGAGTTCGTACACGAGCACCGCGGTATTGCGGTACTTGCTGCGCGGGATGTGTTCGAGGCCGAGCGTCACGCCGAGCTTGGCCGCGAGCGCCGCGCTCTCGCGCAGGAAGCTTACATATAGCGCATCGTAATCCTCGGGACCTTCTGAGGCCCAGTTGGGCAGCAGCAGGACGTTGCCGCCGGCCGCGGCGAGCGTCTCGCAGTTACGGTTGAAAATCTCGATCTCTTGCGCGCGCGCGGCCGCGTCGCGCAGGCGCTTGCCGATGTCCGAGAACGAACCGTGGATCGCGGATTTCACCGCGCAGCCGGTGCGTCCAGCGAGCTTCTTCAGCTCTTCGCCGAAGGCGCTGCCCAGCTTCGCGTGATCTTCGGCGCGCCACGCGGGCTCGATGAAGTCGAAGCCGACGCGCTTCAGCTCGGTCATCTGCTTTTCAATTGAATCGCCCGCTACGCAGCCCGCGCATACGCCGAGTTCCATGTGCCTCTCCTTAGGTTCCGATGCGTTCGAGGAGCTTCGCTTTCACTGCCGGCCATTCTTCTTTGATGATCGAGAACATCACCGTGTGCCGGAGCGTGCCGTCGGGGCGGATGCGGTGGTTGCGCAGGACGCCCTCGTGCTGCGCGCCGAGTTTCTTGATCGCGGCCTGCGAGCGCACGTTCAGGTGGTCGGTCTTGAGTTGCACGCGGATTGCACCCCAAGTCTCGAAGGCGTGCCGCAACAGTAGAAGCTTACATTCGGGGTTGACCGCCGTGGCCCAGACGGCCTTCGTGTACCACGTCCAGCCGATCTCGCAGCCTTTGTGCGCGGCCACAACATCCAGGTAGCGGGTGCTGCCGATCACGCGGCCGGTCTTGAGTTCGATCACCGCAAACGCGTAGTCGCTGCCGGCGGCCTCCGCTTTCATCGCGGCCTCGATGAAGCGTTCGACCGCGGGCTTGGAGGTGAGCCGCTCGGGCATCCAGGTCCAGAGTTCCTCGTCGCCACCGACCGCGAGCAAGCCGTCGGCGTGCACGGGCCGGAGCGGCTCGAGCTTTACATGCCGGCCTTGCAGCGTAATGGGACCCAAGTCAGCCATCGAACGCCCTCGCGTTAGAGTTCGCCCAGGAAGTCGTCGAGCTTGACGAGCTTGCCGCCCTGTTCGGCGGACTTGTTGCAGGCCAGCGTCACCGCGGCGCTCTTTAAGGCGTCGTCGTACGGGCTGCGCAGCAGCGTGGGCTGGTCGCTGGCGATGGCGCGGACGAACGCCGCGTCGATGCTGGGCGTCTCCAGCGGAGGCGCGGGGAGCTTGTAGGCGTCCTCCGGCACGATCTGGCAGCCTTCGGCTTTGAAGACGACCTTCGCGTCCTTGATGACGAAGTCGGTGCCGCCGCCCCAACCCTTGCCGAGCGCGCAGGCGGTGTTCACCGTCGCCGATGCGCCGGATTTGAAGATCAGCAGCGCCGCCTGGCTGTCGGGCACGGTGACTTCGGGCTGATCTTTAAAGACGCGCCCGAACGAGTAGCTGGCCGAGACCGCGTCCACGTCGCCCATCACCCAGCGGATCAGGTCGACCTGGTGCGTGGTCATTTCCACGAGTTGCCCGCCGGCCTGGTCGTACTTGCGCCACCACGGAGTGCCGGGGAGACCGCTCCAGCGGATCACGTTGGCGGTGGCGATCGTCTTGTCTTCGAGGAACTTCTTGAGTTGCACGCCGCCAGCGGTGTAGCGCAGGCTGTAGCCGCTCTGCGTGAGCACGCCGTTCTTCTTGATCTCTTTCCACGCCTGCTTGGCTTTGTCGAGGAAGAGGTTCACCGGCTTCTCGACGAAGATGTGGATGCCCTTCTGGGCGGCGCGCACTTCGATCTCGCCGTGCGCGTGTGGCGGGACGCAGACGTAGAGCGCGTCGAGCTTGACGTCGGCGAGCATCTTCGCGCCGTCGGTGTAGACGGCGGCGCCTAACGGGTCGGCGACGGTCTTGACGCGCGCGGCATCGATGTCGCACAGCGCGACGATCTTTGCTTCGGGGATCTCCACCAGGCGGTTGATGTGCGCCTGCGCGATGCCGCCCGTGCCCACGAACCCGATCTTCACGATCTTCGATGCCATGACGCGCTCCTCCTCGTTTCGGTTTATCCGGTTGATTGGCCTCGCATTAATGCTTGGGTGACAGCACCGACTGCCGCACCACCAGGCGCGGCGTTAGCACGATCTCCACCTTCATCCCCAAACCCACGCGGCTGCGGTTCAGCAGCGCTTCGACGGCGAGATAACCCATCTCGAACGCGGGGACGCTCACTGCCGTAACCGCCTTGCCCGGCTGCGCGCTGAGCACGAAGTCGCTGAAGCCCACGAGCGAGAGATCGTCGGGGATCTTCAGGCCCAGCGCGTCGGATTCCTTGAGCACGCCGTCCGCGAAAGCTTCCTCACAGGCGAAGATGGCAGACGGCCGGTGGGCGGCTTTTACGTCGAGCAGCTTGCGCGCGGCCTCGCGTCCGGCCTCGCGGGAGAGTTCGATGCGCGCCAGCCGGTCCGCCGGGAGCGGCAGGCGCGCGGCGGCGAGGGCCTCGCGGATGCCCGCGAGCCGTTCTTCGAAGAACTGGTAGCGCGCGGGCCCGGCGATGACGGCGATGCGGCGGTGGCCGAGGCCGAGCAGGTGCGCGGCGGCCTCGCGCGCGCCGTGCCGGTCGTCGCTGCGGACCATCAATTCTGCGCCGGAGAGGTTGCGGTTGAGCGCGATCCAGGGGAGTTCGGTCGGCGTGCGAAGCAGCAAGCGGTCTTCGTCGCGGTTGGAGAAGAGAAAGGCCATGCCCTTTGCGCCCGCGCGCTGCTGGTGCGAGAGGTGCTCGGGTGCGAGGATCTCGGCGAGATGTCCCGCGGTGTAGGGCGTCAGGTTCATCGAGAGCCCGAGTTCCTCGATCTTGCGCATCATGCCCGAGAAGACGTACGCGAAGTAGCCGACGGAGCGGTCGTGGATCGCCGCGGCGTGCGTGTGCGGGATAAAGAGGAGCACGGAGCCGTTGGCGCCGGGCAAGCGCGCGTGCGTTTGCGTCGCGGCCGTCATGCCCAATCTCTGCGGCGCGGACGCGGGGGACTTCGCGCGCTTGCCGCGCCGGGCGGTCTCGGGGCGATAGTTGAGCTTGGCCGCCGCGGAGCGAACCTTGTGGCGCAGATCTTCGCTCACCGACTGCGGATTGGTGAGCGCGCGGGAGACGGTGGCGGTCGAGACGCCCGCCGCGCGCGCGATCTCACGGATGCCGGCCATGCGCAGGATTCCCCGAGGCGTGTAACAAAGGAAGCCGTGAGTGTTACACGGAGCTACCGCGCACGCAAGTACGCGCGCTGGAGCGTTTAGGCTTGCAGGCCCAGTTCCTGGACCGCGATTTCGCGCATGCGGAACTTCTGAATCTTGCCGGTCACGGTGGTGGGGAACTCGCTCACGAACTTGATGTGATGCGGAATCTTAAAGTCGGCGATCTGCCCCTTGCAGTAGGCCCGCACGTCGTCCGGATTCATCTGCTCGCCCGCCTTCAACTTGATCCAGGCGGTGACCTGCTCGCCATAAAAGGGATCGGGGATGCCGAAGACGTACGCCTCCGCGATTTTTGCATGCGTGAAGAGGAACTCTTCGACCTCGCGCGGATAAATGTTCTCGCCACCGCGGATGATCATATCTTTCAGGCGCCCGGTGATGCGCACGTAGCCCTGTTCGTCCATCACGGCCAGGTCGCCGCTGTGGAGCCAGCCCTGCGCGTCGATCGACGTGCGCGTGGCCTCGGGATTGTTGTAGTACCCGGGCATGACGTTGTGCCCGCGGAAGCAGATCTCGCCCTGGCGGCCGCGTGGGATCGTCGCGCCACTGGCGGGCTCGACGATCTTCTGTTCCTGGTGCGGCATCACACGCCCGACGCTGCCGACGCGCACTTCCAGGGGATCGTCCGCTTCGGTCATGTTGGTGATGGGCGAGGCCTCCGTCTGGCCGTAGCCGATGAGGATCTCGCGGCAGTGCATCTCGCGGATGACGCGGTTCATGATCTCCACGGGGCAGGGCGCGCCCGCCATCACGCCGGTGCGCAGGCTCGAGAGATCGAACTGGGCGAATTGCGGATGCTGCAACTCGGCGATGAACATCGTGGGCACGCCATGCAGCGCGGTGCAGCGTTCGCGGGCGCAGGCCTCGAGTACAGCCAGCGGGCTGAAAAACGGTGAGGGCAGGACCATGGTTGCGCCGTGCGCAACGCAGGCCAGGTTCGCCATCACCATCCCAAAGCAATGGTAGAACGGTACGGGAATGCAGAGGCGGTCGCGGTGCGTGAAGCGCATCTTCTTCCCGACCCAGAACCCATTATTTAGAATGTTGTGATGCGTCAGCGAGGCGCCTTTCGGAAATCCCGTCGTGCCCGACGTGTACTGGATGTTGATGACCTCGTCGAAATCCAGCGATGTCTGCCGCTCGCGAAGCTGGTCGTGGGAAATCTCGCCAGCTCTGCCAAGCAATTCCGGATACGTGAGGAACCCGTCTCTGTGCGGCGTGGGGGACTCGCGCACCTTTCCCAGGTGAACCAGGTGTCTCAAATGTGGGAAGTTGGGATTGCGAAGGGGATGGCTACCGGCGGAGAGTTCCGGCAGCAACTCGTGGCACATCTTCGCGTAGTCGGCGTCCTTGAAGCCGTCGCCCAGGATGAGCTCGCAGCACTCAGACTGCTTGAGCACGAACTCGAGTTCGTGCAGCCGGTACGCTGGGTTGATATTGACCAGGATCGCGCCGATCTTGGCGGTGGCGAATTGGACCACCGTCCATTCGCTGCGGTTGGTGGACCAGATGCCGACGCGGTCGCCCTTGTTTACGCCCAGCGCCATCAGGCCTCGCGCAACCCGGACGGTCTCCGCGTGGAGTTCGGCGTAGGTGTAGCGCTTGTTCTCGTGGACGCTGACGAGGGCCTCGTGGCCGTCGAACTCGGCGGAGATGCGGTCGAAACAATCGCCGATGGTCTCGCCCAGCAGGGGCTCATCGGAGACGCCCGACGCGTAGCTGAGCATGAGGCTTCCCCCTTATCCCGTGTGAGGCCACCACGTGTAACCGAACGGACGCCCGCGCGGAAGAGGGCAAAACTTAAGCAAGCAGCCTCTTGACGGCCTGCGCGCAAGACGGTATCTTCTGTAACAGAAGTACATCTAATTGTTACATTGTTACAAGGAGCCCGCCATGCGCGTAAAGACCGTTCCGGCCGACGCCGTCACGCTGATGGAAGTCGAGCACTGCGGATTGAAGTACCGCAATCCCTTCATGGTCGGCAGCGGGCCCACCAGCAAGACCGTCGCACAGCTCGTCGATGCTGAACGCTGCGGCTGGGGCGCCTCTTCCATCAAACTCGTCATCGATCCGCCGCCTTATATCAACAAAGAACCGCGTTACCGCTGGTTCGAAAAAGAGCAGTTCCACATCTTTACGAGTGAGAAGCGCCTGAATCTGGACGAGGGCCTGCGCCTGATGGAAGGCGGGCGCAAACACACGAGAGAGATCATTCTCCTCGCCAACATCACGTACTCCGGCCCCGACGCCGAAGGCTGGGTCGAGATGAGCCGCAAGTTCGAGGCCGCCGGCGCGCACGCGCTGGAGCTCAACATGTGCTGCCCGAACATGAGTTTCAACCTCGACGTGGCTGCGGAAGACGGCACCAGGCGCCCGTGCAGCGGCGCAAGCCTGGGACAGCACCCGGAAGCCGTCGCGCATATCACTAAAGAGGTGATGAAGGGGGTGAAGATTCCCGTCTTCGTGAAGCTCACCGGCGAGGGCGGCAGCGCGCCGAAGGTCGCCAAGCCCACCATCGCTACCGGGTGCGCGGGCATCGGCAACGGCGGCACGCGCCTGGGCGTCCCGCCCATCGACCTGTATGACCTGAAGAAGAATCTCTACGGGTTGCAGGACGAGGTCAGCATGGGTTGCTACTCCGGCCCGTGGATGCGCCCGCTGGCGCTGCGAGACGTGTACGAGATCCGGCGGACGATCGGCAGCGAAGGCACGATCGTCGGCTTCGGCGGCGTGCACAACTGGAAGACGGCCGCCGAGATGTTCCTCGTCGGCGCGGATTTCATCGGCATCTGCACCGAGACAATGGTCCGCGGCTTCGGCTTCCTGCCCGAGCTGATCAAGGGCCTGAAGAAGTACATGAAGGACACGGGATTCAAGGACCATCGCGCGATGCGCGACCGGCTCGTGCGCGAGATCGTCACGGCCGACAAGGTGACCATCCGCGACGGCCTGGCAGTCATCGACGACGAAAAATGCATCGGCTGCCGCAAGTGCGAGCTGCCCGCGCACTGCTACGCCATCACGATGGAGGACCGTCCGGCGGCGGAACTCGCCGCGGCCAAGACTCAGGGCAAGAAACTCAGCCGCCAGGTCGCGAAGATCGAGGGCGCCGACTGCTGCGCGTGCAACACCTGCATCGATGTTTGCCCCGTGCCGGAGTGCATCACGCTGGCGAAGGGCGAGTTCCACAAGGCGAAGCACAACTAGCCGCTGGTTGCGAGCGAACTCGACAAGCGCTGCGGCTACTCCGATGCCGCGATGCCTCCCGCCGCAGCCAGCTTCGTTGAAAGCGGCGGCGCAAAGGCCGCGAATCTCGGCATGCCCGGCACGTTCTCGTCCGACCTGCTTCAAGACGCGCCGAAGGTGGCCTACGTGACGCAAGGAGGCAGCGAGCACGGCGCCGCCTGCGCCGCGGCGCCGCAGCCGGCGGCCTCGGCGAGCAAGTCCGGCCTGCGCAAGAGCGGCAACGGCAAGGACGGCGAGCCGTGGAGCTGAGCCCCGCTTCGCGCTCTGGAATCCGTGGCGCGCTTCCGTAGACTCTCCGCATGCCCGCAATCTACGAGCATCGTCTCTCCGTCCGCGCGAGCGCCATCGACCGCTTTGGGCACGCGAACAACCAAGTCTATCTTGCGTGGCTGATGCAGGCGGCGGAAGCGCATTCTACCGCGCAGGGCTGGCCGCTCGAAGCTTACGAGCACCTCGGCGCCGGCTGGTTCGTGCGCAAACACGAGATCGAGTACCTGCGGCCCGCGCTGGCCGGCGACGAACTGATCGTGCGAACGTGGGTTGCGACGCTCGAGAAGGTCACGTCGCTGCGGCGCTACGAGATCCTGCGCGGCCCGGATGCCGAGAAGCTCGCCGTCGCGAGCACGAATTGGGTCTTTGTGGATTTCGCGAAGCAATCGCCGTGCCGGATTCCGGAGGAAGTGGCGCGCAGCTTCGAGGTCGTCGTATCAGCGTAGCCGGTTCGTGAGGCGCACGCGCAACGTCTTGCTTTTTGCGCGACAGATCGCGGCGAGCCCGCTCTTTTTCGCTTCCAATTTAACCGATGCGGCTCCGGCTCCTCGAACGAGCAGCGTCGCGAACGTCACCGCCGTGTGCGAACGGTCCTGCGTGCACCAGCGGAGCATCGTCGCGCCCTGGCCGGGTGCGGTCGGCGCGCCGGCGGCGGTACAGAAGGCCGCCGGGACGTCGCAAGCGTAAGTCGCGCTCAGCCGCGCGCGCTCGCGCGTGAGATCCGCGCCGTCCTTGCGCAGCCGCGTTCGCGCGAACGTATGCATGCGCGTCTCCATGCGCGCGGGGAACTTCGTCTCTATGCGGTCCACAATCAGGATGGCTTCGGGTGAGAGCAGCAGGAACAAGCGCCCGCAGAAAAGGGCCGCGCCGCCGTCGCGGCTGCCGCCCATCGCCGCGGTGGCGTCGATGCGCACGCCGGGGAGTCTGCCGTGCCGGACCAACTCCGTCTTGACCGTCGATTTGCCCGCGATGCCGACGCCGTTGATCAAGATGGTGTTCTTGCTCGGCGCTGTGGTCTCGAAAAGCTCGTAGCGGCGCGCGCTGAAGGTCGTGTCGAGGTATTCCTCGCAGCCGATGTTCTTGATGAACGGCACGCCGTCCGCGATGAGGTGGAAGCTGAGCAGGTCGCGGTGGCTGTGTGGGACTTCGGTGGTGCCGCCGCGAATCGAGAGGTAGAGGTTCGGGCGCGGCCAGCGGTCGGCGAGGAGCGCCCAGTCGATGCCGCGATAGAGCTTGGCGACATTTTTTTGCCGGGCCGATCGGCCACTGCGCGATGTGCGCGGATGCAGTACGAGCAATTCGGCGGCGTCCGGCCAGATCTCAGCCATGGTCTTGGCCTGGCCGAGCGCCTCATCAAGCGGAGCGATCAGTTCGGGACACTTCATGCGCGCTGCGGCGGCGTAGTGAAACGGGAGCGGCGACCAGCGGTTGATGTCCCCGAAACTGGTAGGCACACCGCGCGGGCAGAAGTCGAGCGGGAAGAAGAGCGTCGCGCGCGTGGCAGGCTGTGCGAGCAGCGGATGCTTTTGCCCGGTCGCGCGGTCGTGGCTGAGCAGGTACATGAACGCATAGCGCATGCCGTAGTTCCAGTAGCCGATGCCCTCGGGCCAGCCGCCGCCGGTCTCGACCAATAGCTTCATGAACGGCCGGACGGATTCTTCGGCGCGCGCGAGCGCTAAACGCGCTTCCGGCGCTTCTTCGTACATGCTCAGCGCGAGCATCCCCGCGCCGCCCGCGCAGACGGTGTTCCAGTTCGTGTCCGGCTTGCCGAACCACCACGAGCGGTCCTTCTTTTCCGTGCGTTTCAGGAAAGGAATCAGCGCGCGGCGGCGGGCGATATCCACGAAGCGTTTGCGCTCGGCTGGCGTGAGCGCGTCGAAGAGCCAGTCGTAGGCGATGGCGATGGTTGTGCTGTTCTCGCCGTAGCTGAGGTCGAAGATGTCGTTGGGGTGGTGCTGGTTGTTACGCGCCGCGATCCACGACCAGTGCGTCCAGCGGTCCATCTCGTAAATGTGCCGCACGGCCGCGTCGCGAAAGCGCTTCTGCCCGGAGCGTAAGGTTTGCGTGAGCAGCGTCACCACGCGTCCCTGCATGATGCGCGCGCGGATCAGATGCGCGTTGTGGGTGGTGGCGTCGTAATCGAAGCGCGCGCTTTTGAGGTACGCTTTGGCTTGCGCCGCCACGGTGCGCGCGGCCGGAGCCAGCAGCGGCAGCGCGATGGGCTTGCGAAGCCGGTGGAGTTGCTCGCGCGAGGCGTACAAGCGCGGGTGGGGCGCGAGGCGGGAGGGCATGCGTTTCTCCTGAAAAGATGAGGCCAGCGCCATCAACTCAGCAGCCACTGCGCCAGATCGGCGTCGCCGGCCTTCTCGCGCGCGAACTTGAGCTTGGCAGCGGCCTTGGCGTCGCGGTAGGACTCCAGCGCCCACGAAGTATCGAAGAGATCGCGCGTGTCGTGGAGGTAGAGTTCGCCCGGCGCGCAGAACGCCGCCGCGGCCGGGAGTCCGCCCGCTAGGCGCAGGCCCGGCGCGCAGGCGTCCCAGAAGTACGCGTCGTCGTCGGCCGTCTTGAAGCCGTTGGCGTCGATGGCCGTCTTGCGCACGCCTTGCGCCTGCGTGCGGGCGAGCAGCGTGAACCCGCCTGCGTACATCTGGCCAGCCAGGCTCACCGACGAGAACTTTTTCTGGCCCTTGGCCCAGCCCACGGCCGTAAGGATATCCTGCGCGCGGTGGCAGACCGAAGCGAGGTTGTACGCGAGGTCGTGGTTCTTGACGCGCGCGCGCTTGCCAAAGAGCGCGTTGGCCTCGTGGGTGTCCAGCACGAGCACCGCCGCGCCGCGTTGCAGCAAGGCCGCGACCAAAGCTTCGGGCGCGCCGCGGGTCATGTCGAGCAGGCCCCACGTACCTTTATTATGCACGGCAATCACCAGCGGAACTTTCTTGGCGGGCGTTTCCGGCCACGCCAGCACGCCGTGAAGCAGGTCGCCTTCGTTCTTGCGCGAGAGCCAGAGGCGCGAGACCTTGGGGTACGCGGGCTTGCCTACGCCGAGGCTCGCCCAAGCCTCTTCGCGCGCGAGGACATCCTTGGGCAGCGGCTGTTCCGCGTGCAGCACCTGGGCCAAAAGCGGTCCCGCATCCTTCTTGAAGCGCGCGAGAGCAGGCCGGCTCGTTTTCTCGGCCGCGTCACCGGCGCCCGTGGGCCGGCGTTCGTCGATCCAGGCCAGCGCGCGATCTTTCAAGTATTGGATGAGCGAGGCCTCGTCCTTGCCCGCCGGCGGCTTGCGGTCGGGGAAGACGCGCAATGAATCGAGCGACTCGACGGTGAAGTCGCGCTCCGTGGCATACGCGGGATCTTTGATCCCGAACCAGATGCGCCCGAGCCAGCCGTAGAGCGCCTCGCGGCTCTTGCGGTTGTAGTTGTGCGCCGCGTGCTGGTGGTAGTTCTCAATGCGCGCCGCGGCCGGTTTGCCGTAGAGCGCGTATATCCGGCGCACCGCGGGGAACTCGACCTGCGGCGTGTTGCTCGTCCAGTCGCCCGTGCAGGAAATGATGAACTGCGGGCGCGGCGCGGCCAGCGCGGGGATCTCCATGTTGTTCGTGTCGATGCGCAGGCCGGGGGCGTTCTCGCAGAGACAACCTCCTTGCATCACGCTGGAGACCATTACCACGGGGGCGCTGGCCTTCAGGCGTTCGTCCAGCGCGGCCAACAGGAACGTCTGCGTGCCGCCGCCGGAGGCTCCGGTGACCGCGAGCCGCTGCGGATCGGTCTCGGGCAGCGCGAGCAGGTAATCCGCGACGCGCATGCTGTTGAACGCCTGGAGCCCCAGCAGCGAGATGCCCCAGAGCGCGAGTTTCTCCATGTCGTCCTTGCCGAACTGGTGCGAGAGCTGGCAGGAGTCGTTGTAACCGACCATGTCGTAGGCGAACGCCATGCCGCCGCGCAGGGCGATGTTGATGCAGAGGCCGGGCATCGAGTCGTCGTCAGGCGCGCGGTTGACGAGGCGCCCTTCCTTCCAGTGGCCGTGCGGCACGAGCAGCGCCGGGATCTTGCCGCTTGGCAGGGGATGGGGCCGGTAGAGATTGCCAGTGACGAAGAATCCCGGATGGCTCTCGAAGTAGACGTTCTCGATGCTGTAGCAGTCGCGTTCGGTGTGCTTGGTTACGACGGGATTGAGGGGGCCGCGGGGCGGTTCGGGCCAGAGCCCCAGCGCCAGGCGCAACTGCCGGCGCACGTCCGCCGCGCGCTTGAGCCATTCGGCTTTGGTGCGGAATCCCGGAAACGCGTACGCGCGCTCGATGTGGCGGATATCCAAAAGGCGGAGATCGACGGACGGCAGCGCGGGCATGGCGGGTTCTCCAAGGCGGAATGGCAGGATTCGATTCGCTCATAGCGCCAACTCACGCGCGCGTCGAGTTTAAGTCCTGGGCTCTGGGAAGAGGAATTTGCAAGTTACCCTATTGTGCGAAAGGCGCGTGCTGTGATAATCAATGTCCGCCAAGGATCCCGGTTTACCTTTGCTTAGCATTCCTCCGGGGTATTCGTATGTCTCAAGAGAAGGATTACAGGCCGAAGAGCAGAGAAATGGAGAAGATAACAAAGATGCGTGCTTACTCGAAAACGATGCTTGCGATGTTTGTCTTTGCGCTGGTTTCCGCGGCGCTGCTCAGCGCGTGCGGCGGCGGCGGCGCGGCCAAGACCGGCGATGAGAAGGGCCCGGTCACCGCGGCCGGCGACGGTTCCCTTGAGCGCATCAAGAAGGCGGGCGTGCTGAGGTGGGGCGCGGACGCCAGCGGCGGCGCGCCGTTCGCCTATAAGGACCCCAACAACCCGGACAAGATCATCGGGTTCGAGGTCGAGATCATGGACAAGGTCGCGGAACACATGGGGGTCAAGCCCGAGATGGTGCAGGGCGACAAGGACAAGTACAAGACGCTCGACGACCTGAAGGGCAAGAAGATCGGCACGCTCGAGAACGCGGAGTCGAACAACGTTTTGGTAAAGGCCGGGTTCAACAAGGACGACATCCTGATCCATCCGGACTCGCTGACGCCTTACTCCGATCTCGAGATCAAGCGCACCGACGCGGTTCTTCAGGAGGCGATGATCGCGGACTTCTATGCCGGCAAGAACGCCAAACTCTACAACGTTCCCGCGACCTTCAGCCCTGGCAAGTACGCGGTGGCACTCAAGCCGGAGGACCAGACGCTGCTCAAGGAAGTCGACCGCGTCCTGAACCTGATGAAGCAGAACGGCGAACTGGCCGCGATCTACAAGAAGTGGAACCTCTGGAACGAGAAGCAGAAGGGCGTAGGCATGCAGGAAAAGAAGTGAGCGCCTGAACGGGGAGCCAAGCCTTATCCACCATGGAAGCTTTTGGAAAATACCTGACGGAACAGATTTTCATCTGGGATCTGTTGCGTGCTTCCAAATATCCGCTGATCTTGACCGCGTTGAGCATGCCCATCGCCGTCTGCTTCGGCATGGTGCTGGCCTTGATGCGCATGTCCCGATTCAAGGTCATCTCGTGGGCGGCCGCGGGCTACATTGAAGTCATGCGCGGCACGCCGCTGCTTGTGCAGATGTTCCTCGTATACTATTCGCTGCCCACTTTAGGCCGCATGCTGGACACCGACTGGCTGACGCTGAACAACTTCACGGCAAGCGTCGTCTGCCTGAGCGCGAATTATGCGGCATACGAGGCCGAGATCCATCGCGCGGGGCTGGAAGCCGTGGATCGCGGCCAGCGCGAGGCCGCGCTGAGCATCGGGATGAGCGAGCGGCAGTCCTTTCTGCTCGTGGTTCTGCCGCAGGCCTTCCGGATCGTGCTTCCGCCCATCATCAACGACCTGATCGCGATGCTGAAGGACAGTTGTCTGGCCAGCGTCTTGGGCGTGCCGGAACTCCTCACGACGGCCGCGGGCATCGGCAAGGCGCGGCTCAATCTGGAAGAGATGTACGTCGCGGCCTCGATCCTTTACATGCTCATGTCCCTGGCCTGCTACGCATTCGGAAAGTGGATCGAGAAAAAGCTCAAGGCAAGCGGAACGCCCGAACTGAATCTCGAACAGGCGAGGCATTAAACGATGCCTGACGAAGCGCCGGCCAAAATCCCCACCGCCAAGCTGCCCACGGAGGGCAACGGCAACGGGATCGTGCTGCTTGAGGTCCAGGGCCTCAAGAAGTCGTTCGGCCCCAAGCAGGTCCTGCGCGGGGTGGACCTGTCCGTCACGCGCGGCGAGGTCGTGACGATCCTGGGCCCGAACGGCTGCGGGAAGTCGACCTTTCTGCGCTGCCTCAATCTGCTCGAACAGTACCAGGATGGCGTCGTAAAGCTTAAAGGCGAGGTCGTCAGCCGGGGGCGGCCCGAGGGCTATCATTCCTCGCGAGTGGAGTGCGCGGAAGCGGAACATCTTCGCCGGCGTGTGGGCATGGTCTTCCAGCGCTTCAACCTGTTTCCCCACATGACGGTGCTCAAGAATGTCATGCTCGGCCCGCGGCAGGTGCTGGGAAAATCGCCACAGGATGCCTACGCGATCGCCGAGCGCATGCTCAATAAGGTGGGCCTCTGGGAGAAGCACCCCTGCGATCCGCTGACACTCTCGGGTGGACAACAGCAGCGCGTGGCCATTGCGCGCGCCCTGTCCATGAATCCCGACGTGATGCTCTTCGACGAGGCCACGTCCGCGCTGGACCCGGTGATGACCCAGGAGGTCTTCCGTGTCGTCCGCGAACTGGCTGCGGAGGGCATGACCATGCTCCTGGTGACCCACGACATGGACTTCGCGCGCGACATTTCCGACCGGACCGTATTCATGGAAGGTGGTATCGTGGCAGCCGTAGGGACGCCGGAATACATCTTTGACCAAAGACCGGTCCCCGGCATCCAGAAGTTCCTTCAGCGGGGCTAGGGAATTTCCGATGCCTTGACAAGGTGATAAACGAACGATAATTACATGTTTGGGCGGTCCTGATACGAAGTTCATGTGGGGCTCAGGAGCACTATGGGATGGCAACCTTAATTGTAATCTTCGGTGGCAAGGAAGAGCGGACCTACACGCTCGATAGGCCCCGAATGGTCGTGGGTCGCGAACCGCAGTGCGAGATCGCGATCGATAACCTGGGTATCTCCCGCCAGCATTGCGCCTTGGTCAGCAAAGGCGATGCGTTCGTGGTGCAGGACCTCGGCTCGGCCAACGGGACCTTTGTCAACGGGAAGAAGATCGTCGAACATTTCCTCAACGATGGCGACGAGATCTTCCTGGGTAAATACGTCCTCAAGTTCAAGAATGAGACTCAGACTCAGACCGAGGCGCCGCGCGACTCCAGCGTGGTCCCGGATACGCTGAATACCTTCGTGATGGACGGCGCGAAGATACAGGAGCAGCTTACCAAGATGCGCGCGCAGTCGGGCGGAAGCGCGCCCGGGCAAGCGCCCGCGATGCCCGCCGCCAGCGCCACGGCCAAGGATTATGCCAAGGCCATGGATGTTCCGAAGGCTCCCGATAACTCGGGCACCTTAAAGACGGTCCTGATTGTCGGCGGCGTCTTAGTCGCGCTGCTGCTTATCGCAGTCGTCGTGCTGCTTGTGGTGGTCATGAAGCGCAGTTGAGGCGTCAGCGGCCATTTCCTCACGCTCTTCTGCGCTCTCGCCGGACGAATGTACGTGCCCTTCGCCTTTCCAGCATTTTTTATGCAAGCTGAGCTGATCTATAGAGTTCTGAAGAAATATGGTACCCTTTGAAAGCTCACTATTTGAACGAAGTGCATGAAATTTTCGACGCCCCTTGTTTTTTGCGATGAAGTTCTTGTAACAGGAAATCAAGTCAGCGGTTATGGAACATTGTCAAGTCGGTACATAGACCCTTGGATTGGCAGCAGAATGACCCGAGCTACGTCTCTCAAGGGGACACACAAGAGCTTTACGAACCTGGCGAGTTGTTTTTGTGTAACTCCCAGTTAACTTTAGGCTTGTGGTCTCGAAATCGCGCTGAAGGTCGGAGCGTTGCATGGCCGAAGAAGAAGAACTCAGTTTCGGCAAGCTGGCCATGGAACGGGGCTATTGCACGAAGCAGCAGTTGGACGACGCGCTTTATACGCTCCAGGAAGTCAACAAGCTGGGGCTGAGCGAAAAGCTCGGCAATATCCTGGTCAAGAAGAAGTACATGACCCAGGCCCAGATCAAAGAGATCCTCAAACTTCAGGGCCAGAAGACCAAGATCAAGATCGCCGGGTACGAGATCATCGAGAAGGTCGGCGTCGGCGGGATGGGCGCGGTCTTCAAGGCGCGGCAAGTCTCGCTGGACCGCATCGTCGCGCTCAAGATCCTCTCGCCGAAGCTCGCGGCGGACAAATCCTTCTGCGAACGCTTTATCAAAGAAGCGCGCGCGGTCGCCAAGCTGAGCCACCCCAACATCATCGTCGGCATCGACGTCGGCCAGCACGACAAGTACTTCTACTTCGCGATGTAGTACGTCGAGGGCGAGACCGCGTTGCGGATCCTGCGCGACAGCGGGCCGTTCAGCGAGGAGAAGGCGCTCAAGATCGCGCTGCAGATCGCGCACGCGCTGGACCATGCGCACAAGCACAACCTCATCCATCGCGACATCAAGCCGGACAACATCATGGTCACGCCGCGCGACGAGGCCAAGCTGTGCGACCTGGGCCTGGCGAAGGTGACCGACTCCGACGCCTCGCAGACGCGCTCGAGCGTGGCGGTCGGCACGCCGCACTACATCGCGCCCGAGCAGGCGCGGGGTGAGAGCGGCGTCGGCATTACCGCCGATATCTACGCGCTCGGCGCGACGCTCTATCACATGACCACCGGCGCGACCCTCTTCCAGGGCGATAGCTCGCGCGACATCATGGCCCAGCACCTCACCGACGAAGCGCCCAACGCGCGCAAGTTGCGGGCCGAACTGAGCGAGCCCTTCGCGCGCATGCTGGAGAAGATGCTCGCGAAGGCGCCCAAGGAACGTTACCAGACGCCCGCGGAACTTGCGGAGGACATCGAGCGCGTCCTGGAGAAGAAGCCCATCAAGAGCGCGCTGCCGCCCATCGCCAAGTGCAGCATGGAGCGGACGAAGGCCGGGCGCAAGGACGCCACCACCGGCCCGCGCGCGCCCATCGAGCGCAGCACGACGGGGCCGCGTTCGCCGATCGACCGTCCCGAGCCCGATACGGGTCCCAAGAAGGCCGTGAGCAGCGGCCGGCCGCTCATCGTCGTAGCCGCCGTCGCGGTGCTTGCGCTGGGGGTGGGCGTCGGCTTGGCGGTTTCCGGGCACGGCACGACTCCGCCGCCCGCGCAGCCGGTGGCCAAGGCGCCGCCCAAGGCCTCGCAGTCTTCCGAGACGCCGCCGGCGACGGTCGTTTCCGATAAAAAGATCGAGACGCCGCTGCCCGAGGCGCTCGCGCCGGCCAAGCTGGAACCGGCGCCGCTCGAGAAGTCCGGCTGGGAGCCTTTGGATAAAGCCCGGCAGGCGCGGCACGACAAGCCCACGGAATTCAACACGCTGCTGGAACTCTACGACGCCGCGGAGAAGGGCGCCGCGCCGGCCCTGATCCCGAAGATCCGCAGCGAGAAGGCGGAAGTGGAACGCGCCATGGTCCAGAGTTTTCGCGTGTACCTGACCAACCGGACGCGCGAGGCCGACCGCAAGATGGAACAGAAGAACTACGGCGCGGCGCTTGGCATGTTCATCGATGGCGATTTCCCGGCCGCGGTAATGTCCGAGTTCACCAAGGCGGAACTGGGCAAGGTCCGCGCGGAATTCGAGAACCGCGTGGCCGATATATTTAACAAAACCGACAAACAGGATCTGACCAAGGAGCTTCAAGCCGCGGGCAACGACTCGGGCAAACTCACGGCTTTAAAAGAAAAAATCAAGAGCTTGGAAGCCGTCTGGAGCAATTACAAGCCGGCCCAGGACTTCCTGCGAAGCACGGATCAGCGCGCCGACCAGATCCTGAAGCAAGTCGCGGGCGCGGCCGACCGCGCGGCCGACATGGCCTACCAGATAGCCGTGGATGCCGCCAACCATGCCGCGCGCCGCGACGATCTGCCGGGTGCGCTTAAGAAACTTGAAGAGGCCGGCGGAAACCAGGCCCTGATGGGCAAGTACGGAGCCCAGGTCGCGGCTTTCAAAGCCGATCTGGCGGCCGTCGAGGAACTCTACCAGAAGGCCGGGGAAGCGGTCGCGGCCAAAGTGGGTACGCCGGAGCCCGTGGAAGTCTGGGTGGACGGGAGCAAGATCGCAGGCCCAGTGATTAGCAAGGGCGGGAGCGCCCAGGGTCCGGCGGTGATCATTAAAGACGGCGCGGGCCAGCCGCAGTCGGTCCCGTATGCGAAACTCGACCCCGGCGACGCGCTGCACTGGGCCCAAATCAAGACCGACACTCCGCAGGGCCGATACCTGACCGGCGCGACCCGGTTCTGGAAAGGCAGCTACGCCAAGAGCATCGAGATGCTCAAACCCCTGAAAGCGCAAAAGCCCATCGGCGATAAGGCCGAGTACTACCTGGCGATCATGGAAAACCGCGCGGGACAGATTCTGGACGCCATCAATGCCATCGGGCGCGAATTGCACGACCAGAAGCTGCCGCCTGAAAAAGAGACCGAGAAGCGCCAGCAGCTTCAGCGCTGGATCGACAAACTGACCAAAGACTATGCGTTGACGGAGGCGTACCATGCGCGAACCGGCCGGTAAACGTGCCCGCGCCTGCAAGCGCGCCCTCCTGCCGGTGCTGGCCTTGGCCGCAGCCTGCGCGGCTCCGCGGATGCTGCAGGCCGAAGAGTTCGATCCGGCCAAAGTGCCATGGGACCAGATCGAGGCGTGGGCGGCGGGCAAGTCCGAGCAGAATCCCTTCAAGCCTGGGGCCGCGGCGCAGCCCCAACCCACACCGCCGCAGCCGCAACCGGCAAAGACCCAGCCGCCGCCCGATCCGCCCAAGAAGACGGATCCCGAGCCGCCGCCGAAGTCCGATTGGACGCCCCGCCCGGGCGCGCGCCGTCCAGAGCCGGCGTCCATTCAACAGTTTAAGCAGAAGGCGACGCTCCAGTTGGACGACGACGTCAAAGACGCCAACCGCAAGAAGGACTTGCGGCAGCTTTACGATCTTTACTTTCGCCACGACCAGTACGACATGGCCATGCAGGTGCTGGTTCAGATTGCGCAGGACCCCAAGCGCTTTCCAGGCGAACATTCGGGCCCCTGGCTTGCCGAGAAATACTGGCAGTCGGGCATCCTGACTCGGCCGCGCGCGCCCCAGCCCGCGTTGGATAAGATGTTCCAGGATTGGGACCAGAAGATCCCGCACAACGATAAGGATCAGGGCTGGATCACTTGGTACAACGCCTCCAAAGAATACTTCGCCAACTCCGCCAAGGTCCTGAATCAGGTTCAGGATTTGGACCTGAAAGGCGACGTGGACCCGAACGCGCTCTGGCAAATTTGCGAGATGTACCAGCAGGGACGTCCAGCTTCGACCTTCCGCTACGTCATCGATCTGTACAAGCTCCGCGACTGGTACGGCGACGCGTTTGCGCAGGCCCAGAACGGCGAGGTCCAGTGGCGGCTGTTCGACCACCTGTATAGCTGGCTGCGCATGCACGAACTGGCCTCCGAAGAGGCCAAATACCTGATCGAGCACTATCCGCAGCACTGGAGCGTGAAGAGCGGGGATGCGTACTGGGGCCGGGCGGAAGCGCTGCTCAACATGGGCTACGCGCTGCCGCGCGGCGTGAAGGCGTACGAGCTCTGGGAAGAGGCGCGCAAGGTCTACCTCTTTATCCAGAACCGCTTCCCGCAACTGCAATACGTGAAGGATATCAAGAAGCCGCCGGATCCGAACGCGAACAAGTCCGAGATCCAGTTGCGCATCGAAGACCTTAACAACCGCCTGCGCAGCCAGAAGTGAATACGGCTGCGCTCAGCGCTGCGTCTGCAGCCCGAAATACGAACGTTCCTTGATCATCTGTGCCGCGCACTCGGGCACATACCGTTCCCATTCCGGATTGCCCTCTTGGATCATGCGCAGCACGTCCGCGGGCAGGACGTGCAGGTCGCGCGTCTCCGACGGCGCGATGCTCTCGATGAAACCGTTCTCGAGCAGATGCGCGTACAGGTGGCGCAAGTGCGGCGCCACCACCAGATTCTCCGCCGTACGGAGTTCGCCGGTCTCATCGGCCAGGGTGGGGTAGGTGAAGATCTTGACCGGGCTCTTGAACAGCCTGCCGAGGGCTTCGAGAATCCCGCCTTCCAGGTCCTGGTAATACTTCTCCTCGAAGAGTTCCTGGAGCGTGGGGACGCCGATGACCATGCCCAGGAAATTCGCGGTATAGCGGCGCAGGAAGCCGGTCACCTTATAGTAGCTTGAGAAACTGGAGATCATGACCGCCTGGCCGAGCGCGCCCAGAATATCCACGCGCGCAAGAAAGTCGCGGTGGTCGATGCCGTTCTCGCACATCAGATTATGCAGCGTCATTTCCATGAGGACCAGGGGCGCCTGGTCTTTCAGCGCCGGCTGGGCGGCCATCATTTCTTTGGAGCGCTGGAGCATGTCCAGGCCCACGCGCGTGACGGGCCGGAAGTTGCCGCGTTCCATCAGCACGGGCTTCTTGTAGAGGGCTTCCGAGGCCTGGACGACTTGGCCGTTGGCCAGAAAGAGGGCCGCTTCCGAGAGGCCCTGCGAGACCAGTTGCAGGCTCATCAGCCGGTTGTCGGTGTGCTGGAAGGCCGCGCCGGAGAACTTGATCATGTCCACTTCGATGCGGTCGCGGCTGAGCTCGTCCACGAGGGAAGCCAGGAGGACTTCCGGCTCGTGGGAATGCCGGAACGCGCTGAAGATCAGGTTCACGCCGATCACACCGAGCGCGTCCTGCTCGCGCGGGTTGTCGCGGTCGAACAGGCGCACATGAATGATGATCTCGGAAGGCGCTTCGCGCGGCCGGGCCTGGAAGCGAATGCCCAGCCACCCCTGGCCTTCCTCGTGGCGGGTGTAGCTGCGCGCCGCAATGGTGTTGGCGAAGGCGAAGAACGTGGTCCGCTCGCCGCGCGCGGCGTCCAGGCGCTCGACGAGCTGGCGGTACTCGAAATCGAGCATGGCTTCCAGGCGCTGGCGCGTCACGTAGCGGTCGGCCTTGCCGTACAGCGAATCGCTGATGGCCATGTCGTAGGCGGAGATCGTCTTGGCGATCGTCCCGGATGCGCCGCCCACGTGAAAGAAGCGCCGCGCCACTTCCTGCCCCGCGCCGATCTCGGCGAAGGTCCCGTACATCCGCGAATCCACGTTGATGCTGAATGCCTTCTCGTCGGTAGTCATGTCCGGATGGACGGGCTTGGGACCGCTGATTCCAGGATCGGGCATGGCTCCGTATCTCCCTCCAAGAGATTTTCGGACGAGATGGATCGCAGATCGAGCGGACCAACTAAACTTCTATACAAACGTAGCTGCCGTTCCATCGACATCCGCAGATGCGCGGACGGGCCTGGCTTCAGCGCCTGAAACGGCGGCGGCGCACTCCGCCCGCGCCTCCGGCGCCGGGACGGCCGCGCAGACGCCGGCGCATGGTTCCGCGTACGGGCGCGCCGCTCTTGGTGGTCGGCTTCTGCGCGCCGGTGGGCGAACCGAAGACGATCTTCTTAAGCGCGTCCATCACCTCGCCGGGCGTCTGGAAGCGCTGCTGGATATCGCGGGCCATCATGCGCATGCCGACGAGCGCGAGTTCGCGCGGCACGTCGGTGTTGTCGGCCGCGGGATCGGGCGGTTCCGCCAGCAGGCGCCGCCCCAGGATCTCCTTGGGTCCGCCGCCCTGGAACGGCGGCTCGCCCGTCAGGCAGTGGTACATGCAGCAGCCCAGGCTGTAGATGTCGGAGCGCGTGTCCGCGTCGATGCCTTTCACCTGTTCGGGCGAGACGTAGTAGGCGTTCTCGCCTTCCAGGAAGCGCGCGGACTCGTCCTTGGTCAGGCCCAGGCCGTCCAGCTTCGCCTGGTCGCCCTCGGTGATCCAGATGGTGTCGGGGCGGATCTCGCGGTGGATGATGCCCGAGCGGTAGCCGTGGTCGAGCGCCGCGGCGACCTGCGCGAAGATGTTCACCGCGCGTTTGGACTCGAGCCGCCCGCCCTCGAACTCATCCATCATCTCGCCCAGGGTCAGGCCGTCCACGTATTCCATCGAGTAGTAGTACAGGCCCTTGTACTGGCCGACTTCGTGAACGCGGATCAGGTTCGGGTGGTTCAGGCGGCCGGCGTTGCGCGCTTCGTCGAGGAACTGGCGCACGAACTCGGTGTCCTTCGTGCGCTCGGGCGGCAGCACCTTCAAGGCCACGATGCGGTCCATCGAGATCTGGTGCGCGCGATAGACCACGCCCATCGAGCCCTCGCCGATGACCTCCAGAATCTTGTAGCCCTTGATCTCGCCGCGCAGCACCGTGGCGCCCAGGCCCTTGAGCAGCATCTCGCGCTCGTCGCCTTCGTCGATCGGGGCCGGCGCGTCTTCCATGGGCGGTTCGGCGGGCTCTTCCACGGCGGGCTGTGCCGCGGATGCGGGCATCACCGCGAGCCGCGGGGCCGAGGCCGGCGCTTGCACCGGCGCGGCAGCGGCGACCGTCTGCCCGATGGGTTCGCCCGCAATCATGTGCCGCAGGAGGATCTCCGCCTGTGCGCGGGACATGAAGCCCTTGCCTACCAGGATGCGCGGAATCGAAGGGACTTCGCCGCCCGTGGATTGATAGCGGCGGTAGAGTTCCAGAGAAGAGCGAACTTGTTCCGCGGTGACGTAACGAAGCTGCACGGCCAACTGTGCCAGCTTAATGTCGCGAGGCGGTATTGGCGTGCCCATGTGCGGCCCTTCACGGGTCTAAGATGTCTATTCCGCGCTGCTTGCACCTTGGGTAAATTGGGACCCACAACTTAGTATAGCCGGAGCGGGCACTCGTTACAAACGCATCACAGCGGGTAACATATTCCGCATAAGCACTTGTCCATAGTGGTAGTTATAGGGCGAATGAGGTATGTTTCCCCTGGGACATTACAACCATGCAGAGCTCCAGAACTTGCCCCGTGTGCGGCGCCCGATGTGACGGCGCGACGGTCACGTGTCCTGCCTGTAAATCACCCTTCGAAAAAAGGCATCCCACCGAAGCGCCGGCCGTGAAGACGCGCGCCGACGCCACCGGCGTCCGCAGTCCTTCTGTATCGGCCCGCAGCGCGCCATCGGTCTCCGATATGCCCAGCGGCATCGAGGGCCACCGCATCTTGCGCGAGTTGGGCCGCGGCGGGATGGGCGTGGTCTATCTGGCGCGGGAACAGGGCTGGAACCGCGACGTCGCGCTGAAAGTGGCCAACCGTGGCCTGACGGAACGGCAGGAACGCCGCTTCAGTGAAGAGGCCGCCCTCACCGCGCGCCTCCAGCACCCCGTGATCGTGCCCATCTACCGTATGGGCCATACCGGCGATGGCCGCTCCTACTATTCGATGAAGCGCGTGCAGGGACAGACGCTGGCCCATCTGATCATGCAGGTGCGCGACGGTTCGCCCAAGTCCGCGGAGACCTTCGCCGTGCGCCGCCGGGCCGCGATCCTGCTCGCCGCGTGCGAAGGCGTGGCCTATGCGCACGACCAGGGCGTCGTCCACCGCGACCTGAAACCCAGCAATATCATGGTGGGCGATTACGGCGAAGTGTACGTCCTCGATTGGGGCCTGGCGCGGATGCTCTTCGCGATCGGGCATCCCGACGAGCTGCCCGAGATCGAGGCGGGGGAGCCCGGGAAGGAAGGCGATTCGGCCGAGAGCTCCGCCACCGGAACCGCGCACCGCCGCAGGATCTCGGGCACGCCGGCTTACATGAGTCCCGAGCAGGCGCGCGGCGAGAACAAGGTCATCGACCGCCGCTCGGACGTCTGGTCGCTGGGCGCCATCCTCTTTCAACTCCTCACGCTGAACCCGCCCGTCGAGGGTAAGGACGCCAACGAGATCATCAAGAACCTCGCCGAGGGGCGGCTCAATACGCCCGAGAAGTTCCCGGGCGGCCGGCAGGCGCCGCGCGAACTCCTCGACATCCTGGCCAAAGCGCTCCAGCCGGACTTGAACAAACGCTACGCCAGCGCGCGCGGCATGGCGGACGACCTGCGCGATTATCTCGACGGCCGCGGCCGTTGGCGCCTCGCCTATCAATGGGAGCATTCTTCGGGCACCACGCCCGAGCAGGATTGGCTCCAGGCGCTCGGCCGCTGGAAGGTCGACGCGGAAGGTCTCTATCCCGCCAGCCGCAAGGGCAAGGGCGCGGTGCTTTTGAGCCAGCGCAGGTATATGGGCGATGTGCGCATCGAGTTAACCGGGTTCGGCTCCGGTCCCGGCCCCGAAGCGGGTGAGCTCTCCGTGCTGCTGTGCGCGCCCGAGCCCGAACCCGGCGTCAACGAGACCGACGGGTACTGTCTGCAGTTCGGCGCGGACTGGAACACCTCGGCCAAGATCTGCAAGAACGACGTCGACCTGACGGTGCGCGCGGACCAGGCCTTTACGCCTCAGCGCACGTACGTGGTGGCGGGTGAGCGCCAAGGCAACCGGCTGAGCCTGGACGTCGACGGCGACGAACTGCTCGCGTTCGACGACCTCGTGCCGCTCAGCGGCTTCCGCGTGGGCATCTACGGCTGGGGCAGCGGCTGCCGGATCAAATCGATCCGCGTCTTCCGCCGCGGCCTGGATGCCGTGGTCTCCTGTATGGCCGTGCCGGACCACGATTTCAACCGCGGGCGCTTCGCCGAGGCCTTCGCCGGGTATGTGCGCATCGCGGAGGAACTCTCCGGGCGCGAAGAGGGCTGGATGGCGCGTTTCAAGGCGGGCCTGAGCCGCCTCGAATCCGAAGATGCGCTGGGCGCGGAAGCCGAATTCGCGAAGCTGGACGGCTCGCCGGGCGAAGTCCTTGCGCATCTGGGCCGCGCGATTATCTCGGCGCGCGAAGGCGACCACCGCCGCGAACTGATGCGCCTGGGCGCGGCCCGCCGCACGGGCGTGGGCACCACGGCGCAAGGGTACGTCCTCGCACGGCTGTGGGTGCGCGCGGAAGAACTCTTCTCCACCAATCAGTTCGAGACGGCCATCGAGTACTTCAAGGAGGCCATCGAGGCCGACAGCGCGGGCGGGAAGCGCCGCGTGCTGGCCCTCGCGGCCGTCGCGCGCTCGCAACTGCTGCTGGGCCGCTACGACGAGGCCGTGCGCGCCGTGGAGAAGATCGAGCAGCAGCAGACGCCCTATCCGGAAGCGCTCCGGCCGCTCTATGAGTCGCTCGTGCAATACAACGCCGATCACGCGCGTTGGGACGAGGCGCTCCAGTGCTGCGAAGCCCTGGACCGCCAGCCGGGCTACGGCGTCTATGCCTCCATCCAGCGCGCGGCCGTCGAACGCCTGCGCGGACGCTTTAAGGAGGCCGCCGCGTATCTCGAAACCGCTAGTACGCAGGCGGAACAGCCGGCGCAGGGCGTCTCCGTGCGTTTCCACCAGGCCGTGCTGGAACTCGATGAGGGCCGGATGGACGAAGCCCTCGCGCGGCTCGACGAACTCGCCGCCTTCAAGGGCACGGTCGAACTCGACGCCCGCGCCGACGAGCGCGTCAACATCCTCGCCATGAAAGGGCTGGGCACCAAGGCGCTCTCCATGCTGGCCACGCGCCTGAAGCACGAAGACCACCGCCATCGCATGGTGCTGCTCTGCCAGCTTGGCCGGATGCTGCGCGTGCGCGGCGAGTGCTCCCGCGCGCGGGAGTGCTTCTCGCAGGCGCTTGTCCACATGCGCCGCTACATGAGCCTCGCGGCGCTGGAAGCCGAACTCGAACTTGGGCTGACCTGCTTGGCCTCCAAGGACCGCCCGGCGGCGGCCGAGGCCTTCAACCGCGTGTCCACCTTCGCCGTGAACAACTTCGCCCGGCTGGTGGTCCGCTCGTACCGCGAATGGCGCGCGGGCGAACCGCTGCCCGAGCCGCCCGATCCGGGTACCGAGTGCCCCGCGAGCCGGCGCTCCGACTACTTCTTCTATATGGGCGAATACGCCCAGTTGAGCGGACGGCGCGACGAGGCGCTGCGGGCGTACAAGCGCGCGCTCCTCGAGTCCGTCTCGCGCTACCGCCACTGCGCCTGGCTGGCCGCCGCGCGCCTGCGGGAACTGGACGAACCGCTTCCCAAGGGCACGCCCGACTTCGGTCCGCTCGTGCGCAAGCGCACCGGCAGTGCCGCCACCGAACGCGCCGGCGACTGACTTCCTTCCGGCTGCATGGCCTTTCGTCCGGCCGCGCGCCCGGCTACACTGAAGCGTCCGTGTAAGCCAAGGATGCGCCCTGAGCGATGACGCCCGATTCCTTCGACATGAACCTCGTGCGCCAGGCGCACCGCGAAGGCCGCCTGGAGCAGATGTGGTGGATGCTGCAGGGCATCGCCGAGTCCGGGCACATCGACCTGAGCCTGCAGGCGCTGCGCTTTATTCAGGGCCTGCAGCCGTTCGATCTCACCCACAGCCTCACCGTCTTCGACCGGTTGGGTACGCTGACCAGCCCCGACGTCCGCAACGCGCTCCTCAACACCATGAGCCGCCTGGCCGGCCGCGAGGCCCCCGCGCGCACGCAGCTCTTCGAGCGCCTGCTCGAGTACTCGCGCAATTGGGACAAGGTCGGCGAGCGCTTGAGCGCCAGCGGCGCGACGCGCATCTCGGGCCTCTGGCTCAAATTCAGCCTCTTTGAAAAGATCATTCTGCGTGCGCTCAGTACCAGCTTGGGCGCGGGCGTGCCCGGCCCGCGCTCGTTGCGCGACATCGCGGGGAGCCTGACGATCTTCGAGCCGCTCCTGCCTGAGATCGAACTGCGCCTGAAGCTCGACGGCTTCGTGGACACCGGCCTGCTGACCCGCGACGCCGAAGGCCGCTACCAGATCGCCGACGAAGGCGACCGCAAGCACATCGAACACTTCGGCGACATCCTGCAGCTCATCCACGAGCATCGCGACCAGTTCATCGGGATGGTTACTTTCGAGAACTTCCGCGGCCTGCAGAGCGCGCTCAAGCGCGGCAAGCAGGTCTCCATGAACCGCTGGCTCGAAGTCTTCGAACTGGATACGCACGCCTGGAAGAACCGCGAGGAGTTCATCGCGCTGCTGCAGGATTGGCGCCGCACGCTCGCGGCCGATAGCGGCAGCAAGGATGTCGCGCGCACGGCGGAGACCGTCGCGGCCGACGTGGCGGGGCGGATCCGCTTCGAGATCCTGCAGAAGGGCCAGACCGACGATTTCCTCTATTACTCCGGTCGCAAGCTCGGGCTGCGCAACCCCAAGCTCTCGCAAGTCACCCTGCTGCTCCCGCGCCGCCAGGAGCTCGACGGCTCCGCGATCAAGCGCCTCGACGAATGGGTCATGCGCGAGAGCCTCACCCAGCAGATCTTCGTGATCCTGTACCCGTGGCTCGACCGCCAGCGCCTGCGCGAGGAGGCCGAAGCGAGCGGGCACGACATCGTGGTCATCGACGAGGTGCACCTCTTCCGGCTTGCGTTCGGCGCGGACCAGGACGCCGTCTTCATGCGCAAGGTCCTCGGCGGCTGCGATCTGGAGAGCCTCTCGCCGTACGAGTCGCAGGCGCCGGTGCGCGAGATGTTTTACGGGCGCGAGGGCCTCATCAAGGAGATTCTGCGCTCGACCAAGGGCTACGCGCTGGTGGGCACGCGCCGGTTGGGCAAGACCTCGCTGCTTTTCAGGCTTCAGGACGAGATCAAGAAGCGCCCGCACGCGGAGACCGTCTTCCTCGAGTGCGGCGGCGTCTCCGACGCGCTCACCATGGCCGAGCGGCTCGCCGTCGCGGTTAAGTTGAATCTGCCGCACCCGTTCACGCTGGCGGAGTTCGAGCGTGCCCTGCGCAGGCATCTTTCCGGCGAGAACCGGATGCTCTATTGCTTCTTCGACGAGATCGACGACCTCGTCGCCGCGGGCAAGGAATCCGAGCCGATCTGGCAGATCTTCAAGTCCCTCTCGTTCGAGGGCCGCATGACGGTCTACGTCGCGGGTTTCAGCGAACTCTTCGCGCGCTTCCGCGACTACGAGTCGCTCTTCTTCAATTTCCTGATCTTCCGGCGCATGTCGTACCTCGACCGGCAGAGCGCCGTGGCGCTGGTTGCACATCCTATTCAGGAACTCGGCCTGAACTTTGAAGACTCCGAGACGCTCGTTTCGGCCATTCTGGAGAAGACGAGCACGCACCCGAACATCATTCAGATCTTCAGCGACCTGCTGGTCAAGCGCATGGCGCGCCGGAAGCGCCGCACGATTCTGGCCAGCGACGTCGAAGAGACCGCGCGCGAGCCGGAATTCGAGGAAGCGATCGTCCGGATCATGCACTCGAACCTGATCCGCCCGGTCGAAAAGCTGCTGCTCCTGCTCGTCGCCTACTACAACCTGCGGCCAATCTCCAGCGCGCAGGTCGCGGAACTGCTGGCCGACTGGCAGGTGCAGATTCCCATCGGTGAGATCGTGGCGATTCTCGACCGCCTGGTCCTGTACGCGGTCTTCGAGGAACGCGAGGGCCAGTACGACTTCGCGCACCCGTACTTCGCCACGATCCTGCAGCACCGGGACGTCGAGTCGATGATCACCTACTACTGCGATGAGGTCGCGAAAGAACTTGGCGCCGCCGAACGAAATAAATAACCCGTTCGAGTTCCGCGAGCCCCTCGTGGGCGCGGGGCACGGGCTGCTCGTCGAGCGCGCCGCCGCGCTGCGGCTGGCGCTGGAGCAGATCCGGCGCGGCGGCTTCCTCACCGTCTCCGCCCCGCCGCGCACCGGCGTCTCCACGTTTCTGCACGTGATGCTTGGGCGCCTGCCTAGCGCGATCTACGTCGATCTCGCGAATCTCTCCTTCGCCGACGAGCCCCAGCGCGAGGCCGCGCGGCAGCTCGCGCGCGACCTGAAGGCCGTGCGCCCCGATCTGGACGTGCCCGCAGACCCGTTCACCGTCGCGGACGTGCTCGGCGTCGTCGCGCGCGCGCAGGATCCGCAGAAGGCCGGCGAACCGATCACGGTAATCGTGGATGGCTTCGACGCCTGGTCGGACGAGGCCGCGCGCAAGCTGGTGCTCGCGCTGCGCGCGGCGTACACGGAGTCCCGCATCCGCGGCGCGCGCGCGGGCGGGTTCTCGGTGATCACCGGCAGCTCCGCCGATCTGCGCGACCTCACGGCCTCGGGCCGGACCTCGCCGCTGAACCTCGCCCAGCATGTTTTCCTGCCCGATTTCACGGAGGCCGAGGCCGCCGGGCTCTTAAAGCAAGGCCTGGCGCGGCTGCTCGACGCGTCCGAATGCGACGAATGGGCGCGCCACGTCTGGCACTGGACGACGGGCCACCCCGCGCTGGCGCAGATGATCGGTTACGAGGCCTTTGAACGCCGCGCCGGCGGCATGCCGCATGTCGAGGCGGTGAAGGAAGTGCTCTCCGTCGCGCGCGAACGCGCCGCCGATCTTCTAGGCGCGACGCTGGGCCTGCTCTCGGAACGCGAAGACCTGCGCAACACCGCGGGCGCGGTCTACTCGGGCGAGGCCGTGCCCTTCGACCGCATCCATCGACCGATCCGCGACATCCAGCACCTCGGCCTCATCCGCGACGAGCACGGCCTCTGCCGCCCGCGCAACTTGCTGTACGAACAGGTCCTCGCCGCCGCACTGAACCTTTCCGCGCCGCATTCCTCCGTCAGCCTGTGGAACGCGCGGCTCTCGTCCGATCCGATCCAGCTCGGCATCGCCGCGACGGGTACGAACGAGTCCACCAAGGACGCGACGCCCATCGAGGCTTCTCAGACGATGGAGACGCCTGGGCCGCGCCACAAGCCGGCCGCGGGCCCGGAGCCCCTGGTCGCACCCGGCACGCTCATCGGCGGCTGCCAGATTCTGCGGCGCATCGGGCGCGGCGCGATGTCCGAGGTCCACCTCGCGCTGCACATGGCCCTCGAGACCGAGGTCGCGATCAAAATCCTACGCCATCCGGACCGCAACGACCGCCGCATCGCGCAGCGGTTTCTGCGCGAGGCGCGCGCCGCGGCGCAGTTAAGCCACGAGAACATCGTCCAGATCCGCAACGTCGGCCGCGAAGGCGACGTGCAGTACATCGAGATGGAGTACATCGCGGGCGGCAGCGTCGGCGACCTGCTCAAGGCCTGGCTCTTCTCCGACATGCGCTTCGCGTCCGAACTCCTGCGCGGCTCCGCGGCAGGCGTGCAGTGCGCGCACAAGCACGGCATCATCCACCGCGATATCAAGCCGGACAACCTGATGATCACCAAGGACGGCAAAGCCAAGGTCGTGGACTTCGGCCTCGCGGCGGTGCTCACGCTGGAAGGCTCGCGCCTGACGCAGGAAGGCACGATCCTCGGCACGCCGCATTACATGGCGCCCGAACAGTGGGAAGGCAAGCCGGTGGACGAGCGCTCCGATATCTACTCGCTTGGCGCTACTTTTTATCACCTGCTCACCGGCAAACCGCCCTTCGACGGCCGAACCGCGGTGGAACTGATCTCGAACTACTCGAATCACCGCCTGATTCCGCCGGAGGAACTCAATCCCGCGGTGACGCGGCGCTTCTCGCGCATTCTGATGCGGATGCTCGAAAAGGATCCCGGCGAACGCTACGCGAATATCGAGGACATGCTGCCCGACTTGAAGGGCCTCGCCGGCGACGCCTAGTGCAGAGGACTTATTCGTGAAAATCGGGCCGCGAGCGCTCGCGTTTGTGTTTGCTGTCGCTGCGCTCGTGGGCTTGCTGCATGCGGCTGCGGCCGCAACGCGGGCAGGTCCACTTTCGTTTCTTGTGGTAGCTGCGGCTCTGCTCTTCCATCTTCACTTTGCATTTTTTGCAGTACATCGTGCGCTCCCGTCCGCGCCAAGTTCTGTAAATGCAACATGCGGATCGTAAGCGCGTCCATGTCAATTCGACAGCGCAGCCGGTATCTCTATTCGTGCCGTAACCATAACCTCTAAGAGGAGCGTAGCGTTCATGGCCGCTAAGAAACACGTGGTGTTCGTCGTCGGTGAGGGCGAGTACGAATCCGAGCGCACGGTGCCGGGGCTGGCGTCGGAGCTGCAGGAGAAGCACGGCATGCGCTGCACGGTCCTGCTTGACAAACACATCAAAGGCGACGCCTGGAAGCCGACGGTCGGCCAGCGCAGCAGCGATATTCCGGGCCTCGAACAGCTCGCGCAGGCGGATCTCGCGGTTTTCTACCTGCGCTTCCGCACGCTGCCGCAGGAACAGCTCGCGCATCTGCAGAAGTATCTCGACTCCGGCAAGCCCGTCGCGGGCTTCCGGACCAGCACGCACTCCTTTAATTATGCGGCGGGCGACGCGCTCGAGAAGTGGAACCGCTTCGGCGCGGAAACGCTGGGTGCGCCTTGGATCAAGCACTACGGCCACGAATCGAGCACGGATGTCGCGCAGATCCCGGAGGCCGCGCAGCATCCCATCGTTCAAGGCGTGCCCGCGAGCTTTCATGTGCGCTCGTGGCTTTACCACGTCCGCCCCGAGTACCCGCCCAAGGACGCGACGCCACTATTGATGGGAACCTCGACCGGCCCCGGCGCGGAAGATCCCTCGAAGCGCGAGAAAAACCCCGTCGCCTGGATTCGCAAGACGAAGGCCGGAGGGCGCGTCTTCTTCACGACGCTCGGCCATCCCAACGACTTCGAACAGGCCCCCGTGCGCACGCTGGCGCTTAACGGCTTGAAGTGGGCGCTGGGCGACTGACTACTCCCACGGCTCAATTTGATTGAAATTACCCGCGTTGAATTTGACGATGAATTCCAGGTATCCGCGATGTCCCGAAAGTTTGGAGTGTCGCTGCACGGATTTCGATATCTTTCTCAATACGGCCACGACCTCGCGCTTGGTAAACTCGTCCAGGCTGAGGCTGATCCGGATGCGCATTTGGATGCTCTGGCAGAGTTCGTCGAGAATCGGATGCGCGCCGGGATCGATGGCGAGGCGGTCCAACGCCATCTGAACCGTGCCGTCCGTCAACCCGGGGTTCGAGTCGTAGTAGGTTAGAATAGTCTGCTCGATGGCCATGACCATTGGGAGATATACATTGGATCCGGCATCCACGAAACGCGGTTCGGGTTTCGTGGCATAAAGTTCGTTGATGGGCCGGAGCGTATGCCGCAGCTTCGCTTCACCCAATACGACTTCGATCTCGCCTTTGTCGGCGTCCAAGATGTCGAGCGCAATAGATGGTTTTTCTGAGGAGAATTCGGCTTCGTTTACCGCCGGGAGTTGCTTGGCAACGAACTCTATGAGAGCCATGTCCATGGGTGCGCTCCTTTGCGGCCCCCACAGCCATGCCGCGGATATTAGCGCGTTTTCGCAGCCTTCAATAATTGAAAATGCGGCGAAATTTGAATTTCCATGGAATTCTGAAGCGGCGTTAACGCGAGCCTGACGCCGCGCTCACCCTGCGCGTCGATAAGCCTTTACGGGGGCACGACGCGGAGGGTGAGGCCATGCTTACGCGCATCTTGATTGCGCTCACGATCGTCGTCTGCATCATGCCGGTGATGTGGGCCTCAAGGCGCTTCGACGCGCCCGCGCCTGTGGCAGCGAGCGCTCCGACGCCTCGAGCAAATCCATCCGAAAACAGTTTGCGCGTCCTCACCTACAACGTCCTGGCCGACGATAAGGATGCCGCGCGCCGCCTGCCCGTGCTGCTCAATATCGTTGGAAAAGCGGACGCAGATATTCTCGCCTTTCAGGAAGTGCAGGACGGGTTCCGCGAGCGGCTCTTACAGGAATCCTGGGCCGCGAACTACCCCTATTCGAGCGATGCGGTCTCGTCCGATTGCCGCGGCAGCGAGTTGTGGATTCTCTCCAAGCATCCGTTGCTCTCCGCGCGGCGTGTGCGCCTGCCCGGCCCGCAAGGGCGCTCGGTGCTAGTCGCGAAGTTGACCCTGTACGGCCGGCCGCTTTCCGTTGCGACAATGCACATGGAATCCTATCTCGAGGACGGCGCGGTGCGCGCGAAACAACTCGACCGTATCTTTGAGTTATTGAAGGTCCGCGGCGACGCGCTCCTGGCCGGCGATTTCAATTTCGGCGACGGCGAGGCGCCGGATACCGCGCATCTTCATCCGGCCTTCGCCGACGCGTGGAAGTCCTCGCATCCGAGCGAGCCCGGCTACACCTGGAATATCGAAGTCAGTGAGATGGCCCGCGCGGGCTCGTTCAAAGGCGAACGCAGCCGGCGCATCGACCGTATTCTGGTACGTTCGGACGCCTGGCGGCCGGTGGACGCGCAGATCGTTGGCAACGCGCCCGTCACCCCCGGTGACCGGACGCTCTTTCCTTCGGACCACTTTGGGCTGACGGCCCGGCTCGAACTTGCCCGCAAATGAAACGCGGCCGAAAACCCGAGGTCTTCGGCCGCGCGGGCAAATGGTTTCAAACCGTACGGTTCAGTTGTACAGCTTCGCAATATCCGCCAGCGGCTTGGCCTTGATCTTGCCGGCCTGTCCGGCCTGGCCGAACTGGATCATGCGCTCCTTCACGATCGCCTTCATGGCATCGCGCGCGGGCTTGAGGTAATCGCGCGGGTCGAACTTATCGGGCGATTCCCAGAGGACCTTGCGGATCGCGCCGGTGATCGCCATGCGGCAATCCGTATCGACGTTGATCTTGCGCACGCCGTTCTTGATGCCGAGCTGGATCTCTTCGACCGGCACGCCCCACGTTTCTTTCATCTTGCCGCCGTACTTGTTGATCACGTCCTGCAGCGATTTCGGCACGGACGAACTGCCGTGCATGACCAGGTGCGTGTTGGGCAGCTTCTTGTGGATCGCGACGATGCGGTCCATCGCCAGGATCGCGCCGTCGGGCTTGCGCGTGAACTTGTAGGCGCCGTGGCTGGTGCCGATTGCGACGGCCAGCGCGTCGATGCCCGTCTTCTTCACGAAGTCGACGGCCTCGTCGGGGTCGGTGAGCAACTGGTCGTGCGAGAGCTTGCCCTCGGCGCCGTGGCCGTCTTCCTTGTCGCCCTTGCCGGTCTCAAGATTTCCCAGGCAGCCGAGTTCGCCTTCGACCGTCACGCCCAGCTTGTGCGCGGCTTGACAGACTTCCTTCGTCACCTTCACGTTGTAGTCGTAACTCGCGGGCGACTTGCCGTCCTCGGCCAGCGAGCCGTCCATCATGACGGACGTGAAGCCCATCTCGACGGCGCTCTTGCAGGTCGCGGGCGAGTTGCCGTGGTCCTGGTGGAGCACGACGGGAATGTTCGGATAGAGCTCCGTCGCGGCGACCATCAGGTGGTACAGGAAGCGGTCGTTGGTGTAGCTGCGCGCGCCGCGGCTGGCCTGGATGATGACCGGCGCATCGGCTTCCTTCGCGGCCTCCATGATGGCTTGAATCTGTTCCATGTTGTTCACGTTAAAGGCGCCCAGCCCGTAGCCGTTCTCGGCGGCGTGGTCCAGAAGCTGGCGCATGGCAACCATCGGCATGTCGAATCTCCTCTCGTGTTCGGCCCAAATTGGCCGCGCGAATGTAGCACTTCGGGGAGGGGTTACAAGTGAGGCGGATGCGCGGACTGGCGCTTACGGCGTGCCGGCGAACTTCTGCCGCAGCCACTTGCGCGGGACGAGGCCGGTGACGCGGATGCCTTCGAGCACGGCCTCGTCACGCACGCCGCTTACCCACAGCGCGCCCGGCGCGAGCAGGCTCTTGGGCACGGGCAACGGCTTCGATTTGGCGGACGTGGTCGTCACCAGCGCCTGGGTGTCGATGCCCACGTCGCTGATCTCCAGGCGCGCGCGCTCGAGCGTCTTCGCCTGCGCGCGGTAGGGGATGCGCACCGCGCCCGGATGGTCGGGCTCGCGGACCTGCAGCAGCGCTTCCTGCTTGTCGTAATCGGCGGAGACACGGCCCTTCTCGCCGTCCAGCACGCCGCAGGCGATCGCGGCGTCCTTGGGCGAGTCCGGATGAATCGCGAGCTCGATGGATGCCGGAGCGTTTAGTGGAGCCACGAACGTACAACGGACGTCGGCGGGCAGTTGCAGCACGCCGTTCGGCTTCTGCGCGATCGTCACCGCCGCGCCCCAGTCCTGCAGGCCACCGGCCTTGCCGAACCCGTAGCCCACCTCCACGACCAGTCCTTCCGCACGCCGCTCCAGCACGCGCGCGCTGCCGGTAAAGATCTTCGCGAGCTCCGCATCGTTGAGCAGGTTCATGCGCCACAGCGGCACCAGGGCCTCGGGCGCGGACTTCTGCGGCTGGACGCGCGCGTCTTCCCAGAAGGATGCCGACTCGCCGGCCTTCACTTCATCCTTGCCCTTGCCGCCCCAGTAGGAAATCTTGGCGCTGCCCTGCCGCACGAGGACCTCGCACTGGCGGCCCTGCGCATTGCGTGCGGCTTGGACGTACACGCTCGAGCCTGCGGGCACCGTGACGATCGCGGCGTCGGTGCGGATCACCCAGGCCTTCTCGGCCTCGCCCGCCTTACCTTCGGCGCGCTCGGCGCCCACTTCGCCGTTCGGCACCAGCATCTGGAACGCCTGGTCGGAGGACTCCGGCCGCCGGAACTTCAGCTCCGACGACGGCCCCATGAAGATGCCGCCGCCTTCCACGTCGAAGCGGATCCCGCCGTCCTCGCGCGTCGAGTACTCGTCGTCGGTGCGCACCGGCTTCCCGGCTGTCACTGCGGACCACTGCTCGCCCTGCTTCTGGAAGAACTGCTCCGCCTTGCCGGAACTCAGGGTCAAGTTCCCGATCTCCTTAGGCGCTTTATCCAGGCCGTCGGACGGGTAGAGCAGGATCGCCGCCGCGGCCACGAAGCCCACCAGCAGAATCACCACCACCGCGCCCGACCACGGCGACTGCTTGCGCTGGCTGACCGCCGCGGGGTCTTTGACCTGAATGTGCGCGCGCCGGGCCGCCGCGCGAGCTTCCATGCGCAAGCGTTTCTCGGGCGGCAGCGTCTCGATGATCTTCTGGGATTCCACGCGAGCCGAGGACATCACTTTGTCGTCGAAGCCCGAGGTCGGACGCACGGGCCGCATTGATTCAACCGCTTCCATCGCCTTGCCGGTGCCTTTGAGCTGCTTGTAAGTGGCCATGCAGGACGGGCAGAGCGCCAGGTGTTCCTGAACGAACACCGCCTCGCTCTCCGGGAGTTCGTCCAGGAGGAAGTCGGAGAGCTTCTCGGCACAATCGTGACAGTTCATGGTTTGCACCACGGTCCGGCGCCCTCCGCCTATTCCATACGTACACCGTTGGGGCGGGGCAGGGGGCTTACGAACCGGTTCTCCTCACCAGGTTTTGTAAAGCTTCACAAGTAATCCTTTACCGATTTTCGCAGCCGTTCGAGCGCCGCGTGGATACGGCTGCGCACCGTGCCCACCGGCACGCCCACCACGTCCGCGATCTCGCGGTACTTCAGCCCTTGGAAACATTTCAGGATCAGGATATCGCGTTCGAGCTCCGGCAGTTCTTTCAGCGCCTCGTCGAGCTTGCCCGTGAGCTCCGTGCTGACCATCAGTTCGAGCGGGTCGGTGGTCTCCGAGCGCAAGTTGTCGCCGATGTGGACGCTGTCGGAGTCGTTCCGGCCGCGCGAGCCGCCGACGGACTCTTCGATCGAGACGGTGGGATGCCGCGAGCGCCAGCGCAGCTCGTTTTTGCAGAGGTTGCGGACGATCGTGTAGAACCACGTCGAGAAGCTGCGCGGGTACTGGTAGCTCTTCGCATCCTTGAAGATGCGCAGGAAGGCCTCCTGGCCCAGCGCCTCCGTGCGGTTCCGGTCGCCGATCATGCGGTAGATAAAGGAGAGGGCCGGGCCTTCGTAGCGTTGGAAGAGCACTTCGAACGCGGCCTCGTCGCCGTCCTGGCAGAGGCGCATCAGGTCTTCGTCCGAGAGCTTGGCGACGTCGAGTTCCTCGACCGTGGGCAGCTCTTCCAGCGCGCGATGCACGGCCGAGGGCGTGTCGATGCCCGGCGGCACGGGCAGCGGCTCCGTCAGGATCTTCAGCGTCGCGGAGGACCCGGTGGATTTTCCATCCGGCGCGGCCTTGAGCACGCCCGAGGGCGCCGCCTTGCCCTCCGGCACCGCCTTCAGCCCCGCCGATGAACGCTTGCCGCGGCCTTTGCCTTCGGAAAGCGTTTTCAGCTTGCCGGATGAATCGGTCTGCGTCTTGAGCTTGTCCGAGGAATCCGAGGAAGCCTTGAGTTTGTCCGAGGAATCCGGCGAGGCTTTGAGCTTGCCCGACGAATCGGAGAGCGGCTTCAGCTTCAGCGAAGTCTCGACGAGTTCGGCGTCGCTAATGACCGGAAGATTCGCATCGGTGCCGCCGTGCCCGGGTTCCATCACCGCGCGGCGGAAATCGGTGGAGTCGGCGCTGCTCTTCACGCCGGGCCGGATGCTGGACGGATCGTCGAGCGGCTCGGGCGCGTCCTCGAGCGGTTCGGGCGTTTCTTCGAGCGGCTGCGGCGCCGTTTCCGCGCCGGGTGCGGGCGCCGGCTTTCCTTCTTCGGCCTTGGCGGGCGTGGGCGTGCCGGTCCCCGGATCCGGTTTTCCCGGGGCATCGGGCGCTGGCCCGGCCGGCTGGGCGGGCGGTTCTTTTTCAGTGCTTGCCATATATTTGCGCCGCGACCGGCCCCGGCCTAAAGGCGTGAGGGCAGGCAGAAGCGCTCTTGTACGTATGTTCGTGGGGCAACCGAATTCCGTCAAGCCACGCCGCGAAGAATGCTGCCGCCTTCCGGCGATTGACAGTCCATCGCCGGGACGCCAGATTCACGGATATGTGCGCCGCGCCCGCCGGAGAATCGCCATCCGAACCCGCCGCGGACGGCCCGCACGCCCCCGTGCGCAAGAACCCGCCGCCGCACCCGCTCCTCAGCACGCTCGGCTACTTCCTGCTGGCGCTGGGATGGGTCTCGTTGTGGCTTGCCGTGACGGACCTTTCCAAGCCGCTCTCCTATTTTCATTCTGAAGTGCAGGTGGCTCATTCCCCGCCGCCGGTGCACGACCAGGTGATCTCCAACGACAACCGCGAAGGCATGTCCGACCAGGGCATGTCGCTCTGGCTCTTCTGTTCTGCGGCCCTGGTTCTCGGCGGGCTCCTGCTGGCCCGCAGGAACTTCTCGCTCGGCCGGCTGCTGGGCTCGGCGCTTATTTGCGGAGCCCTCGCATCCCTGCCCATGTTCAAGGCGCACGCAAAGAAGCCCTACGGCCGCATCGAGATGCTCTTCCCGCGGCAACTCGCCGAAGACGCGCGCGCACGCATCGAGACAAAGCTGCAGCCGGTGGCCGCGCTCTCGCTCCTGCCGCCGGGGTTCTGGAAACAGATGCGCCTGGCGCCCGGCATGGGCCTCAAGGCGGTCGCGTTCGAGACCTTGGAACGGCCCAGCCAGCATCCGGGTATGGCCTGCGTGCTCACGTTCGAGTCCGGCCTGACGTGGCGGCAGTGCGAAGCCTTCATGGAGTACTACCTGAACTACCTCGAAGACCTGGCGGTGATGGAAGCGCGGGCGCAGGGGCAGCCCGTGGGTTCGCCCGAACCGTTCCAGATCAACGCCGACTGGGAACGCTGGCGTCCGGAGTGGCAGAAGGCGCGCGACGCGTCCGAAGCGCCGCCGCAATAATCTATTTTTTGTAGATCACCGCGCGGATGGCGTTGCAGAGCTCGGTCTGCTCGGCCGACTCGTCAGGCGCGGTGCGCGAACGCATCATGTCGATCCAGGTCGAGTCTTCCTTGGCTGTGGCGGCGAAGGACGCGGCCATCACCGCCGCAGCCGCGGCGCGCGAACAGTGGCTCGAGATGCGCGAGGGGTCGGTGGCGCCGGCGCACGAGACCGCGCGCAGCGTCGATTCCATGGCTGCCTGCCAGGCATAGGCGCCGGGGCCCTCGGGCGGCTTCTCGCCCTCGGGCGGGGGCCCGCTTAGTTCCTTCTTGACCACCTCGGCCGCCGCGCGGTTCTCTTCGGTCGGTTCCTCGGTCCAGCGTTCGGCGGCGGCCAGGGCATGCCGGAGGCGGGTCGAAGGGGACCAGCGCTGCGCGCGTGTGGCGCAGACGCAGGCCAGCCGCGTCAGCATGCGCTTGCCTTCCAGCGTGTGGCTCGAGTACCGCGTATAGGAGAGCAGCGCGATCAGCCACTCGGCGTACGCGGTCGCGGCGATCACTTCATCGAGCGGCCCGCCTTGGGGCCAACGCTTGGCGACCCAGTCCACGAAGACCAGGTCGCGGCTGCGCGCCCGGAGGAACTTGTCCGTCACCAACTCGACGGGCTGTTCGTTCGGCGCGGGCATGCGCTCAAGAACGACGGTGTTCGACTTGCGCGCGAGCCGCTCCAGATCGAGCGGCGGCAGACTGAGGAAGTGCAGGCTCGCACTTGGCTGGACGGCCGCCAGCGCTTCGCGCAACGGGGCTACGAAGGGTTCGAAGATCTCGTGGTCCAGCGGCAGGCCGCGCGAAGACGCGCGCCCGACCTTCTCCTCGGCGCCTTCCACCTGCACGTTCTTGGCCCCGAAGCAGCCCTCATCCGCCTTCACTTCCAGCACGCGTGAGACGTACAGCACGATCGCGCGCTGAAACTCGTTCTGCTGGTCGAAGATCGGGAGCGTTGCGAAGCCGTTGGCGGTCAGGGCCTGGCCGGCCTCGATAGCCTGGCCATGCACCGCGACCAGGATCGTGGCGTTCAGGGTCGGGTTGTGCATGGTGAAATGCTTGAAAGCCAGCATCGCCGCGGGCTCGGGCGCGATCAGCTTGGTGTCGTCCTTGGGAGGCGCCTCTTTCCGGTCCTGCGGCGGCGGCGGCGCGGGGTGCCCTTGAACGATGCGCTGGATGTCCGCGACCGCGAGGTGGCACGAGCGCGAGACGAGGTTCAGCGTCTTGTCCGGATCGTGGAATTCTTTCAGGAGTTTGTAATACGCCTCGCGCACCGCCGATTCCGAATACGCCTTGCGTGCCGAGGCGGGCTTGGCGTCGGAAGGCTTCTTGATCACCGTCGTATCGGACATGGCATCACCCACGGGTGATGAAATTGGAAACGCGAGCCGCCAACGTAGCCTACGCTTGAGCGCGCGTCCAGCAACGAGCCGCACTAAAACACTTGCACAGGTTCGGCATGGGGTAACCATCTTAGGCCGATACGCCGCCACGGCACGAAAAATCGACCATACTCCTGGTCAAGGCTCGTCTAAGGTTTGTTCGGAGTTGAGGGAATTCACGAGTTCGTAGAGGATAGCCGCACCGATGGACCTCTCTTTCGCCGCACCCGGACTGCTCTGGGCGCTGCCGATGGCGGCGGCCCCGGTGCTCCTGCACATCCGGGCGCGGGCGCGCGAACGCGCCGTGGATTTTCCCGGCGCGTTCTTCATGCAGGATCCTGCGCTGCCCAGCGCCGAGCGCCGGCGCAAGGTCGAAGACTGGGCGCTGCTCGCGCTGCGCTGCCTCCTGCTCGCGCTTGCGGTGCTGGCCCTGGCCGGCCCGCGCGTCAAAGGACTTCCTTTCCTCTCTGCGCAACAGGACGAGAAAGCCGCCGGCCGCGAAGCCGTGGTCCTGGCGGTCGACGACTCGCCCTCGCTGGCCCAGCGGCGAGGCTCCGATGGCACGACGGCGCTCGAACGGCTGCTCCAGGCCGCGGGCGATGCGCTCGCGCGCGGGCGTGGCCGGCGGGTGGCCGTCGAGACCTCGTCGGGCCGGTCCCTGCCGTTCTACGAAGCCACGGAGTTCCCGGCGCATATCCACGAACTCACCGAGGACCCGCCCAGCCGCCCGGGCGACCGTGCCGCCGCGCTGGGCCGCGCGCTGGCGCGGCTTCGCGACGCCACCGAAGACCGGCGCGTTGCGATCCTGGTCACCGATGAGCGTTTGAATGCGGAGGAAGGCGGCGGCGAGACGCTCGAGGCAAGATGGTCGGCCGCGCTCAAAGCCTTCCAAGAGAAAGGCGCGCCGGTGCTGATGACTCTGAGCGCCGCGGGCTCCGCCGCAAAGCAGTGGTCTGTGGAGTCGATCGCGCCCGGTTTCGCCGCGCTGCCCGGCACGGCCGGACGCGCGCCGGTGGCGGGCCAGCCGTATTCCGTGCGCGTCCGCGTCCGCTGCCATGCCGGAGCCGGCACGCGGACGCTGCGCGTCGAGACCTCCGCCGTTTCCTCGGATGCCGCAGCCTCGCCCGCGCCGCGCCAGATCAAGACGGTGCTGGAACGTTCGGTCGCTCTGGACGCGGGCGAGGCGGCGGACATCGAGATCCCCGCGCTGGCCCCGGCGCCCGGTTCCTTCTGGTTCCGCGCCAAGCTCGACGGCGGCGACGAACTCGCCTTCGACGACGCGGCTGAGACCGTCGTACGCGTGCAGCCGCGCCGCGAAGTGGTGCTCTGGGACCTCCGCGAAGGCGCGGGTGGCCGCGGCATCGAGGACCTGCCGCGCAAGGCGCTCGTCTCCGCGTTGGATCCATTTGCCGGCGACGACCGCACGCGCGTGCATCTGCTCCAACCCGCCGCGCCGCGAGTGGACGAGCTGCCCCCGCAGGCCATCGTCGTAGCGCTCCAGAGCGTCCAGGCCGGTGCCGGCACCGTCACCTCGGTTCTCGGCCACGGGCCGGCCGAACGCCTCTACGGGCAAGTGCAGGAAGGCGTGAAACTGCTTTGGGTGCCCGATCTGACCGGCAAGCCCGAGGCCTGGGCGGGTGCCGTGGGCCGCAAGATCGCGAGCGACTCGCTGCTGCCCCGCGGCATTGAACGCGTCGAGGCCGCGCCCACGGGCGAAAACGCCGGTGCGGTTTCGGGCTGGAAGTTGGGGCTCGCCGACGGCAACCATCCGGTGCTTGCGCCTTTCACCGGCGGCCGCAACGGGGACCCGGCGGGCGTGCGCTTCCTGAGACGCCTGCGGCTGGACATCGAGACCGCGCAGACGCGCCTGTCCGGGGCCTGGGAGAACGAGCAGGTGCTGGGCCGCTTCGACGACGGCCTGCCCGCGATCGTCTTCCAGCGCGTCGGCGCGGGCGCGCTTGGCCAGCTCGCGTTCGGCCCCGAACCCAAAGGCGGCATTACCGCATCCCCCGCGTGGCCCATCTTCTTCCAGGAATTCATCGAATGGTCCGCCGACGACGGCCTCGGCGCGGACCCCGGCCCCGAGCTGGCCGCCGCATCCACGCCCGATCCCTGGCCGCTCACGCCGCGCGGCAAGGCCCGGCGCTTCGCGCTCGAAGGCCCCCTCCCGGTCGGCCCGCCTCCGGATTCAAAAGAAAAGGGGAAGCCCAAGGAACCCGGACGCTGGGAACTGGCGGTTCCCGCGCTGGGCGACCGGCTCTCGCTCCCAGTCCTCTCCCAGCCGGGCCTCTACCGCCTGACGCAGCTCGATATCCCGGCCCGCCCGCCGCAGCGCTGGATCGCCTGCCGCGTGGCCGCATGCGAGTCCTCCGACGACCGCCTGCCCAAGCCGCTGCTCGAAAAGATCGTCCAGGCCGCGCAGGACTCCGGCGGAGCCGCGGTCTCCTTCGGCGGCAGCGACCCCAACGCCTCCGCGCGCGGCGCCGAAGCGTTGGATCGCGCGCTCGAACACCTCCGCCCCGGCCGCCCGGTTGCCCCGGCGCTCTGGACCGTATTCGCGGCCTTCATGCTCCTGGAACTCGGCATCCTGATCGTCCGCAAGCGGACCGGGTGAGGGCCGCCGCTCCCGCTTGCGCCTGCATCCCTCCGTACTACACTTTTCGCCTGCTTCAGACGTCTCCCAATCTCGGACCCCAACGAAAGGAACATGGCCATGGCCCGGATCAGGCATTCGTTCGCGTGGTGGGCGTTCGCCAACAAAGTCGAAGACAAGGTCAAGCTGCTCAAGGAAGCCAAGAAAATGGGGTACCAAGGGGTCGAGATGATCCCCGAGGAACTCTGGCCCGCCGTGAAGGATGCGGGCCTGCAGATCGCCACGATGGGCGGGCACAAGTCGCTCACCGACGGTCTGAACAAGCTCAGCAACCACAATCGCATCGAAGATGAACTGAAGGCCAACATCGACAAGGCCAAGTCGAACAACATTCACGCCCTCATCGTCTTCAGCGGTAACCGCTACGGCGTGCCCGACGCGGAAAGCGTCCAGATCTGCGTCGACGGCCTGAGCCGCGTCAAGAAGTACGCCGAAGACAAGAACGTATTGTTGGTGCTCGAACTCCTGAACAGCAAAGTCGATCACCAGGGCTACCAGTGCGACCGGACGTGGTGGGGCGCGGAAGTGGTCCGCAAGGTCAACTCGCCGAATGTGAAGCTGCTCTACGATATTTATCACATGCAGATCATGGAAGGCGATCTGATCCGCAACATCCGCGACCACATCCAGTGGATCGGACACTTCCACACCGCCGGCAACCCCGGCCGCAAGGACCTCGACGCCGACCAGGAGATCTTCTACCCCGGCGTGGTGAAGGCCATCGCGGGCACGGATTACGACGGCTATCTGGGCCAGGAGTTCATGCCCAAGGCCGACACAATCCCGGCGCTCGAAGCGGCGCTGAAGACCTGCACGGTCTAAAGTAACTGTCGGATCACTCAATAAAGGAGAGGCCACGGGAGATCCCCGTGGCTTTTTATTGTGCCGCGAACTGTCGTCGGTACTCCCGCGGATTGATGCGCTTCAGCGCGCGGAAGCGGCGGTTGAAGTTCGAGAGATTCTCGAAACCCGACGCGTAGGCGATCTCGGCCACGTTTTTGTCGCTCTCGATCAGGAGCTTGCACGCATGGCCGATGCGCAGCTCGTTCACGTACGCGGTAAAGCTCTTGCCCATCGACTTCTTGAAGAAACGGCTGAACGCCGAGACGCTTAAATGCGCGCGGGTGGCGGCCTCCGGCTGGCCGATCGGCTGTGTATAGGACTCGTTCACGAAGCGGCAGACCGCGTCGATGCGCCGTTCGTCGAAGTGCCGCAGCGACGGCGCGTAGCCTTTGCTCGCCAGCGTCTTCACCTCGCGCGAACGCGCCAGAATGCCGAGAATCTCCAGCAGCGCCATCATCCGCGCGAACCCCGCGGCCTCGTACAGGGCCTTCATGCGCGGCGCGATCTCCTGCCGCGTGCGCCCGAAGAAGCGCAACCCTTGCGCCGAACGTTCGAGCAGCCGGGCAATCGGCGCCATCTCCGGCTTCTCCATGAACTCCTCGCCCATGAACGAATCGAGGAACTGCGCGTAATAAGTGGCGTGCTTCCCGGCCTTGCCGTTGGGGTGCGGCTCCGAGGCCCAGGTATGCGGCAGGTTCTCGCCGAGCAGAATCAGGTCGCCGCTCTCGTAGGGTTCAATGGAATCGCCCACGAACCGCTGGCCCTGGCTGCGCACGATGTACGTCAGCTCGAACTCGGGATGAAAATGCCAGTTGAAGGCAAACTTCGAATCGCTCCGTTCCTTGCAGAGAAAGGACTGGCCCGGCGCGGAGATCTTCTCGAAGAGGGGCTTCACGGCGGGGCCTCCGGCTCAGGACGCCTACTATAATGCTTCTGAAACCGTAAGGAAAGCGGCGATTGAGCAAAAAAGTATCATACTATGCGTGCGGCGGCGTAGAGTTCTCCTCCGTATCGGGGCATATTGAGACGCGTACGCAGTGCGGAACAAACTTAAGGAGCCCGAGCCCATGACCGCGACGCTGACCAAACTGGATGTCGATACGCCCTACGCGCTGAAGGCCGAACAGATCGCGTTCTTCCGCGAAGAAGGCTACATCAAGCTCAAGGACGCCGTCGCTCCAGAGGTGCTCGAACACTACGGGCGCGAGATCACCCGCAAGGTGAAGGAACTGAACACGCAGCATGCGCCGATGGAACAGCGCTCTACCTACCAGAAGGCCTTCCTGCAGATCATGAACATCTGGACCAAGAGCGAAGTCGTGAAAGAGTTTGTCTTCGGCAAGCGCCTCGCGCGCATCGCCGCCGACCTGCTCGGCACGAGTGGCGTCCGCCTCTACCACGATCAGGCTCTGTATAAGGAACCGGGCGGCGGCCTGACACCCTGGCACGCGGACCAGTATTACTGGCCGCTGGCGACGCCCCTCACCGTTACCGCCTGGATCCCGCTGCAGGCGACGCCCATCGAACTCGGGCCGCTCTCGTTCGCCGCCAAGAGCCAGCGCTTCAAGCACGGGCGCGGCGTGAGCGAGATCAGCGACGAGAGCGAGCGCGAACTCGCGCGCATGCTGCGCGAACGCAATTTTGAACTGGTAGAAGAACCGTTCGATCTCGGCGAAGTCAGCTTCCACTACGGCTGGACCTTCCACCGCGCGGCCGCGAACGTCTCCGATCGGGCGCGCGAGGTGATGACAATCATCTACATGGACCAGGACATGCGCGTCGCCGAGCCCCAGAACAAGAACCAGCGCCACGACCTCGAAGGCTGGCTCCCCGGCCTCAAGCCCGGCGACCTCGCCGCGTCCCCGCTCAACCCGGTGATCTTCACCCGCGAGTAAGCCCCAGGCGGTTTGCACTCTATAAAGGAGAGCCCGGCCCCCTACGGCCGGGCTCTTTTTTTGTGCGAATGCAATTCGCAAATTCCACTACTATTCCAGTCATGATGCCCGGGCCCCACTTGAACCGATGAAAAAAGCCCCTGCGTTCGCCGCGCTGGCCGCCGTGGTCCTTTTGGCCGCTGGCCTGCTCACCTCTGGCGGGCCGCCGCGCGGCCTGGGTAGCGCCGAACCGCTCTACGCCTCCGCAGGCGGCTCGCGCGCATACCGTGACCTCTACGATCACCTCACTCCCGTATTCGGGATGCTTTATAAGCCTCTAAGCGACCTTCCCGGCGAGCAGCCCGCCCGAACGCTCTTTGGAATCAACCTGGCGGCGTTGGTGCTGGGTCTCGTGCTCACCACCTTTGTATTCGTGAAGGAGCCGCGCCGCCGCGCAGCCGTGCTGGTTTTTGGCGGAGCGACCCTCTATTTCAGCTACCCAGTCGTGGCGATGCAGATGGGCTCGCTCTGCGGCGTCGCAGCGCTCTTCTTCGCGGCGGCTGTCGCGTTGGTAGAACTCGGCCGCTTCGAATTTGCAGCGGGCCTGGCGCTCGCTGCTGCATCCGCGCTCTATCCTTATTATGTGCTCGCGCTGCTGCCCGTGCTCTGCCTGCGGCGCGTCTTGGTGGTCTGCGGATGCGCCGTGGGCGCGGCCTTCTTTTTTGCGCTGGCTCCGGATCTGTGGTCCGAATTCTTCGCCAAGAACGCGGAACTCTGGTGGTCGGGCTGCCGGGCGTACGAGAATCTCAGCCTGACGGCGCTGCTCGCGGGCCTCTTTGGCCGGACTGCCGAAGTCGCCTCCGGCCGCGCCGCGTGGTTCATCACCTTCGCGCAGTGGTCGGGCGTCGCGCTGATCGCAAGCGCCGCCGCGTGCATGCTTGCGCGCGGAGCACGCATTGGCGAGACCGGGCGCAAAAGCCGCGGCTTCGCGTTCGCCTGGACGCTGCCCGTGATGCTCTGCTTGCCCGTCAGCGTGCATCCTTCGACCGCTGCGGCGTTGTTGCCGATGCTGCCCGCGTTTGCCGCAAGATGGGAACGCGCTGGCGGCCTGCCTGAACGCGCTGCTCTCGCTGCCACCGCACTGGGGCTGGCCCTCTCGCAATTAGCGCCCTCTGCCGTTCCCGCCTGGCTGCCCGCGCTTGGCGTTCCCGTACTCGCTATGGGGTTGCTCCTGTCCGAATGCTTCGCCTTGCGCACGCTCGCGAGCACCGCGTCCGCTCCTTTAGAAGAGCACTCGGACGAATCGGCTTGGACGGAGCGCCTGCGCCCGTGGCTGCTAGGTCTGGCCGGCGCGCTCGTTTTCACCGCAGCGCTAGTCTGCTACGGACTCTTCGAGCGCAGCCATCTGCCCACGCTCACGCTGTGGCTGCTCTCCATGCTGCTGATGTACGCCGCGCTCGGCGGCCGCACGCTCGACGCGCGGCTCCCGCGCATCCGCCGCACGGATGCGCTGATCGCCTTGGGCCTCTGCGTATTTGCTATACCGTTCTACGTCGTCGCGAACTACGAAATCCCCGTGCAGGTCAACTCGGACGAACTGATCGCGCTCAACTTCTATCGCGAACTGCTCGCGCGCCCGAATCCGGATGTCCTCGGCGTCGCCAAGTACTACTTCTGCGTGCCGAACGGGAGTTTCATCTCGGTCGCGGCCATCGCGCAGCTTGCGGACGGCCTGAGTTTCGGCGCGGCGCGCTGGGCGGGCGGGCTCTACTCCGTGGCGGCGGTGGGCATCTTCTATCTCGTCCTGCGCTCGTGGCGCAGCCGGATCTTTGCGCTATGCGCGGCGCTGCTCTTCGCGTCCAGCCACGCGCTTGTCGGCGTCAGCCGCCAGACGCTCGTGGACAACATCCCCATCTTCGTCGGCGTGCTCGCGCTGGGTGTTTTGATGTACGGCCTGAAGAAACGCAGCGCCCCGATCCTTTTTCTAGGCGGTGTCATCGCCGGCGTTGGCGTGTACTGCTACTATCCCGCGCGCGCGTACCTTCCGGTCTGGTTCGTCTTTCTGGCTGTGTACGCGTTTCTCAATCGCGCACAGTTCGGCTTTCGCGATTTCCTCCACTCCGCGCTGCTCTCAGGATTGGGCATGACGATGTGCGCCGCGCCGATGGCGCTCGCGGTCTACAAGGAGCGCGACCGCGCCTTTGGGTACTCGCGGCAGCAGTCGGTGCTCTATCCGGAAGGCCGCGCGCTCGTCCGCGCATGGGAAGGCACCAGCGACACGACGCAGGCCGTGCTCAACAACGCGCTTTACGGGCTTACCGCGTTCAACAGCAACCAGGCCGATCGTTCGAACATGTACTCGAACCCGGGCCACGGCTTCGTCGACCCGCTCACCGGCGTGCTGCTCTGGCTTGGCCTCTGGCGGCTTGTGCGAAAGAAGAACCGCACGCGCGCGGACCTGCTGGCGCTCGCGGGCTTCTTCGTGATCTGGGTCCCGCTGAGCCTGCTCACGACCAAAAACCCCGCGTATTGCCGGTTGCTCGTAATTCTGCCGTTCGTCTGCTACCTCGCAGCCGAGGGCGCGCGCTTCGTCCTCTTCCGACTGAAGTGGCCGCGCGTGACGCTCGCCACCGTTGCGCTCGTCATTGTGAGCTGGAACGCGAAGATCTATGGGGACCACTGGCAGCGCGGTGAGCGCGAAGGCTGCGGCGCGGGCTCGTCGGTGCGCTACGTCGCGGCGCACGCAAACGAAGTGGGTAAGGCGTACTACGTGCTCATGGACGAGCAGTATCCGTACTATTGGTTTGGCGGCGTCTCGTGGAAGCTCTGGTTCTCGAACTTCATCGGCCCCACGCAGACCGTGGAACTCGTGCCGTCCAAGCCGTTCCTCTTCGGCTTCGGGATGTTCCGGCCCGCGCACCGTCCCTGCGCGATCATGATGCCCGAGGCCCTCTGGAAGCAGTGCGCGACCCGGCTGCGCGCCGCATACCCGGACCTCCAAGCCGTCCCCGTGACGCCCACGGGGCAGTATTGGGCGATCGAGATACCCGGGGACGCGCCTAAATTTCCCTAGCTCCTTCGCTGGCATCCGCCGACTCGCCTGTTAGGCTCTTCTCCCTTCGGGCGCGACTCGGAGTGGCAGCGGCGCAGCAGCGCCGCGCTTCGGCGCGCAGGGATTCCATTCAACCGGCTTTGGGCTTCGTACATCCGTACCCAAGCGTTTTGAAAGGCGGTTTTTCCATGATCAAGCGGTTCAGCACATTGGACGTTGGCATCGGCGTCAGCGAACTGGATGCCGAGATCGAAGAATGCATGAAGGACCTCGGCAGCGCCGAAGTCCTCGAGAAGAAACTCGACAGCTCCGCGGCGGACTTTGCGCCCGGCGCCATCCTGAAGGGCAAGGTTGTCCGCATCGCGGGCAACGACATCGTGGTGGACATCGGCTACAAGTCCGAAGGCTTCATCGACAAGGCGGAGTTCGACAACAACCTGGACGGCATCGAGCCCGGCGTGGAACTCGAAGTGTACCTCGATCAGATCGAGGGCGAGTCGGGCATGGTGGTGCTCTCGAAGAAGAAGGCCGATCGCATCCGCGGCTGGGAACGCGTGATGCAGATGTACAAGGTCGGCGACGTGGTGAAGGGCAAGGCCGTGCGCAAGATCAAGGGCGGCCTGCTGGTGGACATCGGCGTGCACGTCTTCCTGCCGGCGAGCCAGATCGACATCCGCCGCGTGGGCGACCCGGGGGAATGGGTCGGCCGCGAGATGGAGTGCAAGATCATCAAGATCGACGAGGACCGCCGCAACATCGTTCTCTCCCGGCGCAAGATGCTGGAAGAGGACCGCGACCGCATGAAGAAGACCCTGCTGGGCAGCATCCAGCGCGGAGAAGTGCGGCGCGGCGTGGTCAAGAACATCACCGACTTCGGCGCGTTCATCGACCTCGGCGGCATCGACGGCCTGCTCCACATCACCGACATGTCCTGGGGGCGCATCCAGCATCCCAGCGAGATCCTCAAGGTCGATCAGTCCGTCGAGGTGAAGGTCCTCGACTTCGACCTGCAGCGCGAGCGCATCAGCCTGGGCCTCAAGCAGCTCTCGCCCGACCCGTGGTCGCAGGTTCCGGTCAAGTATCCCATCGGCAGCCGCCACAAGGGCTCGGTGGTGAATATCATGCCGTACGGCGCATTTGTGAAGCTGGAAGACGGCGTCGAGGGCCTCGTGCACGTCAGCGAGATGTCCTGGACGCGCAGCATCCAGCACCCCAGCGAAGTCGTCGCGCTGCAGCAGCAGGTGGAAGTGGTGGTGCTCGACATCAACGGGGAAAAGCAGGAGATCAGCCTGGGCATGAAGCAGGCCGAGGCCAACCCCTGGACGAACGTCGAGGAGAAGTTCCCGGCCGGCACGAAGATCAAGGGCAAGGTCCGCAACATGACCACCTACGGCGCCTTCATCGAGCTCGAAGAAGGCATCGACGGCCTGCTGCACGTCTCCGACATGTCCTGGACCAAGAAGATCACGCACCCCAGCGCGATGCTGAAGAAGGGGGACGAGATCGAGGCCGTGGTCCTGAACGTGGACAAGGAACGCAAGCGCGTCGCCCTGGGCCTCAAGCAGCTCACCCAGGACCCGTGGGAGAAGATGATCCTCGAGAAGTTCAAGGCCGGCGACGCGGTCAAGGGGACGGTCACGAAGCTCACCAGCTTCGGGGCCTTCGTCGAGATCGACAGCGACCTCGAGGGCCTGCTCCACATCTCCGAGATGAGCGACGGAAAAGTGGAGAAGCCCGAAGAGATCGTGCAGCCGGGCCAGAAGCTCGAACTGCGCATCCTCAACGTCGATCCGGTCGAACGCAAGATCGGGCTCTCGTTGAAGGCGCTGACCGGCGCACCCGGCGAGGCCCCCAAGGTCTAGCCGTTATCCTTAACTGGAAAAAGAACCGGGGCCGGGGCGGAGACTCATCCGCGCCCGGCCCCGGCTGTTTTTGGAGATGACCGTAAAATCCGCCCGCACGAACCCTCAACTCCCGGCAGGCTTGGCCGCTCCGACTTCGGCCTCCGCGAGCAGTTCCTTGGTCAGCGCCATGAGATCCTCTTTTACGAAGGGCAGGTCCTGCACGCCTAGGATCCAACCTTTGCGGTTCCAACCCGTGATCGACGGCGCGGTGGCCGCGGCGTTCAAGGCGCGATAGGCGAGGTTTTGCCCCGGATGCGCGAGCAGGATAACCGGAGCCCGCGCGCACTCGTGCGACTGCGTCAACAGGTCCGACCCGCCGAGCGGTCCCTCGGCGGCGAAGCGCAGCGAAGCCCAGACGATCGATTCCATCAGGCGCAACGGCGCGGCGTCGAGCACCCACAGGGCAAAGGGCCGTTCCTGTAGGCGTAGCAGCGTCGCTTCGTAGTCCGCCGCCCACACGTGCTCAAGTCCCATCTCCGCGAAGGCCTCGCCCAGGCGGCCAGCCAGGGCTTGCTCGGCGCCCGCGATCAGCACGGCGCGCGCGGGCGCTTTGGCCTTGCAGCCTTTGCGTGCGCGGCGCCGGTGCGGGGGGGAGGAAAGGGCGGCGTTCATGGCGCGTGCCTTATTCCGTCACCTTCACCAGGCGATTGCTCAGCCGCATCATGGCTTGCGCCCGGCGGCTCTTGCGAGAGCGGTCGTAGTCGTACAGTTCGTTCGCGATCTCGATCAGCTTGTCGCACATCACCGGCTTGCGCATGATGCCCACCACGCGCTCCCCGAAGACCAGCCGCTGGACCTCGTCCTCGTCGTAGTGCCCCGTCACCATCAGGATCGGCGGGATGCGCGGCGGCAGCAGCGACGAGACCCGCTTGCCGTATCCGAACAGGTGCGAGATCGACTGCTGGAAGCTGCCCCCGCTCATGCCCGGCATCGAGTAGTCCAGCGTGATCAGGTCGTACGCGTTGGTGCTGAACAGGATCATGGCCTCGTCCGTGGAACCGGCCTTGTCCACCGTCCAGCCCGCGGAACTCAGGATGTCCGCGAACAGGTCGCGAATCTCCGCCTCGTCGTCCACCACCAGCACTCGTTTCGAAGCTATGTTGTTTTCCATGGCCATTGCTCCTCTCCTCGCTTTGGGTCGGTCGTCATAGCCGACAGAGGTCTAGTGGCACGCAACATGCCAAACGGCGGTGCCCGGAAAACTCATCTATAACCGGCTTTCCGTAAACGAGTTGTGCGTGAAACAAAACAAGACCTCTCGATCTGCTACTCTCCATAAATGGGTCCAGAATCCGGGACTTACCTGCGGTTTCACAGACCCTCGGAATGTCTCCGCCGGCCCTCGCCGGTCCTTTTACAAGGCACTTGACCGTTCCGGTTCGTCCGGAATACTGGCCTTCTGCCCGGGCGCGTAGCTCAGCTGGTTAGAGCGCATGGATCACACCCATGAGGTCGGGGGTTCGAATCCCTCCGCGCCCACCATGTTGGTGGCCGCCCATCCTGCCCTACCTGTAAGTGCTCCGATTCGCAGCTCCGCTTCCAAGGAGGAACTCCGCATGCGCAAACTCTTGATGGCGGCTCTTCTGGCGGGTTGGACGCAGTGGGCTGCGGTTCAGGCGCCCGCGGCCGAGGCCGTCGCGGCGGGCGTGAAGGTGGTTAGCGACAAGAACCCCGATGCGTCCAGCGCCGAGAGCATCTTCGCGTCGCTCTTCAAACCCGGCATGAGCGACCAGCAGAAGAGCGAGGCGCTCTTCGATTACCTCGTCGTCCGCACCTACCACCACAACTGCCCCGAACATCCCAACGCCGACGGCCTGCTGCAGCGCCAGTACTTCAGCGAGAGCACCAAGGTGATGGACGCCATCAAGGCGCTGAACGTGTACGGCCACGCGCTCTGCGGTTCGACGAGCTGGTACCAGAACTACCTTTTCAATGCGATGGGCCTGCCCGGGCGCATCAACGGCGTCAACGGGCACACGGTTCCCGAGATCAAGTACGACGGCAAGTGGCACTACTTCGACGTGGACATGATGGGCTACGTGCGCAAGCCCGACGGCACGGTCGCCTCGGTGGACGAGATCAAGGCCGACAAGGACCTGCTCCTGAAGAAGACCGACAAGACGCCCGCGTACTATTACAAGTTCGACGGCGCGCAGGGCATGTGGGGCGCCCTCAACTCCGGCGTGAAATACAGCATGTACGGCCGCAAGTTCAGCGCGCACTCCATGAACCTGACCCTGCGCGAAGGCGAGTCGCTCACGCGTTACTTCAAGCGCCAGTGGGCTCCTAAATTCCGCTACTACTGCCCCGCCTGGCCCGGCAGCGAGTACCTCGACCGGCTCAAGCAGAACGGCGGCCAGGGCCCGCAGCGCCCCGAGACCCACTACCTTTTTATGGAAGCGGGCATGGCGCGCTTCGGCAACTGGGAACTCGTCTACGCTCCGCCGCTGGCGAAAGCCTCCAGCCTTGACGGCCTCTTCGCACTGACCAACACGGTCCACAGCGACAAGGCGCCGTTCTTGAAGCCCGAGAAGGCCGACACGCCCGCGGAAGTGGTCATTAAGTATTACAGCCCATACCTCTGCGCCGGCTGCCCCAACGACCTCGCCAAGGCCGAAGACGACAGCGACGGCGCGGTCTTCGAGGGCGAGTTCGCCAATGCGAACGGCTCAGTGCTGCTCTCGCTGGACCTCGGCAGGAGTTGGACAGAAGTCCACAAGGGCGGCGGCAAGTTCAGGCTGGACCTGACGCCCAAGTTGGAGACGCGCGCAGGCTGGCTCATCAAGCTTGCCTTCCAGGGCGACGGCGCAGGCGTGAACAGCTTCAAGAGCGATATCTCGGGCCAGCTCTCGCCGGCCATGCTGCCCTTCGTGAACGGCAAGACGAAGATGACCTTCACGCGCTCGGACACCGACTGCCTGGTCTTCGAGCCCGACCTGACGCTCAGCGAGGCCGAATTGCGCCGCGTCGCTTCCGCAGTGGAAGGCTACGCCGCGTTCAGCGAGTCCATCAGCGGGCACCACACGTTCACGAACGGGACCGGCTCGGTGACTTTCAAGCTCGACGCGCCGGGCGAGATCGTGCGCGTGCAGGCGGCGGCGAAGTTCGGCGGGCGCAAAGGCAGCAGCATGTGCGGCGCCTCGTTCTCCATCGACGACGGAAAGACCTGGGTGGTGGCCTGCGATCAGACCGTGATCAAGGACGAGGACCACCCCGAAGAGTTCTGGGGCCAGTGCGTCGACGGCGTCCTCGACTTCGAGAAGAAGAAGGCCTACAGCCCCGGCTGCGTGCCGCACGCCAAGAGCGTTCGCGAGAGCAGCTTCGAACCCAAGCCCGTCAAGAGCGTGCTGGTGAAGGTCCACACCCGCGGCGGCGACTGCAGCCTGATCGGCCTCGAGGGGATCTACGTCCTCTACAAAAAGCCCGGCGCGCTGCCCATCACGGTCACGCATAAATGGACCGGCGGCGAGCACGTGGAAAAGATCAAGCCCGATGAAGCCTCAAAGACCTACGATGTCGACGGCGGCAAACTCGACGCCAACGAGTCCATTAAGCTCGAGGCCGGCGGGCAGTAACACCTCCCACGGGATCGCGCGGGTCTTGTGCTTTTACGCGCGAATCTGGCTCAGCGAGGCGCTGCGCTAGCGGTTCCCGCCTCTGCGCCCTTTACCTTTGGACCATCCGGGAGGCTGACTCCCGCCGCCCCAGCCTTTCTTCTTGCCCTTGCTGAAACCCGGAGGTTGCGTGGCCCCGTGCCATCCCGTCTTCTTACCTTTTGAAAACCCAGGAGGCGGCCCTTTTGATGTGTCCGTAGTTGTAGCGGCATGGCCATTGCCGTTATGGACATTGGAACTGCCGCCGCCATCGCTGTCATTATCTTGATTTTGCGAAATATTCTCTTCTGCGCGAAGTGCGCGCAAAGAGATAGGGGCTAAAAGAATCGCGCCCAAGCTAACGCCCAAAATACATTGTAAATTTCGCATACGGGCCTCCCTTCCGCAGGACCCCTCCCGATAATAGACGCCTGAAATCCTTCGTTATTTCATCTAGAATGCGAGGTCGATTAATAGAGATCAGCCTGTGCTTCGAATGAATATTAGAATGTAAAATATTTAAATTAATATCAAAAATGGAACAAACAATTCGAAATGTTTCTCGTTGCCTGCCCACGCAACTCCGCGATGCTGTCGCGCGTCTGCACGCGTGGTTTGCGCATGAATTCCTCTCCCTAAGTTTGAGATCTTCGGGAGATGCAATACCGGAGCTAATTCCCCGCGCATCGGGAATAGCGATGCGCCGGCGTCGCCGGCGCTCGCATCGAAGCCGAAGCGGCCTGCGCGGGCGGATTTACACCACGTCCATCTTCGTCAGTGGCAGCCAGCGGTCGTCGCGGCGCGGTGTATTGGCGAAAAGCACCCGCGCGGTCCCCGTCTTGGTTTCGATGAGTCCCAAATCCACTTTTACTTCGCCGCGCTTAAGAAATTTTGGCAGCGTCACACTTCCGCTCACCAGCGCATCGCCGGGCAGCCATGCGCGCGGGTCGGCTTTCACCGGCGCGTTCGCACTCGTCTTGCCCTGCCGGAAGCGGAACGCCAGTCGATACGTGCGATAAAGCGGCGCAACGCCGACGTTCTCGATCCATAGATTAAACGCGATCCGCGCGCCAGGCTTCGCTTCGAGAGGAAGCATCGCCTGGCGCAGCACGAAGCGGTAGCCGAGCCGCCGGTCGAACGCGTCCACCTTCTCGCGCCATTCCTCGGGAATGAAGCACGACTTCGGCATGAAGATCGTCGTGTGGTACTTCAGCCCCTGCGCCAGAATCCAATCCACGTTCCAGCCGTGCTTGGCCCAGAACCCGACGGTCCAGCACGTCTCCAGCGTGACCGGCGCGGTCTTCCACCGCTCGCTCAGGCCGCATTCGTGCACCTGCGCCGGATAATAGTCGTACATGTGGTTCCAGTTGAGGCCGTCCGGCACCTGGCCCGACCCGCGCGGGTTCAAATCGCCGAAGCAGTCCGCGCGCCAGCCCACGCGCGCCTGCTTCGATGCATGCCGGCATCCGTGCGTGCCGAGCATCGAGACGAGCGGCGTCTGCTTGAAACTCCGCAGATAGACGTCGATCAGCTTGCGCGCGGTCGCCGGCGTCGAGTTGCCCCCGCCTTCGCCGCAGCCGCCGCCGTAGGCCATGTCGAAGCTCTCGAGGTCCGGGTGCCCGTCGTAGCGCTTGCCGAACGCGCGCAGGATCGCGCCAAAATGCTTGAGGTACTTCGGATCGTTGTGGTCGGGATCGCGAAGCACAGGCGCAGCGAGCGGCGCGAAGTGGCTGCCGTCGGCCTGCGCCGGTTTTGGCGGCGGCGGCAATTCCTTGCCGCCAAGCGCCCAATACCACTTCGGCATGTCGTCATGCACGTACGGCTGGATGCGCATCTGCACGGTTTGCCCGCGCGCGCGCGCCGCTTTCAGCGCGCCGTCGATAATCTCCCAGCGGAATTGGTTCTTCTTGGGTTCAAGCACCGCCCAGACCCAGCGGCAGTAGGAGACCGTCGAGTTCGGATAGCGCGGGATGCTGTAATTTCCGTCGAACGGTTTAAACTCGATGGGCCCGTGCTCGCTCCAATCCAGGCCCGGATTGAGCGCGTCGCCGCTGAAGCGCTGAAACGTCGCGGTGCCGCGGTGCGGATTGGGCAGGTAGCCCGCGTCCTCCGCCGGCCGCACGCGCTGGATCGTCTGCCCCGCCGCGTAGCCCGAGCGCCACCGCGCGCCCGCCGCCGGATCGTGCCGTTCCCGCGTGACCGTGCCTTCGCTCATCTTGTCGCGCGCCTCCTGAATGAATGCCCGGAAATCGGATTGCCGCCAAGACGCCAAGGCCGGATCTTCATGAAGGATTCGTCTTTCTTGGCGAATTTGGCGTCTTGGCGGCTAACTCTTTTTCGTTAAAGCCTCTTGCGTTTTGCGTCGATGCGAAAGACCGTCTGCCGTTCACCGGAGGCAAGCTTGCGCGCAGAGGCGCCGTTTACCGCGGCTAGTGACCAGTTCCCGCGGATCTGCTCGAAGACCACCTCGTCCTGCGCGCCTCCGGAATGTGTTACGCAAAGCGTACCAGATTTCCCGGAGACGCAGAAAGAGGCGGCGGGCGATGCGTCCTTGATGCCGTCCGGGTAAAGCACGGTCACGAAGGTCTCTTGCATCCGGCGCACGAACGGCTGGACTCGCACAAACTCGAGCGCGTCGCGCTCCTGGCCGACGACCGCATCGACGGGCGCGGCGGCAAGGATGTGCAGCGCGGCGCGACCGTTCCGGATCGCCGCGCGGCGCAGCTCGGGGCGCAGTGCGATCGTCCCGCGCGTCTGGAAGCGCAGCTCAAGCTCCCGGCGGCCCGGCCCAAGCTGCTCCACATCGTCGAGCAGCACGAGATAGCGCCCGTTCACTGTCACGCCGTGCCGCACGAACTTCTTCAGCCAGCCCGGATACGCCGCGCTCAGGTCGCAACTGAACGCCTGGAAGCCCTGGCCCGAACCGAAGCGCGTGAAGCGCCCCGCCGCGCCGTGGATCTGTTCCTGCTTGCCGCAGGTCAGCGACGAATGCTGCCCCGTCGAGGCCGGGCCGTAACCGGGATCGTGGAGCAGCCGCGTTCCTTTCCAGACGAGGATGAAGGAGCCCAGGTCGCGATTGGCGTGCGAGGCGTTGCTCGTCCAGCCGCCGTTGAACGCGACCCAGAGGTCCCGCGCCTTGAGCACCGCGTGGCCGGAGGTTCGGAAGAGCACGGCATCGGCGAGCGGCGGCGGTCTGCGCACCGCGCCGCGTTTCGAACGCCAGAGGAACCAGAGCGGGTCGCTGCCCTGATAGTAGAACGCGCTGCCCCCGGTGTCCGCCGCCCAGCGCAGCAGCCGGTCGCCGCCGGGGCTGTGGCGCTCGAAGAGCGCGCAGAGCGTCGCCTGCGGGCTGCGTTCCATCTCGCGCGTGCGGTACCCGCTGAAACAATTCTCGGCCATGTTGTTGAAGTTGGCGTAGCAGCCGTCCGGCCCAAGCAGGTGGACCAGCCAGTAGCCGCTGCGTTTGCGGGCGAGGTCCGCGTAGAGTCCGCCGTCGGAGCCGAAGAGCCGCGCGGCCGCGTTCCAGAAGATGTGCCCAAAGGCCATCCCGTAGAGCCAGTACATCACGCCTTCGTGCCCATCGCCATCCGTTCCGTTGACGTGGCGCAGGAAGTGGGCGAGGTGCGCGCGCGCGTCGTGAGCCGCGCGGCGCGCGAGCGGTTCTTCGTGATACATGGCCAGCGCCGCGAGCCCGTTGCCGCCGTGGCAGACGCCGCACCAGTTGGTCACCGGATTGTCCGTCCACCAGTCGCGGTACTCATGGACCGAGCGCAGATAGATGCGGGTGGAGCGCGCGAGCAGCGCCGAACGGAAGTCGCGGGCCTCCGCGTCGCTGAACAAATCGCGGCACCAGTCGTAGACGAACGCGCACGCCATCGCGGCCTCGGACGTGCCGAGGTCCGCGCCGTGGTTGTAGCCGTGTTCTTTGTGCCAGGCTTCCTGGCCGAGCAGATGCAGGGCCTCGCGCTTGGCGCGTGCGCCGAACGCTTTTTTGCCCGTCACTGCGTACGCAAAGGCCGTCAGCCCGCAGAGCCCCAGCGACCAGCGCACGCTCGGCAGGCCGTACGGCGGCTTATTCAAGCAAGCGCGCGCGTTCTTGAGCAACACGCGCCAGCGTTCGCGTAGCGGCGGCTTATCGAGGCGCTTGCGCAGCTCCGCAAGTTCCCGCGCATTGAAGAAAAGATACGGGTGCTCCGTGGGCTTCGGCACGCGGGATCCTCTAAGAGAGCTGTAACCTTCTTATAGCCGGGCCTCCCGGGCGCGAAAGCGAGCAACCGCGCGTGGCGTCGCTTCGCATTTTGGCCTATATTGGATGTCTCCATGAACCGCTCCGGTCCCGGCAGCTCCGGCAGTAACGCGTCCTTCCTGCCTCCGCCAACGCCCGTTCCGCCGTCCGAGCCCGCGCACGATCCGTACGCCGCGCTGCGCTTTCGCGATTTTCGCCTGCTGCTCATGGGCGGCCTGGTCACGGCCACCGGCGGGCAGATGCTCAACCTCGCCATCGGCTGGGAACTCTACAATCGCACCGGCGAACCCATGGCCCTGGGCCTCGTCGGCATCGCGCAGGTGCTCCCGATTTTCCTCTTCTCGCTGCCCGCGGGCCAGGCCGCCGACCGCTTCGACCGCCGAAGCATCGGCGCCGCGGCCCAGTTCATCCGCGCCTGTTCCTCCTTCGTTCTCGTGTACCTCTCGTACACGCAGGGCCCGGTCGCCGCGATCTACGCCTGCCTCTTCACCAATGGCGTCACGCGCGCCTTCCACGCGCCCGCGCGCACGGCCCTGATGCCGATGATCCTGCCCGCCGCGGCCTTCGCCAACGCCGTCTCGTGGAACACCACCGGCTTCCAGCTTGCGTCCGTCTCCGGCCCGGCGCTCGGCGGCTTTATGATGGGCCTCACCGGCTTTGCCTGGCCCGTCTATCTCTTCGACGCGCTCACTTCGCTCTTCAACGTCGTCTGCATCCTGAACATTCACGCCACGGGGTCCGTCAAGAAGAAGGAACCGCCCAGCCTGCACAGCCTGCTCGCGGGCATCCGCTTTGTATGGAGCACCAAGGTCCTGCTCGCCGTCATCACACTCGATCTCTTCGGCGTGCTGCTCGGCGGCGCCGCCGCGCTGCTCCCGGTTTACGCCAAGGACATTCTCCACGTCGGTCCCGAAGGCCTCGGCTGGCTGCGCGCCTCCGAATCCGTGGGCGCGCTGCTGATGGCCGTCACCATCGCGCACCGCCCGCCCATGCGCCGCGCCGGGCCCGCGCTCCTCTGGAGCGTCACCGGCTTCGGCCTCGGCATCGTCGTCTTCGGGCTCTCGGAGAACTTCTGGCTCTCGATTGCGGCCATGGCCTTCTGCGGCGCCTGCGACAACGTCAGCGTAGTGATCCGCCACACGCTGATGCAGTTGCGCACGCCCGACGAGATGCGCGGCCGCGTCGCCGCGGTGAACACCGTTTTCATCGCTTCGTCGAACGAACTCGGGCAGCTCGAATCCGGCACCGTCGCGCATTTCTTAGGGCCGGTCTTCTCCGTGGTCAGCGGCGGCATCGGCACGATCCTCGTCGTGCTCGTCGCCGCCGGCATCTGGCCCGAGATCCGCGGATTGCAAGAATTGCATTCCGAAAAGAGCGAGGACTCGCCGCTCGCGCCGGGGAATCCTCAGCCGCCCGAAAGTTCCGCAGCGATTCCGCCCCCGCCCGCCGCGCCGCCGCCGGATCCCGCCAACCCCGCCGCCGCCCCGAGTGGCAATTAGCGCGAGTCCTATTTAGTCCGCAGAATCCACGCCATAATCGCCAATACTCCCATTAAATAATTACGTTTTACGCATTACGTTTTAGCATTAATTACGTCGCTCTACGCTCTACGCTCTACGCTCTACGCTCTACGCTCTACGCTCTACGCTCTACGCTCTACGCCTACTTCTTAATCACAAACCCCGTCTTCGGCTCGATCTCGAAATTCCCCACGCCGGACGGCGTGCGCAGCAGAGTGTAGTCGCCGAGAAAATCTCCAAGTCTGTGATAATTGGGATTGTTCCGCTCGCCCTCGGCCACGATCACGTAGCGGTGCTGCGCGTACTCCTTCTGGTAATTCACCTGCGCCCGGTATGGCCGCACGCTCTCGCTCGTCACGATCACCGCCGTGGTGTACGCGCCGTCCTTGAGTACTGCGCTGCCGCGCCGGTACGGGTTGATGCGCGCGAAGAACTTCTCCGGCCCGTCGTAGAAGACCATCAAGTGATACTCGGTCGCATTGTCGAGGCCCACGATCGAGTACCCGCTCAGGGTCGAAGGCAATGTCAGGTCCGGCTTGTGCGGGGTCTCCATGGGAATCTTCGCCACGGCCTCGAAGCCCAGCCTCAGCGCCTCGTCCGCCGCCGCCTGGCCGCGCGGGTCGCCGGCCAGCACATCGGCGAGCAGGCTCAGCATGAACGCGCGGCTCATCGGCGCGCCGTTCTTGTAATAATCCGCCGCGGTCTGCAGGCAGCCGGCCAGCTCCTCGCGGAACTCGGCGGGAATCGCGCGCCCCAGTTCGCCGATGAATACGCCCGCGTGCTGGTACAGCTTTGAGAAGTTCTTCTCGTCGCGCGCCTTGCGGATCGCCTTGAACAGCGCCTGCCGCACTTCCTCCGCCGCGGTGCTCTTGGGCGCGCGCCGCAGCACTTCGCGCAGCGCGCTGTACGCCACGCCCGGCGAATCCTCCAACATCGCGATGCCGTTCCGCGCGGTGGCCGTGGCGTGCTGGTCGACCAGGGCCTCCTTGCCCGGAAAGTCCGGCGTGTACTCGCCCGTGGTTGCCGCCTGCATCAGTTCCGCGAGCTGCTGTGGCGGATCCTTGGTCTTTTTCTCGATGCGTTCGCGCAGCTCCGCCGGCACGCCAGTCCACGGGTCGCATTTGAGGAAGTTTACGCGGAAATAGAACTGGTAGTCTTTCGCATCCTGCGTCAGGACCTGCCGGCCGAGCGATTCCGCGCGCATGTAATCGCCGCGCCTGATCAGCCGCGTCATCTTGTCCTGGAAGGCCGCGAACTGCGCCTGCCAGGCTTCCTCGGGCAGACGGTACTTCTCCTTCGGATCGAGCGCGCGCTTGTCGAAGGTCTCGATGTCTCGCGCCGACGCGCGGACGATGCTCAGCAGCACCTCGACGCGGTTCGTCGCTTCGTCCGGCGGCAGCCAGCGCAGCGTTCCGTGCGCGGATTCTTGCGCCAGCCCCAGCAGGGCCTCGTAGCCGAGCATCTTGCGCTGCAGCCGCTCGAGCCACCATGCCTCGATCTCTTCTCTCTTCTTCGGCACGGCGGGATTCTGCGGCTCGCGGAAGGCCAGCAGGTAACATGCGGCCAGCGTGTAATCTTTCTTTGCCAGCAGCCGCTTGCCTTCGTCCAGCAGTTCATCGCTGGAGAGCGTCTTCCTCAGCATCTCTTCCACCGCGCTGCGTTCGAAGCCCCACGACTCCGCCTGTACGTGCTCTCCGGCGGCCACCTCCGCCGCGAACCGCAGGCGCTTTGTGGCTTCCTCCGTCCGGCCCGCCGCACGCGCCTCTTTCCAGCGCTCCATCTGGAAGGTCAGGAACTCGTGGCCTGTCAGCTCCGCGGCAGGATCGGCGGCGAGTTCCGCGGCCAGGGCGTCCACCACGGCGGCGACGCCGCTCCGCACGGCCTCCGACATCCGGTTGCGCTGCTCGTTCTTCCAGCGTTCCTGCATGTTCTCGAGCGTATTCTTATAGGTTCGCGCGGCGTCCGTCTGCCCGTCTCCAAAGGCCGTGACGCCCAGCGCCGCCATCTTCATCAGCGTGCTCTGCGCCTGGCCGTACGCCTTGCCGCGCAGGTAGCCGTCGAACTGGCGGTCGAGCAGGCGCGGCAGGCGCGCGCGCGCTTCGTCGCGAGACTCCTGCTGCCCGTCCTTGATGAAGCGTTCGCAGAGCGCCACCGCGTCGTCGAAGCGCTGCTTGTTCTCGAGTTCCGAGATCTGTTCGCGGGCCGTCGGCGGCTTGGGCGGCGCGTGCAGTTCCTCCGGCTTGAGCGGTCCTTCTTCATCGCCATACCCATCGCCCATCTCCGGCGGAGCCGGGCGCCAGAGGTAGACCGATGCGTACATGCCGGCGAGCACGAGCAGAAGTAGCAGCCCGCAGCCGGCCGACCAACGGCGATAGTCCTCAAGCATGCGCAAGGCTCCCAGGTTCGTCTGCGGCGCGGCCGCTCCGCGCTTGCTTTGCCTCAGCGATACTTCTTTCCGCGTGTCTCTTTCGCCCGAAGCGAGTTTTCCCCGCTCCGTGGGCGCGGAATGCCCATGTGCATCGGCCTCCCGCGCTCCTCTATATAGAATGCATCGCTTATAGCCGACTCTGCGGCGCGCTCTAGGAATTTCTTTTAAGCGCCTTCCTCGTGCAATGGTGCCCGCGCCAAGGTGCAAACCACCAGGAATGGTGGTGTGTCTACGATGTTGTCAACGATTCCGGCCGAGTGTAAACGTTACATAGACAAACACGAAAAATATCCATGCCGGCCTATTGACGCGCTCGCAAGCGCGGGGTAGAGAACCTTTAGCGGGCCGGAGCGCCAAACTTGGACGGCGCTCCCCCGGCGCGTGGGACTCGGCGGTCCCCCAAGCGCGCCGCTCAGCGCCCCATACCGTGCGTCCCGAAAAGGGACCGTCGTAGCGCAGGCATCCTGCCTACCCGTACCGCAGGCTGCCAGCCTGCGTAGTTGCCGTACGCCTTTCCGAGAGCCGCACGTTCTTGGACAACGTGCAGACTAATTTCGGAAATGCCGCGCACGCGCGAGCCAGAGCGCCCGCGCCGACCGTGCGTCCCGAAGCATGGGACAGCAGTACCGCAGGCGGACCGCTTGCGGTGGCCGTGAAAGTGTGGGGTCTCTCGATTCGTTGAGAGGCTCCGAGCGTTCTTGTGTTTTACCGTGCTGCACCGAAGAACCCTCGGTGCTTGTACGCAGGTTTTTCGAGTGCCACAGGTCGATAGACCTGTGCGTTGCGCGTGGGTGCGCATGCATCCTGCGCACACGTCTGCGGCCGGTGGCTCCCCCATCCGGCGCCCTACAAGCACCGCGACCCCACGCGTGCGGAATCGTACCGTCGCGCCTGGGTCCTTTCGAGGGATCAGGCGCCGCTCTTTGAAAACTTGCTTGCAGCTCCTGGCTCGTAGCCAGCCGAGTAAAGGAGCCCGCACCGTCTAGCGTGGTTCTTCGTGTTCCTTCGTGCCCTTCGTGAACGCGCCGTCGGCGTCTTTCGGATTTGCCGTTCATCATGTGCAGACTTTTTTCGATAATCGCCGTTCGTCTGCCGGTTTTCGTGTTCCTTCGCGCCCTTCGTGGACGATCCGTCGCCGTTTTATAAATTTGCAGTTCACCCCGTGCGTCTTTTTTCGTAGATTGCGGTCGTTGCAGTACTTTGTGGACAAACCCGTGCTGTCTGTTTCGGATTTCGTGCTTCGAATTTCAGGTTTGCCGTTCAAGAGGTTCTCCGCATGAGCGTCGGCAGCGGGCGCAGGTGCTCGAAGGGCGTCCTCGCCGGGGCGCTGGCGGTTGCGCTCCTTTATATGGTGGCGCGGGCTGACGGCCTCCACTGCAAGGTGCTCGACGGCGACGACCTCGAAGAGGCCTGGCGGCGGCTCGTGCGCCAGACCTGGCCCGAACGCAAGGACGCCACCGCGCCGCGCGTCAGCAGCCACAAGGAACGCCCACTGGTCGAGACCGCGATCAAGGAGACGCTCGCGGTGCTCCAATTCGTCGACGCCTACAACTACGCCGACGACTCGCCGGCCTGGATGGCCACGGAGGACGGGCGCAATAAGGCCCGCGAACAGTCGCGCAAGATCCTGCTCGAACTCGGGCGCGGCGCGGCGCCGTTCGTCTGGCAGGCCGCCGATAACGAGATCCGTTTTTCGGCGAACAAGGAAAAGCCCGACGCGCTGGTCAAACCTTTCCGCGACGCGCAGAAGGCGCTCCGCGAGGCCCTCGCGCTGCTGGAAGGCGAGCGCCGGCAGGACGGGGAGTACGTCAAGACGTACGACGCCATCGAGGCGCTCCGGCCGGCGGCCCACAAGCTGGAGTTCCTCGAGAAGATCGCCGCGGATCTGCGCAAGCAGAAGATCGGCGCGAAGGACAAGCTCGACAAGCTCAAGGAGCTCGAGACACAGGCCGGCGAGATCGACGCGCGCATCAAGGCCCTCGGCGATCTGCGCGACCTCGGCCAGCGCATGAAGGACCTGCAGGCCAAGCTCGCCGAACGCCTCAAAGTGGTGGACGAGACTCCCAAGGTTGCGGACCTCAAGACCGCCGCCGACGCCGCGCGCAAGAAACTCGACGACGCGATGCGCGCCGCCGGCGGCCTCGGCCAGGGCTTGCTCGACGGCGGCGACCCGGCGATGGTCAGCGGCGACGATTTCCTCGGCACGCTGAAAGAAGTCCTCGCCGCAATGGGCCCGGAAGCGCTCCCGCAGGTGAGCCTCGGCCTGCGTTCGCCGAATCCGGAACTGCGCAAGTTCGCCGAGTCCATCCAGAACGCGTGGACCGCGCCCGGGCGCGCCGCGGAGTTCGCCCGCGCCGCCGCCGACGGCAAGACGCAGGTCGCGCTCGCCGCGGGCAAGTTCCTCAAGGACCGCCTGCGCACCGCCGCCGTCGATCCGCTGCTGAAAGAGTTGGAGAAAGCCCCGGAGGCCGACCGCGCCGCGCTCTTCGGCGGCCTGAAGCTCGCCACCGGCGCCGTCAACGTCCCCGACGAACTCCCAGCCTGGCAGAAGTGGTGGACCGAGAACAAACCCACCATCCGCAAGACCGAAGCCGTGCAGGACGAGTGAATCCATTTTCGATTTTGGATTTCCGATTTCCGATTAACAACATTGGCGAGTGGACGCGCTCGACACCGCGACGGCATTTTCGCCAGTGCCGTTAAAATCCAAAATCCAAAATCGGAAATGCCGTTACGCGAGTGTCTCGAGCAGCGCGAGGGCCTTCTCCAGCTTGCGGGCGCAGGCGGGGTCGAGGTCCACAAAACGGGCGCGGACGCGGTGGCTGTACTCGCCCTTCACCGGGTCCGCCGCGACGACCTCGAAGCTGAAGTTTCCGCCGACGAGATCGCGCAGGGACGGGATGTCGAGCATCCCGCGGTCGCCCTTGCTGTAGGCGTGGTTCGCGAGGAACTGGATGCCGGCCACGCTGATGTCCACCGTGCGGACCTCGACGGGGCAGTACGCGGTGACGGCCAGCGGCGTGCGGAAGTGCTTGCGCCGGTTCAGTTGATTGCGGAAGAGCTGCAGGCGGTACTTTTGCGCGGCCTCACGGAGGTGCGACCAGAGCCGCCCGGCGGGCATCGGCCAGGGCAGCAGCTCCACATGCATCTCGTCCGCGCGGGCTTTCAGGTTGCCTTCGATGCGGTCGCTGGCGATCACGGCGAAGACCGGCAGATCGCTCCAGGCTTCTTGCGCGCGCAGGCCCTTCACGAACGCGGCGCCGTCCTCGGAAAGGTCCGTGAGCATCAGGATGGCATCGCCCTTCTTGCCCAGCGCGCGGAGCGCGGGGCCGGGCCCATCCGCATACAGGAGTTCGATGGCTTGGAGCTCGCGGTCGGCCTCGGGCAGCGGCGAAGGCCCGGGCCCGCCGTGGAGGCAGACGACCTTGCAGAGTTTGTCCGGCCGGCCCGCCATGCGCATGCTCCCTTACCCAGCGTATCGACGTGGAACGCCCGCGCCGTACTGCATGCTACTTCAGGACCATTCGCTCGACCTTGAACTCGCCCTTCTTGAGCTTGCCGATCAGCTCGTCCACTTTTTTGCGCACATCCCCGGGCATCTTCTTCTCGAGGGCCGGGTTGAAGACGACCTCGATCGCGCCTTCGGCCATGCCCACCGCCGCGGTCTTGCCGTCGAATTTCTTGGCGTGGATCGCCTTCACCACGCCGGTGAGCGCACCCGGGACATCGATCACGGCGTTGGCCAGGATGACGTCCGGCGCGGAAGCGGACTGGTCGGCGTTGGCTCCGAAGGTCAGCACGCCCTCGTCCTTCTTCTCCTGCACGGCTTGGAAGACGCCGCTTCCGCCGTCGTTGGCGTTGTGGAAGATGAAATCGGCCTTCGCCGCGATCAGCGCCAGCGTCAGCTCTTTGGCGCGCGGGATGTCCGAGCCTTTCTCAGTCCAAACGATGCGCACCTCCGCGTCGGGGTTCGCGGCCTTCGCGCCCTTGGTGAAGGCATCGAAGGTGCTCTGGATCACCGGCACCTTCTCGGGCCCGACGCAGCCGAGGACCTTCGACTTGGTCATGCTCCCGGCGATGAAGCCCAGCACGTAGCAGGCGTCCTCGAGGACGAAGCGCATGCCCGCCACGTTCTTGACGGCCGGCTTGTCGCTGCCCGAGATCAGGAACTCCGTCTTGGGATTGCGCTCGGCGATTTCCAGCAAGTCCGGCCCGAACCACTCGCTGGCGTGCCCCACGACCACGTCGCAGCCCTCGCTCGCGTAGGCCCGGAAGTGGTTCATGGCTTGGGTGGAGTCCGTCGCGACGACATTCTTGACTTCCGCCCCGAGGTCCTTCTTGATCCGCTGCAACGCGTCGTAGGCGCCCTCCGACCAGCCCTTGTCGTTGGTCTGGCCCGGCGTGATCAGCGCGACTTTAAAGGTCTCGGCCGCGTTCTTGCCGCCGTCCTTGTTGTCCGGGCTCGGCGTTTGCGCCTGCCGACTGAACATCCACAGCAGCACGGCCACCAGCACGACAGTGATAACGATCCCGACGGTTCGGTTCATGGGTTTCCTCGTTTTGGGCTCAATAGGCAAAAGGAACTATACGCCCCGGGCGAAACTTCCTCAATAGAGAACTGGGTTGGCGTGCGGCGCTGGGTGCATGACCGTATAGGCGCGGCCTGTGCCACGTGTCCCACAGGCCGCCTATTTTGTCACGCAACCGTCCAAGTCTTTCCGTAGGAAATGTACACTTGTGAATTGACGGTCCGCAAAAAGATCGTTGGGTTCAGAACTTCGCGGCGGGCAGGTGCGCGCTGCAATCCCTGCGCCAGCGGTCGGCGATGCTGCGGCCGACCGAGGGCGCGTGGAGTTCGGCGAGCCGTTCGTTGATGGTGGTATCGCGGGTCTTGAACGCTCCGTAATCCTTCAGCGGCTTGCCGGCGGACTCCTGCTGGCGCTTTACCTGCACGCGCGCGAGCCACGCCTTCAGGCCGCCGGGTTCGTAGCCCAGGCGGACAAGCAGGTCCGTGGCGGTGCGGTCGGAGGCGCGGACGTCGGCCTCTGCGACGCCATCCTTAATCAGACTCGTGGCCGTGGCCTGGACGACCTTGGCGAAATCTTCGTCGCTTAGCTCCGTGGCGCGCTTGGCCGCGCTCTCGGGCAGCAGCGCGGCCTGCTGTTCGGCCATGCGGCTGAGGACGCATTTCTGGTTCGCCATCGCAATCGCCGCGCCAAGCAGCCCCGCGGCCTCGGACTCGCTCTCGCAGCAGCGCAGCGCGCCGATGGTGACCAGCAGATAGCCGCCGGGCAGACCCCAGGCGCGGCGGTCCTCGGACGAGAGCACCACGACACAAACGGGCGCGGAGGGACGGTCGGAGTAGGCCGCGAGCCCCGCCGCGACGTGGTTCAGGTAACGTTCCACTGCGTCGTCGCGCAGCTTGCCGAAGCGCGCGATGAACTCCGCTATGAGCGCGCGGCCGGCCTCGCGCTCGTCCTCGAATTCGTATGCCGGGGCCGAGGCCGGCGGCTTGGGTGAAGCCTCCCACGCCAGCCGCACGTAATCCCACTTCTTATCCACGAGGCCCAGGCGTTCGCCCGCCTTGCTGGTCGCGCGGCCCGCGGCGTCGCTCATGTCGCGCGCGTAGGCGCTCACGGCTTCCGTGGCCTTGTAGGCGCCTTCCTTGGGCTTGCAGCCGGCCAGGCCGAGCGTCGCGAGCAGGATCGCGGCGAGCGAGCCCGCGGCCAGCGCTTGGGGATGCTTGAGGAGCCTCATTTCGTCACGCCTCCCTCGAGCGAGGGCCAGTCGTCGCGGTAGACGCCGAGGCGGCCTTCGCGCAGGAACTTGTCGAGTTCGTCCGCGGTGGGGTAGCGCTGTTCGAGTTCGCTCAGGACTTTGGCGTCGACCTTGCGCGCCGCGGCGTACGCGTCGGCCTTCGAGGGCGCGTCGGCGGAGGCTTTCTTGCGCAGGCTCTCGCCGCCGGTCTCCAGCCAGCGCGCGGCCGCGGGCGCTTCTAGCGCGGGGGCCTTCTCGGAAAGCAGGGTCGCGTGCACCCAGCCTTCCTTCTGGCCTTTTTCGGTGACGGTCTCGGCCTTCGTATCGCTGGGCTGGGACGATTCGAGATGCGTGAAGCGGATCTTCACCCAGTCGCCGTCCTTGGAGCGGTCAATCACCTGTACCTGCTGGCCCGCATAGAGCACGCCGTCCTGCCCGCCGTCCTTCAGGCTCGGCTTGCTGCGCACCGGCGCGCTGCGGATGCGCATAAAGAGCGCGGCGGACTCCGCCGCGACAAAGCCCGCGCACAGGACCACCAGCACCATGGTGACCCACGGAATGCGCAGCGTGTGCAGACGTGCCATAAACCTGCGGGCGGTCATGGGGGCACCCTTTTTCTTTAGCCGAGCCACAGCAAGACGCGCGAGGCCCAAGGACTATTAAAGCATTCTGCAGGTATCGTCTAACTTGCCGGAGAGATTGAGGTTATCCAGACACGTCCAAAGGTCTCACTTCTTGGACGGTTTCGCGGCCTGGCGCAGGCGTTCGCGGCAGGCTTGCACGTCGGCGTCGGTGGGGAAGAGCGAGTACGCGCGCTCGACGATGGCGAGGGCGTCCTTGTGCTGGTTGCCGGCGCGGAGCGCTTCAGCCAGCGCGATCATGATCTTGGGATCGTTGTCCTTTCCGGACTGTTCGGCCGCGCGGGCCTCTTTGATCGCTTCCGCCGGGTCGTACCAGGCGGCGTTGGAGTCCTCGATCAGCATCTGCACGATCTTGAGCCGCACGTCCTGCCGGTCCGGGTCCTGCTGGACGACGGCGCGGTAGGCCTCGATGGCCTCCTTTCCCTTCCCTTGCAGGCGCAGCGCGTCCGCGAGGCCCAGCAGCGAGCCGGCCTTTCCGGGGGCGCGCTCCTGCAGGAGCTTGTAGTCCGCGGCGGCCTCGACGGGCTGCCCGGACTTCATGCGCGCGTCGGCGCGAAGTTTCAGCGCGTCGAGATTCTTCTCGTCCAAGGTCCAGGCCTTGCCGGCGTCGGCAGCGGCGTCCGCGTAACGGCGCATCTGCATGCGCACCTGCGCGCGGCGCAGCCAGAGGCTCGCGTCGCGGTCGTACAGCGCCAGCGCGTCACCATAGGCATTCTCGGCCTCGGGGAGTTTCATGAGGCCCGCCAGAGCCGCAGCGCGCGCTTTAAGCGCGCCCACGTGCTGCGGCTCGAACGCGAGCACACGCTCGGCGTCGGCGAGCGCTTCCGTGGGCCGGTCGAATTCCAGGAAGAGTTCCGTGCGCGCGGCCAGCGCCTCGACGGACTCGGGCCGCAGCCGCAGGTAGGTGCCGAGGTCGGAGATCGCGGCCGTGCGGTCGCCGATGGCGCGCATCACCTTCGCGCGCGCAAGCCACAGGTCGGTGGCGTTGGGTTCCAGCACCAGCGCCTGCGTGAGATGCTGCGGCGCCTTGGCGAGGTCCTGCAGGTTGGATTCGGGAAGCTCCAGCCCGCCGTAGAGGCTCCCCGCGATGTAATGCGCTTCCCAGAGAAAATCGCCCAACGCGATGGCGTTCAGCGCCAGGTTCAGGGCCTCCTGTCCGTGTTTGCGCTTCTCTTCCGGCGTTAGAGCGGCACGGCCGCGCAGGATGTGCGCGTAGGCGAGGCCCATCATGCCGTAGGGATTCGAAGGCTCGATCTTATAGGCGCGTTCATAATAGCCGAGCGCCAGGTCCGTGTCGCCCAGCAGCCGCAAGGCGACTTCGCCGCAGCGCATCACGGCGCGGGGATCGCCGGCCTTGTTCGCCGCCTGTGCGAGCTTGTCCGCGGCGAGGTAGTCCTGGATCGCCTTGCGGCCGGACTCCGCGCCGCCCTTGGACTGCCAGGCCTCGCCGCGCGCGAAGTACGCCAGCGCCGCCACGGGCGAGAACGGGTCGGCCTCGATGACAAGCTGCAGTTGCGCAATCGCCGCGTCGTAGCGGCGGCGCTTGGAGAGTTCCAGCGCGTCGAGGAAGAGTGGGATAGCGCGCGCTAGGCGGTTGGCGTTCTCGATGTTCTGCGATTCGGCGCGGCGCTTCTCTTCGAGCGCCTGCGCGCGTTCGCCTTCAGCCGAGGCGCGGCGCTTCGATTCTTCCAGCGCGCGCTGCACGGCCTCCTGGCGGCGCTCGGATTCTTCCAGGCGCTGCTCCTTCTCGAAGGCGCTCTTCTGCGCTTCGGACGTGAGCACCCACGAGGCCGCGGCCGCGCCCAGCGAGAGCAGCACGAGCGCGGCGGCGGCGGTGGCCAGCACCGCGCCGTGCCGGCGCAGAACGCGCGCGGACTTGTCGAGCACCGTGTCCGGTTTGGCGGCGACGGGCTCGTCGTTCAATACCGCGCGCACGTCCAACAGCAGCGCGAGCGCGCTCGGGTAGCGGTCCTCGGGGTTCATGGAGAGGGCCTTGAGCGTGACCGCGCGGAGCGCGCTTCCGATCTTGGGCCGGTTCCCGCCGGGCTTGGGGAAGACGACGGGCTCCGTGGCGACTTTGCGCATCAGCACGCGCGTATCGGGGTCGATGTGCGGCGGGCGGAAGTTGACGATCTCGTAGAGCAGCGCGCCCAAGCTGTAGACGTCGCTGCGCGGATGCAGCGCCGCCGGTTCGCCCGCGGCCTGTTCGGGCGACATGTACTCCGGCGTGCCCGCGACCAGGCCCTGCGCGGCCAGCGTGTCGTCTTCGCGGATCGTGCGCACGGCGTCGCCGCTGGCCTTGACGCGCAGCGGGCGCGCGCCGGGCGCGACGTTCACCAGCCCGGCGGTGTGCGTGTCGGGCTCGCCGAACTTCCGCGCCAGGCCCCAATCCATGAGTTGCACTTCGCCGAAGTCGCCGATCATCACGTTCGCGGGCTTGATGTCGCGATGGAGCACGCCCTTGGAATGCGCGAACGCCATCGCCTGGCAGACTTCGCAGAAGATGTTGAGCAGCCGCGTAAAAGGAAAGGCGCGCTGGGTCTTGGCGTCGCCTTTGCGCAGGTTCAGCAGGACGTCGCTGAGCGACTGGCCGCGCACGAGCTTCATCACGAAGTACGGGCGGCCTTTTTCGTCCGTGCCGATCTCGTGCACGGGGACGATATTGGGATGTTCGATCTGCCCGGTCACCTGGGCCTCGACGACGAAGCGGATCGAGTCTTCCTGGCGCGGGTGCGGCGTGCGGACGAGCTTGAGCGCGACCATGCGGTCCAGATCCACCTGGCGCGCGCGGTAGACGACGCCCATGCCGCCGCGCCCGATGATCTCGATCAGCTCGTAGTTCTTCAGCCGCCGCGGCAGGAGTTCGGTGTCGTCCGCCACGGCGGGGCCGCTGCGCGAACCCGCGCGCCGTTCGCCGGGTTTGCCCGCGGCCGGCACTTCCGAGGTCTCGGCTTGCGGCGTTTCGACTTCTTCGATGGGCGGAACCGCTTTCTTGCAATGCGGACAGTGCGGCTTGGGATCGCCGACTTCGATCTCGGCGACTGCGCCGCAGGCAGGACAGGGCACTCGAACGGTCATCGGCATCCCGTGGCCGGGGGTCTTCCGCTCCGGCAGCAGAGGTGAAGCCGGAGGGGAGACCGCAACAGCATGTTCTGGTGTTCGCGCCATAGTTGCCCGCATCCTATGGACGGTCGGCAATCCGCGGTTGTGCCGCAAGATGGATCCGAACCGCCCAAGTAAGGCGGGCCAACTCAGCACCTCCTTAGAGAAGGAGAGTGTAGAGCTTTCCAGTGCATACACAACCCCTGTGGAGGAAAGAAGATACTGCATCATCTTCGAGATTGACAGAACCCCCTTGCGAAACCGAAACGTTTCGGCTATTATCGCCGAAGTCGATGACCTTGGTTTTAGCTTTGTGAAGAGACGAAACGATTCTTCTACTTTAAGGAAAGGACTCCGACATGCCCAGCTCCGACCCGGCCGCGCACTTCCTTCGGGCCAGCTCACCGGCGGCGCTCCGCCGCGAGACGAAACGTTACGACGTGGTCGTCGCTGGCGGCGGAATGTCGGGCGTCGGAGCGGCGATCACGGCCGCGCGGCACGGCGCGAAGGTCGCGCTGCTCCAGGACCGCCCCGTCCTGGGGGGCAACGGCTCGAAAGAGGTCCGCGTCTGGCTGCAAGGCGCGAGCGGCGGCGCGAACGCGCTCTGGTTCCGCGAGAGCGGGCTCATGGAAGAACTGCTGCTGGAGAACCAGTTCCGCAACCAGGACGGCAACGCGGAAGCCTGGGACACGGTGCTGCTCGACTTGGTGCTCGCGCAGAAGAACCTTGACCTGCACCTGAACACCGTGCTGATGGACGCGCAGGTTTCCGGCGGGCGCATCGAGAACGTTACGGCGCTGACGCTGGCCAGCGAACGGCTCACGACGTTCGAGGCGCCGTACTTCATCGACTGCACCGGCGACGGGACGCTCGGCTACCTGGCCGGCGCGCCGTACATGACCGGGCGCGAGAGTAAGGCGGAGTTCGGCGAGTCGCTCGCGCCGCCCGAGCGCCGCACGTACACGCTGGGCGGGTCGATCCTGTTCCTGGCGAAGGACGCCGGCCGCGAGACCGCGTTCCATCCGCCGTCGTTCGCGCATACATTCACCGAGAAGGACTTCCGCTGGGGGCGCAACCCGATCGGGGAGTTCGACCGCATCCACGGCGGATTCTGGTGGATCGAGTGGGGCGGCACGCTCGACACGATCCACGACAACGAAGCGATCAAGTTCGAGCTGCTCAAGATCGCCTACGGCATCTTCGCTTACCTCAAGAACGACCCGCAGCACCGCGAGAAGTACAAGAACTACGCGCTCGAATGGGTCGGCACGATTCCGGGCAAGCGCGAGTCCCGCCGCTTCGTCGGCGACCACATTCTCACCGAGCAGGACGTGGTGGGCCGCGCCGAGTTCCCAGACGGCGTGGCGTTCGGCGGCTGGAACCTGGACGACCACGCGCCCAAGGGCTTCTTCGATGACGACCATCCGCCCGCGACGCACACGAACATCCCCGGTGTCTACAACATTCCGCTGCGCAGCCTGTACTCGAAGGAGATCCCCAACCTGCTCTTCGCCGGGCGCAACGTCTCGGCCACGCACGTGGCGCTGACGAGCGTCCGCGTGATGCTTACCTGCGCGCAGATGGGCGAGGCCGCCGGCGCCGCGGCCGCGCAATGCGTAAAGGAGAAGCGCACGCCACGCGAACTCGCCGCGGATGCCGAGGCGCTCACGCGGTTGCGCGAAAGGCTCCTGCGGGACGACCACTACATCGTCAACGCGCGCCGCGCCGATCCGGCGGACCTGGCGCTCGCTACGACTGCCAAGGCGAGCGCCTCGTCGCAGCTTCCGGGGGTCGGCAACGAGCAGACCGACCGCGCCTGGCCGCTGGACAACGACCGGCTCGTGCTCTTTCCGGCTGCGGCGGGCGCACTACCGTACGTCGAGGCGCTGCTGACGGTCGCCACGGACACCACGCTCGGCTGGCAGCTACATAAGGCCGACGGGCGCGGGCTCTACATTCCAGCGGCGACGCTGGCGGAGGGCTCGCTACAAGTAAAGGCCGGCGGGACGCAGTGGGTGCGCGTCCCGGTGGCGGCGAAGCTCGAGGCCGGCGACTGGTGCATGCTGGAACTCAAGAAGAATCCCGCGGTGCAGTGGCACGCCTCGAACAAGCGGCTCGTGGGCCTGAAGTCCGGCGTCGCGCGCGGCGAGATGCGCGGCAAGAACTGGAGCAACGAGCACTCGCGCTTCAACTTCACGCGCGGCGAACAGAACGCCTGCGTGCGGCTGCCGCAGGACGCGCAGACCTACGGCCCCGGCAACGCGATCAACGGCTGGCCGCGCCCGTTCAAGGCGCCGAACCTGTGGATCTCGCGCGAGACGAACTTCGCCGAGCCCGAGTGGCTCCAGGTCGATCTCGGCAAGGCGGCGAAGATCCGCGAGCTCCAATTCGTCTTCGACGCGGACCTTGACCGGCACCTGACGAATACCTGGGTGCGCGCGCCGCACGCGATCGAGCCCGACCTCGTGAAGGACTACGATGTGGAGGCGCGGGTGGGCGGGCAGTGGACCAAGGTGGCGGAAGTGCGCGGCAACCACCAGCGCCGGCGCGTGCACGCATTCGACGAGCCGCTCCAGGCCGACGCGGTGCGCCTAGTCGTGCGCGCCACGAACGGCACGCCGCGCGCGCAAGTGTACGAGGTGCGCGTGTACGCGTAAGCGTGCAGGCCAATCCAGGAGAAGAGGAGCGCACGATGCATATCGACAGCGACTTTCCGGGCGGGAACATCCTCGTCGAGAAGATCGAGGGCGATACGGCGTTCATCAAGCAGGACGTGCGCGACACCGCGGGCGACTGGTTCTTCTGGCACTTCCGGGTCGCGGGCGCGGCAGGGCGTACGGTTAAGTTCCAGTTCACCGGCAGCGATGTGATCGGCACGCGCGGGCCGTGTGTGAGCAGCGACGGCGGCAAGACGTGGGCGTTCTACGGTATGGAACGCGTGAAGGACAAGGCGTTCACCTACACGTTCGCGGCCAGCGCGCAGGACGTCCGGTTCTGCGTGGGCCTCCCCTATCTTGAAGCGGATCTCACCGCGTTCCTGGCGCGGCACCGCGGCAACCCGAACTTGCAAGTCGATACGCTTTGCGCGGATCGCAAAGGCCGGAACATCGAACACCTGAAGCTCGGGCGCCGGGATGGGAACTGCGCGGCGCGCGTGCTCTTTACGGCGCGGCATCATTGCTGCGAGAGCACGCCCAGCTATTCCGTCGAGGGCCTCGTCGACGCGCTGCTCGGCGCGGACGAACTCGGGCAATGGTTCCGCGACAAGATTGAGTGCTGGATCGTGCCGTTCATGGATAAGGACGGCGTCGAGGACGGCGACCAGGGCAAGAACCGCAAGCCCTACGACCACAACCGCGATTACCTCGCCAACCCGCCGCTCTACCCTTCGGTGCGGGCCGTGCGCGAGAAAGTTCCCGAGTGGTCGCAGGGCAAGCTGCGGGCGGTGTTCGACCTGCACTGCCCGTGGATTCGCGGCAAGTGGCACGACGAGATTTACTTCGTCGGCACGCAGGACCCGGACCACTGGGCGCGCACGACGGAGTTCTGCAAGATTCTTGAAAGTGCGCGAAAAGGCCCGTTGCCGTACTATCAGAAGGACAACCTGCCTTATGGCGTGGACTGGAACGTGGACCGCGAGCCGCATCTGATGTCGTGCGCCAAATGGGCGCGGCAACTACCGGGCGTGCTGATCTCCAATGGCGTCGAGATCCCGTACGCGGCCTGCAACGGCGTGGAAGTGACGCCGGACCGCGCGCGCGCCTTCGGGCGGGACTTGCTCGCGGCGCTGAAGATCTGGCTGGAGCCGAAGCTCTGATGGCCACCATCGTGGATGTCGCCAAGCGCGCGGGCGTCTCGCTCTCCACGGCGAGCGACATCCTCAACGGCAAACTTAAGGGCACCGCCGCGACCGCCGGGCGCGTCCGCCAGGCGGTGCTGGACCTCGGTTATCGCCCGAACCTGCTCGCGCGGCGGCTGCGCACACCCAAGTCCGGCGCGATCGGGCTCGTGGTCCCGTTCCGCCGGCCGATCTTCAGCAGCGCGGTGATCGCGGACTACTTGGCGGGCATCCAGGCCGAGCAGGAACGCGCGGACCTCAACCTGGTGCTGGCCTCGCGGCGCTACGAGAAACCCGGCGAGATCTATGGCGCGGATCTGTTCGAGTCGCGTTCGGTGGATGGTTTGATCGTGATCGCCACGCGCGAGTCCTACGGGCGCGACGTGGATACCGACGTGCGCGGGCTGCGCGCCCTGGGCTGCCCGCTCGTGTGGATGCACTTCTTCGAAGGCCGGGAGCCCGTGGACCGCGTGACCCGCGCGGGCGCGGACGCGTGGCACGAGGTCCTGGAGCATCTCGCCGAGCGCGGCCACAAGAGAGTGGGTGCGCTTACGGTCGGCATCGGCCTTAAAGCCGGCGGACGGCCGAACGTCGCGCACTACGCAAAGCGGTTCGAGAGCTTCGGCATGTGCACGAAGCCGGAGTGGCTCGGCGCGGGCGAGGCCTTCGACGGCGGCGCGTTCGGCGCGGCGATGGAGATCCTGCGGCGCCCGGCGGACGAACGCCCCACGGCGCTGGTCTGCGAAGGCGACGAACTGGCGGTCGCGGCGCTTCAAGCGGCGCTGGGCATGAGCATCAAGGTGCCGGGCGAACTGGCGCTCGCGAGCGTAACCAACACGTCCATCGGCGCGACGGCCGCGGTGCCGATCACCACCCACGGCGCGCCCGGCTCGATGCTCGGCCGGATGGCCTTGAAGCGCCTGGCGGAACTGATCGAAGACCCGGCGCAGCCGCCGCGCGAAGTCGCGGTGCCGGGGCAACTGCTTGTCCGAGCTTCGACGTAAGCACGTGCGCGTACCCTAGCCTCACCCAAAATCCCCACCCAAAAAGTTTATCTGCTCGGAGAAACCTGTCCGAACCCGGCCGCCTCGGGTCACTTGAAGGTGCGGGTGCGCCCGGCGTCTTACAGATGAACCCGTTCGTCTGCGGTTGTTTCGGGTGAAAAGTCGGACACAATAGGCGCATCTTCGTAAACCCAGGGGCTGCGCGGCAGATCGTATGATCGAGGCCGATAAACTCACCAAACGTTACGGCGATTTCACCGCCATCGAGGACCTCTCGTTCAAGGTTGGCGCGGGCGAGGTCGTCGGCTTTCTGGGCGTCAACGGCGCCTGCAAGACGACGACCATGCGGATCCTCTCGTGCTTCCAGCCGGCGAGTGCGGGCAAGGCCAGCGTGGCCGGGTTCGACTGTTTCAAGCAATCGCTCGAAGTCCGGCGCAGCATCGGCTACCTGCCGGAATCCGTGCCGCTCTACCCGGAACTGCGCGTCGCGGAGTACCTCGCCTTTCGCGCGCGCATCAAAGGCGTGCCCGGCGGCAAGGTGAAGTCCGAGATCGCCCGGGTCGTGGGACGCTGCAAGATCGAGGACCGCGCGCGCCAGACCATCGGGACGCTCTCACGCGGCTACCGCCAACGCGTGGGCCTGGCCGACGCGCTGCTGGGCCCCCCCAAGATTCTCATTCTCGACGAACCGACGAGCGGGCTCGACCCGCTCCAGCGCGCCGAGGTTCGCGACCTCTTGCTCGAACTGGGCAAGGAGCACACGGTCCTGCTCTCGACGCACATCCTTTCCGAAGTCGAGGCGACTTGTGCGCGCGTGATCATTATCCACGGCGGCAAGCTCGTGCCCGACGAACGGGTCGCGAAGTTGCGCGCGGTCCGACGCTACGAGGCCGCGATCGCCGGACCCCAGGACAACGTGCTCGGCGCGCTGCGGCAGCTTGCGGCGGTGGACGCGGTGGAGGTCCTCCCGCAGGTGAAGGAAGACGCGGAGCGCTCCGGCGAACCGCCGCACACGGTCTTCGAGCTGATCCCGAAGAATAACGAAGACCCGCGGACCGGGCTCACCGAACTGCTGGCTTCGAAGAAGGACGCCGGCTGGAAGCTGCTCGAACTGCGGCGCAAGGTCCTCTCGCTGGAGGAAGTCTTCGCGCGGGCGACGGGGGGCGGGACGTGAGGAACTTCATCGCGCTGACGCGCCGCGAAGTGCTGAGCGTTTTCGTCTCGCCGCTGGCCTACGGCACGGCGGCGATGTTCCTGTTCCTTTTCGGCCTGGTCTTTACCTGGCGCTTTTTCTTCACGCGGCTCGTGGAGGTCTCGACGCTCGTCGATCCGCTCGGCTACTTCGTGCCGATCCTGGTTGCGCCGGTGCTCACCATGCGGCTGATCAGCGAGGAACGCCGGCTGGGCACGCTGGAGATGCTGCTCACCGCGCCCGTCGGCGACCTGGAAGTGGTGCTCTCGAAGTTCACGGGCGTAATGATCTTCTACGGCTCGATGACGGCGCTGACGCTCGTCCACGTCGGCGTGATGCGCTACTACTACGACGGCAACATGGATTGGGGCAGCTTCGCCACGGGGTACCTCGGCATGCTGCTCATCGCGGGCCTCTTTCTCGCCTTCGGGCTTTTCGTCAGCGCGTTCTTCGAGACGCCGATGCTCGCCGCGCTGGTCTCGTTCGTCAGCGGGCTCGCGGTGCTGACGACGGGCTTCGCGGCCACGCCGCCCGCGGTGGTGCGCCCGGGCATGGCGTCGGACATCTACAATTTCATGCTGCCGTTCAACCACTACAAGAACCTGCTCGGCGGCGTGATCGACACGCGGGATCTGGCGTACTTCGTGCTGACCACCGTCTTCTTCCTCTTCCTGACCACGCGGGTGCTGGAGTCGCGCAAATGGAAGTGAACGCCGCGTCCGCCCCGCCGGCCAAGCCCGGCGCCGGCAAGCGCCCGGTCTCGAAGACCGTAAAGGTCTTCCGGCTCGTCGGGTCCTTCGCGTGCTTCGCGATCATGGTCAATCTGTTCGTCTGCCTCGCGCGCGACAGCTTCACCGACCCGTTCGCGCTGGTGCCTTTCGTTGTGCTGGGCACTGTGCTGGTCTTCTCGGTCTTCGTCTGCCGCGAGGAGTTCCTCGAGTCCATCCGGTCGCCGCGCTTTAAGGTGATGGTGATCGGCATGACGCAGGGCGCGATCGCGTTCATCATCCTCTGCGCGCTGCTGTATATCCTGGGCTTCCGGTTCTACACGCGCGCGGACATCACCACCGACAAGCTCAACCAGCTCGCGGGCGAGAGCATAAAGATGCTGGAGCTGCTGCGCGATACGCCGGACTCGGCCGAGGCCGTCTTCCTGCTCGGCGAAGACCCGCCGATGGGCGATCCGACGCGCGACGAGATCGTCGGACCCAAAGGCTTACGCAGTCGCGTCGAGACGCTCCTTAAGGAGTACCAGGCGCAGGCGGACCTCCTGGCGCCGGGCAAGTTCCGCTACAGCATGGTCCACATGCTCGAAGAGCCTGCGACCATGGAGCGCCTGGCCCAGAAGATGGGCATGAACACGTTTCCGCCGGACACGCAGGAGAGCGTGGTCTTTATCCTGGGCGAGAAGTCGAAGCTGATCACACAAGGCGAGATGCACGGCATCGGATTCGGCCGCACCGGCGCGCGGCGTACGGCGGAGTTCCAGGCCGAGCGCGTCTTTACGGCCTCGCTGCGCGGGATGCTGAAGCCGGAACGCAAGCTCGCGGTTTTCGCCTCGGGCAACGGCGAGGCGGACCCGAAAGAGACGCAGCGCATCCGCGAACTGTGCCGGAGACAGGGCATCGAGGTGCGCGAGGCGAACCTGGACGAGAACGAGGAACTTCCCGCCGGGGCCGCCGTGCTCGTGCTGCTGGGGCCGCGGCAGGCCCTCAAACCGGCGGCGGTGGAACGGATCAAAGCGTTTCTCGAGAAGGGCGGCAGCCTGCTGCTACTGGCCGACGCGGTGTTCCCGCAGGCGCCGGGCATGGCGGCCGAACCCTGCGGCCTCGCACCGCTGCTGGAGACCTACGGCATCCGCCTGCGGCAGGATTACGTCACGCGGGGCCTCAAGCCCGCGACCATCGGCCAGCCGACGGTGCTCTCGCTGGTGCCCGGGCAGGCCAACGCGCAGTCGGGCGCGCCGGTGCTCGCGACGCTGCGCATGCAGGAGCAGACCGTCGCGTTCAGCCTGCCGTGCGCGCTCGAAGTGGTGAAAGCCACGCGCGAAGGCTACCAGTCCGAAGCGCTGCTCGTCTCGCCGCCGTACCAGGCGCGCGACCAGATGTGCTGGGCCGATCCCGCCGCGGTTCTGCGCCAGCGCACGCAGGCGGACGCGGACAGCATCCGTGGGCCGGTGCCGCTCGCCATCGCCAGCCTGATCCCGGCCAAGGAAGGCGACGCGAAAGCGCCGCGGCAGGGCGCGCGCCTACTGGTGCTGGCCGGATCGTCCGCCGCGCAGGACAAGTACTTCAACAATTACCCGGGCAATCCGGTCTTCATGCTCGCCGCGCTGCGCTGGACGGCGGGAGAGGACGAACTGGTGAGCGAGATCCCGCCGCGCGACCCGCAAGTGCGCGTGGCGAAGATCGAAGAAGGCGCCGGCCGGGTGCTGATCGTGCTGCTGGTGCTGGGCCTGCCCGCGGCCATGGTCTTCTGCGGGCTCGTGATGTGGACCATCCGCAGGAACTGAGCGAATGAGCGCCGGCAAGACCACGCTCCTGCTGATCGCCCTGGCCATCGGCCTGGGCGCGTACGTCGTCTACGACTTCAACCACAAGGCGAAGATCGACGACGAGAGTTTCGCGTGGCCGCTGCTGCGCGACTTTCCCGCGAAGGACGTCACCCGCATCGAGATCGAGCGCGAGCTGGCGGTTCCCCGGGGACCGCTCAAGCGCGAGCGGCTCGTCTTCGAGAAAGACGGCAAGACCTGGCGCATGCTCGAACCGCTCAAGGGCGAAGCCGAGCTGCTGGCGATCAACAACTTGATCGAGATGGCGAGTTCGATGTGGCCGCATCACCTGCTCGGCCTCCCGGCCAACCTCGACGAGTACGGCCTGGACGCGAACGTTACGCGGCTCACGCTGATTCATCCCCAGGGCTCCGGGACCGTCCTGATCGGCAAGGCCTCGGCCGTCGGCGGCGCGGTCTATGCGATGCAGGCAGGCGGCAAGCGCGTAGGGCTGATGGACGCGGGCTACGACCGCACGGCGCGGCAGGCCGCGGAGAAATTCATCAAGGGCTCGAACACCGGGCCGTTCCCCAAATACTCCACGGTGGTTGAACCGAAGACCCAGTCGCCCGAGCCCGATCAATAACGGAACCCGCGGCGGGAACTCAGGCGCGTTTTCAGCCGGAGCAGCGGTTGCTGTTGCACGCGCTCCCGCCAAGCGCCGTGGGGTGCGCGACGCTTTAGGCGCTACACAGCGATCCCGCCCAACTCAGCGCCCGTCGTCTTCGCCCGCGGTCTTGTTGAGGCCCCAGTCCTTCGGCTGCTTGCCGAGCGTCACTTCGATGGTCTTCGGCACGTACTTGCGCTGCTCGGGATGCATGATCTTCAAGGTCACCTTCGCGCCGGGCTCCATGTCCGGGATCAGGTTGCTGATGTCCACGCCGACCCGCAGTTCCTTGCCGTTGATGGTCAGCACCACGTCGCCCGGCCAGAGGCCCGCTTCGTACGCCGGGCCCTTCGTGTAGACGTCCTTCACTTCCAGGCCCACGCCTTCGTCCAGGCCCAGGCCCTTGGAGGTCTCGGCCGGCATGCCCTGGAGCTTCACGCCCAGCCAGCCGCGGGCGATGGCGCCGTCTTTCACCAGCTTCGCAGCGATCGTCTTCGCCTGGTTGATGGGAATCGCGAAGCCGATGCCCAGATAGCCGCCGGTCTTGGTAAAGATGGCGGTGTTGATGCCGACCACCTCGCCGTTCAGGTTCACCAGCGGCCCGCCGCTGTTGCCGGCGTTGATCGCGGCATCGGTCTGCAGGAAGTCTTCGTAATTGCTGAGGTGCAGGTTGTGCCGGCCCTTCGCGGAGATGATGCCGGCGGTGATCGTCTGTTCGAGCATGCCGAAGGGGTTGCCCGCGGCCAGCACCCAGTCGCCGACCGCGACGCTGTCCGAATCGCCCAGCGTGGCCGCGGTGAGGTTCTCGGCCTCGACCTTCAGCACCGCCACGTCGGTCTGCGGATCGGCGCCCACCAGCTTGGCGGACAGCTCGCGCTTGTCGCCCAGCTTCACGATGAACTCTTCGCCGCTCGAGACCACGTGGTTGTTGGTCAGGACGTAGCCGTTCTTCGCGTCGAAGATGAACCCCGAGCCCACGCCCACCGGCTGCACGCTCTCGCTATAATGCGGCAGGCGGTAGTAGCGCAGATAGCCGAAGTTGTCCCGGCCCTTCTCTAACGTGACGCTGTCGATCTTCTTCACTTTTTGCAGGATGGTGATGGCCACCACCGACGGCGCGATCTGCTTCGAGGCGTCGCGGAAGGTCTCGGCCTGTTCGGAGAACTGCCGCTTGCCTTGCGTGTCCTCGCCGCCCGCCTTGGCGATGGGGAGCCCGTCCATCAGCTTGCTGACCACCACTCCGACGACGACGCCGACGAGGATGGAGAGAAAGATCGTGCGATGCAGGGATGTCTGCTGGCTTGCCATCTTATGTCCTCGCAAAAGGCCTCCGCCTGAGAATGGACGTGCTTGCAGCGCCGGGCTTCAACCTGCCGCGCATCAGGAGGCGATTCTTATTCTCTATACAACTTGATTTGTCGCAAGAGTTAATAGCTTTGACCGCTGAGGACTTTCAATTCTGTGCATGCGTGGCTCCGCCGTCTCGGCGAGGACGCCGGTGGGACCATCGGCGAGACCCCGTTCGTGGCTCCGCCGTCCCGGCGGAGGTCGCAGCGGCGTCCCGCCGCTGTTGCGAGATCTGAAAGACCCTGGCTTTGATTGCAGACGGGGGGCGAGAACGATCAGGGCTTGGGAAAGCACAGGACGTTCGGGCTGTGGGGCAAACGCCAGAGCACCAGCGCGTGGGCCTCATCGCCCATCGCGCCGTCGCATCCGATGCCCAGAAGCGCCGCTTCGCCGGCTGGGGCCGCGCCGCTCAGGCGTTCGCGCAGCCGCCGGTACTCCGTGAGCGTCATCTCGCGCCCGGACGTAACCGCGACGGCCATGCGCGCATCGGCCGGCATGCCGCCGCTTGCCTGGACCGAGCGCAGCGCGTGTTCCAGCGCCTCGAGCGGCGCAGCGGAGCCTTCGCCGGAGCCCGCGCCGGCATGAATCGGACCCGCGCCGCGCAGCGCGGTCTTCAGTTCGTCGAAGGCGACGCCGCCGGCGCAGGCACCCAGGTGCGCGTGTACGGCTCCCAGGAGCACGCGCGCGGCCGTACTGGGTTCACGTACGAACCCGGAGGCCGGACCCGGCGGCGGCGGCAGCGAGCCCTTGGGGATGCGGAAGACCAGTTCCGCCGCGTCTTCGAGGTCCGCCGCGACGTCGTTCGCCTCGCAGCCTTCGTTGACTGCGCCGATCACGCAGACGTGCAAGCCCTGGCTGCGTAGCGCGCGGGCCAGGCCCGGGGCCAGCGCGGCGGACGCCGGATCGTTCAGGTCGCCAAAGAGCACCGCGACCGTTCGCTTAGCTGCGAGCGCGTGGAGTTCGTCCTGCCGCTCCGCCCAGAACGCTTGCGCGGCCTCGGGCGAAGCCTGCGGTAGGCCCTCAATGAGCAGCTTCCGCTGCAGCCCCGTCGCAATCAGCCGCGCCGGCTCGAAGTCGCACGCCGCCCAGGGCAGTTCGTCGGCGAGGCCCTCCTGCCGGCCCAGCGCCGCCGCGGCCGCACCGAGCTCCCCGATGCCGAGCGCGAGATACGGTGCGAAGGCCTGCGTGAAGAGGGTGGTGGAAGTCATGTTGGTTCTCGCCCGCAATCCCGTCACTTATTCCGAATCTAAAATCCGCTCAATCAGAACGCGGCGGCGACGCGGCGCATCGTCTGGCGCACGCGGCCCCACACGCTGGCGGCGCGTTCCAGCCGCAGGCGCGCGCGAGTCTCGGCCCCGAAGTGGATCAGTCCGCAGAGCGTGCAGCCGCCGGGCCCATTCAGTTCCTCGGGCAGCGCCAGCTCGCGCGCGATCTCCCAGTGCGGGATGCCGGTGCGCACCGGAGCGCCGCCAAAATGTTTCGCCACCATGCCCGGCAGGCCGCGCAGCCGCGAGCCGTGGCCCACGAGCACCACGCCGCCGGCGTGGCTGGAGGTGAATCCGGGGAGCCCGTCGCGCAGCGAGCGGATCGCGGGCGTGAGTAGTTCTTCCAGGGCCTTGGTGAGGTCCTGCGGATCGATCTTCAGCGTGCCCAGGCCGTCCACGGCCGGCGCGTCGATGGCGTCGGAGCGCAGCGGGGGCTCGCCCACGACGGCGTGCTCGCGCAGAAGCTTGCGGGCCGTGGCCGGCGCGATGCGGAAATGCCGCGCCAGGCCCAGCACGACGCCTTCCATCCCGCCTGCCGCGGGACAGACGCCCAGCGCGGGCGTGTGGCGCTCCTGGCCGAAGGCGCAGGTCTGGCGCATGCGCCCGCCTTCCCAAAGCGTGCCGCGGAAGCCGCCCGCGCCGAAATCCAGCACGGCGGCCCCGAGTATGCGTTCGTCCGGCGTAAGCGCGCCCAGCGACGAGACCAGCGGTTCGAGCGCCAGATCTTCCACTTCAATCCCCGCGCCGCGCACGGCCTTCAGCAGGTTCTCGACGCGGTCGGACGGCGCGGTGAGGAAACCCGCGGACATCGAGAGCGCCGCGCCCCTAAGCCCGACGGGCCGCTCGATGCCATGCACGTCTCCTACAGAGAACGGACCGTCGAAGCGGTGCACTACGCGGCGCGTGGGCCCGCAGTCGGGCCAGAGCGTCTTGCGCAGCCGCGCGACGTCGGAGGAACTCACCGCGGGCTGCTCGCCGTTCAGGTCGATGGTGCTCTTGGCCGCGTTCAGGCGCACGTCGCCGCTGAAGCCCACCACGACGCTGCGGACATCGGCGTTCACCCGGTCGCCCACGGCCTCCACGGCGATGCGGATCGATTCTCCGGCGCGCTCCAGGTCCACGATCTCCCCGTTGCGGATGCCGTAGCTCGGCACCGAGTCCGCCGCCAGGATCTGCGTGTGGTCGTCGCGGAGTTCCGCGAGCGCGCAGGCGATGCGCGAGCTGCCCACATCCACCGCGACGACGAACTCCTCGAGCTTGCGCGTCATGGCCAGGCCGGTGCTCGCCTTGCGCGCCAGCGTCGCCACCTGCGCCGTGATCGTTTTGGGAATGGTGAAGAACTTGGACATGTCGTCACCCAAAGTTTACGGCCGATTCGAATCGCGGCGCGGCCCTAGCGGGGCGCCACCGGCATGCTGGGAACGTTTAGCTTGATCTCGCCCAGCTTGGTCGCGTCGCAGTTCGAGAGAATCTGCGCCAGACGCTCCTTCTTTTCGCGCGCCGCCGGCTCGTCCACTGGCCGCGCCTCGTCGTTCCAGAAACCCCAGTTGATCGCCGGCCCGCGCAGCACCCACGCGCGCCACGCGCCCGAGGCGTCGCGCTGGACGCGCATCACGCGCAGCCCGCCGGGCGCCCGGCGCAGGATCTCCTGCAGCGTGGCGAGGAACTCCAGGCCCTCGAGCGCCTCCGCTTCCACCACTTTCGTGGCCGGATCGGTCCGGCGGCAGCGGAAGCCCGCAATCGAGGGCAGTTCTAGCCGCGGCGGCGGCGAATTCGGCGGCCGCGGCGCGGCCATATCTTCGGCAAAGAGCGGCATCACGCAGCCGCTGCGGTCGAGCACCAGGAACCCGCCGTCGCAATCCACGCGGGCCACGGGTACGCGCCAGCGCGGGTCTTCCACCTGCACCGCGGCCGGGTAGCGCACGCGCACCGCGCCCACCTGTTCGATCCATGGGCTGGTCTCGTAGGCATGCGCGAGCTGCGCCGCGACGCCGGACTCGAAGACGTTGCGTCCTTCCGTCGCGAGCCCAAGCTGCGCGATCTTGCGCATCTCCAGGTCGTTCACCCACGCAGGCCGGCCCTGGTTGCTGAGCATGGGTTTAAGCAGCCGCTCGCGCGTGAGCGTGGCGCGCTCGTCCTTCTTGAGCGGCATCCAGAGCCCGAACGCCGCCGCCGCGTAGAGCGCCGCCAGGAGCGTGATCGGTACCAGCGGCCGGACCGTGCGCCCGAATGCCTCGCCCACCGAATACGCCACGCCCGGCGCCGACGCCTCCGAGACCACCTTCGCGTTCTTCTTCTTGTCCGCCGGTTTCAACCGCGCCATGAGTTCCCCCCTGCGAAGGCCGACGAGGCCTTCCTTCATGGTTTCGGCCAGGGTTGAACAGGACTTAAGGAGGAAGTGGGCGGCCGAGCGCAGAACTCAGCTCTCGGTCCCCTGATCTCCGAACGCTGGCGTCACGCCGCTTGGCAGCCCTTTTCGGAGTGCTCCAGCGCGCGCAGCAGCAGGAACTCGCAGAACGTGAGGAAGTCGAAACCTGAAGCCTCGGCGGCTTTGGGCAGCAGGCTGTGCGAGGTCAGGCCCGGCAGCGTGTTCACTTCCAGCACCCACGGCGAGCCGTGCGCATCCAGGATGATGTCCACGCTGGAGACGTCGCGGCAGCCGAGCGCGCGGTGCGCGGCCAGCGCCGTGGCCTGGACGCGGTTGGTCATCTCGCGCGGCAGGTCCGCCGGGCAGACCAGCGCCGTGTCCTCGATGTACTTCGCCTGATAGTCGAAGAACTCGCCCTTGGGGCGCAGTTCGATGACGGGCAGCGGGTCCTCGCCGAGGATGCCCACGGTCAGTTCGCGCCCGCCGACGAAGCGTTCCACCAGCACGCTCTCGCCGAACTCAAACGCGCGCCGCACCGCCGCGGGCGCCTGTTCCATGCTCCTTACGATCGCGATCCCCAGGCTCGAGCCGCTCGCCGCGGGCTTCACCACAATCGGCGGCATCAGGTCAAGGTGCTCCGCGCCGCCCAGCGCCGCGAGTTCCACGGCGTCGAAGCCCATCCACGCGGGCGTCAGGATGCCGTTCCGCTCGAAGCAGCGCTTGGCGAGAATCTTGTCGAAGGCCATCGAAGAGGCATCAACGCTGCTGCCGGTGTACGGGATGCCGGCCTGTTCGAGAATCATCTGCACTTTCCCGTCTTCGCCGAACTCGCCGTGCAGGCCCAGGAACGCGACGTCGATCTCCAGGCCCGCCGCCATGTTCACGTTGAACGACTCGTCCAGGATCACCCGGTGGACCTCGCGGCCCGCGTCGGTGAGCGCCCGCGCGACCGCGTCGCCCGTTTGGATGGATATCTCGCGCTCGGCCGATGGCCCGCCGTACAGCACGCCGATGGCAAGGCCGTCGAGGCGGTTCGGGCCCGCCTTGCGGTTGAAGAGCCGGTCGTACGACGTCATCGATGCCATCGCGCGCTCCTGTGTTCCATCCAAGACGAACGAACCCGCGCCGTCACGCCACCTGCGCGCCCAGCGCCTCGGCTTCAAGGCCCCACACTTCGATCTCGAGTTCCAGCGCCACGCCACGCTCGGACCGCACGCGTTCGCGGATGTGGCGGATCAGGCTCGCCATGTCCGCGGCCTTCGCGCCGGGATCGCAGACCAGGAAATTCGCATGTTTGTGCGAGACTCGCGCGCCGCCGCTGGCAAAACCTTTCAGGCCCAGCTCGTCGATCAGCTTGCTGGCCGGCGGCGTGCCGAACTTTCTCGGGTTCTTGAAGACGCACCCGGCGGAACGGCCGGCCAGCGGCTGCGTGGCGGCCTTCTCGGCCAGGATCGAACGCAAACTCGTCAGGCTGGCATCGGGCGCGGACTCCTCGATCACCATCTCGCAGCGCGTCACGATGCGCCCTTTCAGCCCTGAATCCCGGTAGACGAAGCCGCAGGCGTCGCGGCTGTAGCTGAAGGGCGCGCCGTCCAGGTTCACGCCCTGCACGCGCGTGATGCGCGCCCCGATCTCGCCGTACTTTCCGCCCGCGTTCATCCGCAGCGCCGCGCCCACCGTGCCCGGCACGCCGGCCAGGCATTCCAGCCCGCCGCAGCCGGAGAGCGACGCCCACTTCACCAAGCCCGGTAGGCTGTGGCCCGCCCCGACGCTTAAGTCGGTGCCGTTGCAGCGCAATTCGGAGAAGCCTTTCTTCGGCAGGCGCAGGACCAGGCCCTTCACCCCCGCGTCGCCCACGAGCAGGTTCGTGCCGTGACCCAGCATGCGCACGGGCAGCGCGGCGTCGTTCGCGCGCCGCAGCACCATCGAGAGCGCTTCCTCGCCGGGCGGCTCCGCGAAGAATTCCGCCGGCCCGCCCACGCGGTAGTTGGTATGCGCCGCGAGCGGGACGTTCTCGCGCACGAAGGATTCGAGGCCGCGGAACCAGTTCATGTTGCACGAACCTTAAGCGGGTTGCGGTAGGGCAAACGCCTGGTTTCGGGTATCGTCCAAGATGCACGGTGACTTGCGGAAAAGGTGCACCAAGTGTGCAGGCCTTCTTTCCGCGGTATTCTTGAAAAATGACCCGAACCTTGGCCCCCCTCGCGCCTCATGTAGACGTTAGGGCGGAGGTTCAAGGGCCTGGCGAGCACGGAAACGAGACCCTTGAGCCTGAAATGAAGTGCTGCAAGCGCATCAAAGACGCGGGCCTGCCTGAAAAAGTGGCCGAGCGTTTGAAGACGGGGACCTAAGACAAGATTTTCGAATTGGAATTGGATACCCAATGACGATCAGTGTCACCTACTACCCGACGCGTTTACACGAAGCCCGTCTCTATTCTCCAGGGCTGTTCGTAGAGCCCCAGCCGTCACCCTCTTAAAAAGGCCTCAAATGACTTCGAGAAAAACAGCGGACTAAGGTGTGGGGGCCCTTGGCTTGGCGCTCTCATTGGTAATGTTGTAGCAGATGAGTTCCTTGGGCAAGCGCACGTACAAACGGCCATGAGCAAGCACTGGCATTACCCAGCCGCCTTCGCTGCCCATCGTTGTGGGACCTTGGAACAGATTGTCAATGCGTCCCTTTTCGACGTACTCCTTAGGACTGGCTTCGGCCAGGATCAAGCTTTTATATGAACGGATGAACAACAAGCCGTCGGCGGTGATCATCGAATACCCGAACTTAATGCCCTTGTTCACCCACATCCGCTTGCCTGTGGCCAGTTCGATGCAGTGCAGGTCGATGTCCTGTTTGTCGAAACCCGGTCCGCCAGCCATGATGGCGCCGTTGTCCTTCTCGGTCATAAAACCGAAGAGATACCCGTTCGAGGGCACAAAATTGCCGATGGGGCAGGTCCCGCCTATGTATTTTTCCTGCCAGACGATCTGGGGTTTGCCGTTCGGATCGGCAAAATTGATCTTGGCAATATATGGCGCGTACCAAGTGGGATTTTCTACAACGTAATCGCCGACCACCAGCGGCGTGGCGATTGTCGCGCCCGTCCAGCCTTCATGATAATAATCGTAGGTCCCAAACTTGAGTTCCTCGCCGTCATTCGCCCGAATCGCGTGCAAAGCGAAATTCGCAGTAAAGAGCACATGCTGGGAGCCGTTGACAGTTACGACCGCCGGTGTCTGGCCGCCGATGCCTCGCGTTTGCGGACGGCACGTCCTGGAATACTTCCACGCTTCCTTACCCGTGGCGGGGTCCAGCGCCACGATCTCGCATAAGCCGGCTTCCTTGTCCTTTTTCAGATTGCCGGAAAAGTTTGTGTAAAAGATCAACCGGCCGTCCACAAGCAACGGCGACATGCAAAATCCCTTCCAGTCCTTTCGTTCTTCTTCGGGGACGTAGGCTTTGCGTAGATCCGTATTCCAAACCGCTTGTCCCGTATTTCGATCCAGGCAGTACAGATCGCCTTGGGCCCCGAGCGTAAAGACTTCTTTGGCGGTAACGCAAGGGGTCGCACGCACGCCTCCGTGAGGCCAGCCGATGTTGCCCTTCCAATAGACCTCGCAAGGGTATGTGGTCTTCCATCGTTCCTTGCCCGTGGCCGCGTCCAAGCAGACGACGGTCTCCTTGGCGTTGCCGGGCTCGGTGCCGTGAACGAAGACATCCGATCCGGAAATGGAAGGACAACTCCAGCCTTGGGAAATGGGCACGCGCCACGCCACCGGCGGCCCTTCCTTCGGCCACTCGCGCAACAGCCCTTTTTCGGGAGAGGCTCCATTACGATTGGGTCCAAGGAACTGCGGCCAGTCGGACCCTTGTGCAGGATCGGATTGTGCGCAATAACCTTGCGAACTTAGAGCAACGACCCACAACACTAAAACTGTTCGTCTTCCAAACACGGTAGTCTCCTGTAGTTCCAATATATTATAACGGTGGCGTGAAGAATGTTACCGAAAACACGAATCCACTCAACCAACGCATAAATCATTGATATTAAATATCTTATGTTAATACAAGCTCAACTAATTTTTTAATCTCGTAAGTAGCATTTGGGCGGCTTCCGTCACGTCGCCCGCGCCCTGGATCAGCACGGTGTCGCCGTCTTGCGCCCACGCGGCCATGCGCGCGACGGCCTCCGCGCGCGACTCGGCCGCCTCGGCGCAGGCAAGGCCCATCGCGCGAATGCGTTCCACCAGCGCGCGGTGGTCGGCCCCGGCGATCGGTTTCTCGCTCGCCGCGTACACCGGTAGCACGATTACCAGCGCCGGCGCCTCGTTCTTGAAGCACGCGGCGAAGTCGTCCAGCAGCGCTTCGGTGCGCGTGTAGCGGTGCGGCTGAAAGACTACCGCGACCCGGCCCGCCGTCGAACTCTTGGCCGCGCGCAGCGTCATCGCGATCTCGGCCGGATGGTGGCCGTAGTCGTCCACCACGCGCACGCCGCGCGCCTCGCCTTTCACCTCGAAGCGCCGCCCGACGCGCTCGCACGAGGCGAGTCCCGAGCCCACCGTCTGTTCGTCCAGCCCGAGCCGCCAGGCGACCGTTAGCGCGCCCAGCGCATTGACGACGTTGTGCCGTCCCGGCATGTGAATCTCGAGATCGCGCCAGTGCCCGAACGGCCCGGCGGCATCGAAGCGCATCGTCATGCCCGCGCTGCGCACGTTCTCGGCGCGGAAGGTGCGCCCGGCATCGAAGCCGTAATCGAACGCCGGCAGGCCGTTGACGCGCGCGGCTTCGGCCAGCGCCTTGCGCACGCGCGCATCGTCGCCGCAGCCGACCAGCGCCGCGCCCGAGTCGGACGCGGCGGCGGTGGCGAGCCAGCGCGCGATGGCCTTCACCAGGTCGTCGATGGTGCCGTAGTGTTCGAGATGATCGTTGTCGATGTTCGTCACCACGGGAAGCGTGGGCAGCACTTCGCACAGCCGGTTGTCGGACTCGTCCACTTCCACGACGAACTCGCCCTTGATCCGCGGCGTGCGCCCGCGCGGGATGCGCACGTTGCTTTCCAGCGACGGCACCACGCCGCCGACCATCACCGACGGATCGCGCCCGGCGTGGATCAGCAGGTGCGCGATCATCCAGGTGAGCGTCGTCTTGCCGTGCGAGCCCGTGACGCAGATCGCGCGCGTCTGCCGCGCGATGCGCCCCAGCATCTTCATGCGCGTGCTCACCGGCTTGCCCAGCGCCTTCGCGCGCGCGACTTCCGGGTGCGTCTCCGCCACCGCCGCGGTATGGACTAACTCGTCGCAGAGTTCCGCGTGCGCCGGATCGTGCCCGACGGCGACGTCAATGCCGGTCTCGCGCAGGTGCGGGATCTGCCCACCCTCCGAGCCGTCGCAGCCGCTGACCACCGCGCCGCGCGCGCGCGCCAGTTCCATGAGCGCGCTCACGCCGATCCCGCCCGCGCCCATGAAGTGAATGCGCCGCCCCGCCAGCTCGGGTAGCTCCGCCGCCGGCGTTGCCGCCGCCGTCACCGCGGCCGGCATGGGCCGCGCGCGCGTCTCGAGCTTCTTCTTCACCGGTTTGCGCGCCCGCGCCGTCCCCGACCCTGGCCGCCGCGAGTTCCGCCCCAAGCGCTTGCTGTTCCCCCGCTTCTGCATGACCGATGTCCCCATGGTAAAGTTGGCCTTTCTTAAACGCAGTCAACGAACGGCAAACGACTTCAACACAGAGACACAGAGTTCACAGAGAATTAAATTTTCGTTCTGTTCTCTGCGTCTCTGCGCCTCAGCGGTGAAAAACGGTCATGCCACGCCCGCGTGCACCGCCTCCGGCCCCACCGGCGGCATCGCGTTTGGCGGCGTCTTGAACGAGCGCAGGCCCGCCATGCGTTCCAGGCGGTCCACCACTTCGGCGGCGGCGTCCGGCTTGGCGAGTTCGTGCGCGGCCGTGGCCATGCGCTTGCGGCGTTCGGGCTGCAGGATGGTGTCGGCGATGCGTTGAACCAATCGGTCGGCCTCGAGGTCCTTCTGAAAGAGCGTCCACGCCGCGCCCTGCGAACTGAAGACGCGCGCATTCGCGGTCTGGTGGTCGTCCGCCGCGTGCGGATAGGGAATCAGGATCGAAGGCAGCGCGAACGCGGAGATCTCGGCGAGGCTCGTCGCGCCTGCACGCGCCAGCACCACGTCCGCCTGCGCGTAAAGGTCTTCCATCGCTTCGGTGAAGGGCACTACCTGGCCGCGAATGCCTGCGGCGGCAAAGGCCTCCGACGCGCGCGCCTCGTCTTCGCGCCCGCTGACCAGGATGATGCGCAGGCCCGGCATCAGTTTTTTAAGCTTCGGCCACGCGACGACGGTGATCTCGTTGAGGAACCGCGCGCCCTGCGAGCCGCCGAGCACCAGCAGCAACGGTTCGTCGGGCGTGGCTCGCGGCGCGGTGTTGCGGCGCGCGCTGCGGAAGGAGACTTCTACGAGCTTCTTGCGCAGGGGATTGCCGACGTGCTTGACCTTGCCCGGCCGCGAGAGCCGCGGCGCGGCCTCGATGAACTGCACGCCCACTTCGTCGGCGAACGTCGAGAGCTTGCGCGTCGTCCGGCCGGGAATCGCGTTCTGTTCCAGCACCATGCAGGGCACTTCCACGCCCCACGAAGCCAGCACCGGCAGCGCCGACGCGTATCCGCCCAGGCCCACGACTGCTTGCGCGTTGAACTCGAGCAGCGCCTTGCGCGCCTGCAGGTAGCCGCGGCACATGCGCACCGTCTTGCGCGGAAGATCGAAGCCAAAGAGCCCGCCTTTCAGCGACGGCAGAATCTCGAGGCGGTAGCCGTGGCGCGGGACGATCTGTTCTTCGATGCCGCCGTGCGCGCCGAGGAAGAGCACCGCGTGCTCGTCGCCACGGCCGAGCAGTTCTTCGGCGACGGCCAAGCCCGGAAAGAGGTGCCCGCCCGTGCCGCCGCCCGCAATCACCAGTCGCATGAGGTCCCCTCGAAAAGATGTTCCGACACCTTGTCGGAGGTATCGGCACGGAGACCCTAAAATACCTATATAAAAATGAGCGATTGTGCGGCCGAATTTGAGGTCAGTTTGCGGACGGAGCAGGCGTTTGCGCGCTGGAGAATATCCGCCACCACCCCGTCTTGCGCTTCACCGCGCCTAGCCGGTCCGGCGCTTCGTCCGGCGCGGGGTGCGCCGCGACGTTCAGCAGCAGCCCGATGGCGAAGAGCAGGAAGACCAACGACGAGCCGCCGTAGCTGATCAACGGCAGGCTGATGCCCTTCGTGGGCACCGACTTCGTCACCACCGCGATGTTCATCGCCGCCTGGATGCCCACCAGCAGCGTCACGCCGAGCGCGATCAGGCTGCCGAGCAGGTCCGGCGCCTTGCGCGCCACGATCCAGCCCTGCCAGACGAAGAGCGCGAAGCAGAGCGCCACCGCCACGCTGCCGATCAGGCCCAGCTCTTCACCGATCAGCGCGAGGATGAAGTCGTTGTGCGCTTCCGGCAGAAAGAGGAGCTTCGAGTGCCCCTGTCCCAGGCCGACGCCGAAGACCCCGCCGGAACCTTGCGCGATCATGCCCTGCGTCACCTGGTAGCCCTTGCCGAGCGGGTCGCTCGCGCCGCTGAAGAAATCGTGCAGCCGGGCTTGTATGTAGCCCAGCTTGGACCACGCGCACAGCGCGCCGACGGGCACCGCCACCAGCAGCGCCGGCAGCGCGTACAGCAGCCGCAGACCGGCGACGAAGAGCATCGCGCCGAGCACGCAGAGAATCAGGGAAGCCGTGCCGAGATCCGGTTCGAGCGCCGTCAAGAGCACCGCGCCGCCGGCGAGCAGCGCGCCGGGCAGGAAGCCGTCCTTGAACGAGCGGATGCGGTTCTCTTTCTGGCGCGTCGCGGCCCACGCGGCCACGCCCACGATCAGCAGCGGCTTGGCGAACTCGGAAGGCTGCAGCGTGAACCCGCCCGCGCGAAACCAGCGCCGCGCGCCGTTGATCTTCTCGCCGATGCCCGGCACCAGCACCGACGCCAGCAGCAGAAACGCGAGCGCGAGCAGCCACTTCCAGTGCCGCGCGAGCCGGTGGTAGTCCCACAAGCTGCCGATCGCCAGCGCCATGCAGCCCGCGAGCAGATAGATGCCGTGGCGTTCCAGAAAGAACGTGGGGTCGCCGAACTTCCGCTCCGCCGCGACGAAGCTGGCGCTGTAGACCATCACCATCCCCAGCGCCAGCAGCGCGCCGGTGAGCATCAGAATATTACGCCGGGCGGATTCCATGGTCGAAAGCCTCAATTCACCGCAGAGCGCGCAGAGGACGCGGAGAACGGCACGAATTATTTCCCTTCTCGGCGTGCTCTGCGATCTCTGCGGTAGAAACGGCTAACGCACCCTCAACAACGCCACGCTGAAGACCGCGAGCAGCACCGAGACGATGAAGAAGCGTGAGACGATCTTCGTCTCGGACCAGCCTTTCTTTTCGAGATGATGGTGCAGCGGCGCGATGAGGAAGATGCGCTTGCCCGTCCACTTGAACGAGGCGACCTGCAGCATCACGCTTACCGCTTCCATCACGAAGACGCCGCCGATCAGCACCAGCATCAGTTCCTGCTTGATGGACAGCGCCACGAGACCAATCAGCCCGCCCAGCGGCAGCGAGCCCGTGTCGCCCATGAAGATGTCCGCCGGATGCGCGTTGAACCAGAGGAAGCCCAGGCACGCGCCAGCCAGCGCGGCGCAGATCACGCTCAGCTCTTCGGCCCCGCGCACGCGCGGCACGGAAAGATACTCCGCGATGCCCGCGTGGCCCGCGAAGTATGCGAGCAGCCCGAAGGCCACCGCGACGGTGATCGTGCAGAGCGTTGCCAATCCGTCGAGGCCGTCGGTGAGGTTCACCGCGTTCGACGAGCCCACCATCACCACGGCCGCCCAGCCGATGTAGAACCAGCCCAGCGCCGGCCAGAGCGACGCATCGAGGAACGGCACGGCCACCTTGGTCGCGCAGCTCGCGTCGTTGTACAGCGCCAGGATCAGTCCCACGCCGCCGCCGACGAGAAACTGGAAGAAGAGCTTTTCGCGCTTGGAGAGCCCGTCGCGGCCCTTTTGCGTCAGCTTGATCCAGTCGTCGTAGAAGCCGACCAGCGCGAGCGCGAGCATCGTAAAAATCGCGAGCGGCACGTAGATCACGTCGGGCCGCGCGAAGAGCGCCGTCGAAGTGAGCGCCGCGCCGATCAAGATCACGCCGCCCATGGTGGGCGTGTGCTTCTTGCCCGCGTGGTGTTCCTTTAAGAAGTCCGAGTCCTTCTTCGCGACATCTTCCTCGATCTTCTTACGCCGCAGGAACTCGATCAGGTGCGGCCCGAGCGTGACGCTTAAGCCGAACGCGCAGACCGCCGCGAATGCCGCGCGAAACGTGACGGCCTTGAAGACCGCGAGGCCGCCCAGCCACTCCGCCGACAGATAATGCAGGTAATAGAACACGGGTCGCTCCGAGTTGTCCCCTTATCGGTAGGGTATCGGCGCGTTTTCGGGGTCTATTCAGTAAATTAGAGGATAGGAATAATGAGGTTACTCGGCTTTTCGCTTCCGCCGCAGCCACCACAGGATGAACGGCCCGCCGATCAGCAGGAGATCACCGGCGGGCGCCGTACGGTGCTCTGGTCCACGGTCGGCGAGAAGTACACATCGGCCGGCGCCACGCGATACGGCCAATTATGCTCGAACTCGGTGAGCCAGAACTCCGCGGGCCCCGTGCTCTCCGGCAGTTTGAGCAACTCCAGCGCCTTCTTGCGGTCCTCGGGCTTGAGTTTGTCCGACCAGGGAACGTTCGTCTCCCAGCCCCCGGTCTTGGTCAGCGCGCCGTTGTAGCGCGCCTCGGCCAAGAAAAAGATACGCAGCATCCGCCCGTAGCGGTTCAGCTTCTCGCCCGCGTCCTTTGAGTCGGGCTCGCGGTAAGGAAAGAGCGGCCGGTCGGTCTTGAAGGACATGCGCAGCGCCGCCGCGCCCACGTCCTTAGACTCTTTGCGGTCCGTTCCCTTGGCGACCTTCAGCGCCGTGATCTTCCAGCTCTGCTCAACGTACGGTTTCGCCCACGCCTCGATCTCGGGCGAGAACGCGTAGCCGTTCTCCTTCAGCCAATCGACCAGGGCCTTCGCCGAATCCGCTTCCAGCACCGCCGCCTTGAAACCGGCGACGAGTTTTTCTTCCAGTACGCGCACGGGAGCGGCGCACACATCGTCCTTTGCCGCCGCCGGCAGCGCGCCCTTTTGAGCAAAGCAACCGAAGCCGCTGAAGTGCGCCACGCGCTTGACCTCCGGTTCGGTGAGCGTGACGAAGAACGGAAATGCGTCGTTGCCGGACTCGTTCAATTCCGGCTGCGTGGGCGAGGGGATCAGGAAGCCGAAGTCGTCGGCCTCGCTCTTGAAGGACGCCCTACGGATGAAGTGCTCCGTCTTTGCCGCGGCGTCCCAGAGGATCACGATGGTCTGGTCGGCGTTAATCACCGTCCGGCCCGGCGGCGGCGCGGGGCAGCACGCGCGCGCCGGAAAGGCCAGTTGGAGAAGGAACGCTAGCGCAATCGCCAGAGGAACCGCCAGAGGAACGGCGAGCCAGATACCGCGCTTCATACCGGCCTCCCCGCGGCGGATTGGAGCGTGGATCAGGGCGCCGCGATCTTATACAGGTGAACGTCGTAGGGCTTGAACGCATCTTCGAACGCGCCGTCGTTCACGTCAAGCGTGCGATCCTCGCCGATCACTTCCGCCTTGGCCTTGCCCTTTAGACCCGCGACGGTGAACGCGCCCTTGGCCTCCGCATTGCGCATCCCGACGGCGAAGACGTACGTCGCGCCGCCGTGCTTCTTGACCATGATCTCGATGGGCGTCTCCTCGGACGAGGACTTCACCGCCGCGCCATCCTTCACGGTCGGGCTATTGAGCGCCGGTGCGAGCGCGAGGATCTGCTTGTTGATGGCCGTGACGCCGGCGAGCATCTCCGGATCATTCAGCAGCGCGTGTTCGTTGAACTTGGGCTTCCATTCGTGGACGAAGTAGATGAGCCCGCGCGCGCCCGCGATCAGCGACATCCAGACTTCGGCCTTCACCTGCTGCGGCGTCGCCTTGTTCTCGCTGCTGATGTGGGTGCACTCGATGCAATCCCAGACGATCTTCTCGTCCTTGCAGCCTTCGCGTAGCCGCTTCACGCCGAACGGCACCAGCCAGAGCTTGTCCTTTACGTCGGGCTTGTCGGCTACGACCGGATAGATGTCGAACGAGACAAGGTCGCAGCCCTTCATGTACTCGGGGTAGTCCTCGGGCTTGTTCGTGCGCGTGCCGCGGCCGTACCAGCCGTCCCACGCGACGCCCTGGCCCAGGTTCAGGATGATGGGCCGCGTCGGATCGGTCTCGCGCAGCTTCTTGTAATCTTCCACGATCTTCGACGGCAGAATTGGCGGGCCGTACCCCTTGCCGCCGGGCAAAGGCTGCGCGTTGTCGGGCTCGTCGCCGTGCATCCATCCGACGATGGTCTTGTCGTCCTTGTGCTTCAAGCCCACCGCGTTCTGCGCGCAGATCACCGGCATGCCCGCGTCCTTCAGCGCGGTAAGCTGCTCGTCGGTCGGGCCGTCCCACAGGCCGATGAACAGGTTGATGCCCGCCGCCTTGTACTTGGCTGCGTTCTTCGGGTCCTGCAGCCAGACCGAAATGGGAAAATAGTTCTCGTCGGTGGAGATCCCGTTCTTCCACTGCGCGTAGGGGCTCGTGGGCGTAGACGCCTCGCCCGCCACGGCGCGGGGCAGCAACGTGAGCACTAGCGCGGCGAGTACAATGCCTTCGAGGTTGCGCATGGGCCTCTCCTTTAATGGGATGTAGTTCGGTACTCTCGCGTACACCGCAGCCGCTTCAGCTAATTTGCTAATAATACTCGAATGTCACAAAACGTCACATTCCCATGCGGTGCTTACCGCGCTCAGTCGTTTCACCCTCCTCCCTTGCGGGGGAGGGTTGGGGAGGAGGGAGTCGTGGGTTAACGTCCCCCCACCCTGACCCTCCCCCTCAAGGGGGAGGGGAAAAGGCTTCTGACTCCGATCACGCCTTTGCTTTCCTCCAAACTGGACCTTCAAGGCCCGCTTTCTACGCTTCGGCATGTCCTTTGCCCGATTACGGCTGCAGGGGCGGGTATGCTTCCATTCGAGCCACCCAAGAGGAGGATCGAACATGGCGCACAACGGCATGCCTCCCGGCAAGACGTGGGAATCGTATGCCGAATTCATGCTGCGCAAGGCTCAGGAGGAAGGCGCGTTTGAGCACCTGCCCGGCACGGGCAAGCCAATCCCGGGGCTCGACGAGCCCTACCACGAAGACTGGTGGCTGCGCGGGTTCCTTAAGCGCGAGGGCCTCAGCCTGCTCCCGGACGCGCTGGAGTTGAAGGCCGAACTGAGCCGCGAGGTCGAGCGCCTCTGGCGCATCCCTGACGAGTGCGACGTACACCGCCGCATCGAGGAACTCAACGACAAGATCCGCCACGCCAACGCCCGCTATATGGAGGGCCCGCCGCTGAACCTGCACGTGTTCGACCTGGAAGAGCTCGTGCAACAGTGGCGGGAGAAAAGGCTTAACCCGTGCGCGAGATTTTGCGAAAGGTCCTCCTCCTAGTCCGCATTATCATGGCGACGCAGGAACCTGGGAGGGCAGCGCCATGACCGCGCTTGGGTACAACCATTGGCAGAGCGGGACCGTGCTGCGCGTGGGCTTGGGCGCCGGCGTGGCAACGATGATCGCGGCCGCCTATTCCGCGCCGCCACTGTTACCGGTCATGATCGCTTTCGCGGTCATGATGGGCGCGCTCCTGCTCTTGATGCACGGCCTTGAAGTGAACGTGGACGCCGCCGAGATCCGCGTCTCGTTCGGCCCGGGCCTGTTCCATAAGCGCATCGCGCTTGCCACAGTGGCCGAGTGCCGCCCCGTGCGCAACCATTGGCTGATGGGCTGGGGCGTGCGCTACTGCGGCGGCGGCTGGATGTGGAACGTCTCGGGCCTCGACGCCGTCGAACTGCGCCTGAAGAACGGCAAGCTGTTTCGAATCGGCACGGACGACCCGCAGGGCCTGAGCCAGGCGATTCAGAGCCGGCTGACGTAGCGCCGCCGTTCGGAGCCGGCCGCCAGGCCGGCAGGGCCGTCGGTGCTCCATGGCTGGCCGCCTTGCATCCTCAGGATGTGGATAACGCGAACAACAAAAAAAGGGCGGCGCGTTTGCGCCGCCCTTTTTGGCAGACAGGAATGTCTGCCCTACTAGGCGTTCTCGACCTTCACCGGCTTGCCGTTCTGCTGGTGGCTGCGCCAGGCGGCCTCGGTGATCTCGATCACCCGCAGGCCGATCTCCGGCGGACAGCCGTTCTCGCAGTTGCCCAAGATGGAGCCGACGAAGTTCTTGTCGGGGTCCATCCAGTCGGGGCTGCCGGTGAGTTCCAGAGACGGCTGGCGGAAGCCCACTTGGTACGTGATCTTCCCGTTGCGGTTGTAGACCGCGCCCTCGGAACCGTAGATCGTGAAGTCTTCCCACCAGCTCGGCGCGTCGCCGATGACGCTCACCGTGCCCAGCGCGCCGTTCGTGAACTTCACGTTCACCGCGCTGTTGATGTCCACTTCGGTCCCGAAGAACTCCTGCCGGCAGCTCACTTCCTGCGCCTGCAGGCCCGTGGTCCACATCAGCATGTCCATCAGGTGCGAGCCCGAGTCGTTGAGCTGCCCGCCGCCGGAGAGCGCCATGGTCTGCCGCCAGGAGCCCTTGGTGGCCTTGAGCCACTCCTGCGCCTGGAAGGCCGCGACGTACTTGATCTCGCCCAGCTTGCCGCTGGTGACGAGCTCGCGCAGGAAGCGGTAGCCGCCCTGGTAATGGCGCTGGTAGCTGACGGCGACGACGAGCTTGCTCTTCTTGGCGCGCGCGCAGATGTCGCGGGCGTGCGCGCTGGTGCAGGTCATGGGTTTTTCGGTGAGGACGTGCAGGCCCTTCTCCATTGCCGCGCAGATCTGTTCGTAGTGGACCGTGTGCGGCGAACCGATCTCGACCGCGTCCAGCGGCACTTCCTTGAGCATCTCTTCCCAGTTGGTGAACTCGGGCACGTCCTTCAAGTGCGGCTGCTTCGCCTTGATGTTCGCGAGCGACTGCGGCGCCGTGTCGGCCAGGGCCACGATCTCGGACTGCGTGCCCTTCAGCCGGTCCACGTGCCAGTTCATGATGCCGCCGCTGCCGATAAAGGCGATGCGGACTTTCTTCTTCTCGGAGCCGTTGGACTTCTCTTTCTTAGCCATCTTGCTTCAGACGCCTCCAGGGGCCTCGGGTCCGGACATGCAGCGGGGAGGCCGACGCAGCCTCCCCCGTCCGCGACCTGTTCCTTCTCCCAACCGGAAAAAGGCAGGGTGCACCACGCGCAAATGCCAATCCCCCTTGTGCCCAAATTCAACCCACGGGGCCAAAGGGGGATCCCTGTCTTCTCCCGGCGCTGCCACGCTCGTAGCTCCGCCGTCCCGGCGGAGGTCGCAGCGGTGTCCCGCCGCTGCTCACACATGAAACCAGCGGCGCGACGCCGCTGCTACGAAAACCGCATGCCGCCGAAAACGCTCCGGCTCCGGTTGCCGTGCATTTACCAGCCTATTTGTTCTTCTCAAGTTCCTTCTGGAGTTCTTCGATGAGCACGCGGACCTTCTTCTTCAGGTCCTCCTGCTGGTCCTTCATGGTGCGGAGGGCCTCGAAGAGGCGGGCGATCTCGGCCTGCAGTTCCTGCGCCTTCTCTTCCTTCGTGACCACGGTGAACTTCAGGTCGGAGCAGCGCGCGTACTGCGGCTCGTTGGTCTCGGGCTTCTCCTGTTCCGGCGGGGCGTCTTCGCCCGCGCGCGGGCGGCGGGTCTTCACCGGCTGGCGGTTCTTGTTGTCGCAGTCGTCGTCGGCCTCGAGCCAGAAGACGACCTGGTCGCCGGGCTTGAGCGTCAGCGCTTCCAGGTCCCAGGCGAACTTGGTGTCGATCAGGTTGCGCCGGTCGGCGTTCTCGGGCGGCTTGGGCAGTTCGAAGCGCCGCACTTCGCCCGTGCCTTCGCCCTGGCCTTCGCGCTGCACGCGGAAGACGAGCCAGATCGCGCGCACGCCGTAGTCGTCCCGAGCGTCGAAGACCACGATCGGCTTGGCTACGGGCGTCACCGTGCCATCCTTGGCTGGGCGCTTGATGCGCACGCTCGGCATCTGGTCGGGCTTGGCCTCGACGGGGTACTCCACCGGCGGATTGCTGTTGGTCAGGCCGTCCGTGTCGAGCAGTTCCACGTGGAAGCTGTTGCTCTTGTCGATGGGGAAGGGGTCCTTCAGCTTCCACTTCAGCCCGGCTTCGTCGGTCTTCACGAACGGCAGCACGCGGCTGTCCAGGCGCACGATCTTCGCCTGCGCCAGAGGCTTGGAAGACTCGAACTCGATCTGCGCCGCGGACCCTTGCAGCGCGCTCAGGCCCCCGAATTTATCCGGCGGCGGCGCCTGCAGCCCCGCGTACTTGGGCAGTTGATACAGGATCGTGCCTTCCTTCACTTCCGGCCGCGCCAGCACTTTAATGTCCACCGGCTGGCTGTGCGCGTCGCCGACGTTCGCGACCACCGTCATCTCTTCCAGCGCCTTGGCAAGCACCCCGCTGAAACGCGCGCCCGAGTCCGCGTTCAGGTCGATCGGAATCTGCGAGCCATCCTTGACGGATGTAAAAACCAGCGAGCCCGCGCTGTCGGGAATCACGCCCTTATCGTCCAGGAGCACGTTGACGTGCACCTCGTCGCCGCGCGCGACGAACGCGACTTCTTTCCCGTCCTTGTTGCAGATCTTCACGTCCTTGATCTTGGTCTTGGTCGGGTACTGCGCCGACGGGCTGACGATGCGCATCGCCGCCGCTTCGAAATAATCGGGGAAGCGGATCAGGCAGACGATCTTGATCGCCAGCACCACGCCGGCCGCGACGCCGAAGCGCACCAGCGCTTCCCGGTTGATCACCTTTAGAAAGTCCAGCGGCCCGGCCACGCGCAGGGTGTCGGACTCCAGCGCCTGGATCAGTTCCGGCGACCCGATATACCCGCCCTTCTTGCTTTCGCGGGCGAGTTGCAGCGAGGAGATCAGGCGCCCGTTCAGTCCCAGGTTGCGCGACTCGACCCGCAGCGCGATCTCGTCGTCGTCGTGGATCTTGCGCAGTTCGAGCATGACGAATTTGTAGAAGGTGAAGCCCACGCCGCCCAGCACCGCCAGCAGCGCCAGCAGGCGCACGAGATACGGCAGCTCGAAGATTAAATCCATCAGGAAGTAGCCCAGCACCGAAGCCAGCAGCACCAGCGCCGTGCGGGAGAGCCCCGTGAGCAGGATCGTCGAGCGCTCGCGGCTGCGCACGACATCGATGCGGCGTTGAAGATCGGCGAGCGTGGCCATGAACAAATGTTTCCTAGTTCTCTCGTTCTTTAATTCTCGCATTCCCCGCCACAACCAGTCAACCCGCAAACCAGTCAACCCGCCAACCGTAATTAACAGAGGTCGCTGCGCTTGCGGATGAACCATTCCGCGCCCATGAACAGCGTGAACAGGATCACGAACAGCGGCGCGTCCCAGAGCGGGTTCTCGATGCGCACTTCCAGTTTGCGCTGGGATTCTTTCAGATCCTTGAGCAGTTCGCCCGCCTGGTTGGAGAGCAGGCAGCGGGCTGAGGACTCGGTCTGCGTCCGCACCGAGGCCTTGGCGACGTTGTCCAGCAGTTCCTTCTTCATGTCGGGCTGGTCCATCTCAATCTGCGGAATGCGGATGGTGATGTCCTTGTACGCGCCTTCTTCCGCTTCGTCTTTTAGCGTGATGCGGAAGGCGCCCTGGTCCTTGGGTGTGAACTCGCCGTGGTACATGCCCTTCTGGTTTGGTTCGGGCGTGAGGTCGAAGGGGACTTGGTTGGCGTCGTTGGCCTGGTCGGTCGCGATCGCGACGTAATGGTCCGCGGTGGACGGGTCGTAGGTGTCCTTGTTCAGGATGCGCGCGGTGATCTTGATCTTGTCGCCGACCGCGTACTCTTCCGAGTCGGAGTTGAACTCGATGCGCGGCGAGCCGCCCAGGCAGTGCGCCAGCCCCAGGTACTGCACCGCGTGGCCGTAAAAGCGTTCGAGCGCTTCGGGGCCCATCTCCGCGGGATAGCGCATGCGCCAGAACTGGTCGACGGCGGAATAGAGCACGCGCCCGCGGCCGTACGGCGCGGTGACGAACACCGGCGCCGGGCCGCCGCGCTGGCCCGCGTCGCCTTCGCCGGCATGGACGAGCAGCACGGTCGCGTTCATGCGCGCGCGGTTGGCCTTATGGTACCAGTAGAAGTCGGGCATCATCTCCCAGCGCCCGGCGTTGTCCTCGTCGGTGCCGCCCGCGCCCGCGTCGAGGCGCGTCAGGCTGTGCGTCTTGCCCTCGGGCGTCAGCACGACGCGGAAGCCTTCGGTGAGCGGGCTGTTCTTCTCGTCGTCGGCCGTGATCTCCGGCATGCGGTCGAATTCGACCGGGATCATGTCTTCGATCTTGGAGTCCTTGTACGTGTCGGGCAGGTTGTTCTTGCCCGCGATGAACCAGATGCCGCCGCCCTCTTCCCGCACGAAGCGCTTGATGTTCAGCAACTGCTGTTCGGTCCAGGTCGAATCGTTCGGCACGTTGCCGAAGACGAGCACGTCGTACTTCAGCAGCTCTTCCTTCTCCGGAAACTCCTTCACGTAGGGCGAGCCCGGCACGGCCAGTTCGGGCAGGTCCGGCACGCGCAGCAGGATCTTGCATTCCACGCGCTTGTCGCGCAGCAGCGCGCTCGTCAGGTAGCGGTACTCCCAGCGCGGCGACGATTCGAGCACCAGCACCTTCACCTTCTTGTCGATCACCTCGACCGTGCGCTCCTTCACGTTGTTCGAGGGCTCGGTGTCGCCCGCGGGCGGCGGGATCTCGATCGTGATCGGGAACTTGCCCGGCTTCTTCGGCTTCACGCGGATCACTTCGGTCTGCTCGCCGCCCTTCTTGAGCGTCACCGGCTGGCGCGCGAGTTCCTCGCCGCCCATGTTGATCACCACCTGCACCTGCTCGTCCGCGAAGCCGTGGTTCTTGATGCGCACGGTCACCGGCGCGGGGTCGTCGAGGAAGATCTTGCTGTCCATAAAGACCGAAGCCACCGCCACGTCGCGCGCCTCGGGCACGCCGATGCCGACGGGGAAGATGCGTACCGGCATGTCGCCGGCCACCAGCGTCGGCTCTTCGCCCTTGTTGTTGCCGCCGTCGGTCACCAGCACCACGCCCGCCAGCGGCTGGCCCTTGTACTTGTTCATGGTCATGCGCAGCGAGCCGCCGATCTCCGTCGCCACGCCGTCGGCCTGTAGGCCGTCGAGGATGCTCGCGTCGAGTTTCTCCGCGCCGCCGCCAATGTTGCTCATCTCGCCCGCGCGCGAGAACGTCCACATATCGACTTCGTATTCTTTCTTCAGCTTGTTGAGCAGGTCCATGCCCGGGTGCTTGAACATCGCGCGGACCATGTCCATGCGGTTGGTCTGCGTCACCGCCTCTTCGCTGCTCGAAGGAATCTTGCGCACGTCGGTCTCGTTCAGCGGCAGGATATTGAGCGTCTGCGCCGCGACCAGCTTGTCGTGATCGGTGACGTACTTGTCCACGCGCGTCATGGACTTCGACGTATCCACCAGGATCACGACCTTGCTCTTCGCCACGCCGCTCTTGACCACTTCGAGCACCGGCTGCGCCAGGATCACCAGCAGGATAAAGATGCCCAGCGCCCGCAGCACCGACATGATGTACTTGCGCTTCTTCGTGCAGTAATCGGGTTCGCGCTTGTAGAACCACCACACGATGTAGCCCGACGCGAGCGTCGCCAGAATGAAGATCAGCACCTGGAACGGCGTCTTCAGGTTGACCCAATGGATCGACCACGAATCGATCTGCCCGCCTTCGAGGCGGTCGATGCCGAGCAGTTTTGCTAGAATAGAATTGAACATTTCAGCTCTTAACTCTCGCTCGCTCGGCTCGCCCTTAACAAGTAATTCGTAACGCTTAACTCGTACTTCATTTTCGCTCTTCGTCTTCGCTCACTTGCCCAAAGCCGTAAAAATCGAAAATCCAAAATCCAAAATCCAAAATCGGAAATCGGAAATCGGAAATCGAAAATGGCTAGTCCCTCGGCGCCCACAAGTGCGCCAGGATCGACTCCGAGACCAGCAGCGCGAAGACCAGGAACATGAACCACGGCCAGATCTCCGTGCCCTGCTTCTCGTTGATCAGCTTCGTGCCCAGGTCTTCGCTCTTCGAGATCGCGGTGAACTCGAACCCGGGGAAGTCCTGCTTGATCTGCTCCGGCGAGACCGCCGACAGGTCCGACTCGGCCTCGGTGTTGGCGTTCAGGCTGTACGCGAGCGGCTTGAAGCCCGCGCGGTCGATCACGATGTCGTAGAAGCCGGCCTTCTCGGTCTCCCCGAAGTCGAAGCGCGCGCGCCCGTCCTGCGTCAGTTCCGGCGTCACTTCGCGCTTGCCCACCGGCGGCGGCGCGGTGATGCGGATGTTCGCCTTCTGGTCCGCCAGGCTCACGTAGCCCTGGATCTCGGCGCCGACCGGCAGATTCTTCGGCGGGCGGTTGCCCAGGGTCAGCCGGCCCGCCGTGCGCTGCAAAATGATGGGGAAGACCGCGCGCATCGGCAGGTTGCTCCAGGCCGTCGTGGCCGGAAACGCGCAGAGCACCACGGTGCCCGAGCCGACCTTCCGTTCCACGATCGCCGGTTTGCCGTCGTCGAAGTACGTCACCACTTGCACGTCGTCGCCCGGCAGTGGCTTGAGCCCGAAGGCCTTGAAGATCTTGAGCTCGGGCAGCAGCGCCTGCGCGTCGGGGTCGGCGAACGCGGCCATGATCGGGTGCGAGATCTTATCGGGTTCGCCCGCGAACGTGTGCGACGGCGGAAGCTTCTCGTCGCCGATCTTAGGCGCCTCGCCCCAGGTCTCCTGCACTTCCGCGGGCAGCAGTTTGAGCCCCTGTTCGCCCCACTGCGCGTTGAAGCGCTGCGGGTCGGTCTGGTCGCCCAAAAAGATCATCAGCCCCATGCCGCTGCGCACCTGCCGCTCGATCTGCTGCGCCACCACCGGCTGCAGCCGCTCGACGTTCGACAGGATCACCGCCTGGTAGCTCGAAAGGTTCTTCTCCGCGATGCGGTAGTGCGGCACGGCCTCCGACACCACCAGCGACTGCTTCTCGGGGTTCTCGGCATCGACCGGCGAGAGCCCGATGCGCAGGTAGCCGGTCTCGCTCGCGCGCGGGTCGTCGGGCTTGATCTCCTTGCCGTCCACCAGCAGGAAGTGGGTCTCGTCCACCACTTCCACCGTGTAGTAGCGGCGGTTGTCCGCGGCCAGCCGGTCGTCGCCGATGCGCACTTCGATGCGGTGGTCGCCGCCGTTCTGGAAATTCGTCTCGAGCTGCACCGTGGCGACCTGGCCCGCTTCGAGGTTCACCGCCGTGCGCTCGATGGGCCGCTCGTCGCCCGCGCCGGTGGGATCGACGTACAGGTCCACGTTCAGCCCGCTCACTTCCGCCTGCCCGAAGTTCTTGATCTTGACCGTGAAGACCACCGGCATGCCCACGGTCACGATGCTGTCGGAAGGCGCCATATCCAGGATCGCGCAGTTCTCGCCGCCCGCGTCGCCGGCGTCCACCAGGTACACCGAGGACTCCGTGCTGAGCTCTTTCAGCACCTTGTCGAAGTCGGACGAGACGTTCTTGGGGCTCCATGCGCGCGCCTGCCGGTCGGTGATGATGTAGAGTTCCTTCGCCGCCGCGACGTAGTTCTGCGTCTGGTAGATCTTCTGGACCTTGCGCAGCGCGCGCTCGACGTTCGTCGTCCCGTCCGAGAGGAACGTGGACTTCTCGAGCTCCTGCTCGATCCAGGCCAGGTTCTGCGAGGGATCGCCCATGGGCGAGCGCGCGTCGTCGTTAAAGGTGAGCAGCGCGCACCAGGCGCCCTTGTCGAGCCGTTCGATGATCGTCTTGGCCATGCGCCGCGCGCTGTCGAAGCGCGTCTCGCGCCCGTTGTTGTAGCCCATCGAGAACGAGTTATCGAGCAGGATCACCGCCGCGCTGTTCGAGCGCCCGCCGAGCAGGCTCACCTTGCCCGCGATCGTCGGCCGTGCCAGCGCCAGCGCCAGGAAGACCACCGCCGCCGTGCGGATCAGCATCAGGATGATGTCGCGGAGCTGCAACCGCCGGCTGTTCTGCTTGATCGCCGTGAGCAGGAACTCCATCGCCGCCCACTGCACGGGCCGGAAGCGGCGCTTGTTGAGCAGGTGGATGATGATCGGCACGCTGCCCAGCGCGGCGAATCCGACGAGGAAGACGTTGAGGAATCCGAACATGCCGCGCTATCTCCTCACGCGCCGCAGCGCGCGGCTCTGCAGGAAACTGGTCAGGGCGATCTCCAGCGGCTGCGACGTGTTGATCAGCACGTAGTCCACGTTGTTGCGGTCGCAGACGGTCTTCACCGCCAGAATGTGCTTCTGCAGCGCCTGCAGGTAGCTCTTGCGCAGCATGCGCGGCTGGCAGAGCAGGTCCTCGTAGCCTTCCAGCCCCTCGAACTTGATCAGCCCGTCGAAGGGGAACTCGAGCTCGTACGGGTCCATCAGGTGGAACACGAGGACCTCGTGCCGCGCGAAGCGCAGATGGCTGAGGCCCTCCATGATCTTCTCGGGCTTGTCCAGCAGGTCGCTGACGAGGATCACGATGCCGCGCCGTTTGATGCGCTCGGCGAACTCATGCATGATCGCGCCGGTGTCGGTCTTCTTCAGCGGCTTGGTCGCTTCGAGTTCGTGGCAGATGCGGTGGATGTGCGCGTACGACTGCTTGTGCTCGATGAACGTCGCCAGCCCTTCGTTGAAGATGCCCACGCCCACCGCGTCGGTCTGGTGCACGATCAGGTAGCTGAGCGCCGCGGTGAGGAAGTTGGCGTAGTCGAGCTTGTTCACCGGCGCGCGCGGCGAACCGTACAGCATCGACTCGCTGGCGTCGTGCAGGATGTGCGCGACGAAGTTGGTCTCGACTTCGTACTGCTTGACGAAGTAGCGCCCGGCCTTCGCGTACAGCTTCCAGTCCAGGTGGCGCGGGTCGTCGCCCATCGTGTACTCGCGGTGCTGGGCGAACTCGACCGAGAACCCGTGGTACGGCGAGCGGTGCGACCCGGCCATGAACCCTTCCACGACCTGCCGCGCGCCCAGCTCGAGCTTATCGACCCGGTTGAGGACCTTGGGATCGAGGTAGCGCGAAAGCGACGTCTTGGCTTGCGCGGTACCGGCGGGGGCCATGGACACGGTGACTGCTCCTGTTTCTATTCACCACAGAGATCACAGAGGCCACGGAGAACGGCTTTTAAGGCGGACATCTTTACGCAGTTCTCTGTGTGCTCTGTGCTCTCCGTGGTTTAAAAGCGCTTAGTCCGCCGCTTCCGCCGCGCCGCCCAGCTTCTGCGTCATCGGGATCGTCTCGATCAGCTTCTCGACCACCTTGTCCGACGTGATGCCTTCCGCCTGCGCGGTAAAGTTGCAGGCGATGCGGTGGCGCATCACCGACGGCGCCACGGCCGCGATGTCCTCGCACGAGACGTGGAAGTTGCCGTGCAGGATCGCGCGCGCCTTGCCCGCCAGGATCAGGTTCAGGCTCGCGCGCGGGCCCGCGCCCCACGAGATCCAGTTCTTGATGAAGTCCGGCGCCTCGCCCATCGCCGGGCGCGTCGAACGCACGATCTTCTTGGCGTAGTTGTACACGTGTTCGGCCACCGGCACGCGCAGCACGATCTCCTGCAACTTCATGATCTGCTCTCCGGTGATCACCGCCTTGATCTGCACCTTCGACGGCATCGTCACGCGCTTCATGATCTCGAGCTCTTCCTCGTCGCTCGGATAGTTGACGAAGATCTTGAAGAGGAAGCGGTCGAGCTGCGCTTCGGGCAGCGGGTAGGTGCCTTCCTGTTCCAGCGGGTTCTGCGTTGCGAGCACGAAGAAAGGCGGGGCGAGCTTGTGCTGCTGGCCCGCGACCGTCACGCTCTTCTCCTGCATGGCTTCGAGCAGCGCCGCCTGCGTCTTCGGCGGCGTGCGGTTGATCTCGTCGGCCAGCACGATGTTGGCGAAGATCGGCCCCTTGATGAAGCGGAAGACGCGCTCGCCCGTGGCCTTGTCGTCCTGGATCACTTCCGTGCCGGTGATGTCGGACGGCATCAAGTCCGGCGTGAACTGGATGCGCTTGAAGGTGAGGTCCAGCGCCTTGGCCAGGGTGCTGATGAGCAGCGTCTTCGCCAGGCCCGGCACGCCTTCCAGCAGGCAGTGGCCGCGCGCGAAGACCGCGATCAGCAGTTCCTCGACCACCTTGTCCTGCCCGACGATCACCGTCGCCGTCTCTTCGCGCATCGCCTCGTACGCCGCCTTGAGCTGCTTCACGGCCTCGAGGTCGCTCACTTCACCGCCGGCCTCGCCGCCGCCGCCCCCTTCGGCCGAACCGCCTCCCGCGCCCGCGCCTCCGCCCGCGCCTTCGATGGCCTGCGGGCCGGTCAGGATCGAGCCGCATTTGCATTTCACGCGGCCGTACTGTTCGGGTTTCAGGTTGTAGCTGCGACCGCAGTCGTTGCATTTGACGATCGGCATTCGAAGGACCTCCGGCGAACGGGCTTCTTCTGTTTTCACGCCCATGGCAACTGGGCGTGTGCTCCTTTTATTACTACCCGCCTCTGACGTGCACGTGTAATGCAGATTTCAGCGCCGCGCTCCGTTCCGAAACGGTCCGAAAATGAGCACCGGCCTGCCCCCTTGATCGGAGGGCATATCTCCTTATAAAATAACGACTTGGGTAAATTTTCGAACCAAGCCGTACGCGTTCCCATGTATATACTCCGCACACCGTGAAGCTGCGCTGAAATTCCGCTCCCGGCCTATGATTCAATAGGGATTAGCGGCAAATTGCTAATGAAGCGCGCTTCGTTTTGCTGTACGCAGCCCTGAAAATTTCGCTTTCGAAAGGATGTTACGTGTGCAGTGCTTTACAGTGCGCAAAAAATCGAGGCACAGGCGTCTCGCCTGTTCAAAAAGTCCGGCGCAGCCGCACCATTTAGCTTTTGAAAAGAAAATCGAAGCGCTTCGCGTTCCCTTTTGAACAGGCGAGACACCTGTGCCACGAAGCTTTGTTTCAGAACTACCCGCCCAGCCGCTGCATTTCTTCTGCGCTCAGCGCGCGCCGATAAATCGCCAATCCTCCCAGCGCGCCCGCGAACCAATTCCCCATCGCGCCGCTGCGGTCCACCGCGCCGACGGTGAAGTCGCTCCCGTCCGCGCCGCCCTCAAAGAGCCCGCCCGGATATCGATACGGGTTCCATTTCTCGCGCGGCTCGAAGACGCCGTTCAAGTACGAGCGCGCCGCCGTGCCGTCGTAGCTGAAGCCCGCGCATTGCCAAATGCCGCACGGCACCGGTTTCGCATTAATGGAGAGGTCCTCGCAGTATGTGCAGCCCGGCGTCGGCCCGCCGGCGTTCGAGACGTGCCCGCAGACCTGGTTGCGGTTCCCGTGCAGCCCAATGTTGAGAAAGAGCCCGTACTGGCGCTGCTTGCGCGTCTCGTTCCACAGCCCCGCGATGAACTCGCAGTGGACCGTGGCGCAGGGCGCGCGCTTGAGCCACGCGACCACCGTCACCTGCGCGTCTTTTCCGTGCAGGTCGAGCGCCGGACACTCCGCGCGCGGGAGGTTGAACCACTGGCCTTCCTGCAGCTCCGCCGCATGCGCCCCGAAAACGCCGCCCTCCACCCGCGCCACCGCCCCCGCCATCTCACGCAAAGCGTAAGCATGCGGCCCCGTGCCCACCCGCGCGGAGCCCGCCGCTTCCTGAAAGTCCCAGAAGCAGACGAGGCCGGGGATGTTAGTGGGATGGACGTTAGACATCAGTTGGTTCCATTTTCTGGCTTTGGTGCGCGGATTGGAGTTTGTACAAACTCCAAACCAATGGCACTCGCGAAAAGAATACCCAATCCAATACCCACATTTACCACAAACGCGCTCCAATCGGGTTCTTTAGGCGACATTGGCAACAGCGGAATTTTTTCAGCGTCGATTTCTGCTTCAATCTTACGCTGTTGGTCTAATGATACCCAAGATTCAAACGCGGTGAGTGGCCAACCATGCTTCTGATTCGCGTCTAAATGATATTTCGGCGGCCTGGCCCTCACGTTCGCCCAAACCAAGAGACTTGCCACAATCATCAGCACCGCACACGACGAGAGATGAAGCTGAAAGCGACGGCGCTTGGCCGGCGCGGCCTGCGCAACGGGACTCGTTTCTCGTGAAAGAGAAGCGCCTGCTCTGTTGAAAACCCGCGGCCGCAGCGGAAATTCCCCCCTTAAGTACGGGGGTATACCGGGGGGTTAACCCCTTCGCGGCCTTAACCTCCCCTTACCCCTCCTTACAGAAGGAGGGGATTTCAACAGAGCAAGAATCGCCCATA
>JACQFI010000043.1 GCA_016200135.1 Planctomycetota bacterium
GAGGTCTTCACCGCGCTGCATGCATTCCGGGCCCGACATATTGTCTTCATCGACCTGTTTCGAGGGAGCACTCGTGGTCGGCTTGGTGCCACCGGTCAAACAGATCGCCAAGATGGCCAGGATGGCGATGCCGCCCACCACACCCAGGATCAACCCCGTCGAGTTGCCGTTTCCAGTTCTAACCGCAACGGACCGTCTCGACCGGTTCGAAGTCTGGCTCTCGGCCCGGCGGATATTCTTTTCCGAATGCCCCGCCCCCTTCCGCCGCTTCTCGGTCATCTCGCGGACGCTCTGCAGGACGTTGGAATCCACCGTGTCGGCGTGTACGTCCTCAATTTCCTTGGCCACGGCCTGCTGTCGATTCGCCGCCCCCGACTTAAAGAAAACCTCTTTGTTGCCCTTGGCGGCCGCGGGGGCCCCACGGCCCGACTTGGCGTTCTTTTTCTCGGGAGTTCGCACCGCGGAAGCCGGAATCTTGGAGCGGCTGGGCCGGTCGCGTTCGCCCGCTCGAACCATGCGCCGTGAAGGTTTGCGCGTAGCAGAGGCCGCTGGACCTGCCCCTCTCTTTCCCAGACTGCCCTTGCGGCGGGGCGCCCCTACCTTGGGCGCGGCCTCCTCGGCTTCCTCTTCTTCTCCATCGTCAGCATCCACAACATCCGCGTCGTCGTCCGATTCGCCGGCCAGATCTTCCACGGGCGCCGAAGACGAAAGGATCTCGTACTCGTCCACGACTTCGATCCCCTCGCTGGCTAATGCCGCGTGAGGCGCGACCGCTTGGGGCGGCTGGATCGGCTGCGCGGGTTGCGCAGGTTTGGAAAGCGATGGGCTGAGAGGCTGGGCCATCATCGGCGGCGCTTTTCGAGGCGCGGGCTGGCTCTGGCCAGCCGACGCCGAGGCGACTTCCGCGGGCTCCAGGATCAGAGCGGAACATTCGGCACAGTAGATCGATTTGCCGCGCCGAGCGGCCGTGCCGGCGAGGATCTCCGCTTCGCTAACGGAGGAACCACAGGCCTTGCAGGTATGGACAATGGGCATTTTTGGATCCGTAAGCTATAGGCACTCAAATTCTTCAAAGCGCCTGACAATCGCTTAACGTGCAACTATAGTTCGGCTGTTAGGGAAATCAAGAAAGATGAAGTCGCCAAAAGATGCACCTTGCGCGGTTCGGAAAGGAAAGTCCTCGGGTTATGTAATATGGGTATACAGTGCCTAGGCGGCACGTGCTGTTGCTGCTCCCTGAAAAACCACTGCTCCAAGGATCACGCGATCTTGCCGATGATGTTACCAATGCGCCATCGAGCCATTCACCACGGTTCACTCCTTGTTTGCTTCGGACTATGGATCGCAGCAGGCGTGTTTGGCGCGGACGATCCCGCCCCGCCGCCGCTCCCGGACATGCAGGACCCCGGCACGCTCTTTGACGTGCTGAATCTCGGGATCGAAGAAGAGAAGATCTACCGCGTGCTCTTCGAGAAACTCGCCACGCAGGACTTCGACGCGCGGGAGAACACCGTGCAGCGGCTGGTCACGCGCGGTCCCGCCGTCCTGCCGCTCGCGGCGGTTTACGCGAAGAGCAAAGATCCCGAAATCGCGGAGATTGCGGCGAGCCTGCGCGGCCGGATCCTGCTCAAGTACGACGGCTTCCTGCCGCCGGACCCGAAACTTCTGAGCGCGATGGACCGCCCGATCACGATGAAGATCGAGAACAAGGAGACGGCGCTCGAACTGCTCCAGCGCCTCGCCAAAGAACAGAACGTGAATCTGCTCTTCGACCAGCGCTACAAACCCGCCGATTTCAACCTGCCGGAATCCTCCGTGCTCACCGGCGCCAAGATGGGCCGCGCGGTGGAAGTCATCGCGAACGCCTGCAACCTCGTCACGGCGGTGCGGGGCGATGTGCTTCTGCTCACCTCCGTGGACGATGCCAACCGCCTCGACCGGCAGCGGCATTCCTTCGGCTGGAAGGACCTCGGCATGGACCGCGAAGAAGCCGCGCGGATCGGCGAGAGCCTGCAGGCCTTCTTTCCGGGCGTCATCACCGAACTGCATACGGGCTCGGAAGTCCTCTCGGTGCGCGGGCCGGTGGGCTGCATTCCCAAAGCGGCGCGGATCGTGGCCCTGTTGAAGCCCGGAAGCAGCGGCCTCTGGCCCGCGCCGTCGTACGAACTCAAAAAAGTGGATCAAACGCTGGCGCTGCTCGAAAAACCCGTCGCGGTCGCGCTGAACCGCGACGACCTCACCTACGCGCTCGACGATTTCCACAAGACGGGCTTGAAGGTAGCTGCAGTCGCCGGGCCGGAGCGCGCGGAAAAAGGCCCGTACCCGCAACCGTTCCAGGGCCTCGCGCCGGTGACGATCTCCCTGGACGGCGTACCGCTGGGTTTGGCCCTGCGCTGGCTGGTGAAGCGCGCGGCCTTCCCGGGACAGGATGCGTCCACGTCGGGCCTCTATGCCGAGACCGACGCGTTGGGCCGGGTCCAGGTGCGCGTCGGCGCCAAAGACCGCGACCTGTTGGGTCTCAGCGTCGGCGGTTGCGAGGCCGGCTTTCTGCGTCCACCCGAATTGCCAGTGAATACCGAAGACGCCGACAAAGCCGTGCTGGAAAAGTTGCGCAAAGAACTAGGCCCGCATCTTCTACTCTTTCCCGAGGTGCAGATCGAGACCGACCTGCGCGTCTTGCGCGGTCGTCTGCTGATGCAAGGCACGCCCGCGTCAATCTCGGCAGCCATCGGATGGATTAAACGCTGGGAGAAAGATGGAAAGCCCCCGCCCTGCGCATGGTTTGAAGCCATGCGCGACCGCCTCGACGCGCCTTTTGAATGGGACGGCCGTGGTCTGACCGCCGGGAAACTGCTGCGGAAATTGAGGGAACAGGGCAAGTTCCCCGTGTTGCTGGACGATGCCGCCGACGGCGATGCCGCTCACTTTGTTTTGAAGAACGAGGACGCGGAGCTGCTGCCGCCGGGGAAGCACACGCTACGCGAGCTCTTCGACGATCTCGCCATCCGCGCCGGAGCCAAGTGGGAGATCCGCTGGGGCACGGTCGTACTGACCCCCGCGCCTAAGGTGGTAAAGCGTGCTCCGCCGCCGCCCAAACCGCCGGAACCCGCTGCGGAAGCAGCCAAGACCCCTGCGACTGCGCCCTGAACCGGTTCTCAATTTCTACTTCTTGAACTCCAGCGTCCCGAAGCCTTCGGGATTGTGAAACGAGTGGCCCACGAACGCCCAGGAACTCGTCTCCGCGGGCGCGGGCTGGCGGTTGCGGCAGAGGTTGATACCCCAGGCCGTCCCTTCCTTGGGAACATCGGCGCCCAGCGACTTGAGCGTCGCCGAGACTTCCACGGTCCAGACGCCCTTCTCCTTTTGGACGGCCGTCTGTATCTCCCCATTCCAGAGTGGATCGCGGCCGTCGCCGTCCTGAATCGTGCCCAGGCAGTTGACGATGATGTGCTTGTAGGTCTTCTTGTCGTGCTTCACGTCGAGGAATGCCTCGACGGAGTCGTCCATCCAGCAGTCCTCGTCGCGGTTGATCGCGTAGGCCTTCAATTCACCGTACTTGGGTTCGGCGCAGGTGAACAGGAAGTAGATCTTCTCGCCGTCGCAGACGGTCTTCACGCGCGTCTGTACCGGCGCCAGCACGCCCCGCGCAAGATTGACAAAGCCCGTCGCTTCCGGGGCGTCCTTCCAGACCTCATCGTTGCCCTTGCCGTCCACCGCTGGGCCTTTCTCCACAAGTTTGCAGACCACGCTGCGCTGCTCCGCCACGGCCTGCTGCGGAAACATCGCCCACGCGTCCTCTACTTTTTTGGCTGCGCGCTTCTCCTGCAGGGCCGCGATGTACTCGGCGAGTTGCTTGCGCCAGGGATCGAAGTAGGTCGTCTCCTTCGATTCGTCGTAGGTGCCGCCGGCCTCCGCGCCCGTGGTCTGCCCTATGTCGTGCGGATACTGTGGCAGAAACGCCTCCAGAATCTTCAGAAACTTGCGGGCCTCGGCCGCGGCGGGATCGTCCTTGGGCGCGGCGGCGAGTTTGTCTTCCAAGAGTTCGAGATAGCGGTGGTCGTCGATGCCTTCGCGCATCTGCTCGAACTTGAGCGTGTTCAGGTACCCGCCGGGAAACGAGTAGGCCGCCGACGTGTCGTTTGAAAAGAAGACCGGGATGTGCGCGTTGCAGCATTCCCACGAGTACACCCACTGCCAGTGCCCGAGCGCGCGGGATTTCCAAAGATAGTATCCGTGCGTGAAGCGCGTGAAGCCGTTGTTGTAGAGCCACAGGTCCGCGATCCTCTCCACGGCGCCCAGGAAGATCGTGTCGTCCGAGCCCGGCCAGGAGTGCGTGGAGACAACATCCATGAGCGAGATCAGCGGCGTGTACGGGCGGTTGAAGCCGTCCTTATCGCCCATCAGCGTGACCATGGTGGTGAGGTTCGGGACTTCGCGCGCGAGCTTCAGATACTTGATGGAGTCGCGCCGGTTGCGGTTCCAGGCGTTCAGTTCCGTCTCGCGCGGCTCGTCATAGACTTGCACGACCGAGTTGAGCTCCCGTGCCTTCAGCCAGTCGCGGATCTGCGTGAGAATGTTCTTCACGGCCGCGTTGAAGTGCGGCTCGAACTCCTTGTAACCCTGCTGGGGGCGCAGCAGGCCGTAGTCTACCAGGTTGGTGAAGGTGATCATGTGCCGGCCGGGCATGCCGTTCTTCTTCACGGCCTCGGCGATAAAATCCTGGTGCCGGAAGTCCAGCTCGACCGTGTTGTTCTGAGTGTCGTACTTCTTCGCGCCGGGCGCGCCGAGCGTGTAGCTGTTCAGGCCGTGCTCGGCCATGTTGCGCGCCTCGGCATCCAGCATTTTGCGCGCGAAGTCGTCGTTGTCCTTGAACGCGTCGAGTTGGTGATTCTCGAAGGCGGTATTGTTCCACATGCCGCACTCGGTCTTCGTCTTGGGCAGATCGAAGGGATAGACGGTCACGGCGACGGGGAGCGTTGTCTTCGCGCCGTTCGCGGGCTCGATCGTGACCGTCCCTTTATAGTTGCCGCGCGGCGTTCCGGCGGGGACGCGCAGCGTGGCCCAGAGCTGGTGGTTCCAGTCTTTCTTCAGCTCGCGGTCGGCATACGGGTAGAGCGTCGTCGGCACGGCTTCGTACCAGACATCGCCCACATGCTGCGGAAAATACTTCACGAAGAAACACTCAAAAGCCGCGCCCGAGATCTTGTGCTCGCCGTCGGTCAGGTCGGAATAAGAGACCTTGGTGAGGCCCAGGTCCTTGAGCGGACGCACGACGAACGTGACCGGCTCGAACTCGTTGGCCGCGCAGGAGACGTTCAGGCCGTCCGGACCGAGCGGCTCGCCCTTGAGCGGCAGATCGTTGGGATAGACCCGGTAGAGATAGCTGCGCGCGAAAACCTGATAGCCGCGCTGGGTGTCGGCTTCGGCCGGCGGCACCGTCTCGCCCGTCTGCTTGTGCTCGCGCACGCGCGCGTGCCGCAGCCAGAGCTGGTACCCGCTCTCGGCATAACACGCCTCCACAAACGCGCGGCCTTCTTCGGCCAGATCTTTCGGATAGATCCAGAGCGCGCGCGGCCCGCAGCCCTCGAATTGAAGCTCGAGCGCGCCTTTTTCCGCGTTGGCCTCGAAGCGCGCGGGCTCGAAATACTTGCGGTGGTACTGGTCGAAGAGCGACTTGGTTGGATCGAAGAAGATATCCGCGCCGTAGTAGAGGCCCTCGAAGGAGTAGAATTTCTCTTTGGTCACCACACCATCCACGACGGTGTTCCCGCCCACCTTAACCTTGTACGACGGACTGCGCGCGCCCTGCCAGGACGTGCCGAACGCCACGACTTGCACTTCATACGCGCCGTCGGGGAGATCGACGCGGAACGCAAGATCCTCGCCTTCGACCAGATCGCCGAAGAGCGGGAACTCCGGCTGCCACTCGCGCGGCTTCAAGTTCTTGCCCGAGAGTCCGTACCCGCGCTTGGGGTCGTACAGCGTCTTCGAACGCACGGGTTCGGCGGCCGAGAAGGCCGGGCCGTCGCCGAAATCGAACAGGCGCAGCTTCTCGGCGTTCGCGAACGTCTTGACCGCCGAGATTTTTGCGATCTTCAGCGTAGCGTCGTCTTTCTGCCGCTTGATCGCGACCTCGATCTTCGCCAGTTTCGAGAGGTCCAGCGGGTCGTCGCTGCCTTCCCGCAGCACATGAAAGAGCGGGTACGCGATCGCGTTCGCGCCGGGATCGAGCGGCCAGTCGAAGGCGGCGCGTTTGCCGCCGCCCTCTTCGTAGAGATAAAAGACGGCCTGCACACGGCCCGCGCTCTGGTTCTCGATGCTCAGGCGCAGGCCGTTCATCTTCGAGAGGTCGGCCGCACCAGCCCAGACTTGAACCGCGGGCAAGTCCACGCGTCCGGGAAAGCTCGCGACCAGCGCGCCGCCTTCCACCGAAGCTTTGGCTTGCTCATGCAGTGCCTTCACGCCGCCCGCCGCACCGGCAACGGCGAAATCGGCGAGCACGCGCTCTTCGAGAATCTTGCGCTTAAGGTGCGGGCGCTCCGGCTGCTCGGCCCAAGCGGCTCCAAACATCCCGAAAAGAATGCTCGCGAGACCAGCGTATAGACCACTCGCGCGTGCGCTCGCCATGAATGCTTCTCCTTGTCGCCCCGGTTCGTTTGCGATGGTGATAATACACCGCATGCCCAAGTTGGAGGGTTCCAATCGGCGGCATCATTCGCGGCGGTTCAACTTTTGTATGAATTACTAACGATTCGGGAGAGGACCGCTAAGCGGGCGCGGCTTGATCGACGAGGCCGCCAAAGGTCCGGCGGCGCGTGGCGAAATCGGCCAGCGCCGTATCGAGGCTTGCGCGGGTAAAGTCGGGCCAGAGGACCTCCGTGAAGTAGAGTTCGGCGTAGGCCGACTGCCAGAGCAGGAAGTTCGAGAGGCGGCGCTCTCCGGCGGTGCGAATGACCAGGTCCACTGGCGGCAGTTCACGCGTAAACAGATTGGTTTCGATGCGGCTCAAGTCGATCTCGCGCGACGAAATCTTTCCTCGGGCCACCTCATCCGCGAGATGCCGGAAGGCGCACACCAGTTCCTCCCGTCCGCCGTAGTTCACGGCCAGATTCAGAACCAGCCGCGAATTCTTCGCGCTCTGCGCCTCGGCCGCATCCAGCGCCGCGACCACTTCCGCGGGCAGCCGCTCGCGCTCGCCCAAGCAGCGCACGCTCACGCCTTGTTCCGTCAGACGCGGCACTTCCGCGTCCAGGTAATGGCGGAAGAGATTCATCAGGCCGGAGACTTCTTCGACGGGGCGCTTCCAGTTCAGGGTGCTGAACGCGTACAGCGTGAGAATCCGGATCCCGTGCTCCAGGCAACCGCTCACGGCTTCGCGGACGGATTCGACGCCTTTCACGTGCCCGGCCAGGCGCGGCAGGCCCTTCGCCGTCGCCCAGCGGCCGTTGCCGTCGAGAATGATCGCGAGATGCGCGGGCAGCCGCGCCAGCCGGGCTTTCTTGGGCGGCTCCGCAACGACAGGCTCGGCGACGGGAAGGCCCGGCGCGGCGAGGCTCGAGAGCTTGAGCGAGGGATTCATCGGCGCCATGGGCTACGCGTCCTCGTCCAGCGGGCCGCGCGCCGTGCGCAGAAGGGCGTCGAGCTGGTCCAGGTAGGACTTGAAGGCCTTGCCGCCGCGGTCGGTAAGCTGCACGCGCGTGCTGCTCCCCAGCCCCGCGCCGGTCTTCTTCAGTTCTACCAGGTCCGCGCCTTCCAGCGTGCGCAAGTGAGCCATCAGATTGCCGTCGGTCAAGCGCAGGGCCTCGCGCAGGTCCAGGAAGGAGTGCGTGCCATCCTGCGAGGTCGAGAGCGCGGTGAGAATCAGAAGCCGGGTGCGCTCGTGGATGAGCGGATCGAGACTCGCGTGTTCGGCGATGCGTTCCGCGGCTCTCGACGCGGGCTTCCCGTGCAGGCCCGGGCCGAGCATCTGCCAGCCGGGCGCGGGCAGGCGGACTTTTTCGCGCGTCTCTTTCATCCGCGGTACCTCTTAAGGACGATCGCGCCGAAGATGAGATGCAAAATGCCGAAGCCCAAGCCCAGCCAGAGGGCGCCGAGCGAGAGCGGCCCCAGCCACGCCGCCGCGCCCAAGGCCATGAAGCCCATCCCGATCCAGCGCAGAAAGTTAGCCGCGTAGAAGCTGACGACGTACATGCCGCAGCCGTAGAGCGTCAGCCACAGGCCGGGAAGCAGCGCGTATGCGCCCGCGTGGACCAGCGCCGCGCTGCCGATCACGCCCGCGGCGCCGGGGCCAATCAGGGCAAGGAAGGCCGTGCGCGCGATCGGCGTCCAGACCCGCTGACCGCGCTGGCGCGCTTTCTGCCAGGTCAGCAGCGCCATGCCCGCCGCAGCAACCGCGAGGACGCACGTCCACACGAGCAGGAAGAGCAGTCCGCGCGACGGATCGGCGCCCGGCCATTCGGAAATCAGACCGCAGGCGCCGCTCCCTACGAGTGCCGCCGCGCCGGCGACGAATCCCGAGAGCGCGGAAAAAGTGGTGTACTTAGCGGTGCGGTCGATGACGGCGCGGATATCGGAGAGCGCGCGCAACGCCTCGTCTCTGGCCAGAGGCGGCGGTATGAGTCCCTTCCGTCCTTCGTTCGGCTCGAAATCCATCCTTCACCTCGAACGCACGGAATGTAGACCGCAGGATAACCAAGCACCTTCACTTTGCAACACAAAGTATATCGTCCCTTTTGGGCTGGTCAATAGTCAAAAAAGTTCTGAACGGCAAATGCGCCCGCAGAATTCTCGGCACGAGGTCCTTTCTCGAATCGCTAACCTAAGCGCCCCATACGCTTGAGAATTTTAAGTGTGGTTGGGTTTTTCTCGAATAACTTGTGGGCCTATAGCCAACTCCTATCAGAGCACGGGTTGAGGAGCAAAAAGAGCCGACGAATAATGGGCACGCCGAAAGAAGACAACCCGCCCACGGCCACCGCCGCGAGCGATGAAGCCCTCTTTGAGCGGTTTCAGACGCACGCGGATCAGGAGGCGCTTGGAGTGCTGTGCGACCGGTACCAGGATTTTGCATACCGGGTTGCATATGCACAGAGCGGAAATGTTTTTCTAGCTGAGGAAACCGTGCAGGAGGCTTTTCTGCAGTTAGCGCGGCGAGGCACCCGGTTTCAGGACAAAGGCCCGGAAAGTTTTCGAGCCTGGTTTTACGGAGTGATCATGAATTTAGCTCGGAATCTTCGGCGCGTTGAGCATAGAGCCCAACAGCGCGTCAAACGGGCCGGCGAATTGGAGCGTGTAGACGCCGTAAACGTTCAAGCAAACGCACCGGAGGCCGCCGCCGAGACCCGCGTGGCGCTTGGAAAAGCGCTCGAAGATCTGCAGGAGGATTTGCGCCTGGCCGTAGTGCTCCATTGCGCGGAAGGACTCACCCAGGCTCAAGTCGGCCAGTTGATGGGCGTGTCGCAGCCGCAGGTTGCGCGACGAGTCGCCCAAGGTTTGGAACATCTGCGGAAGCGTCTGGCGCTCGCGGGCGTGGCGCTTTCGGCGAGCGCGATTCCCCACTGCCTTCGCGAAACCGATCTCTTGCGCGCCTCGGCAAACCTGCGCTCCGCCTTGAGCGAAGTTTGCGGCCGTGCATCCCAAGGCGTACAGAAGGCCGCGGCACGTTCCGTTCGTAGGGCGGCGGCGCGTGGCGGCGCGGCCGGAAAAGGCGTCATCGCAGCGGCCGCAACGATTTTAGGCGTGGCCGTGGTTTACCTGGCCATGCACGGAGGCCGGAAAGAGGCGCCGCCGCAAGCCCCCGCCGCTGCGGGTCCGGTGATCCTGACCTGGAATTTCGACCAGGGCATGGGCAACGAGTTCGCCACACGCAATGAATTCCTGAACGATGGCATGCATGCCCTCTACTCGCTACCGGAATGGCAACCCAAGGGAGGCCTGAGCGATTCGGGCGCCCTGAAGTTCTCGAACCCAGGCTGCAGCATGCTCATAAAGACCGCAGTGCCCACGGCGCGACTGCCGATCCACGTTGAATTCGAGATGCTGGTGACCGACGCCGATAAACTGGAGATCGGAATTGCGGAAATTGACAATCGGAAGAACTGGGATCGAGGTCCGCCTCCGAAATCACGGCCGGACCAGTATCGCGTCGCGTGGAAGGCTGGACGCTGGGTGCACGTGGTTCGAGAGATTACCCTGCATAACGGCCTTGTAACGACTCAAACCTTATACGACGGAGTGCGTAAGGGGGACTATCGCGAAGATCCCTTGGAGCCTGCCTGGACCGACCCTGCGATACGGCAGTACTTCGAGATTTATGGCTACGGATTCGTCATCGACGGCCTGAAGCTTACCTACGGACCGCCTGCGCCACCCGAGACGCATTGAACTTCACGGGTTTGGAAAAGGAGCGACGCTCATGCAAAATGCGGATGCTTATAGCGAGTGGACTTCACGCAACTCCGGGTACCTCGGCGAGGCCGCCCAAGAACGCCTCCGTACCGCACGCATACTGATCGCAGGATGCGGGTTGGGCAGCGTCGTGGCGGAGCTGCTGGTGCGGACCGGTTGCACGAATTTCGTGGTGGCCGACGGCGACCGGGTCGAGGTACACAATCTGAACCGGCAGATGTTCTGCCACGCCGACCTCGGACGGAATAAGGCCGAGGCGTTGGCCGCGCGGCTCGGTGCGATCCATCCGCACATCCGCGTCAAAGCCCTGCCGCAGATGCTGGACGAGAGCAATTTGGTGGAGGCATTGCATGGCGTCGATTACGTCGTCGACAGCATCGATTTCCTTGACGCACATGCCATCTTAGCGCTGCACCGGCATGCGCGGCAGTTGGGCTTGCCCGTCTTTTCACCCGTGGCCGCGGGTTGGGGCGCGGCGGCGTTTGTGTTCGACCCGGCCGGCATGTCTCTGCAGGATCTGGTGGGCGGCGTGGCGCCGCACGAGAACGGCGTTTCCTATGCTTCCCTGTTTATGGAAGTGCTGGAACGATATGCCGAAGTCCTGCCGCCGTACGTCTCGAAGGTAGTGCAAAGCCAATTCCACCGGATTCGAGATCGCCACCCTTGTCCAATCTCTCAGCTTGGTTCCGGAACCTTCACCGCGGCGGCGCTTACCGTTGCGCTCATTACACAACACCTGTCCGGCTCCCCGGTTCCCTGTGCACCGTTTATGATTCAGCTCGATCCGGTGGTCGGCTCACGGACATTCGCTCCGGAAACAACAACTTTGAAGCAGCCTGCATGAGCGCATGTCGTTGGCGAACGATCGCAAGGCCGTCATTCGAGCAAGATGAGGAGTCATCCAATGCAAGAATTCGGATCGGCCGCGGTAGCTTCGCCCCCCAAACAGAATCGCCGCGGCCTCCAGCATGTGCCGGACGTGGCCATCGCGGCCACGGTCGAAGACCGCCTCGCAGCGGCTCGACTGGTTGGCAAGCTATATCGGAAGGAAGGGTACCTGCCGGACGACGGCGGATCGGAGGCGCCCTTCCTGTCCCCGCATCACTTGCGCCCCGAAACCACTGTGTTCGTGGCGCGCGAAAATAACCGCATCGTGGGAACCCTGACGGCCGTAATGGACTCCCCCGAAGGACTGCCGTTGGACGCCATTTATCCGAAAGAAGTCGCCGCGCTGCGTGCGCGTCAAAGAGTGCCCTGCGAGCTCTGTTCGCTTGCGGTGGATACGGAGCGCGCAGACCGTTCCCTGCATCTGGTGTACGGCCTTTTTCGATGCGCCACGGTTTATCTGCTGCATTTCACGGCAATGACGGATGTGTTGATCACCCTCAAGCCGGCGCACGAAGCGTTCTACCATCGCCTGATGTTCCAGGTTCTCGGCCAGCCTACACTCGATGCCCGGTTTCGAAACGCGCCTACGGTCGCGATGAGCCTGCAGCGCGAGGACGCATTGCTTGCCGCCCTGGAACACCGGATGGCTATGGTGTTCGGCGTGCCGTCCCACGAAGAACTCGCGGCGGTCGCCCTGCCTCCAAAAAGGCGAGGGCGCGCGGCCCCAAGCCTGCTCGGCGGTCGCCGCCACGCCATGCGGCGCTGAACCAACCGCTAGTATACGCCAAGCAGATCGCCGGCCTTACGCAACGACCCCATGCGGCCTGATGCCCGCATGCGCTTGCACGTTCCGTTTTTTCAGAATTATGGCGTACCCGGCAGGATTCGAACCTGCGACCTCAGCCTTCGCAGGGCTGCGCTCTATCCGGGCTGAGCTACGGGTACGCAAAAAGGCTCAACGAAGGAGGCGTGAGTATCCTCAAAGCAATTCTGATTTCAAGTGACGACTGCGGCGCGGATTCAGGGCGAAGAATTTAGGATTCATGCCCCGTAGCGCACGCTCCGGCCGTTCCCCGAATCCGCAAGCCTGGATCCCGATCCTTGCGTTCACTTCCACGGTACGGCCATGTTGAGGGATTTAAGTTTGCCTTCGAACTCGGCGCGCTCGCGGTTGCGCTTGAGCGGCTTGTCGCCTTTCTCGCTGCGTTCGAGCCAGCCGGCCTTCTGCGCGACGGCTTGGGCGTCTTCGGTCTTGCCCGCGCCCAGGCGCTGCATGATCTCGATCTCGATGCGCGTGAGATGCATGCCTTCAAAGCGGTAGTCCATGAACGCTTCCCACGCGATCGGGCACCAGCGCTTCATGAACTCGTGACCAAGAACTTTCGCGTACTCGCGGATCTCGAGCTGCGCGTGGGCGTCCATCCGCAGCGCGATGAAATGCAGCAGATTGTGAAGGTCCACCTTCCAATAGGCTTCGGTATAGGTGGATAGCGGCAGGTCCTTGCGCGCCTGCTCGCGCGCGATGCCGAGCGCCAGGCGTTCGTTGTAGACGTCGCGCGCGTGCTCCTGCAATTCGCGCTCGCGCTTGGAAAGCTTCTCGCCCTGGCCTTTTTCGAGAAAACCCGCGCTGCCCTGCTTGCTGTCGGTGCTCTGGGTGCGCCACGCGCCGGGATCGGTCCGTTGCGAGGCGTCGATGGCGATGCTGTAGCGCGTGGAGTACTCGTTGACGTTGGCCGTACGGTGCCGGATCCATTGGCGCCAGCAGTCCATCGGCACGCGCACGTGGAACTTGATCTCGCACATCTCGAAGGGCGTCGTGTGGCGGTGGCGCAGGAGGTACCTAATGAGCCCGCGGTCCTCGTTGACTTTCTTCGTGCCGCTGCCGTAGCTCACGCGCGCGGCCTGCACGATCGAGGCGTCGGAGCCCATGTAATCGACGCAGCGGATGAAGCCGTCGTCGAGGACCTTGAAGGGCACGCCCAGGACCGCATCGAGTTCCGGCGCGGGGACGCGTTGCACGCGCTGGGCTTCTTCTTTTTGGGGTACGTCGGACTCTTCGGACATCTCGAACTCCTCAACGCCTTTTCACCACAGAGAGCACAGAGGACACGGAGAACGGCCGGAAAGTTCAAATCATGGCCTTGGAATGGGGTCTGTCAAGACGGTGAAAAACGGCCTGGTTTAAATCAGGATGTCTGGGGTCCGGATGTCACTCTATCTTGGCGGCACTGCCACCATTCCCAAACGCCAACTAAGATTAGCATCGTTAAAGCAGCCACTCCTAAATCGACTACGATGAAAATGACCTCTGCAAGGCCGAAGTATCCACTGTACCATCTAACAATCGTTGTCCGATCTGGATCACCATCATGTGAAACCTTGCCAACTTCTAAAGGCCATCCGTATACTGTTTCAGTCAATCTTGGATTGTCTGGATGCCTCCTTATTCTGAAATTCAGCAACGCCAAGCCACCCGCTACAAACATCAATACGACGCAAGTCGATAGATGAAGCTGAAACCACCGTCGCTTGGATGGTGTTTGAGGAGGTTCCATATCCGTTTCCGCCGTTCTTTGCGCCTGAGCGTCTTTGCGCGAGACGGCCGTTCCGTTCACCCCGCGATACGCGCATCGAGCGTGAACACCTGCCCCGAGGCCGCCGGATTTTCCAAGAGATCGGCGACGAAACGCGCCACGGCGTCTGCGGGCGCGGTGTCCGCCTTGAGCACGTTCTTCTTCCTTGCGGCTGCGACAAACTCGGGACTGGCCGCGCGGCCCATGGCGGAATCGGGCACGAACGGCGGCACGACCGCGTTCACGCGCACGCCCGACGGCCCCCATTCGCGCGCGAGCGACTTCGCCAGCGCCAGCAGGCCCGACTGCGCCATGGCGTACGCCGCGCCGCCGGCTCGGCCGCTCAGACCCGCGTGCGATGAGACGAAGACGACGCTTCCGCCGCGCTGTTTGATGAACTGCCGGGCGAGATGTTTGCAAAGCAGGAAGGGCGCAGTGAGGTCCACCGCGAGCACTTCGCGCAGGTCTTCGTCCTTCTGCGTCAGCACGGACGCGTCTCTCGAGATTCCTGCCGCCCAGATAAGCGCGTCGATGCGGCCAAGTGCGGCCACTGCATCTTTCGCAAGTTTCTCGATCTGTGCCGCATCGCGAAAGTCCGCGGTGAACACAGGCGTGGCGGAAGGAGCGCAACGGTCCGGATGCATGCATGCCTGCTGGGCGAGCTTCCAGCCTCGCGTGTTCAACTCGCGGGCCATTGCACCCCCGATCGTGCCGGAAGCGCCGAGAACCAAGGCCGTGCGCGTTTCGTTCATGGGCAGAACGTAACCCGGCGCGAGGCCATTTTCCACGCCCGCGATTCTTTCAAACATGCGCATTGCAATCGCTTCGAGACGCACAATACTCTTGAACGACCACGTAGCCTATAAAACCATGGGCTGGAGATTCTATTCATGCGCCTCCTGAACGCCATTTTTCCGGTCTGCCTGACCTGCAGCTTCCTGATCGCGCCCGCATTGCCGGCGGAAAAGGCGCCCGACGAGAAAAAGGTGCGCGCGCAGATCGACGAATGCATTCAGGCGTTCGCCGCAAAGGACAAGAAAGCCACCTTGGGCCTGCTCGAAGAGTGCCTCGGGCTCTCCATCTCGTACGGCGCACCCTCCTACAACAACGGCGATCGCGACGGCTGTTACGCCTTCTACTTCAAGACCATGACGGACCTCGTCGCCGCGTTCTCAGGAGAAGGCAAGGCCACGCCAATAGCGGCAAAGGAATTGAAAGAGTTCGCGGCCTGTCTGGCCCGCGCGGATAAACTCCAGACGACCGACGACAAGGCCTGGGCCCTGCGCTTCGGCTGGGACAAGGCGGCGATCGCCTGGGAGTCGGATGCCGCGCGTGCGGCCGCGCTGGTGGACCTGGGCAAGGAAAACTACTTTCGCGGGCACTTCGCCGCCGCCGAGACCGCTCTTCGCGAAGCGGCGGAACTATATCCTGAAATCTGCGGGCATTTTCGCGAGCGCGTGCCGATCTCCGCGAGCATGGCCGTGATGCTGCTCGCCGAACCGCTCTTCGCGCAAACAAAGTTCAAAGAAGCGGCGGAGGCCCTGCAGTCCGGCCTGGAGGCTCTCCCCGATTGGCCCACGTACGAATTCAACCTGCAGCAGTTTTATTCGGCGCCCGCGACCCAGGATGCGCTCGTGAAGAAACTCGAGGCCGCCGTGCAGGAAAAACCCAACGACGCCGCGCTTCGCCTGCTGCTGGGCTACCAGTATTTCTTCACCGACAAGAAAGAGAACGGACAAGCCGAGTTCGCGAAGACGCTCGAATTGGATCCCGCGAACGTCGCCGCCAAGCAGTTCCGAAAACTCACGCCGGACTCGCCCGAGCAGAAAGAGATCGCCGAGCGCCTGAAGGATTTGAGCGCCGAAGATTTCGACAAGCGCCAAGCGGCCACGGACAAGTTGAAGGCCTATGGCCGCTGGGCGATTCAAGCGCTCAGGACGGCGGCCAAGACTTCAAAGGACCCGGAGGTCCGCAGCCGCTGCATGGAATTGCTAAAGCCGCTGGTCGGGAAAGAGGGCGAAGGCGAATAGGCTGTCGGCCGAATGGCCAGGCTATTTCCGTTCCACAATCTTCCAGTCCGTGATCTCGAAGATCTCTTTGATCTCCCCAAGCTTGTCATCTTTCGAGACGGTCTCGGAGCGGACGATCTCGCCGGGAACGGCAGGGCTGCGCCAGATTACGGCCTTCTCACCCAACTCCTTATCTTCCGACTCGTAGACGTTGCATTCGATCTTGCGGTCCTTGCTGGTGAGCGCCGCTTTCTCGCGAACTAAAAGCTCGACCACCGGCTTGGTCATCTTGCCGTTCTCGTTGATCCCGGATTCCGTGCGGATGCGCAGGCCCTCGCCGCTTACCGCGATCCGCTGCATGGCCTGCTCGTCCGGCTTGCTGAATTCATAAACGGTGCAGTCGAACTCCTTGCCCGCGGCTTTGATCTTTTCTTTACCGACGATTCGCGGCGCGCCCAAGCTATCCTTCGTGTTCGCATCTTGAAGAACGCACTCTGGCGCGACAAGAAGGTACTTCATCTCGCCGACCTTAACTCGCTTCTCGCCTTCACCTTGGTAGATCGCGACGGTGCAGTCCTTGTCGGTAACTTCCGTGAGTTCCGCATCGCCCGCTTGATCGGTCTTGGTCTCTTTGCCCGCGAGAATCACGTGCCGGGTCTGGTGCGAGGTCCCTGCGCTGAATTTCGCCCAAGCGTGTTTAGCGGGATCGAACTTGGCGGGGGTTTCCGGCGGCTGCGGTGCGGCGACCGGTTCTTCAGCAAGAACCACTGGGCAGACAAGAAAGGCGAATACCGTCAGAAATCGCATTGCTGCTTTTGAATAACTCCGGCCCGCCGTTCTTCGTTTCTCTGTAGTGAACGCCGCTCAGTTCCCCGCGGCGCGCGCCGGGATCGGCTCGGGATGCCCTGCGGGCGGCAGCGTTTCGAGCACCCGCGGCGGCGCAAGTTTGAGCTGCAGGTCCTTGATCATCTGCTTGTCCACTTCGGCCGGGCGGCCGGCGGTGGTGAGGTAGTTGCCCATCATTACGGCACTGGCGCCGGCGAAGAAGATCATCGACTGCAGGTCGCGCAGGTTCACCTCGCGCCCGCCGTACACGCCCAAGTCGCGATCGAAGAGGATGAAGCGGTAGAGCGCGACGGTCTTAAGGATATCGAGCGGTTCCATGGGCAACGCGTTCGCAACGGGAGTGCCCTCGATGCGGTTCAGGAAGTTCATGGGGATGTTGCCCGCGCCGAGCTCGCGCAGGTCGATGGCCAGGTCCACGCGGTCGATCCATTCTTCGCCGAGCCCGAAGATCGCGCCGGAACAGATCTTCACGCCCTGCCGCTTGAGCGACTTGAGCGTCTCGACGCGTTCGTCGTAGCCGTGCGTCGAACAGACCTTGGGGAAGAAGCGGCGGCTGGTCTCGAGATTGTGCCCGCAGCAGACCATGCCCGCGTCCTTCAAGCGCCCGATCTGCGACTCGCTCATGATGCCGATGTTGATGTGCTTCTCGACCATCCCGACCTCGTCCATCGTCTTCATGTAATCGACGTAAATGTCGAGGTCCTCGTCCTTGGGCCCGTAGCCTTGCGCGACCAGGCCCAGCGCGTAGCTGCCGGACTTCTTCGCGGCCTTGGCCGCGGCCTTGATCTGTTCGGGCGGGAGGAAATCGTGCACGGGCGAGTTCGTCTTGTACTTGCTCGCCTGCGCGCAGAAGCTGCAGTCCTCGCTGCACGCGCCGGTCTTGACGCTGACGATGCTGCACGCCTTGACCTCGTCGCCGCGGTATTTTTTGCGAATCTTGTTGGCCCAATACATCAGGTCGTATGCGTCCACGCTGGGCTTGCAGATCTCGAGCCCTTCTTCGCGCGTGAGCTTGTGGCCCGTCTCGAGGACCTTGCGGCCCAGTTCGGCGACAATGTCGGACATGGCAGCCCTTTCGTGACTCAGCGAACGGCGTTCGGCGTAAAGCGCGGAGAGAATAGCAGGCGTTGCGGTGCGCGGCAAGCGTGGGTCGCTCAGGCAACTGTGGCGAAAAAGCGTTTCTCCGGGTAAACCTTTGCCATGGACGAGACGCCCTACCTCTTCGCCTACGGCACGCTTTCCAAGGCGGGCGGCCAGCCCATCCACCAGCGCGTCGCGAAGCGCACGCGCTTTGTCAGCGAGGCGTCGATGCAAGGCCGGCTTTATCGGATGGATTCGTATCCAGGCGCGGTGGACTCGGACGATCCAGCCGACAGCGTGCGCGGGGAACTCTACGAAGTCCTCGAGCCCGGACCGCTCTTCGAGGAACTCGACGATTACGAAGGTTGCGGCCCCAAGGACCAGAAGCCCACGCTGTACGTCCGGGCAAAGCGGCGCATCCGGCTCGCCGACGGCCGCACGTTCGAGGCGTGGGTCTATCTCTACAACCGGCCGACCGACGGAATGAAGCGCATCGCCTCCGGCCGTTTTCGCCGTCAGTAGCCTTTTCCTGCTCTGATGAAAACCCGCGGCCGCATCGGGAATTCCCTAAGTAAGGGTGGATACAGGAGGGGTAACCCCCCTTTGCGGCCTTTACCTCCCCTTACCCCTCCTTACATAAGGAGGGGATTTCACTTCCCTATTTAAGCGCCTGCTGGAGTTTGACGATGCCTTCGGCCACCGTGCGGCGGAAAGCGTCCATGCCTTCGGGCGTCATGGGATTATCCGCCTTGCCTTCGCCCGAGATCGCGTCGGCGTGGGGCTTGCCAAAACGCATCTGCGCGAAGGTCTTCTCGATCGCGCCCTTCAGCGCAGCGGCCTCCGCGGCGCCCTTGCCCGCAGTCTTGGCTTGTTCGATCGCCTGCCAGGCCGTCTCCAGGTAGCGGTGGTCGTTACAGCCTTCGCGGATGCACTCCCAGACCGGCGTGGACCGCAGGCCGCGCGTGGACGGATAGGTCACGCCGTAGTTCGCCTCCTGGTGCGACGCGAGATAGAAGTTCGTGTAGGTGCCGCCGCCGTTGTAGACCCACTGAAAGAAGCCCGAGACGTTGTGCTTCTTCCGCGCGAAGAACATGTACGTGCCGAACGTGAAGCGGTTCATGCCGGTGTTGTAGAGCCAGAGGCGGTGCCCGCTCTTCACGGCCGCTTCGTCGCGGTCGCAGTGCAGGCCCGGCCCCCAGGTATCGATGTCGCCGATCATCTTCTCGCGCGCCGCGCGCTGCTGCGGCTGCTCTTCCAAGTACGCGCTGTCGTACGCGACGAAGTGGATGCCCGGGGCGTTCTCCTGCAGGACCCGGTGCAGCCCCGCCAGCGTCTCCGCGTTGCCGTTCGGGTGAACGATGTACTCGTCGTCCGTGCAGAAGCAGATCGGCAGCCAGTTCTTCTCCTTGGCGTGCTCGCGCACGGCCTCGAAATAGGCCTTCACGATCTCCGCGTAGGTTCCGACGCCAAAGCGTTTGGCCTCGGCGTCGTAGTCGACGGGGACTTTCATGTTGAAGCCGGTGCCGACGCCGTAGCCGTTCAATTCCTGCGTGAAACCCGCGGCCCGGGCGAGTTCCATGAAGCGGTCGGCCGGGCCGAAATCGACTTCCGCCTTGCCGTTGGCGATGCGCTTGAGCGGAATCTGTATGCACGGATCGATGCTGGTCTGGCCGTGCGCGCGCGCGTCTTCCAGGATGTTCTTCCACGCCGCCCAGTACGCCTCGCCGCTTGAGTCCAGATGGATGTACGACTCCGCGGGCCCGGCCAGGAACATGCCCATCGGGAAGTTCGGTTCCGCGAGCTTAATGGGCCAGACGGTGAGGTGAACGGGCACGGCGAGCTCCTTCACCACCGGCCCGGCCAGTTTGAGTTCGCCCTTGTATTCGCCGGGCGCCGCGTCGGCCGGGAGCGCAATCGAGATCCAGAACGAGCGCGCCACGCCCGCCCGCATCGAAACCGGCGTCGCGTTCACCTCGTCGAGATACTTCGGGCAGATCTCGTACACCGATACTTTGTTCAGCGCCTTGTAGCGGAGGACGCTCAACTTCGCGGCGATCTCGCGGCCTTTGGCGTCAGCACTCTTCAGCGTGCAGGCGCCTGATGTCACCGCGCCGCAATCCTTGAGTGGCAGCACGCCGAAGCACGCGTTGACCGTCTCGCCCGGCGATCCGGCCGCCTCGACCGTCTGGCGCTTGGCCTCTTCGGCGGTCGGGACGGAGTTCACCTGGACTTCGCGGTCCGGCGAATGCACGAACGGCACGAAGCCGCGCGTTTTCTCCTGTTCGCTGGCGGCGTACGGCGCGGGCGCAGCAGGCAGGCTTTCGACGTGAATCGCCTGATACTGTTCTTTGCGTAAGGCATCGAAGTTCGCCAGCCAGCGTTCGGCGTCCTTTTCACTGGCCTTGGGCCATACAACCAGCCCATTGACCATCGCGGACCACCAGTTGCCGTAGGAATCGAAGTCGAGCTTCAACTGGCCGCCGGTCACGTCCACGTCGAAGCGCTGCGGAACGAAAAGCTTGTTGATGTACCGCTCCCACAGATCGTCGCCAGGCAGATCTTCTTCGTCCTGGAAGCGGTACTCGAATTCTTTAAAGCTCTTCGAATCGTAGGTCTGGTCGACGACCTGCTTGCCGTTGGCGGTCACCGTGCGGTGCGTGAAGGTCTGGCCCCAGCCGTTGCCGGGAGGCCCCAGCATCAGCCAGGCGCTGTAGGTTCCGTCGGGCAGGTCCACGGCGAAGGTCGCTTTGGTCGGCATGCAGAAGTCGCGGCAGAGATCGTCGGCGGGGCGGTGCCGGCCGAGGATCTCGTTGATGTCGAAGTCGCGCCCGAACTGCCCGCCCTGCAACCAGCCACAGCCCGCGCCCTTGTTGTAGCCGGTCTCCTTCGTGATCTTGGCAAAGCCGGGCATCACGGCGGAGTTCGCGGGGCCGAAATCGAACTTCTTCAGACCCGCGACGGGAACTTCCTCAACGCCTTTGATCAGGCGCACGTTGTCGATGAAAACGGTCGTGTTGTCCGCGCAGAGATTGAACTTCTTGATGTCCTTCACTTCGATGGGCTTGCCACCGTCCGGCCCGGTCATGCCGCCGACCGAGAGCCGCACGGAATTGAAGCCCGGTTTCACCATGCGCACCCAGTTATGGCGATCCCAGTAGCCGGCGTTGACATCTTTCGCCCGAATCCAACCGGCTAAGGCGACGGGCTTATCGGCCGGGTTGAAGATGTCGAAGACCAGTGTGTCGTAAGCGCTCCAGTCGGCGTCGAAGCCGCTGAATTGCACGTTCCCGGCGGGAGCATGGCTCTCCAGCTTGAGCGCTTTCTTGCCCGCGGTGGCGTGTTCTTCGACCGTGCTCATGGAGGACTTGCCTTTGAACTCCTCGGGCCAGTCTTCGAGTTCGATCTTACCCGCGTCCGAGCCCTCAAAGGAAAAGAGCGTCTTGACCTCGAACGAGCCCGTGCCTTTCACCAGGCGGGCGTTGTCGAGGTAAATCGTGGCGGGAGCTTTAGCGTCTTCGCTGGCAAAGGTGATGGCGAAGAAGTCGATCGTGGCGAGGTCCAGCGTGCCCTTGCCATTCGCGCGCGCAAGCGACCCGAGCGAGAGCGCCAGCCGCTTCTTGCCCGGCTGCAGCTTCATCTCGAAGTTGTAGCGCTTCCACCAGTCCTGCCCTTCCTTGTCGCGGATGAACCCGTTGACGCTGACCCCGCCACCTTCGACGAAGACGTCCATCACGAACTGGTCGTATTCGCTCCACTTACCGCCCTGGTTCGAGCCCCCGAAGAAGAAGAAGTTCGGTGAGAAAGGCGCAGTGAGCGCCACCTTGCCCGCCAACTTGCCCTGCGTGGCGTGCTCGGGCACGAATTGCATCTTCTCCACATTCTCGAACGCCTGCTTGGGCGTCTCGAAATCGAAGAGCAGCGCTTCCGCTTCCGCCGCGCGTACGCCCGCAAGCCAGGCCGCCGCAAAGAGCGCGAAGCTCAGGACCGTATTTATGAAAGACAGGCGCATGGCCGTTCTCCTCTTCTCGGTCACTCGGGCCGGGGCAAGCCGCTGCTGGCCCGGGCAATGAATTCCGTGGGTAGCACATGTTTTCGGAAAGGCAGCTTGCGGTCCGCGATGCGTTCGAGCAGCAGCCGCGCGGCGTCTTCACCCGAACGCTCCACCTGCGCGCGCACCGTCGTGAGCGCCGGGACGCTGAAGTGGCCCACGTCGCCAAAGCCGACGATGCTGAGGTCCTCCGGCACGCGCAGGCCGGCGTCCTTCGCGGCCGAGATCGCGCCGATGGCCATCTCGTCGGTGGTGCAGAAGAGCGCGGTGGGCAGCGGGCCTTTTGCATTCTGGATCAGGTCGCGCATCGCCGCGTATCCGGCGGGGCTGGAGCAGGCCACGGGGCGCGCCGCATCGGGCGCCAGGCGCAGGCCGCGGGCATGCAGCGCGCGTTCGAAACCTGCCAGGCGTTCGCGCGCGATTGGCCCGATCACCGCCGACTTCACATCGCCGCTCGACGCATGGATGAACACCGCGAAGCGCCGGTGGCCCATTTCCGCGAGGGCCGTGCCGGCCTGATAACCCCCGTCTTCGCTGGCGTGCGTGACGATGCCGTAGGCACCGGCCGCGCTGGGCGCCGTGCAGTCGTAAAAGACGGCGGGAATCCCAGAGGCCGCCAGGGCATCGACGACTTCGTGCGCCACGACGCCGAGCACCAGCATGCCGTCGATGGCGCGGTCAGCCTGCAGCGACTTTACGAACTCGGGGAGCGGCGTGCCGATGCGCTTGAGGATAACCGACGCGCGCTCCGCGCTGGCTTCCTGCATGCCTTGCAGCATGCGGAAGTAGAACTTGCCGTCGCTCGCGTCGAAGCGTTCATGGTGCGAGACCAGCGCAATGGAAAGCAGGCCCTCGCCGCCGCTTCGGCTTCCGTTGCCTTCCTTCCCGGGCCGCAGAAAGGTTCCACGGCCGGGGATGCGCTCGAAGAAGCCTTCCTGCGTGAGTTCGACCATCGCGCGCCGCACGGTCATGCGGCTGAGGCCCAGTTCCGCCGCCAGCGAACGCTCATCCGGCAAGGCCTCGTTCGGCTTGAATCGCCCGGCCGAGATTTCGCGGCGCAGGCTCTCCTTAACTTGGAGGTAGAGCGGCTGCGGATCGTTCTTGCGGAGGCTGATCATACCTTGGTATACACCGGACTATACCAAGTTGTAAAAAGTAGGTTAAATAACACAACTCATTGATATAAAATAGATAATGAATGTTGTTTATACTGTTACAGCTTCAGCTTCGCGAAGGCCAGCGTGGCGTTATGGCCGCCAAAGCCCAGCGAGTTGCTCATCGCGGCGCGGACCTTGAGGTCGCGGGTGCCTTCTTTGACGTAATCGAGGTCGCAGTCGGGATCGGGCGTGGTCAAGTTCGCGGTGCGGTGGACCCGGTCCTCGGCGATTGAGAGCACCGAGACGACGGCCTCGATCCCGCCCGCCGCCCCAATCATGTGGCCGGTCATCGACTTGGTGCTGTTGACCGCCAGCTTGTAGGCGCGCTCGCCGAAGGTCCGCTTGATCGCCAGCGTCTCGACCTTGTCGTTGAGCGGCGTCGAGGTGCCGTGGGCGTTGAGGTAGTCCACATCGTCTACGTTCAGGCCGGCGTCGCGCAGGCAGTCCTGCATCGCGCGCACGCCGCCGTCGCCGTCTTCGCAGGGCGCCGTGATGTGCGACGCGTCCCCCGACATGCCGTAGCCGACGAATTCCGCGTAGATCTTGGCGTCGCGCTTGAGGGCATGTTCGAGTTCTTCCAGCACGAGCACCCCGGCGCCCTCGCCCATCACGAAGCCGTCACGCTCCTTGTCGAACGGGCGGCTGGCGGTCTCGAGGCTGTCGTTGCGCTTGGAGAGCGCGCCCATGTTGTCGAAGCCGGCCATGGTCAGCGGGGTGATGACGGCCTCCGCGCCGCCCGCGACCATGATGTCCGCCGAGCCATACTGGACCAGGCGCAGGGCCTCGCCGAGCGCATTCGCGCCGGAGGCGCAGGCGGTGACGGTGCAGAAGCAGGGCCCGCGCAGGCCGTGCAGGATCGAGACGTAGCCCGCGGCGGCGTTGGGCATCATCTTGGGGACGAGGAAGGGGCTCACGCGGTCCGGCCCCTTGGTCATGAGCCGTTCCTTCTGCTCCTCGAACTCCGTCATCCCGCCCATGCCGGTGCCGATCACGGTGCCGGCGCGGCGCGTGTCTTCCTTGGCGAAGTCCATCTTGGAATCGGCAACGGCTTCCTTGGCTGCGGCAATGCCGAAGAGCGCGAACGGATCGATGCGCCGCGCCTCGCGCTTCTCGACGAACTGCTCCGGGGCGAAGTTCTTCACTTCGCAGGCAAAGTGCACGCCGTGCTTCGAGTGGTCGTAGTGCGTGATCGGCGCCGCGCCGCTCTTGCCCGCGAGCAGCGCCTCCCAAGTGGGCTTAACGCCGATGCCCAGAGGCGAGACCGCCCCCAAGCCCGTGACTACGACACGCCGCCGGTTTCCCGCCATAGGCTATCAGCCCTTCTTCTTAATCTGCTCTTCGATGTAGTTCACCGTGTCGCCGACTGTCTTGATCTTGCCTTCGGCGTCGTCCGAGATGTTGATGTCGAATTCGTCTTCGAACTCCATCACCAATTCGGCAGTATCGAGGGAGTCGGCGCCGAGGTCTTCGGCGAACTTCGTCTCCATCGTCACTTTTTCCTTGGGCTGTTCGAGCTGCTTGCAGATGATCTCGACAACCTTGTCCTTGATCTCGTCTTTGGTCATTGGCCTCTCCATCCAGCGCTGCGCGCGACCTGCGCCGGCGCTGCGACTCCCCCATTTGCCGCGGACTCCGGTGTCCGCGAATGTTCGATTGGCCACCGACGATTGACGATTTTACACGCTCGTCAATGGCAAATCGTCCAGCTTGAACTCCTTACATCACCATCCCGCCGTCCACCACAAGCACCTGCCCGGTGATGTACGCCGAATCTTCACCCGCCAGAAAACAGACCGCGCTTGCCACGTCCTCTGGCTTGCCGGCGCGGCCCAGCGGCAGCGAACCCGTCAGTTGCTTCTTCTGGTCCTCGGTCATCGCGGACGTCATGTCGGTCTCGATCAACCCCGGCGCCACGGCGTTTACGCGCACGCCCCGCGGGCCGAACTCCCGGGCCGCCGACTGGGTCAGTCCGATCAAACCCGCTTTGGCGGCGCAGTAATTAGCCTGTCCGGCGTTTCCAATCAAGCCCACAACGCTGCCAATATTTACAATCGCCCCGGAACGCGCCTTGAGCATAGGCCGCGACACGGCGCGCATGGTGCGAAAGACCCCGGTCAGGTTCGTGTCCAGGACCTTCAGCCAGGCCTCGTCGGTCATGCGCATCAAGAGACCATCTTGAGTAATTCCGGCGTTATTTACCAGGACGTCGATCTTGCCGAAGTCCTTCAAGACTTCTTCGATGGCCGCGTCGAGCCGCTTGCCGTCGGTGACGTCGCAGCCGTACGCCTTCGCGCGGCTGCCGCTGGCGCCCAGTTCGGCGGCAAAGGCCTGCGCAGCCTCGATGTTGCGGCCAAAGATCGCGACATCCGCGCCCAAGTCATGGCAGCGCTTCGAGACGGCCTTGCCGATCCCGCGCGCGCCGCCCGTAACCAGGGACACCTTGCCTGCGAATGCCATGTTGCGTTCCTTGACTCGCCGTGTGCGTCCCGGCCTATTTCTTCTCTTCACCCTTTGGCGGTGGAGGAGGCGGAGGAGGCTCGCCGCCGCCCGCAGCCTTGCGCATCGCGATCAGCGCGCCGGCATCCACGAGCCACTTGTCCTTGGTCTTCACGACGTAGAACGGCAGCGGCATCGTCTCTTCGCCCACCTTGCCCAAAAGCAGCAGGTGATCCGCGGGAATGTCGCCTACGGTCGCCTGTCCACCTTCGGGCGCATCGATCTTGTCGCCTTTTTTCAAGTACGTGAACTTCATGCCCGCAAAGCCTTTCTTAAGTTCGGTGGCCTGTGCGGGGGTCACCCTCATGGTGTCGGCGAGCAGTTTCGAGTCGGGGTTGTCGACGATGACGGCCTTAATCTTCGCGGCGTCCTGATCCACCATGGCCAGGAGCAGACTGCGAACGGCCACTTCGGCTTCAGGCGTGGCTCCTTCCGCCGCCGCAGGCTCCTTCTTCGGAGTCTCAGCCGGAGTCTTGCCTTCCGTCTTTGCTTCTGTCTTCTCTTCCGCCCCGGCGAGGCCGCATCCGAGCAGGCAGGCCGTAAGCACCGCAAGGTATCGCTTCATGGTCTTCGCCTTTCCATACATTCTAAAGAACACCGCTCGCGTCCGCTCAAGCGAACGCGGTTACATCCTGCCACGTGCCGACCGCCCGCGTCTCGGCCTCGGGCGCAATCTTCTTGATCATGTTGCTCACGGTGCTGCCGGGCCCCAGTTCCAGGAACCGCGTGTGCCCTTGGGCCACCAGGTTCTTCACCGTCTGTTCCCACAGCACGGGCGACGTCAGTTGCTTCTCCAGAGACGTGCGAATCTCTTCGGGCGCCTGTACCGGCGCGGCGGAGACGTTCGCGTACACTGGCGCGCGCGCCTTCCCGATCTTCGCCTTTGCCAGCGCCTCGCGCAGGCCGTCGGCGGCCGGCTGCATCAGCGCGGTATGGAACGCGCCCGCGACCGGCAGTTTCATCACGCGCCGCGCCCCGGCGGCCTTACAGAGTTCCATCGCTTTGGCCAGCGCTTCGTTTGCTCCGCCGATCACGATCTGCCCGCCGCCGTTGAAGTTGCTTGGCGCGACCACCTGTCCGGTCTCTTTAGCGGCTTGCGCGCACGCTTCACGAATCTTGCCTTCTTCGAGCTGCAGGACCACGGCCATTCCGCAGGGCACTTTTTCGCCGGCGGCCTTCATGAGTTCTCCACGCCGCCGCACGAGCGTAATGGCCGTATCGAAATCCAAGGCGCCCGCGGCGGCCAGCGCCGCGTATTCGCCCAGCGAGAGCCCTGCCGCGGCGGCCATCTCGACGGGCTTCCCGCACTTCACTTCCAGCGCTTTCAGTGCGGCCAAGCTCACCAGCACCAGCGCCGGCTGCTGCACGCTCGTATCGACCAGCGCGGCCTCGGGGCCCTCGAAGATCGTTTTCGAGAGCGGGAAGCCGAGGAGTTCGTCCGCGCGCTTGAAGAGCGCGGCCGCCTCGGCGCAGGCGTCGGCCAGGTCTTTGCCCATGCCCACGGCCTGGGCGCCCTGGCCCGGAAAGACGAGCACTGGATTCGCGGGCATAGTCACCACTCGATGATCGCGGAGGCCCAGGTCATGCCCGCGCCGAACGCAACCAGGACGACCGGCTTGCCGGCCGGCAGTTTGCCCATATGGCTGGCCTCGTCCAACGCCAGCGGTACGGAGGCCGCGGACGTATTGCCGTATTCGGACAGGTTGGTGAAGAAGAGGTCCATCGGCAGGTTGAGGCGTTCGCAGGCCGATTCGAGGATGCGATAGTTGGCCTGGTGCGGAATGATGCGCCCAATGTCTTCGGCCTTCCAGCCGTTGCGCTCGACGATCTCCTTGACCATGCCCAGCATCTTGGAGACCGCGAACCGGAAGACTTCCTTGCCGTTCACTTTCACGCAATGCATCTTCTCGTCCACCGTGGTGTGCGTAGCCGGGTGGACGGTGCCGCCGGCCGGGATCAGCAGGCTTTCCGTGTCCCTGCCGTCCGCCTTGATCTTTACTTCACGGATGCGATGGCTCTTGCCGCCGGGCCGGTGCCTTCCAACCACCGTCGCGCCCGCGCCGTCGCCAAAGAGAATGCAGGTCGAGCGGTCCTGGTAGTTCAGCACGCGCGAGAGCACTTCCGCGCCCACGATGAGCACGTGTTTGAACTGTCCCGATTCGATGTAAGCCTTGGCCGTCGCGAGGGCGTAAATAAACCCGGAGCACGCCGCGTTGATGTCGAAGGCCGGGACGCCGTTTTCCGACAGGCCCAGTTTCTTCTGCAGGACGCAGGCCGTCGAGGGCATCAGGTAGTCGGGGGTGAGCGTGGAGACGATGATCAGGTCGATCTCGCCGGGTGGCACGCCGGCATCGGTCATGGCGGCTTGCGCCGCTTTTACGCACAAGTCGCTGGTGGATTCGCCCTCGGCCGCCACGCGCCGCGACTTGATGCCGGTGCGGCTGGTGATCCACTCATCCGTGGTGTCCAGCGTCTTCTCGAAATCTTGGTTGGTGAGCTTCTTGGCGGGCACGTAGGAGCCCGTACCCAGAATCGACGCTTGGAACTCGGCGCTCATCGCGAAGCTTCCCTGGCCCTACCGCACCGCCGGCATTTACGAACTCCGAACTGAACCATGCGCAATGGCTCCAGCCCGTTATTCACGCCACCGGCCGCCGGTCGTTACTTCTTCTCGGCCGCCGGTTCGGCTTCGGCTTCCATCTTGATGACTTCCACGCCGCGGTAATAGCCGCAGTAACCGCAGATCTGATGCGGCGCGTTCTTCTGGCCGCACTTCGGGCAACTCCCGAGGAGCGGCTTGGGAATGCTGTCGTGCGCGCGCCGCATGCGGGTGCGCGAATGCGAGTGCCGGCGTTTTGGGTTAGCCATGACGATGCGTCCTTCCACCTCGAGCCTGCGGCCGAGGAAATCCCTGAGAACAAAAGCGGCGGCCCCAAGCATGGGCCGCCTGACCGATGCGACAAAGCTTGGTGATATTTATGCTTAACACGATAGATGTCAAGTAGAAACAAGTGCACGGGCCGCTGTTGAGGCAGCCTATTACTTGCATGTTCGGAAGGTAACGCTCTTGCAGGGCTTTGCCAATAAAGAGGTTCGCGGTAAATTGGGTAAAAGCCTTGGGGAGTCTGAACGGTAGAAAGGATCCAGCATGATCGTAATCGCCGACTTCTGCATCGTGCCTATGGGTGTGGGTGTCTCGGTCTCGCCTTACGTGGCCGCATGTGAAAAGGTGCTCAAAGAAGCGGGCTTGAAGACGCAACTGCACGCCTACGGCACGAATATCGAAGGCGAGTGGGACGCGGTCTTCGCGGCCATCAAGCGCTGCCACGAAGCCGTTCACGCCATGGGCGCCCCGCGCATCACCAGCACGCTAAAGTTCGGCACGCGCACCGACCGCGCTCAGACGATGGAAGACAAGGTCCGCAGCGTGGAACAGAAGCTGTAGCGCGCGGAAACTTGCCGCGGCGGAATCGCGGCGTCACTTCCCGATACAGTACAGCGCCGTCCGCCCGCGCACATACATGCGCGTGCCCTCGAAGACCGCGGTGGCCTTGGACGGTTCGAGCTCGTTGCGCGCGATCTCTTTGAAATCCTTGCCCGGTTCCAGGATCACGCTCTTGCCGTGGTCGCCGGCGATGTACAGATTCTTCCCCGCCAACGCGATGCTCGGATAGAACTGCCCGCTCGGATCGACATCCTTCACCACTTTGGTCGCGGCCACTTCGCCGGTCTTGGCGTCGAGCACGCTCAGGTCGCCGAACCGCGTGATCGCGTAAAGAAAACCGTCGTGATAGACCGGCGACCCGTAGTAGCGCTCGCGCTTGGGCTGCGCGGCCCAGAGTTGCTTGGGTTCGAGCGTGTCGGCGGCCTCGGCGGGAAGTTCGAGCGCCTTCGCGCCGCCTTCGTCGATGAAGTACACGCTCTTGCCGACCACCAGCGGCCCGTTGTAGCTGTTGTTCGCCTTGCCCTTGGCCAGGATCTTGCCGTCGCTGGCGCGGACAAAGTCGCCTTTGCCGTCGATGATGACGTCCACGGCGCCGATCTTCACCACGACAGGGGTCCCGAAGGACGGTGAAGCCGGCGCGCGCCAGACCTCTTCTCCGGAAGCAGCCTTCAGAGCCACCATCTGCCGGAAATGGACCACCACCATGTCGCCGGCGAGCACCGGAGAGGTCCCGTTGCCCCAATCGTGGAAGGCCTTCTCCACGTATTTCATCCACATCCGCTTGCCGTCCATGTCGTAACAGGCCATTACGCCGTTGTTGAACACGGCAAAAACCACCTTGCCATCGGTCACGGGCGTCGCAGAAGTATGGCCATTCTCGACGTGAGCACTGCTCGGCATGAATTGGTCGAACACTTTCAACTTTGTATCCAGCTCTCCGATGGACTTGCGCACTTCGTCGAGCTGCTTCTTGGCGTCCGGATCAGTCTTGATCTTCCCCTGCAGAACGCCGACTTGCTTGCGCAAGTCGTCGCGCTTCTGGAAGTCCGGCTTCGCAGCGTCCAGCGCTTCCTTTACCTTGGCGCGCTCGGTTTCAGGCACGGAATCCATCACCGGGTTGGCCTGTTGCCAAAGAATCTTGCCGTCGGCCTTGCTCACGCAGACCAGCACGTCCGGCTCGCTGCAGATGAAGATCCGGTCGCCGACGAGCACAGGATTGGCGTTGCTCCAGGCTGGCAGGGCGCACGCCCAGACGACATTCTCGGTCTTCGACCACTTCTCCGGCGGCTGGGCCTCCGGAAATCGACCCGTCCAATCCTTGCGCCAACCGTAGACTTCGGCGGAAGGCGCCTCGACTACGGCACAGGCCAGTACGATTAAAAGGAGAATGGTTTTATTCATGCGCTCTCGCTTTCTGGACATGACGGTTCTTCGACGGATCGCCGCGACGTACAAGCTCAAAGTTAAAGCGTTCTTGCTGCATAAGGCTACACCAGCTCGCTAAGAATCCAACCGCCGGATTATTGAGATAAGGACAGCCGCATGGTGCAGGCCATTTTTACAATATTGCAGAGCACTATCTGTTTAACTTTTCAATTCTTACTGCGTCAGATTGATGCTATAAAGGCTGTAGGGTAATGATCTGCTGTACGTTGTAGCTTTACGACGCGGTTGAAGTTGGCTTTGGAGGAACCCGATTCATGCGCTATTTCTTGATGGCTTTCTTTGCCCTGCTGCTTTTGGGTACGCGCGCGCGTGCGGACATCTTTATCCTGCAAGATGGGAATACCATTGAAGGCGATGTGGTCGAGGAGAACGACGCCGAGATCACCATCCAGGGCCGTTTCGGCAAGACCAAGATCAAGCGCGCCGATATTCGCGAGATCCAGAAAAAGAAGTCGCCGCATGCACAATTCGTGGAACGCCTGGACGACCTGCAGAAGAGCGACAAGAAGGAAGACAAGGACGCCTGGCTGGACCTGGGGCGCTTTGCGAAAACTCAGGGTGTGCGAGATGACATCCAAACAGCCTACAATCAAGTGCTGAAGTTCGATCCCAGCAATGAGGAAGCGCACCTGGCGCTCGGGCATGTGCGCCGCCTGGGCTCCTGGATCACGGCCGAAGAGAAGCGCAAACTGGATGGCGGCGGCGCTGCCGACGCTGGAGCCAATAACAATGCGCAGGCCGCCAACAACGACCCGAAGCCGGCCGCAGGCGCCGGGGGTCCTTCGCAGACTGGCGCGCTGGGATTCGTCGATACCAAGTCCGGTTCGTCCAAACGCGTGGACTGCAGCGGCTGCGGCGGTACGGGCTATTCGGCCTGGTTCGATTGCAAGCAGTGCAAGCGTTCCGGCAAGCCGGGCTGGTTGAACATGGGCGAGCACATGGAAATGTGCGGAACCTGTCACGGCAAAGGCAAGCTTCCAGGCGTTCCCTGCAAGCAGTGCGGCGGCACGGGCAAGGTCGATCCCGAGAAGCCCAGCACGCCCATGGGAAAGCCGATTCCTGCCGGGTATGAGCAATGCGGCGGTTGCGGCGGCACAGGCTACGAGACCTGGAATCCCTGCAACCAGTGCAAACGCTCGCCCCAGCCGGGGTATCTGGACATGAACGGCGTGATCCAGGTCTGCACGCGCTGCATGGGGTACGGGAAGATGCCGGGCATTCCCTGCGCCAAATGCAATACCACGGGATTCGTCCGCAAACCGTAAAGCGCGAACCGATTCACGCTTTCTCAGCCCCGCGTTCGGTTTCCGGATGCGGGGCTGCTTTTTTTGGTCACGCCTCGAACTTGCACACGTCAAGAGGGCATTGCGCCGAAGTGTTCCAACACGAGGAACAAGAGCCATGCCATCTTCGATCCGCCATGCCGCCGCGATCGTCCTTCTAGCCGTCGCAGGAGGTGCGGCCGGTTCAATGCTTGGCCTCCATGCCGAAGAAGGAGGCGCTAAGGCGCGGGTGTTAACGGTGGAATTGGCCGTTTACGATGTTCGCGACTTCACGAACGTCCCGACCGATTTTCCGGCCCCGCAAGACGGGGGCGCCCAAGGACCCTTTAACGCAGAGACGCCTGCTCCAGCTCTCAGTGCGGCCGACCTCGCCGCACTTGTTCACGACCGCATGCTCCCCACGGAATTCGCCGATCCCACGACCTCTATCGAGGAATCCGGCGGGAAACTGATCGTCATGCAGACCCGCGAAACGCACGCGAAGATCGAGAAACTGCTCCAGGGACTCCGGGCCCAGATGCGGCGCCGCATTTCCGTTCAAGCGCTTGAAGTCGCGGTCGATCCGGAGCGGGCGCTCGACTGGCTAGGCAAGGCGGGTAAACCGCTCGCCAAGGACAAGGTCGAAGACTTGCTTAAGAAGGATTCCGGCGCGACGCTGGTTTCCGCACCGCAGTTCGTCGCGTTCAACAAACAGCGCGGGCATCTGCTGGCGGGCCGGTTCCAGACCTATGTCGCCGATGCCGACGTGGCCGGCGAAGTCCTCGATCCGGTGGTAAAGACGCGGTTGGAAGGCGTGGTCCTGGACGCCCGTCCGGTGCTCGATGCCGGCGGCTCCAAGGTAAATTTGGAACTACGCTACAACCGCCAGACGCCCGCGGCAAAGCCCGAGCAGGTGGCCGTGGGAATCTCGCTCCTGCATTACGAACCGCGCGACACCAAACAGAATCCTCCGAAAGAGGTGGCGGCGGCAACTCCGGAAGCCCCTAAGAACGGCGCCGCCGAAAAGGAGCCCGCGGAAGAGAAGAAAGGCGGTCCGAACGCCGCGGCCGCCGCCCTCGGGCTGCGACCCGTGGGCGATCACAAGGTCACGCTCGAACTGCCCCGGACTTCCGAACGCACAATTCAGTCGAATCTCAAGATCGCGCTCGCGACCTGGGTGCTGGTCGGCGTCCTTGACCCCGTACCGAACGCCGCGGAAGGCAGTGTGGAAGCAAAGAGTATTCTCTTCTTTGTCCGCTGCGAGAACGTCAACGAGTTGCCCAACACGCAATAGCCCGGCAAACGGAGCCTCACGCCATGAAATCGGCCCTGTTGTCTGCAGCCCTATTCGCGGCCCTTCAGCCGGCGGCGTTTCGCCTTCGCGCTGAAGACGAGGAGAAAAAGCCGCCGCCGGTGGTTCTGCGCATCTACGACGTGGCGGACATCGTTACACTTGCACCCGATTTCCCGGGTCCAAGCGCTGACGTCGGCCCCGCGTCCGCGGCGAACGTGAACCTTCCGAATGCCGTGCAACCGGTGCAGGCCAACGCCACCGTCCAGAGCATCGCGGATATGATTCGCAACCGCATCCGGCCGGACACTTGGGACCCGAACCAGGGCACCTGCATCGAAGAGCGCGCGGGCATGCTGGTCGTATTGCAGACTCACGGGATCCACGCGCTCGTCTCCGAATTGCTCGCAAAGATTGCACAGGACCAGCACCGGCAGCTCTGCGTACAGGCTCTCATGGTGGACATGGAACAGGACGGCCTGCTCCCTTTCCTCGGCAAGTGCGGAAAGGATTTCACCGAAGAAGACATCCGGGCAACGGTGAAGAAGGGCAAGCTCCGCGGCGCGCCGCAGCTTTCCGTCCTGAACACGCAGCGCACGCATGTCTTCTCCGGGCGCAAAGCCGCCTATCTGGCGGATTACGACATCTCGGGCGACGCTCCCGACCCGGTCGTTTGCGAAGCGCTCGAGGGCACCGTGTTGGACGTACGGCCCACGCTTTCTCTTGACGCAACCTCCGCAACCATCGAAGTCCGGCTCACCTCCAACGAAAACCTGAGCGTCGACCAATGCGAAGGCATGGAACTCCGGGCCGTGGACCTCCATGCGAAGGAGCGCTCGTCGAAAGAGGATCCAAAGGCCGAAAAGATGGAAGAACCCGCCACGCTTCAATCGTTTTGCCCGATCCAGAAGGCCACGGCCGACTCGCGGCGTCTGCGCACGAGCCTCGAATGCAAGCTCGGGCGCTGGACGCTCGCCGCGATCCTTCCGCCCATCCAAAAACCCGGGGAGAAGCTGGCTCCCGGCAAATCGTCGCTGGTCTTTCTGCTGGTGGATAAAGCGGAGTAAATTCGGCCGCCGATGGACTCGCATTCGATATCCGGGAAGTTCCGTCTTCCGACTGGCTTAAAGGAATTCGAAAGTCTTTTGGGGATGATTTTGTTCTCCCGCTGGTCCTCCGTGCCTTGACCGTTCACGCACCGCTCCTAGAATCCGCACAATCTTTCCATTCAGGCTTCCAACACCGCCTCATTAAGGAGTGTTACACGCGATGGCCTCTCCCTCGACCAGCCAGCTCTCGGGCGCCGCGGTTTTTGCGCAGTCCGGCGGACCAACGACTGTCATCAACGCCTCGATGGCCGGGGCGGTGCTCGAAGCCGCAAAGAAACCCAAGGTCTTCACCAAACTGTTCGGCGCCAAGAACGGCATTCTGGGCGTGCTCCAGGAGGAACTTTTCGACTTCAAAGCCGAGAGCCCCGCGGACCTGAAGAACCTGAAGCTCTGCCCCGCCGCCGCGGCGGGAAGTTGCCGCTACAAGGTCAAGACCGAGGCCGACTACGCGCGCATCGTCGAAGTCTTTCAGGCGCACAACATCCGCTACTTCTTCTACGCCGGCGGCAACGACTCGATGGATACCGCCGACAAGGTGAGCAAGCTCGCGAAGGGCAAGGGCTACGAGATGATCGTCATGGGTATCCCCAAGACGATTGACAACGACCTCGGCTTTACCGACCACTGCCCCGGCTTCGGCAGCGTCGCCAAGTACAACGCCACGATGGTGATGGAGGCCGGCCGCGACACCGAGGCGCTCTATACCAGCGACACCACTACCGTTCAGGAAGTGATGGGCCGCAACGCAGGCTGGATCGCCGCCAGCACGGGCCTCGCGCATCGCAATGAAGAAGACGCGCCGCACCTGATCTACATCCCCGAGATCCCGGTCTCGCTCGAGAAGGTGGCCAACGACGTGCGCGACTGCCTCAAGCGCATCGGGCGCTGCTTTGTCGTCGTCTGCGAGGGCGTAAAGAACGAAAAGGGCGAGTACCTCAGCGAGATCGGCGGCGACTTCGGCAAGGACGCCTTCGGCCACAAGCAGCTCGGCGGCGTCGCGGAGTTTCTCGGCAGCTTCATCGAAAAAGAAGTGGGCGTGAAGGCGCGCCGCAACAAACCCGGAACGCTTCAGCGCAACGGCACGCACTGGGCCAGCAAGACCGATGTCGAAGAAGCATGGGCATGCGGCCAACAAGCCGTTCGGCACGCGCTGAAGGGCGACACGGGGTTCATGGTCACGCTCGTGCGTACGAGCAACAAGCCGTACAAATGCGAGACCGGCCTGGCGAAACTCAGCGACGTGGCCAATGGCGAGCACTTCCTCCCGCGCGACTTCATGGACGAGAGCGGAACCCATATCACGAAAAAGTTCCGCGAATACCTCGAGCCTTTGCTGAAGGGCGAAGTAAAAGTCCCCATGGGCAAGGACGGCCTGCCGCAATACGTGCGCCTTAAGCGCAAGCTGGTGCCGAAGAAGTGCGGGGAGTGGAAGAAGTGATATTCGAAGCAAAGAGTAAGGAAGGTCGCAGTGAAAAGATTTCTTCGGTTTCACTTGAGTACGCTTATTGGCGCTTCATTTATGAGCGCCATCCTCTTATGGCTAAATTTTCAACCGATATCCGTTGCTTGCAATAGTGGTGACGACTTTGAAAAGAATATAATCGAATCCGTACGCCGAGAGCAAATATCCTGTTCGGGGAATCTGAACGAAATCGCCGCCAAGTATGGCCTTTCGCCCGGTGTACCATCGTTCGCCAGCAATTCTATCGATATCTGCAGCCGTTTCGAACACCAACGGTGCGGATGGCCCTTCATCGCCATCCTCCTGCCACCACGGTTTATTGGGGACGTAAAGGCTATCCCGGTTCATATATCATGTAACGGGCTTAGTATAGAGAGGTCGATCAAACTATCATCCGAAGGCCGAACGGTGGTCGTAGAGGTATCTGATGCCATCGACGACGGCCAAGCACATCGACAGACCAAAGAATACTACACGCTCAAAATAGGCCTTTCTGTTTCGAATGTTGGTGGTCTTATTTTTGATCTTACTGGCGGAATTGGATTGGTTCTACTTACTGCATTCGCCTTAGAGCATTTGAGCAACCAAAACCATCGATTATCTAAAATCTCTCAGCGATAATCTCTCAAACATGGTCATTTGTCTTGTCTGGGTATCTGGGCATTCCTCCCAACTTGCCGGCCTCTCGCTTGTAAACGCCCGCCCCCTCCCTACCATGCTCGCCCATGAAGAAACTCAAGGTCGCAGTCACCGGCGGCAGCGGGCGCATCGGCGGTACGGTGGTGGAAGAACTCGTTCGGCGCGGGCATAAGGTCGTCAATCTCGACCGGCGCCAGGCCGACAAGCCTCTCGCGAAGTTCGTCTTCTGCGACCTCACCAAGCGCGAACAGGTCCAGACCGTGTTCGAGCAGGTCGAGGCCGTCTGCCACCTGGGCGAGATCCCCGGCCCGTGGAACCACAGCCCCGAAGAAGTCTTCTCGACCAACACGCGCATCGGCTCGGTCGTGATGCAGACCGCCGCGGACCTCAAGCTCAAGCGCGTCATTTACACGAGCACCTGCCAGGTCTACGGGCCGTGGGGCGATCCGGTCATCGCCCCCAAGGCGCTGCCCGTCACCGAAGCGCACCCGCTCTTGCCGCAAAACGCCTACGGGCTTTCGAAGGTTGCCAACGAACAGTTCGCTGAATTTGTGGCGCGAAAGTACGGGCTCTCAATCGCCATCTTCCGCTTTCCGCGCGTCTGGAATTGGGATCCTGCAGCATTCGAAGATTGGCAAAAGCGTTGGCTCGAAAGCGAGACCGGGCCGGTGGAAGAACTGGGCGCCTATCTCATTGCCCAGGACGCCGCGCGCGCCTATGCGTGCGCGCTGGAACGTCCGCGCCCCGGCTGCGAGGCCTACCATTTCGCCGCGCGGGAGGCGCTCACCTTCGCGCCCATTCGCGAGCGACTGCGCGTGCACCACGCCGGCTTTCCCGCGCTTCCTTCGGACTGGCCTAAATTCAAATGCCCGTTGGTCTGCGACAAAGCCCGCGCGCACCTGGGCTGGACGCCTAAATGGAACTTGCTCGATCTTTATCGCAAGCGCTTCGGGAAGGAACCGGACGGCAAGGTCGATGGAAAGGCCCCTGCGAAAGGTGCGCCCAAGCGCAGGCGGCGCGGCACGGTTCGCTAACGCCACTCGCGCGGCACTCATTTCGACGACCGATGGCCGCAAGGCTGACGCTGTACCTGAGCGCGAATTGTGTTATGCGCGATAGGTCTGCCCCGCAAAACGGCAAGGCAGGCGAGGAATGGAAAGGGGATTCTACACGTGTCCAACGCTAACCAGCCTATTTTGCTCTCGATGATTCTATCCGACTACATCATCAAGGATGCCGCCTCCGGTAAACTCTCCCTGATTGGCATTTTCAACGGACTCTTCGCGCAGCGGTTTCCGTGCACGCATCCGCTGATCTGTATTTACGTGGCCCTCACCGGCGGGCGCGGCCATGTTCCGTGCAACCTACGCATGGTTCCGTTAGGGGGTGGCGCCGAAGTCTTCTCGCTCCAAGGCACCGTGAATTTTGCCGATCCGGTCGCCGTTCCGGAGATCGTCTTCCAGATTCAGCAGATGCAAGTCAAAGAGCCGGGCATGTATTCGATCGAATTTATCGCCGGAGGCGAACTGCTCGGATCGCGAAATCTTCAGGTGGGCTTGGCGCCCAACTCGCCGCCGCGGTGAACGGGTTACGCCAGTTCCACGCCCTTCTCCCGCGATAGCCGGTCGATTTCCACCAGAAGATTCTCGCGCGCTTTCAGCTCGGCGTCGTCGTTGCCTGCGCGCAACAGTACGTTCATCTGGATCTTTATGCCCGCACCGCCCACTTCCACAATGTATACTTGTATATTTTCCCGCGCGACTTCAGCGAGCTTCTCCAAATCTCCGCGCAAAGCGTCGCGAAAGGCTTGCGCTTTCTCCATCGTGACCGCAGGCTTAAGGGGCAGGGTGAGGCGATAGCGGCGGCGGTCGCTCGGGCCCTGGTTCTCGATATTCGCGCTCACCAGCTTTGAGTTCGGCACCGTCACCAGCGTGTTGTTGAGCGTACGCAGGCGCGTGCTGCGGAACCCGACTTCTTCGACGATGCCCTCGATACCCAGGATGTTCACGCGGTCGCCGATCTGGAAAGGCCGGTCGAGCAGCACCGTGAACGAGCCGAAGAGGTTCTCGACCGTGTCCTTCGAGGCCAGCGCAAAGGCCAAGCCGCCGATGCCGAGGCCGGCCAGCATCGTGCTGATGTCGATCCCCAGATTACCCGCGATGAAAACCAATCCAAAAACGATCACGAAAATCTTGAGCGTCTTGCGCACCAGGGGGACGAGCAGATCGTCCATCTTGGTATGGGTGCGCACGGCGAATTGCGCCAGGATCGCGCTGAGGACGTCCACGAGCCGGTACGCCGCCCACACGCAGGACGCCGCAAGAAAGAAGACCGCGATCCGGGCTATGAACTCGTAAATGTTCGGCGGCAAGTTCAGCCATTGGATGCCGATCCACCAGACCATGGCCATCACCGCCAGGCCGACGGGACGCTCGACCCGGTTCAATTCGTCCTTGGGCACACCGATCTTCTTACGTTCGATATAACTCGCGAAGATGCGCGTGATGAGAAAAGTGAAGAACCGGTCGAGCAGCACGCCTGCGGCGACGAGAATCAGAATCCCGAGCCATTGCCAATCGCGCAGCAGAAAGCGCGTGCGCTTGAGATAACTCGGCACGCGCTCCTCCATCCAAACGCCGACGTTGCGCGCTTCCGTCGCGGTGATCTTGTCGCTGACCGGCGTCCACTTCACCACCTGGCCCCACAAGTCGTAAACCTGGGCCAGCATCTTGCCGCTGAAGAGCCACTCGCCGTTGGGTTGCCGCGTCATCAAGAGGTCGAAGGTCTTGCCGTCGCGCGAAAAGGTACGCTTAAACTCCGCGTCGCTGCTTTCGGTGGAGAGTTCCTCGATCTGCACGTACCAGAAGCGGTCGAGCACATCCTTGAGGTACTCAGCGTAACGCGGACCCAGGTCCTTCGCGAGGCCCGCGCCGGCGAGATCCAGGCAGGCGACGGCCTTCGCCAGGCTCGCATCTTTCTCGACACCGTTCCGGTAGTTGTTGATCGCGACGAGGTACGTCTCCATGGTCGCGCGCGGCGAGAGCCGTTCCGGCGCGGGCGCCGCCGGAGGCGCGGGCGCGGGTACATCGGCCGCGAGCACGACCGGAGCGAAAGTCAGCGCCGCAAACGCGAGCACGCACGTGCACAGACGGAAGGACGACCCTGAAAGCATGCAGAGAAAATAGGCGCAATGGGCCAAACGTAAACCGCAGAATATAGATTTTGAGGAATCGAACTAGGGATAGATTTCTCGCACTTCGTCGATTCGAAGCTCAGTATTCTCCCACTGTCCTAATTTGACTGTGACTTCTTTTGCACGATAGGAACCAACAAAAATAGTGTAGCGCCCCGGAGGAAGTGGAAACCAAAACTGGCCGTTTTGATCACATGCCGACGTCCATCTCTTTTTTCCTATAGGTGCTAGGTCAAAATTTCCTTCATAAGCAAACATCCCCCTGGGCTCATCTAGTTTCTGATATTCATCTCCACATACATTTGTGGCACCGACAATTGTCCACTTAGAATACACCCAACCACGAATGCCCTGATGCACTTTCATTTCTGCAATTTCTTCTTCTGTGAGAGGCCGTTGTCTGGCAATAGCAACTTCTTCATTTAGCTTGGATATCGTTTTTTCATTTTCAATTTGGGTTATGCGAACTCTATCAAGTTCCGTGAAAAGATCGGCGAGCTTGCGCTTATCTGCAGTTCGAATCTCACGTTCTATTGCTTGGGTGTTTAGAGTGAATTCCTTCATCATCAAGCCAATAACCAAAACACTTATTTGCGCCATCAAAATGAAAAGTATCAAACGAAGATGTTTTTTCTCCACCCTAATCCAGCCTAACTGACATGCGCACAAAACCAATAATGTGGACGTGCACGCACCGAGAACCATATATGCAGAAAGCAACTTGGCAAAAGGTTCGAGATTCACGATTTCTTCCTCCTATCGATCATTGCAACTGTAGGTAGCGTTTGGCCTCTTTATTCATACTAACGTGCACATGGGCATAAGATCCTTTTCCGTCAGTTGACCCCTCACCCGCCTCGGGTACGTTCGGTTGCAGCCTCATTTCAATTCCAAAACGAACGCACCCATGGCGGAGCGACCGTGGCCGGACGAAACGCTTCCGACAACTTAAAGATCGGCCTCATCGGCGCCGGCATGATCGCCGGAGCGCATTCGGCGGCGTACAAGAACATCCCCGGCGTGCGCCTGGCGGCAGTCTGGGACGCCGATGCCTCCCGCGCCCAGAAAATCGCCGCACAGCACGGCGCGAAAGTCTGCGCCAGCCGCGAGGAACTGCTCGGCAACGTGGACGTGGCGGATATCTGCCTCCCCACGCCCTTCCATCTCGAGAATATCCGCGCGGCCGCGGCGGCCGGCCTGCCGGTCATCTGCGAGAAGCCGCTGGGCCGAACGCTGGCCGACTGCGACGCGGCCATCGAAGCTTGCACCAAGGCCAAAGTGCCGCTGCTGGTCGGGCACGTGGTCCGGTTCTTCCCTGAATACTCCGCGCTGCGCGACATCATCCAAGGCGGCCAGATCGGTGAACCCGCCGTGATCCACCTGCGCCGCGTGGTCTGTTCCCCCGGCCCAGCCGGCGCGTGGTACTGGAACTTCGAGGCCAGCGGCGGCTGCGTCTTCGATACCGCGATCCACGACCTCGACTGGGTGCTCTGGACGCTCGGCCGGCCCGCGTCGGTCTACGGTCTCGGCCACCGCGACCCCGCGAATACCCGCGACTACGCGCTGCTCACGCTGCAATGGTCCAGCGGCATCATCGCGCACTTGCAGAGTTCCTGGTCGCACGACGGCTTCGCGACCAGCTTCGAGGCCGCCGGCAGCGAAGGGCTGGTCGAGTACGACATGGAAGACGCGGTGCCGCTCAAGGTCGCCAAGATCGGAGCGGGCGCGGGCGGCGGCGGCAAAGTGGTTCCCGAGAGTCCGCTGGCAAAATCGCCGTATCAGGCCGAGATCGAGCACTTCATCCGCGTAATCCGCGAAGAAGAAAAGGCCCGCATTACCCCAGGGGAAGCGCGCGAGGCCGTGGAACTGGCCCTCGCGTGCCTTGAAGCCGTGGCGGATCGCAAAGTCGTCAAACTTGGGAAGAGCAAAGGCTCGCGCCCGAAGGCGACGGAAAAGAAGAAGGTTAAGCTGGGCGCGGAGCATCCGGAGTAAACGAGGGGATAGGATTCAGAGCCGTTCTTGGCCGTTTGTTTCGTGCTTCGGATTTCGAATTTGGAGTTACCAGTGTCCGTAAAGATCGCCTTCCTCAGCTTCGCGCACATGCACGCCAACGGCTGGGCGCGGCAGATGCTCACGATGCCCAAGGGCACGGTGGAGTTCACCGGCATCTGGGACCGCGATCTGGCCCGCGCCAAGAAGATGGCAAAGGCGCTCGGCACGAAGGCGTTCGCCTCGCGCGAGGCACTGCTGGCCAAGAAGCCCCACGGCGCGGTGATCTGCTCGGAAAATGTGAACCATCGCGAAGACGCGCTCGCCTGCGCACAGGCCGGTGTCGGGGTGATGTGCGAGAAACCGCTCGCCACATCCGTAGCCGATGCCCGGGCGATGGTCGAGGCATGCCGAAATGCGGGCGTCCCGCTCATGACGGCTTTTCCCTGCCGCTTTTATGGCCCCGCACTGCGCCTAAAGGAACAGATCGACGCGGGCGAGATCGGCGAAGTGCTCGGCGGCGTCACCACGAACCACGGGCGGCAGCCCGGCAGCTGGTTCGCGAACCCCAAGCTCAGCGGCGGCGGCGCGGTAACGGATCATACCGTGCATATCGTCGACCTGCTGCGCTGGCTCATGGGCCGGGAATTCAAGCGCGTTTACGCCGCGGTGGGTTACAACCGTTTCAAACTCACGCGGAAAGCCGTGGGCAAGCGCGTCCTGGACGACGCCGGGGTGCTCTCGCTGGAGATGGACGGCGGCGCGGTCTTTTCGCTGGATTGTTCCTGGTCGCGCCCCGAAGAGTACTCGACCTGGGGCGATGCGAAGGTGGAACTGGTCGGCACGAAAGGCGTCGCCCGTATGGACCTCTTCCGCCAACGCCTCTTGCTTGCCTCTTCCGGCACAAAGCGCCTTGCGGAACGCTGCTGGGCCGACGAGAAGGACTTTGGGATCGCGGGAGAGTTCATCCGGACCCTGCGCGAAGGGCGACCGCCATCGGTTTCCGGCGTGGACGGGCTGCGCGCAACCGAGGTAGTAGAGGCGGCCTATCGGAGCGCGCAACTCGGCGAGCCGGTTGCGCTTCCTTTATCTTAGCACTAAAGTAGGGGCAAGCCGCTTGAGCGGCGCGTACCGGCCGGACGATGCCGACCGCAACTTCTGTATGGATGACTGAACGTTCGGCATGAAGGCATTCATCTCGGATATCCACGGAAACCTCGAAGCGCTACGCGCCGTCCTGGACGAGATCGACTCGCTGGGCATCAAGGACATCGTCTGCCTGGGCGACGTCATCGGCTACGGCCCGAATCCGAAGGAATGCCTCGAGATCGTCCAGAGCATCAGCAACCTGAACGTCCTCGGCAACCACGAAGAGGCCGTCCTGTACGGCATCCCGCCGAACTTCAACATGAAGGCGCGCCGGGCGCTCGAGTGGACCCGCAAGGTGCTGCTTGAGGACAACGGGGACTCGGCCGACGTGAAGGACGCGCGCCGGAAGTTCATGGAGTCCTTCCAGATCCAGACGCGCGTGGAAGGCGTAACGTACGTGCACGGCTCGCCGCGGCAACCCACGCGCGAGTACGTCCTGCCCGGCGACGCGCAGAACAAAAAGAAGATGAACGAGATCTTCGCCTGCCTTGAGGACTTCTGTTTCTGCGGGCACACGCACACGCCCGGCATCTTTACCCTCGAAGAAGGCTTCACGCACCCCTCGGACATGTTCGAGCTCTACATGCTCGGCACACACGAGAAGGTGCTCATCAACGTCGGCTCGGTGGGCCAGCCCCGCGACGGCGACCCGCGCGCATGCTTTACGACCTTCGACGGCGACACCGTGGTCTGGCGGCGCGTGGAGTACGATGTGGAAGCCGTCGCGAAGAAGATCTACGAGATCCCCGAGATCGACAACTTCGAGGCCGACCGTCTGCGCGAAGGTCGCTGAACTACCTAAAACGTAAAGCGTAAAACGTAATTAAACAGCTTCGGCTAGCTCAGTCCATTGGAGACGCGGCCACTAGCAGTGCTGTTTTACGTTTTACCAATTCCTTCTCCGCTCTATCCTCCCGCCATGCTGCTGATCGGCATCGACGAAGCAGGTTATGGGCCCATGTTGGGACCGCTGTGCCACGGACTCAGCGTCTTTCGAGTACCCGACGCCGCCGAGCCGCCCGACCTCTGGGAAAAACTCTCGCCGGCGGTCTCCAAGCACCCCGCGCCCGCAGGCGCAGTCGTGGTGGACGACTCGAAGGTCGTCTACAACGGCCCTAACAAGTTCAAGCGCCTGCTGCATGGGATCATGGCCTTCAAAGGCTGCGAAGAAGGCAGACCGCACTCCGTAGATCCAACCTTGGCGTTACTCGAAAACCTTCTCTCGCCCGACGACTGCGCGAAGTGCCAATCCGAACCGTGGGGCCGGGCGGATGTCGAGGCTTTCGTTATGGAAAGATGCACTCCTGAGGATTCGGCCGCACTTTTACAGAAACTATCGGCGCGCAAGATCGGGTTATGCGTGCTGCAATCGCGTGCGCTGATCTCGCGCGACTATAACGCGGAGGTCCAACGCACGGGAAACAAGGCCGAGGTGAACTGGATGCGCGCCACCGCACTGCTTCGTCACGGCGTGAGCCGCGCGAAGCCCAGCGAGAAGATCCATGCGACGATCGACCGCCAAGGCGGCCGCAAGTTCTACGCAGCGGCGCTCAGCGAGTTATTCGGCGGTACGCTGGTGCGTACGCTAATCGAAGAGAAGGCGCGTTCCGCGTATGCGCTCGACGTAAACGGCGGGACTTTGCACATCGAGTTCATCGAGAAGGCCGACAGCCGCTCGCTCCCGGTCGCATTGGCCAGCATGGCCGCGAAGCTGACGCGCGAGATCGGCATGGCGCGCATGAACGCATACTTTCGCTCGCACGCTCCCAACCTCGCCCCCACCGCGGGGTATTACACCGATGCCCAGCGCTTCCTGGCGGAAACCACCGCGCTGCGCAGGCGGCTCCGCATCGACGATGCGGCCTTCATTCGAGTGAAGTAACGGCAGCCCATGCTCGAACGATGCATTCTTTACACGAACAGGCACGCATCGCCGTAGCTGAAGAAGCGGTAACGCTGTTCCACCGCATGCGCGTACGCGGCTTTCACGAAAGCGATCCCACCATCTGAGCAGGGCGCGGCAAAGGCTGCCGCGAGCATGACCAGGCTCGACTTGGGCAGGTGAAAATTCGTCAGCAGCGCGTCGGCCACGCGGAACTCGAACGGCGGACGAATGAAAAGGTCCGCATAGCCCGAACCCGCGCGCAACGCGCGTTTGCTGGGATCCCAGCAAGCTTCCAGCGTGCGCATGGCCGTCGTGCCGACGGGAATCACGCGGCGGCCTTCCGCCTTTGCATGCGTTACGGCGCGCGCGGTCGCTTCCGGAATACAATACGGCTCCGAGTCAATCCGGTGGTCCTCGATGTCCTCGGCCTTGACCGGCTTGAAGGTGCCCGGTCCCACGTGGAGCGTGAGCGCCGCGCGCTCGACGCCGCGTTTCTCAAGGGCGCTCAGCAACTCGCTCGAAAAGTGCAGCCCTGCGGTCGGCGCGGCTACTGCTCCGGCCTCACGCGCAAAGACGGTCTGGTAGCGTTCGCGGTCCGCATTCAAGGAAGGACCAGCAGGCCGCTTGATGTACGGCGGGAGCGGGACTTCGCCGTACTCGAACACAAAACGTTCAAACTCAGCGGGAGATAACTGGAAGGCCAAGCGGTCGCCGGCTTCTCCGAGACGTTCGACCAGGGTTGCCTTGACGCCTCCAGGCAATGTGAGGTTCTCGCCCGGTTTCAACCTTCCGCCCGAGCGTGTCAGGGCGCGGCGTTCGGTCGGAGCACCCTCGGCCGGATATACATCAGGCGCAGGCGGCAGAAGAAAAACCTCGACCTGGCCTCCGGTTGAATCGCGCGTGGCGCGCAGGCGGGCGGGGATCACCCGGGTATCGTTGAAGACCAGCAGATCGCCGGGCACAAGCAAGTAAGCCAGGTCGCGAAAGGTTCGGTCCGTCCACGAACGTAGCTTACGGTCGAATACAAGCAGGCGCGAGGCGTCGCGTTCGGGCAGCGGCTCATGCGCGATGAGTTCGGGCGGAAGCTGGAAATCGAAGAGAGCGGTGCGCACGGACCCGAGCGTAACGCGAAAGGCGCGCGCGTAATGGGTAAATCCAAGCGCCGCGCGTGGTCCGGAAACAACGGCGCGGAAGCCACGTAGCTTCCGCGCCGCCGGGGTGAGAGGCCGGGTAATACCGGACCTCCGGGAGCAATACTTCTCGCGCCTGCGACTTGGCCCTCCTGCCCGAAATTGTCCAAAACCGGCATTCCCTAAAGCAAGGTCGCTGCCAAATATGGGGCTCGGCCCAATTTTTCAGCAACCCCCTGAAAATCCGCAGTTTGCAGAATTGGCTGAAACCTAGGCCGCTCTTTTTCGGATATTGGCGGTCCATATCTTTGAGCGGTCTGCTCAAAAATATTTTGCTGACCCGGGATGGTCAATTGGGGGGCTAAGGCGTCCGCCTGTCACTTGAGCTCTACGTTCCTCAACCGCGCCTAAGCCACGTATCGACGATCAGGGCGCAGGCCAAAAGGATCAGCATCGCGCCCACGGATACCGCGGGCAGACGTTCTTCACGGGTAATCGTCTCGCCTTTCAAGAGCGGCTCCAGGTCGTTCAACAGCGCGGCCAGATCTTTCTTGTCGGGCCGCAGCGCGCGTCCGCCCGCTCCCGCGGCTTGCGAGGCGGCGTTCATCCCGGCGAAGTCCGGCCGGACGCTGCGCTCCTCCAGGCCCGAACCCAGCGTCACAACCTGGGCGCGATCCGTTCCAATCTCGTCGCGGTTGGGGCGCAGCGCGCGGACGCGCACGAGCCACTCCCCGGCGGCGGGCGGCGTACCCGCGACGCCCGAAAGCACGCGCATGCCGGGATCGGATGCGCTCGCGTCGTCGCCGCCCTTCGAGACTCCGGTGTCGCCAGCGAAAGCTTTCCATTCCGGAGGCAACGGCGCGCTGCCGTCGTCGGGGACCTGCGTCAAGGCATACTCCACTTTTACGGGCTCGCCAACCGCCGGAGCCTTTACCGAAACGCGGGCGCTAAGGGCCTCTCCGAGGTCCCAGCGGTCCTTGGCCATGAAAATGCGTACTGGTGAATCGTTCCGCGAGGCCGACCCAGAAACCCAATCGAGCATGCGCCGCCAGAGTTCCGAGGCGAGTTGCTCGCGGCGCTCGTAGGCGTTCTTCGATGGCGTCAGCCAGCGCCAGGTCTCGCTCGTGGACACCAGGACCACCCTGCCCTGGCCGACCTGTCCCGCGGACAGGACAGGATACGTACCGGCCGCCAGGAGCACCTGCGTATTCGCGCGCGGCTGCTTAAGCGGACCCGCGGGGAGCGTGGGGCCCAGTGCTTGCCAGGGCTCGGGCCCCGAAGTCCCGCTGGCAAACTGCGTGATCGGATGCACGCGCGCTTCGGGCCGCGCACTCACCGGCAGCGGATCTCCCGCCGGCTCCGCGCCGGCCGCCGGTTCACTGAAATCCTTAAATAGAAATGCATCCTCCAGCGGAGTCCCACGCAAGCGGCGGCCCAATTCTGCGGGCGTCTCGTTGAGCACCCAGACGATGCCGAATTCACCGGTCTCCAGTCCCGCCCGCAGCCGCGCCAGCGTCGGCACCGATAGGTGCGCAGGGTCCGGGTTGTCCCAGACGATGGTCGCCGCGCGGCCGGGTCCGCTGGAACCTTCGTCCATGCGCTTTCGCAGCGCGGTCTCCACCGGCCAATCGGGAGGCGGTTCGTCCTTCGAGCCGACCGGCCGGAGAAAGTCGGCGAAGATATCCACCTCCGGGCCGTCCCAGTTCGCGAAGAGTTCCTTCATCCGCCGGTAGTCGTGGCCCAGCCGCGAGGCGATAAAGAGCACGCGCCGCTTGGGAGGCAGGACCTCGATCGAACCGTACGCCGCGTTGTTCGCGCGGACGCGTTCGCCCTTCAGCGGGTCCAGCGACAACCGGATGCGATAGAACCCCGGCGCCTTCGCCTGGAAACGCAACCGTACCGGCGTCCAACCCGGAGCCGTACGCAAACGGTGCCGCAGAGAATCGACTTCCACAAAGGCGCCCTCGGCCGCGTGCACCGCGGCGGGAACGTCAGCCGAATCGAGGCCGCCGGGCGGACCCGAGACTTGCAGCCGCGCGGCCGTATCGGCGAGCGGCCCGGTCAGTTCGGGGCCGTTGGGCTGCAAGAACGCGCGTGCTTCCACCAGCACGCGTTCGCCTGCCCGAGGCGGATCGGTCTCGCCGCGCCCTTCGTCGCGCCGCACGGTCAGTTCTTCAAGCGCGGCATCCGGCGGCAGCGGTGCGGCCTCGCCGAGGATCACGGTAAAGAGCGGTATGTTGCGCCGGCCCAATTCCGCGGCGGCTTCCGCGAGCGGCCGGCCCCGGTTCACGACGCCGTCGCTCATCAGGATGGCCGCGCCGGGCGGGGGCGCATTCGGGGCCGCCAGCGCGCGGCTCGTGGCTTCCGCCAGCATCTCGCCCAGCGGAGACTCCGGCGCCGAGGCCCTCAGCGCGTCGTCCTTGGGATGGCGCGGTTGTAGGTTCACGCCCGCATCGAACGAAAGAACCTCCCAGTTGCGGTCGTTTGCCGCCGCAAGCAGGCCCGCCAGGAACGGTTTTGCTTGAACCGCTCGCGAAGGTCCGGCGTCCGTGTCGCGCAAACGGAGGCTCTGCGAATCGTCCACGAGCACCAGCAAGGGCGGATGCCGTTCCATCGTCTCGACGCGCACCGTCTCGGGACGCAGGATCAGCACGGCGGCGCAGCCGAGCGCGACCAGCCGCATGCCGAGGGCGCTCAGATTCGCCCAGATGGGAATGGTTAACCGCGTGCGCCAGGCGGCCAGCAGCGCCACGGCCGCCAGAGCAGCCACCGCGAATGCGATCAAGCCGCCCGGCACGACCGGATTCCAATGCGTCAAAGCCTGGCTCCCTGCCTCAGCGGCCCGCGTTACGTCCAAATATAGGACGGTTTTAACAGGCCATTGTAAGACCCATCTGCTTCATTCTTCGAGATGGAACGGACCGTGGACGCGGAGAAGATATCGGTATCGGGTAAGCCGGCGGCCGGGATGCGGTACGGGTCACTTCCAACCCGCGACGACGGCCGGATCCGCGTTTCCGCCGCTCAGCAGCAGCACTACGTCTAGAATCTCATCCGTGCTCTGGTCGGGAGACTCCGCGATTGCGCCGCTCATCCACGCCGCGACGGCCACCGCTCCAGACGGTTCCACCAGCAGTTTCATGGTATCGAGCAGCCAGTACGCCGCGGCCTTGACCTGCTCGTCGCTTACCGCCACCGCTTCCGCTTTGCATTTCTGGAGGATTGGGAACGTCACTTCGCCCGGGATCACCGACATCAGGCCATCGCAGACCGTCTGCGGAAGCGGGACTTCAACGCGCTTGCCGGCCGCGAACGATTGCTTCGTATCGTCGCCGGCTTGGGGCTCCACGCCCACGATCCGCCCGCCGAATCCGCGCGCGCGCAGCGCCGCCGCCGTGCCGCTCAACAGGCCTCCGCCGCCCAGCGGCGTCGCCACCAGACCGAGGCGGCGCGTGCGGGACGGCATGCCCATCCATTGATCCATGATCTCGACGCCCAGCGTGCCCTGGCCGCACACGATGCGCGGATCGTCGTAGCTGGGAATCACCGGGCGTCCGGTCTTCTGCGCCAGATCCAAGGCGGCGTGCTTGCGGTCTTCGGTGGTCTTTCCGGCGAAGAGGACCTCCGCGCCGAGCGCTTTGGTACGCTCCACCTTCAGCGGACTGGCGCCTTCGGGCATAAAGACCGTGCACGGATACGGCTGGCCGCGCTCGGTAAAACCCAGTTCCCGCGCCGCCAGCGCCAGCGCCTGCGCGTGGTTGCCCGAAGAATAGGTGATCGGCCCTTCCTGCTTTTTGGCGGGTTCCAGCGAAGCCATGGCATTGAAAGCGCCGCGCACTTTAAAGGAGCCCGTGCGCTGGAGATTCTCGGGCTTGATGAAGACCCGGCGCCCCTGGCGGTCCAGCGGTTCGCAGCGCAAGAGCGGCGTCGCGATGACGAAGGGCTTGATCCGTTCGCGCGCGGCGCGAATTTCGTCGCCGCTCGGCTGCCAACCAGGAACCGCACCGGACATGCGGAGAGACCTCCTGCTACGGTCGGGTTGCGGAACGCGGGAGCGCCGCCCGGCGGAACGTTCGCCGGAATTAACAAAAAGGTATCCTTGGAAAACCACCTTCCCGCGTCTAAAAGTATGGGACGCGCAGAGAATACCGGAGAACCGTTGGGTATGCGACTTGAAAACCGTGTCCTCTTTGGCGCTCGCACTACACCGCGGACGTTTACCGCTCTCGCGGCGTCCCTTTCCTTCTTCTGTCCCTTTTTGTGGGCGGGCCAGCCCGCCGAGGGCCAGCCGGTCGCGAACGAAGAAGGCGAGATGAACAGCAAGGCCAACATGGACGACATCGTAGTCGGCCTGATCGCCCAATTCTCAAAAAGCAAGTCCGAGGCGATGGACGCGGCCGTCAAGCTCGGCCAGATGGGCCGCCGCACCATTCCCATCCTCGCCGATGTGCTCGCCAGCACCAAGAGCGAAGTGGTGAAGTACTACTGCACGTACTCGCTCTCGATGATTCGCGACACCGGTGCCGCGAAGATTCTCCTTCCCTTGGTCGCCGATGAGAAGGCCGACCTGAACACGCGCATCCTGGCCATTAGCGCCGTGGGCGGCGCGGAACTCGAAGACGGCGTCAAACCGCTCCAGCAGGTCGCCACGTCCGACGCCAACGGCGACCTGCGCTTCAAGGCCTTGATGGCGCTGAGCGTCATGATCAAGTCCTGGAACGAGAGCGAAAAGATCTTCACCGACGGGCTCAGCGACACGCGCGACGACATCCGCCAACTCTGCTGCAAAGTCTGCTACCAGGCCGCGGCGGTAAAGATTTTTTATCGCTGCGCCGAACCCAAACTGCTGGAGATGGCCGAGAGCGACGGCATCGCCGCGGTCCGGATCAATGCCATCGCCGCCCTGGCGCGGATGAAATCCAAGCGCCTGATCCCGGTCCTGATTCGCATCGTCGGCAACGCGAACGAACTGGCCTCGCTTCAGAAACAGGCGCTGGCCGCCGCGCAGAACGTGACCGGCGTGCCCTTCCGCAACGTGGAGTCGGCGAAGACCTGGTATGAAAAGTTCGGGAAGGCCGAGTACGAGAATGCCGCTCCGCTGATTACTCCTGAAGAGAAGGCGCGCATCGAGAAGGAGCGGGCCGAAGCCGAGACCAAAGCGAAGGAAGTTCCGGAGCCCAGGGGTCCGGGAACTCAAGATCCGGACGCGCCCAAGGTGGCCTCGGGCGAGAAGAATCCGGAGCAGCCTCGCGGCGGATCCGAAACGCGCATTCCGCCGCCCGCGCGCACGCCGGCCAAGGGCGGCAAAACGCTCCAGGACTTTCCCGACGACAAGCCGTTCAATGGCGTTCCCATCGGCGACTGACGGCTTAGCCCGAATTTTTATTCCCTTTACATAGACCTCAGCGCAATGAAATCGTCTTGCATGGCCGCGGCGAGCGCCTTATATAAATCGCGAGTCCATCGTCTGTTACGGTTGCTCGCAGGGGTCTGCTTATGCCCGCGCGGCAATCGCGAGGGGTGCCGTGGGGGGCGCCCTTCTTTTTTGCAAATCGAGTTATGCGGATCCAAGGATGAAAGCGTTGAGCATTTTGTAGCGATCGCGCGGCGTTCATCCGCATCCCCATAATTCATTACCAGCAGGGGGGATCGTTCGTGCCAATCGAAAATATCCGCAACATCGCCCTCGTCGGTCACAACGGTACCGGCAAGACCACCCTCAGCGAAGCGCTCCTCTTTAAGGCCGGCGCAATCAAACAAAAAGGCACGGTCGCGGCGAAGAACACCGTCTCCGATTTCGATGCCGACGAAAAGGAACGCGGCTGCTCGATCGAAACCTCGATCCTCCACTTCACCCATAACGGCAAGCGCATCAACCTGCTCGATTGCCCCGGCATCCCCGATTACGTCGGCAACGTCGTAAGCGCGCTCTCCGCAGTGAATACGGCCGTCATCGCCGTCAGCGCGGCCGCGGGCGTGGAAGTCTCGACCCGCAAACTCTGGGGCATGGCCGAGGCCCGCGGCCTGCCGCGCGTGCTCGCGATCACCAAGATGGACCATGAGCGCGCGAAGTTTGACGAAGTCGTCGCGCAACTGCGCGAAGTCTTCGGCGCTTCGGTAACCCCCGTGATCATCCCTTCGGGCGTAGGCCCGTCGTTCAAGGCCGTCGTGAACCTGTTGGGCGACGTCTCCGGCGCGCCCGCGGACGTGGCGGGTAAAGCCAAAGACCTCGCCGGAAACCTGATCGAATCCATTGTCGCCTCCGACGACAAGCTGATGGAACGCTACCTTAACGACGAGAAGTTCTCGCCACAGGAGATCACGGGCTGCTTTGTGAAAGCGCTGCTGAGCCGCGCGCTGACGCCCGTCGTCTGCGTCTCCGCCGAAAAAGACATCGGCGTGGCCGAACTCCTGAACCTTTTTGCCGACGATCTGCCTTCCTCCCATGCAGTCCCTCCCAAGCTCGTGCGCAAGGTAAAGGGCAAGGACGAAGAACGCGCTTTGGAGCCCAAAGACACCGGACCCTTCTACGCGCTGTGCTTTAAGAGCAAACGCGACCCGTTCATCGGCAAGATCTCCTATATGCGCGTCTTCACGGGCTCGCTGCAGTCCGGCGCGGCAGCCAAGAGCGGCACGGATGGAAAGCCGGAGAAGTTCGCGCATTTCCTGGACGTCCAAGGCAAGGACTCGAAGGAAGTCGCGCAGATCGGCGCGGGCGAAATTGTCGCCGTCGCCAAGCACGATCATCTCAACTGCGGCGACACCGTGACCACCGAGGACGGCGGCTGGGAGATCGCCAAACCGCTCTTCCCCGTGCCCATGAGCGCCCTCGCGGTGCAGGCCAAGAACCGCAACGAGGAAGGCAAGGTCAGCGAACAGCTCCGCCATCTGGGCGAAGGCGATCCGACGTTCAAAGTCGATGTGGACCATGAGACGCACGAACTCGTCATTCATGGCATGGGCCAGATGCACCTCGAATTGATGCTCCATCGCCTCAAGCGCCTGCACCTCGAGGTGACCACCAAGCCGCCCAAGATCCCCTACCGCTCGACGATCAACGGCACGGCTGAAGTCCGGTACCGGCACAAGAAGCAGTCCGGCGGGTCGGGCCAGTTCGGCGAAGTGCAGATTCTCGTCGAGCCCAATCACGGGAAGGGCTACGAGTTCGTGGACGAAGTCGTCGGCGGCGCGATCCCGAACAACCTGATCCCCTCGGTGGACAAAGGCGTCCAAAAAAAGATGCACGAAGGCGTCTGGCCGGGCATTCTGGTGGTGGATGTGCGCGTGCGGCTGAACGACGGCAAGTCGCACCCCGTGGACAGCAAGGACATCGCGTTCCAGATCGCCGGTCGCCAAGCTTTTAAGGATGCTTTCCTGAAGGCCAAACCCGCTCTCATCGAACCCTTCGTCCATCTGGAAGTGGTGATTCCTTCCAAGTACATGGGCGATATCACGGGGCACTTGAGCGGGCACCGCGGCAAGATTCAAGGCATGGACCTGATGGGCGATCTGCAGGTCGTCAAAGCGCAAGTGCCGATGAGCGAACTGCTCAACTATTCCGCCGAGCTGAAGGCCATGACCGGCGGCGAGGGATTTTTCTCGATGGAATTCAGCCACTACGACACGGTGCCAAACAGCGTCGCGCAGCCGGTGATCGCCGCCGCCATGAGCCGCCAAGTGAAGGAAGAAGAGTAAGGCAGGAATCCGGACGCAGGTCCAGGCGGAAGCTCCAGGGCTCGCGGCTGCGAATAAACGCGCGGCAAGCGCGGGAGCTCCGGCCCGAAAACGCTAAAGCGGCGACGGCAGCGTGGTATCGCCCATCAGGAACAGATCCGCACCGCGCGCGGCGGCGCGGCCTTCGGCGATGGCCCAGACAATCAGCGATTGGCCGCGCGTCATGTCGCCGGCGGTAAAGACGCCCGGCACGCTGGTCATCTTGTTGGCGTCGGCCTTCACGTTGCCGCGCTCGTCCATTGCAACGCCAAGCTGCTCGAGCATGCCCGGCTTCTCGGAACCCAAAAAACCCATCGCGAGCAGCAGCAGGTCGCAGTCCACGCTGAACTCGCTGCCCGGGACCGGCTTCGGCTGCGGCGGACCGCCCGCCGGATTGGGGACCCACTCCAGCCGCACGGCGTGAAGCTTCTTGAGCACGCCGTTCTCGCCTTCGAGCTTGGTCGTCTGGATGTTGTAGTCGCGCGCCTCGCATTCGAGGTGCGCGCTCTCCGTGCGCAGTGTACGCGGCCATTCGGGCCAGGGATTGTTCGGCGCGCGTTCGAGCGGCGGCTTGGGCAGCAGTTCGAACTGGTAGATCTTCTTCGCGCCTTGGCGGACGACGGTGCCCAGGCAGTCCGCACCGGTGTCGCCGCCGCCGAGGATGACGACGCTCTTGTCCTGCGCGGTCACCTGATCCTCGACCTTGTCGCCGAACGAGGCTTTATTCGACTGTGCCAGGAACGGGACCGCGTAATAAGTGCCCTTCAACTCGCGGCCCGGCACTTTCAGATCGCGGGGATTCGATGCGCCGCCGCACAGAACGATGGCGTCGAAATCCTTCTTCAATTTGGCCACCGGCATATTCACGCCGATGTGTGCGTTCACGACGAACTTTACGCCCTCGGCTTCCATCTGCGCCATGCGGCGGTCGAGGTATTTCTTCTCCATCTTGAATTCGGGGATGCCGTAGCGCATCAGGCCGCCGATGCGGTCGGAGCGCTCGAAGAGCGACACCAGATGTCCGGCGCGCGCGAGCTGCTGCGCGCATGCCATGCCGGAAGGCCCCGAGCCGACGACGGCAACTTTCTTTCCAGTGAGCTTTTCCGGTGGCTGCGGCTTGATCCAGCCTTCCTTCCAGGCGTGCTCGACGATGGACTTCTCGATCTGCTTGATCGTGACAGCGGGCTCGTTAATGCCCAGCACGCAGGAAGCCTCGCACGGCGCGGGACAGAGCCGCCCGGTGAACTCAGGGAAGTTGTTCGTGAGATGCAACCGTTCAATGGCCTCGCGCCAGCGATTGCGATACACGAGATCGTTCCAGTCGGGGATGATGTTCCCAAGCGGGCAGCCCTTGTGGCAGAACGGCACGCCGCAATCCATGCAACGGCTGGCCTGCGACTTCAGGCTCTCTTGAGGGAACGGAAGATAGACTTCCTTCCAGTCCTTGACGCGCTCCGGCACCGGGCGCAACTGCGGCAGCTCGCGCTGCTTGATCTCCATGAATCCCGTCGGCTTGCCCATGTCCCTTCCCTTTCCGTCTATCTTTACCGCTAGGCGCGGAGACGCTGAGAACCGCTCCGTTGCCTGTTTGTTGTTTATGAAGCCCTTCCGCTCTCCGTGCCTCAGCGGTGAAAAACGCTAGTCGTTCCCCGCCGCCGCAAGCGGCGGCTGCTTCAGCTTCTCGAGCGCCTTCTTGTAGTCCGTCGGCATGACCTTTACGAACTTCGGCAACATCGCATTCCAGTCCTTCAGGATGCGCTCGGCCACCGTGCTTCCCGTGAGCTTGACGTGCTTTTCGAGCAGGCTCTTCACCGCGATCAGGTCCTCGGACTCGGCCAGCTTTTCGAGGCCCACCATGCCTGGGTTGCAGCGGACGGAAAAATCGCCGGCCTCGTCTAAGACGAACGCGGCGCCGCCACTCATGCCCGCGGCGAAGTTGCGCCCGGTCTTGCCGATCACCACAACGCGCCCGCCGGTCATGTACTCGCAGCCGTGGTCGCCCACGCCCTCGACGACCGCGTGCACGCCGCTGTTGCGCACGCAGAAGCGTTCCCCTGCCACGCCGCGGACGAACATCTCGCCGCTCGTCGCACCGTAAGCCGCGACGTTGCCGATGACGATGTTCTCTTCGGCCTTGAACGTGGCCGTCTTGGGCGGATAGACGATCACGCGCCCGCCCGAGAGGCCCTTCGCGAAGTAGTCGTTGCTGTCGCCTTCAAGTTCCAGCGTGACGCCCTTCGGCAGAAACGCGCCGAAGCTCTGCCCGGCGGAGCCCGTGAACTTGATGTGAATGGTCCCGTCGGGCAGTCCGTCCGGGTGCTTCCGCGTGAGCTCGCTGCCCAGCATCGTGCCGACGGTGCGGTGGATGTTGCGGATCGAGAGATCCAGCCGCACGGGTTCCTTGTGCTCCAGCGCGGGGCTGCACGCGTCGATGAGTTTGTTGTCGAGCCACGTCGCGATGCCGTGGTCCTGTTCTTGAACGCGGTGGATCGGCGTGCCGGGATGGTGCGGCTTGGGCTGCTCGAAGATCTTGGTGAAATCCAGCCCACGCGCCTTCCAGTGGTCCACGGCCTTGCGCGTGTCGAGCCGCGCGACCTGGCCGACCATTTCGTCAACCGTCCGGAACCCGAGTTGCGCCATGTACTCGCGCACTTCCTGCGCGATGAAGAGCATGAAGTTGACGACGTGCTCGGGCTTGCCCGCGAACTTCTTCCGCAACTCGGGGTTCTGCGTCGCGACGCCGACGGGACAGGTGTCGAGATGGCAGACGCGCATCATGATACAGCCGCTGGCCACCAGCGCGGTCGTCGCGAAGCCGAACTCCTCCGCACCCAGCAGCGCGGCGATCACCACATCGCGCCCGGTCTTGAGCTGCCCGTCGGCCTGGACCACGATGCGCCCGCGCAGATCGTTCATCACCAGCACTTGCTGCGTCTCGGCGAGGCCCAGTTCCCACGGGATTCCCGCGTGCTTGATGCTTGTAAGAGGAGACGCGCCGGTGCCGCCGTCGTGCCCGGCGATCAGCACCACGTCGCTGTGCGCCTTGCTCACGCCCGCCGCGACCGTGCCGACGCCCACTTCGGCGACGAGCTTCACGCTTACCCGCGCGCGCGGGTTCGAGTTCTTCAAATCGTAGATGAGCTGCGCCAGGTCCTCGATCGAGTAGATGTCGTGGTGCGGCGGCGGCGAGATCAGGCCCACGTACGGCGTGGCATGCCGCGTCTTCGCGATCCACGGGTAGACCTTGTGCGCGGGCAACTGGCCGCCTTCGCCTGGCTTGGCGCCCTGCGCGATCTTGATCTGCAGTTCGTTGGCGCTGACCAGATACCGGCTGGTCACGCCGAAGCGCGCCGAGGCGACCTGCTTGATCGCGCTGTTGCGCCAGTCCCCGTTGGAATCACGGTCAAAGCGGTCGTCGTCCTCGCCGCCTTCGCCCGTGTTGCTGCGTCCGCCCAGGCGGTTCATGGCGATGGCGAGGTTCTCGTGGGCTTCCTTGCTGATCGAGCCGTACGACATCGCGCCGGTCGCGAAACGCTTGACGATGTTCTCAACGGGCTCGACCTCATCGAGCGGCACCGGCGTGGCCGGTTTCAGGTCGAACAGGCCGCGCAGCGTGCAGATGCGCTTCGACTGGTCGTCCACCAGCTTGGTGTACTCCTTGAAGATCTTGTAGTTCGCCGCGCGCACGGCGTACTGAAGCTTGTGCACGGTATCCGGATTAAAGAGGTGGAACTCGCCGTCCCGGCGCCACTGGTACTGGCCGCCGGCGTCGAGCGCCTCGACGGGCTCGTCGCGCTTGGGGTACGCTCGGGCGTGGCGTACGAGCTGCTCTTTCGCGATTTCGTCCAGCCCGATGCCCTGGATGCGCGAGGCCGTCCCCGTGAAGTAGCGCTCGACCACGAGGTTGTTCAAGCCGATGGCCTCGAAAATCTGCGCGCCGCGGTACGACTGGATCGTGGAGATGCCCATCTTGGACATTACCTTCACTACGCCCTTGTTGATCGCTTTGATGTAGTTCTTGACCGCGTGCTTGTGGTCGATCTCCTTGGGCAGCACGCCGTCTCGGATCAGGTCGTCGAGCGTCTCGAAGGCGAGATACGGGTTCACTGCGCCCGCGCCGTAACCCAAGAGCAGCGCGAAATGGTGGACCTCGCGCGGCTCGCCGCTCTCGACCACAAGGCCGACCCGCGTCCGCAAGCCCTGCCGGACAAGGTGATGATGCACACAACCAACCGCAAGCAGCGTCGGGATCGGCGCGTTCTTCTCGTCGGCCTCGCGGTCCGAAAGAATCAGCACCTTCACGCCCTTCGCGATGGCCGCGTCCACGATCCCACAGAGCCGGTTCAGGGCGTCTTCCAGGTTCGCTCCGGCGACGCTGAAGGGTATGGCGCCGCTCTTGGTCGGATCGGGCACCTCGAAGAGCATGGGGAGGGTCTGCGCTTTAAAGTCCGGCAGCGGGCAGTAGCGCAGGCGCGCGAGTTGCTCGTTGTCGAGGATCGGCGTCTTGACCTTGATCTGCCGGCAACTCCGGGGACCCGGATCGAGCAGGTTGCCTTCGGGGCCGATGGACGTGCCGACGTCGGTGACGAGTTCCTCGCGGATCGCATCCAGCGGCGGGTTCGTCACCTGCGCAAAGAGCTGCTTGAAGTAATTGTAAAGGAGCTGCGACTTGTCGCTGAGCACCGCCAGCGCCGCGTCGTTACCCATGCTGCCGAGCGGTTCCTCGCCGTTCACCGCCATCGGCTGGAGGATGATCTTGAGGTCTTCGGTGGTGTACCCGAAGGCCTGCTGGCGCTGGAAGACCGTCTCGTGGTCGGGCTCGTGAACGTGCGGCGGATCGGGCAGCTCGTCGAGCTTGACCAGGTTCTCTTTAAGCCACTTGCCGTAGGGCTGCGCGGTGGCCATCCCCTTCTTGAGTTCCTCGTCGGCGATGATGCGCCCTGCCTTCATGTCCACCAGGAACATGCGGCCGGGCTGCAGGCGGCCCTTCATCAGCACGCGTTCGGGCGGGATGTCGAGCACGCCGACTTCCGAGGCCATGATCACCCGGTCGTCCTTGGTCACGTAGTAGCGGCTCGGGCGCAGGCCGTTGCGGTCGAGCACCGCGCCGATCACCGTGCCGTCGGTGAAGGCCACGGACGCCGGGCCGTCCCACGGTTCCATCAGGCACGAGTGAAACTCGTAGAAGTCCTTCTTCTCAGGGCTCATGCTCTCGTGCTGCGCCCAGGCTTCGGGAATCAGCATCATCACCGCGTGCGGCAGGCTGCGGCCGCCCATCACGAGCATTTCGAGCGCGTTGTCCAGGATCGCGCTGTCGGAGCCCTGGTCGTTGATGACCGGGATCAGCCGTTCGAACTCGGCATCGGTGAAGAGCGGGCTCTTGAAGAGCCGCTCGCGCGCCTTGAACCAGTTCACGTTGCCGCGCAAGGTGTTGATCTCGCCGTTATGCGCGAGGTACCGGAACGGATGCGCCAGCGGCCAGCTCGGGAACGTGTTCGTGCTGAAGCGCGAATGGACGAGCGCCAGCGCGCTCTCGAAGTCCGGCGCGGCGAGGTCCTTGAAATAGGTGCGAAGCTGCTCGCTGGTGAGCATGCCTTTGTAGATGAGCGTCTTGTACGAGAGACTGGGCAGATAGAAATACTGCCGCTCCGGCACGTCCTGCTTGTGGATCTCGTGATGCGAAAACTTGCGCAGCAGGAAGAGCTTGCGCTCGAAGACATCGCCCGCCGGGTGCTTGCCACGGCCGATGAAGACCATGCGCATGAGCGGCTCCACCGCACGCGCCGTCTCGCCCACGGTCGAGTTGTCCACGGCCACGTCCCGCCAGCCGAGGACTTCCAGGCCGAGTTCTTTCGCGGTCTGCTCGAAGAGCGCGACGCAACGCCCGCGCGGCCCTTCGCTGCGCGGCAGGAACGCTACGCCCGCGGCGTAATCCCCGTACGCAGGCAGGGGAATCTTCTTCTCCTTGCAGACGCGCTGCATGAATTTATCCGGCATCTGCACCAGAATGCCCGCGCCGTCGCCGGTGTTGACCTCGCAGCCGCACGCGCCGCGGTGGCTCAGGTTCTCCAGGATCTGGATGGCGTCCTGAATGATCTGGTGCGACTTGCGCCACTTCATGTCCACCACGAACCCGACGCCGCAGGCATCGTGTTCGTAGCGGGGATCGTAAAGGCCCTGCGCGGGCGGAGGTCCCGGTACTTTGGTCATGTTCTCAACCCTCTGACTGAAGCAGCTATCCGGCGATCCTAATTTCAGGATCGTTGCCTTCTAAACAAGCGATTCGTCCCTTAGCCCGATCTTTTAGTTACGGGCTCCTACGGCCATTCGCCATAGCTTCGGAGGACGTATAAGGTACTCGCCTAAAAAACTGCGGTTAGTATAAAGTGAGGAAAAGTATAAATCGAGCGGATTATGAAATATAGTTTGCATTAGTTTTACTAATGATATAATTCCGGCTCGCGGCGCTTGGCAGGCATTCCTATAGCCTCCTGGATCTTAAGATGCTGAGAACTACGGGCCAGGAGCCAGACCTTGAACCTCGACGCCCTCAACCTCTACTGCGAGATCGTGCGCCTGCAAAGCTTCTCGCGCGGCGCGCGCGCGTGCGGCATCACGCAATCGGCGGCGAGCCAAGCCGTCGCGCAGCTTGAAGCGCATCTCGACGTGATCCTGATCGACCGCACCAAGCGGCCCTTCGCGCTCACGGCCGAAGGACACACCTATTACGAAGGCGTGCGCAAACTGATGCTGGATTACGAGAAGGTCGCGGCCGAAGTCCGTTCCACGCGGACACAGGTCGGCGGGACGGTGCGCGTCGCGGCGATCTACTCGATCGGCCTGCACGTCATGGCCCGGCACGTCCAGCAGTTCATCTCCAAGTATCCGCAAGCCAACATCCGCCTGGAATACCTGCACCCGAACAAGGTCGTGGACGCGGTGACGGAAGAAGAGGCCGACCTGGGCTTGATCTCCTACCCCACCCCGTCGCGCACGCTCGCGGTCGTGCCGCTGCGCTCGGAGCGCATGGTCCTGGTCTGCCCGCCGGCGCATGCGCTGGCCTCGCGCAAGCTGATCGAGGCGCACGATCTGGACGGCGCCAACTTCGTCGCCTTCGCGCCCGATCTATCCATCCGCAAAGCGGTGGACCGTTCGCTGCGCCAGGGCAAAGCGAAGCCGAATGTCGTGATGGAGTTCGACAACATCGAGACGATCAAGCAGGCCCTGGAAGTCGGCACGGGCGTGGCGATCCTGCCCGAACCAACGGTTCAAAAGGAGGTGAACCTGGGTTCACTGGTGGCCGTGCCGCTGGCCATGCAGGAACTCGTCCGGCCCATCGGCATCATCCACCGCCGGCTCAAGCGGCTGACGCCTGCGGTGCGGAAGTTCATGGATCTGCTGAAGGAACCGAGTGCAACTTGAGCAATCCCGAAAGCGCTCATTTCTGCTTCACCACGGCTTCGCAACCTGAAATCCGACCTATTTCGCCACGCAACACCTTTGCATGAAGACATTAGCTCATTGTATAGTCCTCCCTGTGGATAAGCGGCGAACGAGGACCAACTCTGTGCGATTCAGACTGCTTCCGCTGTTTCTTGTGATCGGCGCATCGACCGCCCATGCCGCCGACGATCCCGTCGAGATCGAGCCGACCGACGACACGTGGCTCAGCCAGGAACACACCGGCAAGCCCGCCGGGCGCGGGACGCGCGACGAGATGCAGCTCTACGGCACCGGCGACGAGAAGACCAACCGCGCACTGCTCAAGTTCGACCTGAAGACCGCGCCGGGCGGCTTCCGCGCCGCGATCCTCCAGATCACCTGCTACAACGGGCAGTACACCTCTTCGGCCACGAGCTACCTGAGCTGCCATGCCATCGCACGGCCCTGGAACCAGGACAACGCGTCGTGGGACCAGAGCGCCGGTGGCGGCAACTGGACCAATCCGGGCGGAACGTGGGACCCCAAGCCCGCCGCGGCGTGCCGGATCTACGGACCGATGGGAGGCGAGAAGCCCCGCGCCTTCGTGTTCGACCTCACGGCGCTCGCTCGCCAGTGGCAGGCCCAGCCGAACGTCAATTACGGCGTAGCGATCATGCTCGAAAAGAGTTGCAACGCCGAACTGCGCATCCGCAGCAAGGAACACAACGTTGCGGACCAGCGCCCGAAGCTGCGGCTCTACTACCGCGGCGATCCCGACAAGAGCGCTATGGCGCTTCCTCCGGCCGAAGTTCCGCCGTTTGAGCCCTACGATCCGCTGGCGCCTTCGGTCCGCCTGAACGCGCAAGTGGACGCCTTGAAGCTCGGCCAGGATTTCGAGGTCAAGTTCAGCGCCTCGGGCGCGAAGGAACCGTACGTATTCAGCGCGGCCGGCCCACCCGTGCCGGGCCTGTCCCTTCAGGCTGACGGAACTTGGAAGGGCAAGCCCAGCAAGGCAGGGGTATTTGTGGTGGGCATCGCGTGCACAGCTTCCAACGGGAAACGCGCCACGGATTGGCGGCGCGTGGTCGTTGTGGACCCCAACGCCGCGCCGCCCAAGCCACCCGATGCCGAGGCTCAGAAAACGAAAAGTGAACCGCCCGCCGATGCGGCCAAGACCGCAAAGCCTCCCGCCGCTGGCAAGACCAAACCGGCCGTCGATGACGAATAGCCCACAGGCCGCCGTTTCAGCTTTTTCATGTCTCCGGCAAGCCTCAAGACGTACTGGCAAACCGCCCCAAAACGCCTAGGATGGCCGCGCCGATACGGGCAAGGCAGCGTGCCTTACGGGCTTTTGAGGAAGCGTCATCATGCAGCTTGACTGGTTCCGGCAACACCACAAGAAAGTCTTCTGGGTCATTGCGATCGTCGTGATCCCTACATTCATTATCTGGTCCCCCACCGGCAAGACCACGGGCGACGCGGGCGGCATTACGTCCGGACCCGCGGGCGACTACTACCATGTCGACGGCCGCAAGCAGAAAGTGGACTGGGATGAGATCGTCTCGAGGCGCAAGGAGTACAGCAAATGGTTGCCGCGAGGCTACGGCATTAACGGCGAGAAGGGCGTCAACGGAGAAGGCGCGCTGCGAACCATGGTCCGCAATCAGCTCGTTCAGGAGTTTGAGTTCGATGTGGGGCCCAATGAGCTCAAAGAAAACTTGCAGGCCATCATCCGCTCTACGACAGGCAAGCCGATCGTGAACGAAGAACTGATTGAACGCTATCTGAGCGAAAGGGGCCTCTCGCAGCCGCAATTCGAACGGCTCGGCTATGAAGATCAGATCTTCTTCAAGTACCTGCGCATGGTTGCCGAGCAGGTCCGCGTGCCGGATACTCAGCTCTTTGTCGAATACTGCATGGAAAAGCAGACCGCCCGGCTGCTCTACAAGGAATTCAAGAGCAAGGATTTCATCGCGAAGGTCGATAAGCCAAAGCCCGAAGAGATCAAGGAGTTCTACGAGAAGTACAAGGCGGATTACGAGAAGAACAAGGAACAGGTCCAGGACGATAGCAGCGTCTGGATCCTGACCAAGCCCAAGCTCATGGCGGACGTGTTCTACCTCGCGTCCAAAGACATCGAACCGCAGATCAAGCCCACCGAGGACGATCTCAAGAGCTTCTACGAACTCTACAAGATCGTCCTGTGGAAGAAGGACCCCAAGAAGGGCCCCGATCCGGACAACCTCAAGAAGTACGATGAAGTAAAAGAAGACGTGCGGAAGGAATACGTCAGGAAGAACCTGCCGGTCGAAAAAGAGAAGCTCCTGACCAAATTCAGGGAGGAATTCAGAACGGCGGAGGCAAAAGCCGAGGCCGCCAAGCATACGTTCGACGTGGCGAAGTTCGCGAAGGACCATGGCCTGACGTATTGGCGCACCAAGCCGCTCACGATTGAAGAGTACCGCAAGGGCGCCGAGAAGGCCGAGGCGCCGGACTTCAAATACGTCGAGCGGCTCTTCGGCATGGCCACGCCGGACAAGGAAGCGGAGTCCGAGAAGATCAAGGCGTTCATTCGCAAGCAACTGCAGCCGGATTTCCCCATCGGCAAGGACGCCGACGAGGCCTACGTCATGCTGCGCATTCCTGCGGACGGCTACCAGGCCGCACGGACCATGTCCCTCGAAGAAGCCACCCCTGAAGCCACGTCGCGCCTGATCGAACGCTCGGCCGTAGAAAAAGCGCAAAAGGCCGCCGAGGAGATCCACGACCAGTGGGCCAAAGGCGAGAACCTACCCAAGCCTGCGGACCTGAAAGACGAGGTCTTCTCCAGCCAGAGCAAGAACCGGCTGGCGCTGGAATACTTCAACGATCCCAAAGCCATCGGCGAGGTCCTCAAGCCGTCGATCGACATCGATCCCGACGAGGACCGCGACAATCCGAAGCATTTCGTCGTGCGGATCGGGTTCGCGGTGGACCGCAAGCTGCCCACGTGGCAGGACTTCGAACAGGATTTCTCGGTCAGCCGTGAGCAGCAGCGCAAGATGCTCGAATACGACGCTCGCCAGTTCATGCAGAACGCGGCCGTCGAATTTCCCAACAAACTCGGACGGCCCAAGATCGACGATAAAATTCCGGATCAGCCGCTGTACCGGGAAGTGCGCTCGAGAACGCCCAGCGATTCGTAGGGCCGGACGGCCTCGAGAGGCGCCGGCAAGCGGATCGGTACGGATCCCGTTCGCATGCGCCGAGGGGGAGTCGTGCAGTCCGAAGACCGGTATAAGAAGGTGTTTCAGCACGCGGCGTTCGGCGTGCTCATTCTCGACCTCGACGGCCGCATCTTCGATTTCAACCAGGCGGCGACACGCATGATGGGGCCGGAGCGCGGCCTCATTCATAAGCGCTACCTGGGCGACTTCATCGGCGATCGCCTATCCCAATCCCTGCCCGAAAAACTGAAACTTCTGGACCAGCTCGGGCATCTGACGCTCGAAGCCCGCTTGCCCGGACGCGGCGGCGTTGCGGCCGATGTTCTGCTCGACATGACCCCCGTCCCCTGGGAAGACGACAGTCATGCCGTGCTCGTCTTGCTGCGCGATCTCCCTTCGCGCAATCTGATGCAAAAAGAGAACGACCTCCAGCGGGCCGCCATCCATACGCTGGCGGGCGAACGCCACGCCGGAGGCGCCGTGCGCTGGATGTTTCTCTTACCCGAGCAGGGCAAGGCGCAGGTCTTTCCGCCCCGGGCTACTACGGAAGGCGGCGGCGGCGAAGAGATTGCGCCGCTTTTCGCGGCGCCGGAGCTGCAAAAAGCCCTCGCCAACGCGTTCCTGGGAGCCCCCGCGGAGGCCGGACCCGCTTGGCTGAGCGCCGCGGCGGAGGGCCAGGCCGGTCTTGCACGCTACCTGCGTTTCGAGTTCAAGCCGCTGCCGGATCCCGATGCCAAGATCGGCCAGGTCTTTGCCATTGTGGAAGACCGCACGGCGGAGCGCCTGGCGGAGGAAGAGTCGCGCCGGCGCGATCAGCGCGCCATGCTTGGGCTGTTTTCGGACGCGCTTTTTCACGAATTCAACAACTACCTGAGCGTGATCCTTTCGCAGGCGTCGGCGCTGCGGCTTTCCACGCCTCCGGGCAGACTGGTGCCCCCTTCGGTCGGCGCGATCCTCGATTCCGCGCAGAAGGCCGCCGGCCTCCTGCGCCGCACCACCGAAACGGGCCAAGAACCGGGTTCGGGCTGGTCGTCGCTGAATCTGAACGCGCCGGTGGCCGAGGCGACACGCATTCTGGAGCACCTCCTGGCCGGCCATGTGCGCGTGCGCCTGGAACTGGGCGACTCGCTGCCCCGCGTCATGGGCGATCCCGCGCATCTTCGCACCATGATTGTCGCGCTGGGCCGGCAGGCTGAGGCGCACATGCCCGCGGGCGGCGACCTGATCATACGCACGCGGCGCGTCGATCCCGCCAGCCCCGCTTCGCCTCCCGGCGCGGAAGTCACCGTCGCCGATACGGGCGTGGGCATGGACGCGGTCACGCGCTCGCAGGTCATCGAGTCCCTGATTCCCGTCGCGGCGGGCGGCACGGGAGACAACCTGGACTTGATCGTCGCCCGCGCCGTGGCGCTTAGGCATCGCGGGCGCTGCGAACTGGAAAGCGCTCCTGGGCGGGGCACGACCTGGAAGATCACGCTTCCGGGACAGGAGACTCGCCCAAAGCTCACCGGCCCGCAGCCCGGGCCGGGCGTCCCGATGGATGCCGAGGCCGCCGAGCAGCAGCTTGCCGCCACGGCCGCGCAGGCCCTGCCCTCCACGCCGTTCACACTCCACAGCGCCTTCGACAGCGGCGGCCGCTCCAACGTGCCGCGCCCGCGCATTCTGCTCGCCGACGACGAGGAGAATTTCCGCGATTTCGTCCGCACCATCCTGCAGCAGAACGGCTACGACGTGGTCACCGCTGCCGACGGCCTGGAAGCGTTCGAACATTTTCAGGAAGAGGCCGACAAGTTCACCCTGGCGATCCTGGATGCTTACATGCCGCGCCTGGGCGGCCTTGAGACCTACCTGCGCATGCAGGCGCTGCGTCCGGACATGCCGGTGCTTTTTGTTAGCGGCTTCGTGCGCGGGCCTTCGCGCGCCGCACTGCTGGCCGCGTGCCCGGGCCGGGCGCAAGTGCTGCTCAAACCGTTCACCGGCGAGCAACTGCTGCTGGAAGTCGGCCGCATCCTTGAATCGGTCTGGTCGAAACCGGCGTGAACTTCATTTTGGATTTTCGATTCTCGATTGAACATCCACTGGCAGACGACGCCAACGGGCTATGTATTGCCCCGCTGGAAGCGGCGGAGGAAATCGCGATAAACCGGCGCCGGTAAGTACGGCTTGACGACACGTTCCCAGCCGCGCGGGCCCACCAGGCCTTTCACAAAACTGGAAGAAAGCTCCGCGAGTTCGCGCGGCGGCATGAGCAGCACGGTCTTGATGGTAGGATCGATGTCGCCGTTCACCTGGCGCATGGTCCGCTCGTACTCGTAGTCGTGGGCGTTGCGGACGCCGCGGACGATATAGCGCGCGCCGATCGAGCGCGCGTACTCGACCAGGAAACGATTCTCGAAGTGCCCCAGCGTCACGTTGCGAATGCCGGCTGTACATTGCTCGATATGTTTAAGCCGCTCTGCGAGCGAGAAGGTGCATTGCTTGACCGGGTTGACGCCGATGGCCACGTACAGATCGTCAAAGAGTTCCGCGGCTTCGCGGATCATGTACAGGTGCCCCATCGTCAGGGGATCGAACGAGCCGCCGTAGACGGCGCGGCGATTTTTGCCCGGACGTTTGGCCATGGGGAAAGTCTAGCGGATGAACGAAAGCGTGGAAGCTTAGAACGCCGCGAGCGCCGTCTTCTGGTCGTCCACGACCTGGAAGATCTGGGTGAGTCCGAGCAGATCGAAGACTTCGCGGACGTTGCTCGTGGGGCTCATCAGGACGATGTTGCCGCCGTGTTCCTGGGCTTCGGAGAGCGCGCCAATGAAGACGCCGGCGCCGGCGGATGAAATGTATTCGACCTTGGAGAGATTGACGACGATCTTGTATTGGTTCTTGCCGAAGAGTTCGGCGATGGTCTCTTCGAGCTGCTCGTAGGTGTGCGCATCCAGATAGCCCGCGACATGCACCACCATGACCCCCGGCTTGCCGGCCGCGGCTTCCTGCTTGATGCTGAAATCTTCGAGCGGCATTTTGGGCAAACTCCTAACAGAATGCTGAAGGAAGCTGGTTTAGCTACCTAACCACGATTGTCAACGTACTTTATCATCTGCAACTCGTTGTGCGTGCCCTGCTTGAAAGAATAGTTCACCTCATCCATGATCTTGCGCATGAGGAAGACGCCCAGGCCGCCTTTCTTGCCCCGGCGGACGTGTTCGCGGATGTCGACGTCGGGAATGATGCCTGGATCGAACTTGTTCCCGGAGTCGCGGATCACGATCTCGAACCGCTCCGGGTCCGCATCGAGCACGATCTGGATCTCTTTGCGCACCTTGACTTCGGAGTTCGAGTACGCGTGCTCCATCACGTTGGCCACCGCTTCGTCCACAGCCAATGAAATGAGATGGACCACGCTGGGCTGGAAGACGCTGCGGCCGAGCACTTCCAAAACGGCCTTGCGCACCTGCGCCAGATGCGCGGTGTCGTTGGGGACGATCAATTCCCGGTGAACGGCTTCGCCCATTCGTTCGTCACTCTATCCGGAACGTGGTCAAGGTGATGTCGTCGTGCTGTTCGGCGGCGCCCTTGTGCTCGTCCAGTGCTTTGAGCAGCAGCCGCACGAAGTCCTTGCTCTTCAGCTCGGCATGCTGCTGCACAAAGGCCTCCAGCGCCTCGGTGCTCCACTCTTCGTGGCTCTCGTTCATCGATTCCACTACGCCGTCGGTGTAGAGGACCACGCGGTCGCCGCGGTTCAACTTCAGCTTCTGTTCGCGGACGGTGCGATCGAAGATCGGCCCCTTATCGAACCCCAAAGCGATGCCGTTCGGACGCACCAGTTCGTGCGTCCGCGTGGCCGCCCGCCATATAATCATCGGATTGTGGCCAGCCGAAGCCACAGTCATTTCCCGCGTTCGCACGTTCACGATGGCATACATCGCCGTCACGAACATGCCGCGCTTGATGTCCTTCGCGACGTGGTAGTTGGTCTTGGAAAGCACGTCCGCGGGGCTGGGGTTCTCCGTGGCCATCATGCGCAGGATCGTGCGCGTGTAGCCCATGTACATGCTGCCGGGGATGCCCTTGCCCGAGACGTCCGCGATCACGAACGCCAGGTGGTCGCGATCCACGGGGATGAAGTCGTAGTAGTCGCCGCCGACTTCGCGCGCGCAGTAGTATCCGGTGAAGATGTCGAAGCCCGGGATCTGCGGGATCTTTTCCGGCATCAGCTTGGCGTGGATCTCTTTCAGGATGCTCAGGTCCGCGTTGATGCGCTCGACCTGGCGTTCGTGCTCGCGCGCCGCCTTGATGCTGTGCGTCATGCGGTTGAACGCCGTCGCCAGCAGCCCGATCTCGTCGTTCGTCTGCGGGCGCGTCTCGTGGTCCAGGTCGCCGCGCGAGACGATGTCCATGTCGCGCACGAGCACGTTGATCGGCGAAGTGACCAGCGAGGCCAGCCCCAGCGAGAGCGCGATGCCGGCGAGCACGAACAGCAGCCCGAAGAGCGCGATCTTGCGGATCAGGGCCTGCACTTCCTGGTCGATCTGGGAGGCGGAGAGGATCAGGTTGCCCGTCGCGAGCAGTTTGTCGCCGCTGCCTTTCAGCGCCACCCGGAAGAAGAGCACGTTCTCGGTTTTGTTGTCCAGCGTGATCTCGCCCCACCAGATTTTAATGTCCTGTTCCTCGGCGTCCGGAACGCTGTCGAGTTTGGCGGGATCGCCGGGCAGCGAGAACTTGGTCAGGCCCCGCGCCACGACCACGACGCCGTTGGGGTCCTTGGTCGGTTCCTTCGACGCGAAGATGGCCAGATCGAGGATGCGTTTATCGCCGTTCAGGATGGAAGCAAGGTCTTCCTTGTCGGTCTTGCCCTGCGGCATCTGATCGTAGGATTTGAAGTCGGTCTTATCCACGTTGAGCCATTGATCGTAAAAGTTCTGGTAAATGCGCTTGCCCAGCGGCTTGAGCGTGAGGACCTGCTGATAGCCCGAGCGCTTGATCTCTTCCTTGAGCTTGTCCTTGAACAGGCGGATGACGACCAGGCCGAAGAGCAGCGAGATGAGCAGGATCAGCAGGGAAATGAACAGGCTGAATTTCGTCGCCAGGCCCAGGCCGCGGCGGTGCATGCTGCCGATCTCGGCGCCGGGGTCGCGCTTGTCGCGCACCTGCGTTCCGCCCGATCCGCGCGTGGGCTGGCCTTCGCCGGGGCTGCGGGGCGTGGGCGACCTGCGCGCGACGCCTCCGGATGCCCGCGCCGCGCGTCCGCCGGGCGTGCGCCGTCCGCCCGGCGTGGTGCGCGCGGGCGTGCCGGGAACTTCGTCGGCGGCCTGCACCGGAGCCGGCGCGGCCGCGGGAACATTGATCTCCTGAACCTCCTCCACGACCTCGTAACCTTCCGCGGAAGGCACCTCGGCCGGCGGAGTCTTGGCGACCTCGCCCGCCGGTGAAGCGGCTTTAGCGGGCACGTTCTTTCCGGTCGTGCTGCGGCGCTGCATGCCCGTGTTCGGCGTGCGCGCGCCGGGCTGTTTCTGCAGCTTGGATGAATCGCGTCCAGGCACCGCCACGTTGCGACCCTTTCTTACCGGCCCGCGCCCCGCGCGCAGGCCGGCCAACCCGTGTTACGTTATGCCGGTTCCGCAGGCACCCGGTCCGAAGGTCTGCGGCGCTCGAACCGGCGGCTCGTGCCGGATTTCACTTCCTGCGTCTCTTCGGTCTTCGGCTCCGCGGGCTTGGGCAATTGCGGGCGGCCGTTGCCGGGCGGCGCCATCACCACGCGATTGCGCCCGCTGTCCTTGGCCACATACAGCGCCTTGTCGGCAAACTGGATCAGCTCGGTCTTGTCCTTCGCGTCGTCAGGATAACAGGCCGCGCCGAAGCTTGCCGTCACTTTTAGCGGCTGGCCGTCCATGCTGGTGATCGCCATGGTCTCGACCGCCCGGCGCAAGCGCTGCGAGACATCCAGCACGCGCTCGCGTTCGATTTCCAACAGGATGATCGCGAACTCCTCGCCGCCATAACGGGCCACCAAGTCCACGTTACGCACCTGCCCCACCATCACGCGGGCGATCTCCGTGAGCACCCGGTCGCCCGTCTGGTGCCCGTAGGTATCGTTGAAGGTCTTGAAGCGGTCCACGTCCAGCATCACCAGGCCGATGCTGCGGTGGCCGTAGATCTGGATACGGTTGATCTCCTGCGAGAGCCGCGCGTCGAAGTGCCCGCGCGATGCCACGCCGGTAAGATCGTCGATGATCGAACTGCGGTACAGCGTCTCGTTGCGCAGGCAGATCGCGAGCATCTTGCCCAGCGTGTTGAGGAACTCCAGATCCCCGCCGCTGTACTCCCGGTTCGCCAGACGCGTGCTCAGGCACAGGAACCCTTCCAGCACCGTCTCCGGCGTCTCGACTTCCTGGATCAGCGGCACCACCACCGTCACACCCAGCGCCCGCAAGGCCATCACTTCCGGCAAGGCCTTGATCGGTTCGGGAACTTCGCCCAGCAGCAGGCAGAACCGGCGATTGAGCGCTTCGGTGCACAGCGGCGAGTCGTGCGGGATGGTGACGTGCGCTTCGCGGATGCCCTGCGTGGCCGAGACCGTCAGCGTCTTATCGCCGGGCTTGTGCTTGCGAATGATGAGGAGCTTGGGCGTGGTGAAGTGCCCCGAGACTGTGCGCAGCAGATACGTCTGCATGACCACCAGATCGAGCGACCGCGCGCTGATCTGCCCGACGATCTCGAAAAGCGTCGAGAAGTCGTGCTCCTGCTTGCGCAAGCGCCGCCGCAGGTTCAGGGTCTCGACTTCGGACTGCGCGGCCCAGGAGGTCAGCTTGCCGCCCTCGTCGCGGCCGCCAAGAATCGCGTTCTGGCAGAGCGCCGCCAAGTCTGCGCTGAGTTGTGGCCCCTGTGGGGCCGCCGAACCGAACCCAGGAATGGTCAGGGCGGGATTATCCAAGTCTGGCGCGCCTTTCCGATGCGCTAGGCGGTAGAACGGCTTCTCTAAACTGGGGCAACCGGATTCTCACAGTGCCCTCTCATACTTCAAGGAACTAAA
>JACQFI010000044.1 GCA_016200135.1 Planctomycetota bacterium
CCTCACGGTCATGAGAATGAAGACAATGGCAGATGTGAGTAATGCCAAGAGAGTAAAGAAAGCGTAACTGCATCCGCTCTTCCAAGGTAACCTGATTTCATCGTAATAGAGAATGAGGTTCACGGGTGTGACGTAGAGGGCCGTGATCTGAGTCAGCGCGAGTGTGAAAAGAAACAAGATTTGCGCGCAATCAATATTCGAATCTGGTGATGCTGTTAACCAGGCAACGGAGGCCACAGTGGGCGAAATACAGAATGTTGAAATAAGCAAATCGGAGATATGAAACGCAAACTTCTTTTCATGTTCGCGAAGCTTAGAACGGTAATGACCGAGAAGCGCCGCGCAACCAATCAGGACAGCTAAAGGAAGAAAGAGAAACAAGACCAAGTTCTTCACTAAAGCACCTCTATATTGCCTCGAAGATTTACCATCCAACTTTTCAATAGAACATTCGACCACACGCAGAACACCGAACAGAACATCATCCGATAGACCCAGCCGCGCGTGACCTTGCTTGGCTGAGCAGGGACGAGCCATGCGGGGTTGCGCGCGAGTTTCGCCAGCGTCGCGAGGCCGATCAGGATGGGCCAGAGCACCGCGAGCCGCAGACGCACGCAGCGGCGCGGGATCGCAAGCGTGTAGGCTTCGGCATGAGCATAGTGTTCGAGCGCGGTCTTCAGGCCTTCGACCAGCGCCGCGCGAGCCTTGGCGCCGTTGGCGGGATTCATCAAGTCGTCGGGCTTCACGCCGGCGCGCGCGAGGGCCTCGGCGGGCAGGTAGCAGCGGCCGATGCGCAGGTCCTTGGGCACGTCGCGGAGCACGTTCGTGTACTGAAGCGCCTTACCGAAGCGCACGCCGGTCTCGGACATCCTGGAGATATCCCAATGCGCGAGGGCCGGCGTGTGCGCGGCGGTGATCTCGGTCCAGAATTCGCCCACGCAGCCCGCGACGAAGTAGGTGTAGCGGTCGAGGTCTGCGGGCGTCTGCAGCGCAGCCACTTGGCCTGCGTCTTCGGCCGGAAAGGTCTTCAGGTCGAACTCCATGCCCTCTGTGAGCGTCATCACGACCTTGCGCACGCGTTTGCGGTCGGCCTCGGCGAGGCCGTCCAGTAGCGCGAAGGCTTGTGGGAGCGACTGAAGCAGCGCGCGCTCGGCGGGGATCGACTGCTTCTGCGTAAGCGCGGCCGCGATCGTGCGCAGCGCATCGGCGGAGGCCGGGCCCTCGATCTGCTTGTGGAACGAGAGCAGATGCGCGAGGCGTTCCTGCGGTGGGAGCAGGCGCGTATCGGCGATGGTGTCGGCGGCGCGGGCGAGCAGATACGCGAGGCCCACGGGTTCGCGCAGGCGCGCGGGCAGCACGCGCAGCGTGAGGTAAAACGCGCGCGCGACCCCGCGCAGGAGGTCCGTGAGGAGCCGCTTGCGGCCGGCGGGATCGACCGGCGGCAGGCCATTGGATTCGGGAGCCACGAGGCGCATCTTGGGGCCGGGCCATGCCTTTGCAAGTGCCTGGTGGCGGAGTTATCGTAGCCGCTCGCCCAAACGCCGGACGCGGAGCCGCCATGCCCCAATCGATGCCCGAGCATTTCAGCGATTGGAACGAGCAGATGGTCGCGCGGCACGATCCCGAGGCCTTTCACCACCATCCGCGAGCGATCGTGCGCTGGGTTGAGAACGCTCGCGTGGAAGCCGCGCTGCGGCTGCTGGAATCTGGACCGTCGCACCGCGTGCTGGACACCGGTTGCGGCGCGGGGAACGTGCTCGAGCGCGTGACCGCCGGAGAGCGCCTCGGGATCGACCTCTCTGGAGTCATGGCCGAACGGGCGCGGAAGCGGTTGGGAAATACCGCCAGCATCGTTCAAGGCGATGCGGAAGAGCTGCCGTTTGCCACAGCAAGCTTCGACCGCGTGCTGTGCAGCTCGGTGCTCTCGCACGTGCTCCACCCCGAGCGCGTGCTGGCGGAGGCTTACCGCGTGCTCAAGCCCGGCGGGCGGCTGGTGGTCTCGGTCTCGTACGAGGCCGCCATCGAGCGCGGCATCCGGCTGGCGCGGGCGCTGCTCTTCGGCCCGCTCCTATTGGGCCGGAGTTCTCTGCCCGTCAGTGAGCATGTGTACTCCAGCGAGTACCATCTGCATCACTTCGACTTGAACTACATGCGCGAGGCTGCGGCCCAACTGCCGCGCGAGCGTAAGCTGCGTAAAGTGCCCTGGATCTATCCCGTGCATCTGGTCGCGTTATACGTAAAAGAATAAATGGGTTCCGGACGGCGCAAACCGGCGAAAAACCCGTTTCTCACACGGGGCTAACACACTTGCGGCAGAAGCTACGCTCCCATTCCCAAGGCGAGGACCTCTTGAAGGTCGATCTCTCCAGGCTACTTCTACGGTTGGCGGACGCATTCGAACGGCTTGCGGTCAAGACGCGGGCCGGCATGAGCGTCGCGCAGGTTCACGACTTGCGCGTGCTGACGCGCCGCATGCGGGCATGCGTCTGGATCATGCTGCGCGTGCGCGAGCGGCCCGTGCTGCGCGAGCTGCGCCGGGCCCTGCGCAGGCTGGGCCGCGTGCTGGGCGAGCGCCGGATGTTCGACGTGGCGCGCGAAGACGCTGCGGCGTTCAAGCTGGATGCCGCGCCGCTGGATGCGCCGCGCGCCTACGCCGGCAAGATGGCGCGCGAACGCCTGAAGTCCTGGCGGCGCCGCGAGATTACAATCCTGGCCAAACGCTCCGCGCGCCAACTGGCCGGGAGCCCGCTGAGCCATGCCGCACTGGGCTTGGCCGAGCTGGACGAACGCCTGCAGGCCGCTCTGCGCGAAGCCCCCAAGGGCAAGGCGCAGCAGCATCGCTTGCGCATCGAGGCCAAAAAGACCCGCTACGTGCTGGAGATCTTTGGGCGCAAGACCGATGCGATCAAAGATTTGCAGGGCCGTCTCGGCCGGGCGCACGATCTGGAAGTGCTCCAGGAGGTGCTGGGGCCAAGTCCGACCGCTGCGATAGAAGAAGAAAAGGCGTGGGGAAAAGCGCGCCGCATCATGCGAAAAACGGTTAAGATTGCAGCGGGGGAGTTGGCCGCCTGCGCGTCGCTGCTGAAGGCGTCGACAGGGAAAGGACCGAGCGCGAAGCGATGAAACTGGGCATCCTCGATATCGGCACGAACTCCATCCACGTCTTCATCGCCGAGGTGGGCAAGGACACGAGCTTCGAGATTCTCGGGCGCGCGAAAGAGATGGTGCGCCTGGGCGACGGGTCGTTGAAGAGCGGCGTGATCCCGCGGGCCAAGATGGAGCGCGGCCTGGCGGTGGTGAAACACTTTGCGCAGCTCGCGCGCAACCGCGGCGTGAACCGGCTCCTGGGCGTGGCGACGGCAGTGATCCGGGAGGCGTCCAACGGCGGCGAGTTCGTCGAGCGCGTGCAGCGGGAGACGGGCCTGAAAGTCCGCACGGTGACGGGCGACGAGGAAGCGCGCCTGATCTGCCTGGCCGTGCGGCATTACATGCACCTGACAAGCCGCCCGGTGCTGACGATCGATATCGGCGGCGGTTCGGCAGAACTGATCGTCGCGAACGACAAGGGCATGCAGTTCGCGCGGAGCCTGAAACTTGGCAGCGCGCGCCTGAAAGATCTCTTCATCACCAAGTACCCGGTCCCGCGCAGCGACCTGGACCGCCTGCGGCGGCATCTCCGCGACGTGCTGACGCCCACCCTCGAGGAGATTGCGAAGTTCCGCATCCAGCAGGTCATCGGGACCTCGGGCACGATCATCAATCTGGGCTCGGTCGTCAGCGAGCAGCGCGACGGCCGCACATTGACGAATCCACAGGGCTTCTCGTACTCGCGCGGGGAACTCGAGGACGTGATTCGCGAGATTGCGCGCAGCGACGAAGACGAGATTGAGTCGATCAAGGGCGTCGATCCCGCGCGCTGGGACATCCTGCTCCCCGGCGCCTGCCTCATCCGCGAAGCGCTCGAATACCTCGGCCTGAAAGAGATCACGCTCTGCGACAAAGGCATCCGCGAGGGCGTGATCCTCGACTACATCGCCAAGAACTCGCGCAAGCTCGCGCTCGAAGCCGAGATCCCCAACGTCCGGCTGCGCAGCGTGCTTCAGTTTTCCAACCGCTGCGAGTTCGAGCAGTCGCACGGCAAGCAGACGGCGCGCTTGGCGCTCGCACTCTACGATCAACTGCCCGCGCCAAGCGAGCTGCACCCGGCGGCGCGGGAACTGCTCGAATACGGCGCGATGCTGCACGACATCGGGTACCACGTCAGCTACGACGCGCACCACAAGCACGGCTGGTACCTGATCAAGAATTCCGAGCTATACGGGTTCACGCCGGAAGAGATCGACATCATCGCGTGCATCGTCCGCTTTCACCGGAAGAAGTCGCCGAAGCGCATCGACCCGCATCTCGCGCAGATGCCGAAGGCGAACTACCGCACGGTCGCCTACTGCGCGGCCATCGTCCGCGTCGCCGACGCGCTGGACCGCAGCCACTTCAACGTCGTGGAGTCGCTAAAGGCCGCGGTGAGTAAGAAGGCGGTGGTGGTTCGCGTCTTCGCAAAGAACGATCCCGCGATGGAACTCTGGACCGCGCGGCAGAAGGTCGGCCTGCTCGAAAAGGAACTGGGGCGCGAAGTGGTGCTCGAAGCCGCCAAGCGCAGCGTCTCGAAGAACGGCAACGGGCATGCCAAGAAAAAGCCCGCCAAAGCCAAGGCGGTGCGCACCGCGTAGTATGCGGCATCGTGTGCGCGCCGTCTTGCGATCCGGCCGCGCTCAGGCGATCCCGGCCTGTTTTCGAAGATGCGCGAGGCAGGACTGTACCGGCCGCCCTGCGATCAATCTCTTTCCATCGGTAAAGCGTTCTTCCCGGCCCCGCAATTCCCGGATCAGGAGTTTGCGCAGGCGCGCGACGCGCGGCGCGGCGCCGGCCTCCGGCGCGAGGTCGTGAAGTTCCTGCGGGTCCTGGTTGAGGTCGAAGAACTGCTCGCGGCCGTCGCTACTGAACCAGACGTACTTCTCGCCGCCACCGGTGATCCAGTGCATCGACTGGCCGAAGATGGCGTGTTCGCCATGCAGGTATGCGCGCCATGTCGATTGCTTGCCGCGCGCACGCGCGAGGAAACTGCGGCCCTCGACGCTCTTGGGAGCAGGCAGTCCGGCGCAGTCCAGCAGCGTGGGCATAACGTCGCGGAGCTCCACGACTTCGTCCAACGCCGCCCCGGCGTGCAGGCCCAGGCGTTGCGGCGCGTGCAGGATCAGCGGCACGCGCGCGGAGCCTTCGTAGGCGTAGCCTTTGCGGTACATGCGGTGGTCGCCCATCATCTCGCCATGGTCGCTGACGAAGCAGAAGACGGTGTTCTCGCGCAACCGGTACTCGTGCAGGATCTCCCAGAAGCGGTTGAGCTGCTGGTCAATGTGGCTCATGTGGCCGTAGTATCCGGCGCGCGCCCGTTGCAGCGTGGCCGCGTCCATCTCGGCGACCGCGGCGTCCGGGCTGCCCTGGCGGCGCCACGGTTCCAGTATGCCCGTCCAGTCGCCTACCGGAACCGGCGGCATGGGCTGGTTGAGATACTGTTCGAAGGCCCACGCGGGCGGATCGTAGGGCGGGTGCGGGCGGTGGTAAGACATGAACAGGAAGAAGGGTTTGCGCGGATCGCTGCGGCGCAGGAAATCGAGCGACTGCGTCGTGACCCAGTTGGTCGGATGGAGGTGCTCGGCCTTGTCCCACGGACGCGCGACAACCGAGTTGCAGTTCACGCCGTGGTCGAAGTAGTCGGCGTCGGACCCGGCGCGTTCGCGCAGCCAAGGGATGTAGTCGTCCACCAGGCCGAGGTCGCGTTCGCGGCGGCGCGCGAAATGCAGGTAGCCATCGTGGAGCAGCGTGTGCTGAAAGCCCACCTGCGAGCGTTCGGGGTAGACGTGCATCTTGCCCACGCATTGCGTCTGGTAGCCGTGGCGGGTGAACTCGCCAGCCATGGTGACGGGATAGTTCCACAGCACGCCGTCGCGGTAACCCACACGGCCGTGCGTGCGCTGCGAGAGCCCCGTCAGCAGCGCGGCGCGCGCGGGGATGCAGGTGGGCGTCGCCGAGTACGCCCGGCGGCAACGCACGCCGCCCAGCGCGATCTGGTCGAGGTACGGCGTCTTCACGACGGGATGGCCGTCGATGCTTAGGCAGTCGCCGCGCCATTGATCGACGCAGACCAGCACCACGTTGGGCCTGTCCGGCATGGGCGCTCTCCTGGGGTTGCGAAAGTTGAATAATAGCCCAAAGGTTTTCGGAATATAGGTTGCAATGGCCTTGGGGGCATCCCTAAGATGTGGGTGCCGTCAACGTAGCCGCACACTAAGAACCCCAAGAGGAGGATAGGCCATGCCTTTCGAACTTCCCAAGCTTCCCTATGCGCTGGAGGCGAACGAACCGTCCATCGACAAGCAGACGATGGAGATCCATCACGGCAAGCACCACAATGCCTACGTCACGAACCTGAACAAGGCGCTCGAGAGCGCTCCCGATCTGGCGAGCAAGAAGATCGAGGACCTCCTGAAGAACATCAAGACCGTCCCCGACGCGATCCGCCAGGCGGTGATCAACAACGGCGGCGGGCACGCAAACCACACGCTTTTCTGGAACACGCTGGGCGGCAAGGGCGGCGAACCCTCCGGCAAGCTCGGCGACGCCATCAAGAGTACGTTCGGCGGCTTCGCGCCCTTCCAGGAAAAGATGATCGACGCGGGCACCAAGCGCTTCGGCAGCGGCTGGTCGTGGCTGGTGGTCTCCGGCGGTAAGCTCGAGGTCTACAGCACGGCGAACCAGGATTCACCGCTGATGGAAGGCAAGACGCCGCTCTTCGGCATCGACGTCTGGGAGCACGCGTACTACCTCAAGTACCAGAACCGCCGCCCGGATTACCTCAAGGCGATTTGGAACGTCGTCAACTGGGATGCGGTGAGCAAGAACTTCTAACCGCGCCCTTGGCGTACGCTTGAAATGAAAGCGCCCGAAGCTCGCGAGAGTTTCGGGCGCTTTGTTTTGCGGAACCGAAGCGGCGCTTAGTAGCGGTAGTTCTCGCCCTTGAACGGGCCTTCCGGCGAGACGCCGAGGTAGTCGGCCTGCTTCTTGTTCAGTGTTTCGAGCTGCACGCCGAGCTTCTTGAGGTGCAGGCGCGCGACCTTCTCGTCGAGCTTCTTGGGCAGCACGTAAACCTTCTTGTCGTACTTCTCGTGGTGGCTGTAGAGCTCGATCTGCGCGATCACCTGGTTCGAGAAGCTGTTGGACATCACGAACGACGGATGCCCGGTAGCGCAGCCGAGGTTCACAAGGCGGCCTTCGGCGAGCACGATCAGGCGCTTGCCGCTCGGCCACGTGACCTCGTGGACTTGGTCCTTGACCTTCAGCCACTTGTGCTTCTTGATCTTGGCGATCTCGATCTCGCTGTCGAAGTGGCCGATGTTGCAGACGATGGCGCGGTCCTTCATCTGGTCCATGTGCTTCTCGGTGATGACGTCGCAGCAGCCGGTGGTGGTGACGAAGATGTCGCCGAGCTTGCTGGCCTCGTCCATCTTGAGGATCTGATAACCTTCCATGGCCGCCTGGAGCGCGCAGATCGGGTCGACCTCGGTGACGATCACGCGCGCGCCCTGGCCCTTCATCGCCTGGCAGCAGCCCTTGCCGACGTCGCCGTAGCCGGCGATGACGACGACCTTGCCCGCGATCATCACGTCCGTCGCGCGCATGATGCCGTCCGGCAGGCTGTGGCGGCAGCCGTAGATGTTGTCGAACTTCGACTTCGTCACGCTGTCGTTCACGTTGATCGCGGGGAAGAAGAGGTCGCCTTTTTCCGCCATGCGATAGAGACGGTGCACGCCGGTGGTGGTCTCTTCGGTGACGCCAAGGATGCTCTGCGCGCACGCGCTGTAGAAGCCGGGGCGTTCCTTGAGCATCTTGCGGATGGAGTTCTTGAGGACCTCTTCTTCTTCGCTCTCGTACGGGCCGTTGAGGACCTTCGCGTCCTTCTCGGCCTTGGTGCCGAGGTGGACGAGCAGCGTCGCGTCGCCGCCGTCGTCGAGGATCATGTTGGGCGTGCCGCCGTCGCCCCACATCAGAATGCGGTGGGTGTAATCCCAGTATTCATCAAGCGTCTCGCCCTTGACCGCGAAGACCGGGATGCCGGCGGCGGCGATGGCCGCGGCGGCGTGGTCCTGCGTGCTGAAGATGTTGCAACTCGCCCAGCGGATATCGGCGCCGAGCGCTTTCAGCGTCTCGATGAGCACCGCCGTCTGGATGGTCATGTGCAGGCTGCCGGCGATACGCGCGCCCTTCAGCGGCTGCTGCTTGCGGAACTCCTCGCGAATGGACATGAGGCCCGGCATCTCGGTCTCGGCCAGGTCGATCTCCTTGCGGCCGAACTCGGCGAGCGACATGTCCTTGACCAGATAGTCCTTCGACTTCGCCGTCGCCCTGAGCTTGGGCTTCGGCTTGGTGGCTACAGGCATCGTTGACCCCTTTCGTGGTGCGTTTTGACGGCCTTAAGCGCCGCCGCGTTTTTCAGCTTTCGGCTTCGTGGAAACCGGAACGAAAAGATCCAGGCCGCCCGGCACGCCCTTTACGCTCATGCGCTTGAGCTTGCGCACGGGCGAATCGGCGCCCAGCCGCGCGGCCACTTCGCCCGAGAGCGCCAGGCCCTCGGGCACGTTCGCCGCCACCCAGCCCATGGCGAGGAAGGCGGTGTTCACCGTCTGGCCCGTGATGTCGGGGCGCGAGTACTCCGTGTGGCCGATCGCGCCCAGGTAAATGTCTCCCGCATGCAGCATCACGACCAGGTCCCGGCTCCCGACCATATCCTTCCCGTGCAACGCAGCCTGGACGGCGCGCAAGGCGTGCTGCGCACCGGAGAAGAACGCCAGGAAGCCGTCGCCGACATACTTCACCGGCACGCCCTCGAAGCGCAATACGGCTTCCGTAAGCAAATGAAAAAAACCGTTGGCCCGCGCGGCGACTTCCCTGGGCGGCGACCGCGAAGCGAACTCCGCGAAACCGTTCATGCTCGTGCAGAGCACCGTCGCTTCGAACGTGTCGCGGTCCTGGTCGCCGCGGCCGAGGATCCAGTCGGAGGTGACGCCCAGGATTTTGGCCAGGTCCAGCAGGACCGCGATGTCGGGCGCGTTCTCGCCGCGTTCCCACTTGGAGACCGCCTGCGCGCTGATCTGCAGCGCATGGGCAATGTCGGACTGCTTGAGCCCGCGCCGCTCGCGCTGTTTTCGGATCCGGTTGCCCAGGTCCAGCAGATTCACGTTCGTATCCTTTTCGCCCGAGAGAGTATCGGCGCAAATCCCCGGCGCCGCAATCAAGCGCTCGTTGAATCCCCTAAAGGTCCGGTTGTGGCGGCGGACGGGACGCTATACCGACCAGCGCAGGCCCACGGGCTGCCCGTGCGTCTGGAGGTCGATCACCGACCAACCGGACTCCATGCGCACGGAGATTACGCGGCAGGCCTTGGGGCTGGGCGGCTGAATCTCGACTTCCTTCACCGGTCCGGCCAGGCGCACCTGCGCCGCCTTGGAGGAAGGGCATTCCAGGGTGATCCTGCGGCGGCGGAGGTCGATGTCCATATGCCCGACTAGACTCACGTGGTCCCACTGCACTTCAAAATAATGCGTCTTGAGGAACCCGGCGACGACCCAGTTGCGGCGCTGGGGAACGTGAACGGCTGCGCCGTTGCAATGCAGGAACTCGGCGGCCTTGGCGAGGTTGTGCTCATCCGGGATGCCGTGGCCGGTGTTGGGCAGTTCGCGGTACTCGAGCGGCGGGGCGCCTTTGGGCGCCTTGCGCGCGGCCGCCGCATAGGCGCGCGCCTGGGCGATGGGCACGCAATCGTCGTCGATGCCGTGGAGCACGTTCAGCGGGCAGATGCGGTTCGCGGCCACGGTCACGCCCGACCGCGACTGGTAGGCCTCGGCGCAATCGCGCGGGTTTTTGCCGATCCAGCGTTCCATCTCGTCGCGGTAGTTGCCCGCTTCGTTCCAGTCGTACCACATCGTGTAGTCGGCCACGCCGCACCAGGCCACGGCGGCGGAGAGCAGATCGGGACACTTGCCTGCCAGCGCATACACGTTGCCTCCGCCGCCCGATGCACCGAAGGCCCGCGGGGGCAGCCCTTCGTCGCAAAGCTGGGGGAAGTTCCGGCGCGCGGACTGAAGGGCGTCCACGGCGTCGCGCACTTCCCAGCCGTTGGCATCGGGCGTTCCGACCGTGGCGCAGCGTCCGCGCAGGTTCAGGTTCAGGGCGCAGAACCCGCGCGCGGCCAGCAGCCGCGAGCGCTCGCGCTGATGCGTCAGGTCCTGGTGCCAGCCGTGAAACATGAAAAGGGGCGGCCAGGGTCCGCCATGCGCGGGCGCGAAGACGTCCATGAAAAGCGTGAGGAGCGGGCGTTCGCTCGAGACGAACGGAACCAATAGGTGCTCGGCCAGCTCTTTGGCGTTGCCTCGCGCAGAAGGCATGGGCGGCTCCGGTTCGAAGGGGTACCGGAGCGTTTTTACCATAGGGCTGGCGTCCGCGCCAACGGCACGGCGAGAATGGTCTGCCGCAAACAAAAAGGGCCGGATGACTCCGGACCCTTCCGTACAAGTCCTAGCAGCGCTTCTGTTATTTGTAGCCGGGCCGTCCCCCACCCGGTCCACCCGGACCGCCGGGACCTTCAGGCGGCGGACCGCCGGTGGGCGGGCCGCCCGGGGGCATCATGGGCGGCATATTGGGGTTTTCCGCGCCGGGCTGTTGAACCTTGGCCGCATCCTCCGCCTTTCTCTTTTCCTGTGCGGCGCGCTGCGCGGCGACGAGCTTGGCCACGCGGTCCTTTTCCTTCTTGGCCTGCGCTTCCTGGTCCTTGAAGATGCGGTCGAGGACGATGAAGGCTTCCTTGCGCTTCTCGTAGTCCGGGCGCTTGAAGCACTCCTCGGTCTTCTTGGTGTCGGTGTCGTAGAGCATCGCGGCCTGGTTGGGGATCTCGCGCTCGACCTGCTCTTCCTTGACCTTGGGCTTCCCGGTCTTTTCATCCATCACGGGTACTTCTTCCTCGACGCCGTCGGAATTCACCTTCTTTTCCGTCACGGAAACCTTGCGGGTTTCCATTTTGCGCTCGGATTTATTGACGATCTCCACCAGCTTCAAGCCCGTCTTGTAATCGAGCTGTTCGGTATCCTTGGCGTCGGGCTTCTTGTACTTGATCGTACCGGTGATCTCCTGGTTGACGCCGACGGTCGCGAAATCTTCCTTCCACTCGCGCAGGGCCGGCACCCACACCTGCACGGCGAAACGGCCCTGGTACGAGGGCACGAACCCGGGGGCAAGTACCTGACCTTCCTTGGGCAGTTCCCCGTTGGAGCCGGCAAAGCGAATCTGGAAGTTCGGCGGCGCGGTATCCGAAGCCGCATCGCTGAGCGCGCCGGCATAGAGCCGCGCCGGGTTGTCCGCCTTGGCCGGCTTGACCGGGGTCAGCTCGGCGGGAACCTCCACCTTATAGACGGTCTTGTTGGGGCCCGCGACGAGGTCGCCGGGTCCAAGCTTGATCAGACGGCCCACGAGCCGGACCTTGTAGAAGTACGTCTTCTTGGGCTGAACATCCTGGTCGCGGAAGACGATCAGGCCCTTGTACTCGGCCGGGATCGGCGTCTCTTCGGCGGCGAGGGGCTTCTCCTTGCCGCCCGCCGCTTCCTTGGGCGGGTTGGCATGCTTACTGCTGCGCGCCGTCGTATTCAGATCTTCGCTCTTGGCGGCCTCCGCGGCCTGGGCGCCGGCAGCGGGCTGCTCGGGCGGCAATTCGCCTTCGGCGTGTTCCTCGGTGCCGATCTCGACTGCGCCGATCAGGTCCTTGATCTCCTCGGCGGTCGCTCCACGAAAGACTTCCACGCGCACCACGTGGAAGAATTTCAGGCCGTCGCCTTCCGGCAGCTTGAAGGAGAGGTACACGCTGCCGTGGTCGGCCTTGGCCGAGGGGCTGGCGGGCGCATTCAAGGCCGCTTTCACCTTGACGATGTCGCCGTCAAGCTTGGGCTTCTGGTCGGCCGCCACGAATGGGCGCTGCGGGCGCGGATAGAAGACCCAGCCGTCCGGCGTGGCCGCGAGGGCTTCGCCCGGGCGCTTGGCTGCGGCCTGGAAGACCTCGACGTTCTTGGACTGGTTGGCCTGCGACCACTCCCATTTGGGATCGACGGGGTTCGTCGCGAGCGCCTCGTTGATCTTCTTGCCGTCGTTCCGCAAGGATTCGAGGGCGTCGTTCTGGGACTCGCTCAGGTCCATGAAAATGAATACGCCGCAGACGAGAATCACGACGCCTGCCATGAGCCATTCAATGTGACTTACGATCGCTTTCATGAGTCGGGCTCCTCTCCTGCCGCCTCAGCGGCGGCGGGTTCATTTCAAAAAGGGTTCTCGCTTACTTTTTGGGCGGCGTCTTACTTGCCGCGGCCGGCGCCGGCGGAGCAAAAGCGGCCTTCGCCCCGTCCGCGTCGTACGAGACCAGTTCCATCAGGACCAGGACCTGCAGCGGGGACTCCTGGTAGTATGGGTGCAGCCGGGCGCTCTCGGGCAGGTCTTTGTGCGGAACGCTCAGCCGGGCCAGGTCTTCCTGCCCGGGATACGCCGCCGCGGTCCGCTGCGTGTCGAGCTTGCAGATCACGCCGTAGTAGACGCTGCTGCCTTCAAGCGCCTGCAGGACGGAGGGGATGAGCGCGAAGGGCGCCGTAAAGCGCAATTCCACGCCGGTCGACTTGCAGGGCTTGGAGCCGGTATCGTCGTGGAAAAGCGCCCCGGACTTGGCCAAGTCCCAAGCCTTGTGGGACGCGGCGCTCATGCGCGCGGTAAAGTCCTTGTCGGCGAGAATGTCCAGCAGGTCGAGGGATTCCACGCCGATCTTTACGTGATCGGCCGTTTCGGTCTTGCCCATATCCGGATCGAACCCGGCGCGCGTCCCTTCGGCCTTGGTCGAGGAGAGAATGCGCACGAGCTCGTAAAGAAACGCGAGACGGTTGATGCGGGCCTCGCGGTCGACCGCGTCCTCGGTCTTCTTGCCTTCGAACATGAGTTTCGTGGAGAAATCGCCGGGCAGGCGCAGGCCGCCCTTGGAGGCCATATCCAGAATCTCCTGGCGCGTATCCTTGAGCCACTGGTCGAACTGAATCTCTCTGTCCTCGGGGGCCTTCTTGAACTTCTCGTCGAGAACCAGCTTCTTGTCCTTGAACAGGTCGTTGATCTGGGTCCTCTCGGCGCCAAGGTGCTTCGCGAAGCTCTCGGCGGCCCCCACGTAATTGCCGTTCATGATCAACTTCGGGTTCTTGGCGAGTTCATGAACCTTGTTCCGGTTCTGCTCGTTGCTGGAGCCAAGCGTCTTGGCCTGGTCCTGGATGCCGGGCACGACCACCAGGTACACGCCTCCGGCAATCACCAGCACGGCCGCGATCACGATCCAAAAGAGATACTTCCTGACCTGGTCCACGATTCAGTCTCCTTGGCAACCCGCGTCCACTGCAAAATTCCAGACGGCCCTCAACGTGGTGCGGCCTTACTTGGGCTTGGCAGGCGGAGCCGCCGGCGCCTGGGCAATCTCCAGGTCCTTGTCGTCCTGCGGCCTCCAGCGGAACAGCAGGTGGAACGCCGTGTAGCGGTGCTCCAGCGGCGTGCCGTACACCGGCTGGTCCTTGCGCAACTCGCCGAACCAATCGAGATTCGCGATGGCCTCCTTGGCCGACTTGTTCTCGAGGCGCTCGATGGAGTTGTTTTTGATCTCTTCGCCGATCTCGGGCATGCCCTTGAGAATCTCGCGAACCTTGTCGATCGTGGCCAAGTCCGGGCTCTCGCCGGAGATCACCACCACCAGGGGCAGGTCGTTGCGGACCTCCCTCAGCTTGCCGAGGAACGCGTAGAACCCGTCCGTACCGGTAAGATTGCGCGATCCGGTGACCTGCTTGCTCCGGTCGCCGTTCAGCTCGATGCTGGCGGCCTGTAGCGAGCCTTCGGTGGTGAACGGCATGCGCGAGAGGAACAGGTTGGTGAGATAGATCTTGCTGGCATCGCCCCAGAGAGCCTTGCCTTCGGCATCCTTGAGGCCCGCGATCTTAGCGTAGATCTGGGTCAGGCGTCCGCGGTCGCGGCCGATGCGCGAGAGCTTTTCCACTTGGGCCTTCGCGGCGGGCAACGGGGCGATGGCTTCCGCGACCTTTTTCCTGAAGTCCTCCGAATCGTGGGTCGCGTCCGCGATCTGCCGCTCGAGTTCCTTCTGGGTCTGCAGGTCCTTGCTGGCGCGATAGTACCCCACGCCAAGACAGATCAGGATGGCCGCGGCCGCCGCGACGGCGGGCACGTACATCTTTTCCATCCGGTTCGTGGTGACGCGTTCCTTGGGCAGCAGGTTAACGGTCAGTTCGCTGAGGCCCAGACCCTGCAAGCCCAGGCCGATGGCGACGGCCATCGTCGGGAACTCGTTGGCGAAGACGCCCGGGTTGACCGCGCGGTCGATGACGATGCGTTTGACGTTATCCACGACCGTAAAGGGCGCCTCGCGCACCTGGCTGGCCATCGTCTCGGCCATGCGCGGCAGGCGGAAGGTGTGGCCCAGCAGGTAGCCCTGGACCACCTTCTGGCCGCGCGCCTTGCTCTTGTAGAACCCGATCGTGCGCTGGATCTCCGCGCCGAGTTGGCGCAGGGTGGGCTCGATGACGCCCAGAATCTTTTCCTTCTGCTTGTTCGACTAGAGGTTCTTCTTCAGTTCTTCGGCCTTGTCGTAAGAGACCTTGAACTTGTTCTCGAGCACGCGGGTGATCTCGCGCCCGGCGATCTGGATCGTGCGCGAATACATGTGGCGGCCGTTCATCACCACGAAGTCGGTGCTCTTGTAGCCCGCGTCGAGGAGCAGCGTCGCGCCGGTGGGCTGGTACTCGTACTTGATGAAGTTGAAGAGCGCCACGGGGGAGACCGTGATGCCCTGAACGTTCAACTTGGAGGTGTCGGTGAGCGTAAGGAAGTCGGCAATGATGTTCTTGCGCACCACGATCATCTCGACGCCCACGCCGGCGCCCGTCGGATCGTCGTACTTCTCCCAGCCCAATTCGACCTGGTCGAGCGGGAACGGAATCTGCTGTTTGGCTTCGTAAAGGACCAGGTCGCCGAGTTTGCTCTCGGAACCGGGCGGGAGCTGGAATTCGCGGAAGAGGCACATGTCGCCGGAGAGCGAGAGGTAGACCGCGTCGCGCCCGAAACTATGATTGTTGCAGAGCGTGTTCAGCGCCGCCTGAATGCGCGCCGGCCGGTTGGCCTCATCGTCGCCCGCCTGGATATCGATGATGTCAAAGTCGACGATCCGGGCCTCGGTGCCCGAGCGCACCATTTTGACGGCCTTGATCGCCGAATTGCCGATGTCCAGACCCCAAACCACCCTGTGTGCCATGGCGCTGTGGCTCCTTATACGGGAAGAGGAGAATTCCTCCGCTCGCTAGAAACGTCGTACCGGAAGGGCGATCTGTTGAACAAAGTGGACCATTCATCCCGCATTGCGTGGTCGCAATGCCCAACGGGAGTTCCACCTCGTCCCCTACCGGAAAAGCTGCTTTAACTGATTGGCGTAACTAGAGTTTAGCTACGCGCTGCGAGAGTCAAGACAAAAACGAATACCGACTTCAAATCCTCCTAATTCAGCAATGGCTCTGATTTAATATCAACAGCACCTAATTGGCGGATATCTCCACCCCGCTTCTTCCTCCCAAAGCAAACCGGGGTGGCCTGTTAGGGCCACCCCGGTTGGGGAATCACCAAGTGTTTCGGGTTGCGTTACTTCTTGTCGGAACCGAAGAAGTCGTCCAGGGCGGATTCGGCGGCCTGCTGGTACTCCTGGCTGACGCCGGAGGCCTTATCCTTATTCCTCTCCATGCTGGCCAGCATGGTGTCGGTAAGCTTCTGGGTCAGTTCCTCGGCGTAGAGCCGGACCATGCCAAGAGTGGTTCGGTCGTCAAAGATGACCACAACCAGGGCGCGCTCGGCCACCAGTCCGATATGGATGTTCTCGTTCTTACCCTGGTGAAAGAGGACGGAGAATTCGGTCTCGCCCAGCAGCTTCGCGACTTCGCGCGTCGAAGCGAACGAACCCGCAACCAGGGCGGCGATGGAGTCGGTATTGAACGACTTGGTGAAGCCCTTCTTGGTGACCAAGTGGCCTTCCTTGTCGATCAGGAGCGCGCACTTGGCCTGGGAGCGTTCGAGGAAGTGCTCGAGGATCTTGTTAATCTCTTCGATATCTTCTTCATAGAAGACCAGACGCGCCTTGCGCATCTTTTCGCTGAATTCCATCTCGTTTCCTCCTCGATCCCCACAACGCTCCGGCACATAACCGCCGCTGCCGGAGCCTGCACAGGTCGATGATTAGGCTCTCCAGTAATACTCCCGTTTGCAGACTACGTCCAGCCTTTTGTGGACGGGCCGCATGCACACCTCTGCTACAGCTTGATGAATCCTCCAAAATACGCCGCGGCGGCTGCCGCCACCAAAAGCAGCACGACGATGCCCACAATCAACCCTGCCTTGCTTCCGCCTTCAGACACGGGCTCAGGCGCGCTTTCTTCAGGGACCGCGGACGCTTCCTCCGCAGGCGCACTCACCTGCTGCTGCGCCGCCGCTTCGGCTTGGCGGCGCCGGGCGATCTCAAGCGAGACCGGGTTCATCTTCATCGTGGATTGCACCGGCGACTCGGCAGGCGCCGATTCGGTCATCGGGGGCGGCGGCGGCGCGGGTGCGGGCGCTGGGGCCGGCGCGGGTGCAGACGCTCTAGGCGGTGGTGGCGGCGCAGGAGCCGGGGCGACGGCCACCGGAGCGGGCACAGGGGCCGGCGGCGGTGGCGCGGCGGGTCTGGGCGGCGGCGGCGGCGGAGGCGGCGGTGCGGCACGAGGCGGTGGAGGAGGCGGTGGCGCAGGCACGGAGGCAGGCGGCGGCGGCGGAGCCGCGGGCCTCGCCATGGCCGATGAGCGCGCCGTAGCGCCGCCACGTTTGGCGCCGTCTTCGCTGTAGCCCTGTTCGCGATTGAGCTTGCGGATGACCTGCTGCGAAATGGCCTTTAATGTCTGGAAGACGCCGTCGCCGTTCACGGCCACCGCTTCGACCGTGGGCCAGTTGTTGCGGTTCATCTTGGCGTTGAGTTCTTCGGCGGGCACCGCATTGGGAAGGTCGCGTTTGTTCCACTGCAGCACCAGCGGGATATCGTTGATGTCCAGCCCGTTCTCTTTCAGGTTCTTGGCCAGGTTCTCGAGAGACTCGATGTTCTCGTTGATCATGTCCGGGTTCGAGTCCGCGACGAAAACGATGCCGTCGCAGCCCTGGAGCACCAGCTTGCGGGTCGCGTCGTAGTAGACCTGCCCGGGCACGGTGTAGAGCTGGAACTTGGTCCGCATGCCGGCCACGGTGCCGAGGTCCAGCGGCAGAAAGTCGAAGTAGAGGGTGCGGTCGGTCTCGGTGGCGATGGAGACGAGTTCGCCGGTCGAGTTCGCGGGCGCCTTGGCGTGAACCACCTGGAGGTTCGTCGTCTTGCCGCAGCGGCCGGGACCATAAAAGACGATCTTGCAGTTTACTTCTCGCGTCGCGAAATTGATCTGGACCATGGGCGTTCGGGTCCCGCTCTGTTTAAACGAAAAGGTCCGGCCGCAGTCAAGTGTTTCGAAACATAGCGTCTACACGTTGTGCGTGGGTGTGTCAAGCGCGTATAGCGTATGTCATTGCGCCTCGCTAAAGATTGGCGTAGCCGAGCGCGTGCATTCGGTTTATACCTCTTTCGGGACGACGGTTACATTTCGTCCACTTTCCGCAGGAGGGAGCCCACCATGGCCGGCGAACGCCTGGAAGAGCGTCTGAAACTGATGATCGTCGAGCGCCTGATGCTTAAATTCAAGCCTGAGGAGATCGCCGACGAGGACGACCTGATCAAGAAGTGGGGGCTGGAATCGGTGCAGCTCATGGAGATCGTGATCGGCCTCGAGGAAGTCTTCGGCATTCAGCTCGGCGACGACGAGTTCTCCGTCAAGAAGTTCCGCACAGTCAAGAATATCGCCGAGGTCGTGCGCGGGAAGAAGCCGGATGCGTGAAGACTAACGCGTCATACGTAAAACGTAATTACAGCCGCCGTAACCCCCTGCTTCTCTATCTTCGGACCTTACGTTTTACGTTTTACGTTTTAGAATCCACGCATGCCCGAGACCCCCGGCTACTTTCCCGCTTCCGACGGCACTCCTCTTTACGGCGTCTACCACGCGCCGGATGCGCCGGCCAAAATTCCCGTGCTCGTCGCGCCATCACTCTTTGAAGAACGCAAGTCCGCCTATGCGGCGCTCACGAGTCTCGCCCGCGCGCTGGCTACGGACGGCCACCCGGTGCTGCGCTTCGATTACCGCGGCAGCGGCGAGTCCGGCGGCGACTCTGGGGTTCGGCGCTGGCCGGACTTGGCGGCCGATCTCGCGGCTGCACGCCAGGCACTGGCGAAGCAGTGCGGCGCCGATGCCGTCGCATTAGTGGGCCTGCGCTTAGGCGCGACGCTCTGCCTTTTGGAAGGCGCGAAGCTCAACGCGAAAGCCGTGGTGGCGCTCGCGCCCGTGATCAAAGGCGCGGCCCAGGCGCGCCTGTGGCGCTTGCGCTCCAAAATTCGCGCTGAGATGACGCAAGGCGAAGGGCAGCCATCATCCGGCGAATCTCAAGTGGCGTCGCGTCCAGCGTCCGCTCGGCAGAGCTCGCCGGAAGCCCTCGCCCCTCGTCCCGATGTTCTGGACTTCGAGGGCCTCGCCGTGGCGCCGGGTTTTTTTGACGAGGTCGCCGCCCTCGATCTCTCCACCGCGCCTGCAATCGCGGTTCCCTCGCTGCTCGTGCAGATCTCCCACCGTACCGATGCCGCGCCGGAGAGCGAGCAACTCGCGAAGTCCCTGGGCGCGCAGTGCAAGCTCACGGCGCTGCGGCTGGAGCCCTTCTGGGACCGCGTGGACGACGTGAACACGAAGGACCTGGAGCAGGCGGTAATAGGGTTCCTCAAAGCATTTTAGATTTTGGATTGAACGGCGGGCTTCGTAAGCCAGAATCAAGCAGGCTAGAATTAAGGGAGGATTGGCTTTGTCTTCCAATCCAAAATCCGAAATCAGAAATCCAAAATCGGACCGCACGCCCGAAGGGCTGCGTGAACTGCTCGGCCAGGTCGTCGTCGTAGACACCGACTCGCACTTTATTTATCTGGGTCGGATTGAATCCGCGGATCTCGAGTTCCTCAAACTGGCCGAAGTGGACGTGCACGAGCTGACCAAGTCCTCGCTCTCCAAGGAACGCTACGTCCACGAGGCGCGCGGCATCGGCGTGCGCAAGAACCGCCAGTTCACCTGGATCAACATGGCGCGGGTGGTCTCGATTTCGAGGCTCACCGATATCGATACGTTTTGAAGCAGCTCGCGGCATTCTGGCTCGCGGCTCCGGGCATTGATCGAGCGTTTGGCTTCTGCTGTGAGCCGAGAGCTGCGAGCCAGATGCCCCACATTTCATGCCCTGTAATACCGGGCTCGTTCGTCTAAACTAACGCTATGAAGCCGCGGTTCCTCAGCCTGCTCGCGCTTGCCGCGGCCCTCGCTGCCGCCGCGGAAGAACCGCCGCCCGCCGAGACCATCCCGCTGGAAGCTTCCGAGGACGGCACGCCGCTCCCGCTGCCGGTACTGGACGGCGAGCCTGCGCTCGGGCGCTGGGTGGCGCTGCGCGCGGACCGGACCAAGGGTTCGCCCGAAGCCTACGCGTGGAAGCAGACCGGGGGGCCGCCGCTGAACCTGAGCGAAGCGGAGGCGTCTTCGCCGCGCGTCTGGCGCCTGCTCGAGAAGCCCGGCGACTACCGCATCGAATTGAAGGCCAAGAACGCGAAGGGCTGGAGCCCGGCCGTCCCGCTGGCCTTCAGCGTGAAGGATGGCGAGCCCGCGCTGTCCATCGACCAGGCGTTGACGATGACAGGCGCGGGCGAGGGCTACGCGGACGGCATCTTCCTTCCCGGCGAGAGCTGGAAGCAACTCCTGGGCCCGGAGGTCCGGCTCACCTACGACGAGAAAACGAAAACGACGCTCTTCCGCGCGCTGGTTCCGGGGTTGTATCTCTTCGAGGCCGAACACGCCGGGCGCGTGCCGGAGCGCCGGGCCTTCCGTGTACCGGCGGGCGCCGATGAACTGATGGGCGACCGGCGGCCCGAAGCGCGCCTGACGCTGCCGCAGGACGGCTTCGTGGGCCAGCGCGTGGAGCTGGACGGCTCGCTCTCCAACGACCGCGACGCGGAACCCCTGACGGCCAAGTGGATGAGCGTCGATGTCGTGCGCGGCGTGACCATCAAGGCACTGGACGGCCTGAAGGCGGAGTTCAGCGCGCAGCGCGAGGGCGTCTACCGCGTACGCCTGATCGTGAGCGACGGCAAGCTGGACAGCCGCCCCGTCGAGACTTTCGTGCGCGTGCTCAAGGCTGCCGATACGGTGGCCGATCCGGCCGGCGAGGACGTTCCGCCCGACACCGATCCGCTGAGCCGCCGCGTCTCCCTGCGCTGCTACGAGAGCAGTCTCGACCGGGCCGTGCAGCGTTTCCCGCACGATTGCAACGTGACGCTGCGCGTCCGCCAGGAACTCTGCCCGACCGATCAGTTCGAGAAGGTGCCGCTGGACTTGGGCGTTGAGTACGCGCCCGTGGGCCTGCTGCTGGACTGGATCGCGCGGCAGTCCGGCGGCGCTTACCGCCGCGAGAGCAAGGCTTCGGTCTGGTTGGTGAAGCCCTCCGCCTGGGCCGCCGACGAGGAGCTGAAGAACGAGGTCGTCGCTATCGACGCGCTCTACCGCAACAAGGACGCCTCGGACCTGCTCGAGGTTCTGCGCCGGCCGTTCCGCGGCATCCTGACGGAGCGCGCCGACGCGCAGCTCCTGCTGCAGGCGGACAGCAACAAGGCCATCGCCTTTTTGCCGCTGCGCGCGTGCCAGCGTTTGAAGGAGATGGTGGCGTTCCTGCGCGCGCCCAAGGGCATCGGGATTCCGCCTACGCAGTGGCTCACCGCCGCCGAGTTCCTCCTGCGGCGCAAGCTCGCGGAGACCAAGCTCAAGCTCGACTGGCAGGGCCGGCGCATCGATTGGGCGCTGCGCGATCTCTCCGAGATGACCGGCGTGCCGGCGGGCTTCGATCCGGCCCAGTTCGCGAAGTTCCAGTACCTGAAGCCCGCCCGGAACCTGCTCAGCGACCCCAACCCGCTCGCGCCGCCCGATCCCCTGGACGCCTTGCCGCGGATCACGTTGAAGCTCGACGACGTGCCCTTCCGAGAAGCCGTGCGGGAGGTCGTCGCGGCCGCCGGGTTTGACGGCTGCCAGCCGCAGAACGGCGCGGGCCTCTGGTTCTATAAAGGCGGCGAACCGTACCCGTCGGGCGAACTCCTCTGGGATATCGCCTTCGTTCGCGCGTATCCACTGGATCAGGTGCTGGCGCGCACCCCGCTGCTGAGCGGCGAGGTGATCGCGCACGAGATCCGGCGCAAGGTCTACCCCGATTCCTGGAACGATCCCGCGACCTGCTGCGCGTATCACGCGTCCACCGGCAAACTCCTGATCGTGCATGGCGAGGCCGCGCACGTCCGCATCATCAACTTTCTGAACGATCTGCTGGAACGCGGCGAGGACGCGCTGGGGCCGGTGCAGACGGCTCCGCAGGAGAAGTAAGACCGCCTACCGTAGCGCGCGGCGCTTCATCCAGTCTTCGTATTCCTTGGATTTGAGGAATTCCGCGAAGGTCTTCTCCTGTTCCAGATTCAGCGTCGCCTGCGGCATGTGCTTCTCGAACTCGTCCAGCAGCCGCGTCGTTTCCACATAATCTTTTTCCGCGAGCGCGTAATCCATCAGCATGTAATACGCGTACTCGATGGTGGGGTCGGCTTCGAGGGCCTTGTGCGCGAAGGCCTTCGCCTTCGGCGTATCGTTGAGCTTCTTGTAGGCCTTGGCGCGGAAATGGTCGAGGAGCCCGTCGCCGCCTACGGCCTTGTCGAGCCGGTCAAGCGCTTCGAAGCCCTCCGGTTCGCGGCCTGCCGCAAAGAAGTACTTGATGAGCAGCAGGTCGGTGAGGCCCTTGCCCGCGAAGCGCGTGCGGAAGTCCTCGATCGCTTTCAAGTAATCGTCCGTGCCATGCTGGCGCGCGCAGGCAAAGCGCATCTGCGCCACCTCTGGATCGGATTTCACCGCGTCGGGCAGGCTTTCGTAGATCTTCAGGGCCTCGGTGTAATCCCCCGAGAGCATCTTCGTCTGCAGGTAGGACACGGCCGAGATGTTCTCGACAAACGCGCGTTCGGACGGCGTGAGCTGGTCCAACACCGCCTTGTCCTTCTCGACAGCCAGCGGCAGCAGGAAATGCCTAAGCGAGTCGCTCGCCTTGGTGCCGCTGAGGTACGAACAGGCGTCCACGATCTTGAGCGTGCGCGAGGCGTCGGGCGCGAGGTAGAGTTCGTGGTATTGCAGACCGTCGCGGCTGAGCATGCGCAGCATGGCGCGCCACTGGCCGTCCACTTCGCGCAGGCGCAGCAGCTTGACCGCCGCGCCGCGGCTGGTCTCCAGCGCCAGCGTCGCCGCCATGCCTGATTCCACGAACTTTTTCTCGATGCCTTCCAGGCTGGAGGGGGGCAGTTTCCAAGGTTCGGCGGCCGCCTTGAGCATGCCCGCGTAATCCATGTGCGCCTGCATGAAGCGCGCATCGCCGCGGTTGATCGACTTCTCCACCGTTTTGGCGAAGGCCGCCGCGGCGGCCTCCAGGGTCTGGTCCTTCTCCCACACCACCGGCGGTTCAACCGGCGCAACCGTAACCGGCAGGTCTGGCGTCGGCTCGGTCTTCTTTCCGCCCGAGCCGCAGCCCGCCGCCGCCAGCAGCACGGCCGCCAAACTCGCTCGAAAAACCAGATTATGTGTGCGCACAAATACGCCCTCGATTGCCGCCTATAGTAGCGCGAGACTGCCGAGTTCGGACTAATCCAGATCCTTTAAGGCCGCCTGCAGGCTCGCCACCTTGGCCCGGTACTCGGCCAGCCGGGCTTTCTCGGCGTCCACTTTATCCGGCGGCGCGTTCTTTACGAACTTATCGTCGCCCAGCTTCTTCTTGCCCTGGTTCACCGCATGCTGCGTGCGCTCGATCTCCTTCGCGAGCCGCTCGCGCTCCTTGGCGGGATCGATCAGTCCGGCCAGGGCCACGTACAACTCCGCGCCCGCGAACACTTCCGTTCCGGCTGGCTTAGGCTTCTGAACATTTAGGCCGATCTCGATCTGCTTCACGTTCGCCATCTGCACCAGGATGTGCTTCTGCGCCAGGAGACGCTTCGCCGCCGCATCGTCCGTGGTCTTGATGAACACGCTCAGCGCTTCCTTTGGCTGGATGCCGTTCTTCTGGCGGATGTTACGTACCGCGCGCACGGCTTCGAGCACACTAAGAAATTCATCTTCTAGATCGGTATTCAACAAGCCAAAGGTTGGATCCGGCCAGCACGAACCTGCGAGCATTTCACCCACGAATGGACGCTCCTTGCCCACGTCGTCGGTCGGCGGGTAACCTAAGTTGCGCGAGGTTGGCGTAGGGGCTTTCCTCGCCAGTTCGGCCCACAGCACTTCGCTGATGAACGGGCAGAACGGATGCAGTAGACGTAGGCTCCGGTCGAGCACGTGCACAAGTACTGCAGTGGCCGCAGTCTTATCCGAAGAACCCGGCTGCAATCGCGACTTGCTCAATTCGATCGTCCAAGCGCAAAATTCATCCCAGAAAAAGGTGTATAATTTGTTTGTGGCCCTGCTGAAATCAAAGTTATCCAAGGCTATTGTCACTTGGTTAATTGTTCCTGTTAGCCGCGAGAGAATCCAGCGGTCCTCGTCGCGCAGCCCGGCTTCGATGGCCGCGTGGTCTTCCAAGCGCTTGGCCGTATCGGCGTCGATGCTCGTCAGGACAAACCGCGCGGCGTTCCACACCTTATTGGTGAAGTTGCGGCCCTTCTCGAAGCGCTTGCTGTCGAGCGCGCCCATCTTCGGTTCGGCGAGCGTCGGCTCGTTGGGCACGGGCTGCTGGAAGTCCTGCTTGCATTTCGCGCACTTCATCACCGGCTCGGTGCGCTTGCGCGGGAGTTCCTGCATCTCGTCGCAGTGCGGGCAGACGATCTGCACCGGGAACTTGATGTCCTGGCCCTCGGTGGCCATGTCGAAGATGGTAAAGCGCATCGCGTCGGCGCCGTAGCGCTGGATGATGTCCAGCGGGTCGATGCCGTTGCCCTTGCTCTTGGACATCACCGCGCCGTCGCCATCCAGCACCGTGCCATGGATCACCACGTCGCGGTAGGGCTCCTTGCCGAGCAGGTGCTCGCCCATCATCACCATGCGCGCCACCCAGAAGTAGATGATCCCGCGCGAGGTCACCAGGGTGTCGGTGGGGTAGTAGTATTCGAGTTCCTTGGTCTTCTCCGGCCAGCCGAGCGTGCTGAACGGCCAGAGGGCGCTCGAGAACCACGTGTCGAGCACGTCCGGGTCGCGCACCAGCGTCTTGCCCTGGTACTGCGGCAGCTTCGAAGGGTCTTCGCTGGCCACGATCGGCTTGGCGTGCTCGCCGATCAGATAACGGTAGCGCTTACCGTTCTCCACGATCTCGAACGGCTCGTCGGGACCGGCCTCGATCTTTTCGATCGTGCCGGCGTTGTCTTCCAGGCAGTACCACGCGGGAACCTGGTGGCCCCACCAGATCTGGCGCGAGATCGGCCAGTCGCGCACGTCCTCGAACCAATTGAGGTACACCTTCGTCCAGCGCTCGGGGTGGAACTTCACGCGGCCCGAAGCGGTCGCGGCCACGGCCAGCTTGCTGAGCGGCTTCATGTTCACGAACCACTGCGAGGTGAGGAACGGTTCGATCATCGTGTGGCAGCGGTAACAGTGGCCCACCTGCTGCTTGTGGTCCTTGATCTCGCCCGTCAGGCCCAGCGCCTTGAGCGCCTCCATCACCGCCTTGCGCGCCTTGTAACGGTCCATCCCGCGGAACTCGGGCGGGCATTCTTCGTTCAGCCGGCCGTCCTCGGTGAGGATATTCAAGATCTGCAGCTTGTGGCGCAGTCCGATCTGGTAGTCCACCGGATCGTGCGCGGGCGTCACCTTTAGACAGCCGGTGCCGAACTCACGATCGAGCGCCGCGTCGCCGATGATGGGGATTTCGCGGCCCGTCAGCGGCAACTTTACCTTCTGGCCGATGAGATGCTTGTAGCGCTCGTCGTCCGGGTGCACGGCCACGGCGGTGTCGCCGAGCATGGTCTCGGGACGCGTCGTCGCCACGGTCAGATACGGCAGTGCCGAGTTCTGAGTCCTGCTTGCTGAGTCGGCAAACGGATAATGCAGCTCATAGAGCCGCCCGTTCACTTCCTCGTGCTCCACTTCGTCGTCGCTCAGAGTGGTCCGGCAGCGCGGGCACCAGTTCACCAGGTACTTGCCGCGATAGAGCAGGCCGTCTTTAAACAGTTTCACGAAGGCCTCGCGCACGGCGCTGTTCAGGCCCTCGTCGAGCGTGAAGCGCTTGCGCTGCCAGTCGCAGCTCGCGCCGAGTTTGCGGAGTTGCTTCAGGATCGTGTCGCCGGACTGGTTGGTGAAGTCCCAGATGCGCTTGATCAGTTCCTCGCGGCCGATCTCGTAGCGGCTCTTGTTCTCGTTCTTTGCGATCTGTTTCTCCACCACGTTCTGCGTGGCGATGCCGGCGTGATCGGTGCCGGGCAGCCAGAGCGTCTCGCGGCCCTGCATGCGGCGGAAGCGGACCAGGAGGTCCTGCAGCGAGTTGTTCAGCGCGTGGCCGATGTGCAGGACGCCCGTCACGTTCGGCGGCGGGATCATGATGGTGTAGGGCTTGCGGCCCGCTTTGGGCTCGGAATGAAAGACGCCGGACTTCTCCCAGCGTTCATACGTGGCGTCTTCGAACTGCTTCGGGTCGTACTGTGTGGGCATCTCGCCCGGCTGCGGTGCGGTGGACATGGCTTCCCCAGACGAATTCAAACGGCGGCGCGTGGCGGCTCGAACGTTTCGAAGCGCTCTTGTAACGGTTAGGGACGTTTCCGGCTAGTAAACGGTTGGGATTAACACACGACGAAGCAGCCGCGCGTGGAAGCCATGCGCGGCCGTGAGAACTCCCATTCCGCGGCGAAGCGCGGAGAGAACATAGGGTTGCGGCGGTGCGGCATCATGGGTGGGACTATACCGCATGAACTTGGAGGAAGCAAATCGCATCAAAGTGGATTGAAGGCAGCGGACATTCAGGGCTTGGAGGTACCGTGTTCCTTTTGGCTCTTCTTCCAGCGTTCCAGGACCTCGTTGGGGTCGGGGATGGGCACCTGGTCGGCAGGGATTTTTACGACCTTGCCGTCACGCCAAGTGGTTAGAGGCATTCCCAAACGGCGATGTTCAGCTACGACACCGGCATACGCTTCGACGGCCGCCATTTCATAAAGAACGTGGTCGGGAATATTCGGCAATTCAAGCTTTTTGATCATGCCACACCTCCCGACTTCTTGATCTGCGAGTATATCGCGGCATCAATGACAATCAACTGTGAGCATTCCCAGTAAGCAATGAGTCTGCTGCGGTCCGTATTGTCAAAAAGCATCCAGTGATCCATTAGCTGACCGTAGACTTGGAGAAGATTCTGGATGCTCTTTGAATGTCTCCTGCGCACGTCTTCCGGCGGAATGTGATGGCCGCCTTTGGCAACCCTGTCAGCTACCCGTTCAATAGCGGTCGATGGGTTGGGCACCCAGAGGAAAAATAGGCGCAAGATGTAGCCTCTTGTTTTCAGATCACGAAGAAAGGGTAAGTAGCTCCGCCCTGCTAGCGTGGTTTCAAATGCAAAATCGAGGCCCTTTTCCGCCAACTCGCGCAGCCTTCGCAACATGACTTTTCCGGCTTGCAAGGACACGCCTTCTGAATTGAAGGGCGAGAGACCCTTGGCAATCAGGTCCGCATTTACGAACTCCGCGCAGCCGGCGTATTGAGGCAAGAGCGTGTTCGCAAAGGTGGTCTTACCCGCGCCGTTGCACCCTGCGATAATGTAGACAGTCGGCACCAATAGATTCCTCAGCCGATCAATTTAAGACGCGTGGGGAACGGGCGTGGGACTCGCGCCGCCGCCCCCGCCGTTCTTATCGTCCCCGTCCTTCGGCCGCTTGCGGTCCTTCAAATCTTCCATGCAACTCGGCGGCGGCTCGATGCCGAGCATCTTCGCAATCTCGGCCATGGCCTTGTCGGAGGCTCGGGCGACCTCTTCGCGCGAGGCATCCTCGGGAATCTTGAACGGTTCGCCGACGAGAATCGTGACCTTGCTGGGCTTTGGGAACTTGGCCGACCGTGGAAAGGCTTCGGTATTGCCCCTGATCGCGCAGGGGACCACCGTGGCGCCGGCCCGCTGCGCCAGGAACATCGCGCCCATCTTCGGCTTGCTCATTTGGCCTGTGCGCGTGACCGTGCCTTCGGGGAACATCCCGATGCAGATGCCCTGCGCGAGCGCTTTCGAACCTTCTTTCAAGGCACGGATCTGGCTCGCCTCGTCCACCGGGATGCAGATCATGAAGCGGAAGAACGGATGCGCCCACGAGTAGTAGTAGCTCGAATGCATGATGTACTGCACCCGGCGTTTCATGCAGATGCCAAGCCAGACCGGGTCGAGGAAACTGCCGTGGTTTCCAACGAGCATCACCGGGCCCGATTCAGGCACCTTGTCGCGGCCTTCGATGTGGATGCGGAAGTAAACCTTCGCGATGCACCAGGCAATGAAGCGCGCGGTGTAAAACGTAAAACGCTCGAGGGGCCCGCCCATGTTGAGCTTCTTGGGATTCGCGTAGATGCCGACATCGAGCATCCAAGCGAGCGGCAGGACCGCGAAGAAACCGAGCATCATGGCCGGCGGCATGAAATGGGCCGTGTTCCAGCGCACGTCGAAATGAGAATAGAAGCCGAATACGAACAGCGGGCCCATTAAGGCGGACGTAAAGATGAAGCCCTTGATCGAGAAGACGCGCCCGCGCATGGTCTCGTCGGTGATGGCGAGCATGTCGGCGTCGATCCGCCCGAGCAGCAGGCCGCCGCCGAGTCCCAGCAGGAACATAAAGGGAAAGAGACCCTTCGCGAGGGCCATGTTCTCGGCGTCGAGCTTCTCGATCCGGGCCCGATCGAAGGACTTCGTATCGCCGGCGATGCGTTCGGCCAGCGCCCGAATGCCCGCCCGTTCGGCCTCGGGGACTTCCCTTAAGACCTCTTCCGTCTGGTAGCGCTCCGAGAACTCCAGCAGTGCGCGCTCGGGATTGGCCGCGCCCTGCGCGCCAAAATGGGTGTGCATCGCCAGGCCGATGAGCACGTAGGCGATCGGGTAGGTAAAAAGCGGGCTTATGCGCGCGCTGAATTTGCCGATGGTGAGCGCGCCCAAGAAGAGCCCCAACCCGGCGCAGCCCAAGCCCACGCTGAAGAAGAAGATCCGGCCGCTCTCCGCCAGATGCAGCACCAGCGACGAATGCCAGGTGATTAACGTATAGAACGCGACGGCCGTGATCCAGAATGACGCCTCGAAGACGATCAGCGCCGCGACGCCTTTCTTGCTGAGGCAGTACTTGAGGCCTGCCCAGTTGTTCCGGAAGAACTGGAGGACCTTGCCGCCTTCGGCAGGAGGAGCCGCAGTGCTGCCGCCGCGACTGGTATCCACGGCCGCTGCGGCGGACGCCCCGTTTGCCGCTTTCCGTTTCATCCCGGGCACCGCCACCGCGTCCGGCAGCGCGCGCAGCATGAGCGTGGCGATGATGTAGAATCCGCTGGCCATGGGGATAATCGAGTAGGGCTTGTACTTGTCGGCCAGCGTACCGCCGATGTAGGTGCCGAGCAGGATGCTCACGAGCCCCGTCACCGCCAACAGGCTGGCCGCGATGCCCGTCTCTTCTTCCGGCACGACGTCCGGGATCGAACTGGCCCGCGCCGGTCCGAACGGGACCGTGAAAAGGCTGAGCAGGAAGATCACCGGCAACAGGATGAACCAATGCGTGCGGAAGTAGTCCGACTTCAGATCGCCCAGCAGCAGGAACATCATGGCCCAGACGGTGGGCGCTTTGAGCAGGCAGACACCCCAAAGCAGACGCCTGCGGTCCATGCCGTCTACGACCGAGCCGATCATGGGATAGAAAAAGAACTGCGGCACGACGCCGGCCAGCGTGATCAGCGCGACCTGGGAACTGGGATCCGGAAAGGCCAGCATCACCGCCGCAATGGTGGCCATCTGGTAAAAACGGTCTCCCAGCGTACCCACCAGCGATCCGAAAAACAGGCGCGTGAACCCGCCGTACGAGAAGACCCAACGCTGCTCGCCCTCGGAAGGGGCACTCGCTCCAGCATTTTCTGAGGTTGGATGCGTTTCAGCCATAGGCGAGGCACTTATCCTAAAATTCCGCTCGGGCGCAAGCGCCAGGGAATTCCGAACGACTTTCTTGACCAACTGCACGATGTGTAGTATTCTATAAGTTGAAGGAAGATATGTTGTTATATCGCGCTATATTTTCGCGTTATCTTTCGGCAAGGACATAGGTTGCAGGAGTTTCAACTGGGTAACGCAGCAGGGAGAACACGTGGGATTAGAATCGCTTACCGAGTCTCAACTCGTTGCCTACGGCTATTTCGAGAAGCTGCCCGATGGCCGTTGGGCCGTGGACCCCAAGCATCCTGAATGCGGATGTGTTGAAGGTCCGGCGGCCATCCAAGATCCCGCGATCTCGAAGGCCAAAGCCATTGGCAACTGCCAGCTCTGTTCAAACTGGAACCCGCGCGTCGGCTGCGTGCTGGGAAGCAATCTCGCACTCAGCGAAAGCCGTTGCAACCAATCGCCCATGCAGTTTGTGACGGAACAGGCCCATGCCTGGGTGGAGATCGGCCGCTTCGACCGGGCGATCTCGCGGCTGGAGACCTACCTGAAGGCTCACAGCGACAGCCCCGACGCCTACTTGGCATTGGCCAAGGTGTACGACCATCCCGGATACCACGGCAAGGACAAGCGTCGCGCGATTGTGCTCTATGGGCGCTACATGGAGCTAAGAGGAAAGAACGCCCAATATCATCCTGAGTTCAAAAGAGCGGCGGTGCGCGTTCAGGTGCTGAGCCGGCAGGCGGTTCCGTCTTCCGCGGCAGCCGAAGAGGCGCCGCCTTTGGCCACGTTCAATTGCTTCCACCGCAGCGGGGGCCTCACCCACTTCTATGCCTGCGCGCTTACGTATGACGTGCTGGTGATGGCGTACGTGGGCGACGCCGACCCCGACTCGGGCATATCCTCGCTAGAGGTGGGCGAAACGTTCGAGAAAGCGACCTTTCTTTGGCGCAAGCTGATGGGCGAGAAAGACCTTAAACAGGAGATCGCGCTGACGGCTAAGGAGATCGAACACGTCAGTGGGCTTAATCCCGTGGCCATGGCCAAAGATCACCGTTCCAATCTCTGGATTCACCTCAACTCTGTCAAGAAGACCGCTGTCGAGGACGATGCCAAACGCGGTATCCGCAGGGTCACTATCTGGAGCGGCACGTCCGCCTATGAACTTCTCTTTCCCATGGCTCAAGCGAACCGAGCCGATCACGTCACGGCGCTGGTGCGCTTCCTTTCAAGCGAGGCCTCTCTATCGTCCGTCACGCATCCCAAGACCAAATCTTCTTCGGTTGGCGCCTAGGCACCAAATACCAACGCGAGACACTCAAGCCTCGTTAAGCCTGCCGTAACGATGTGTTTTCGTCCTGCCTGACTTACCATCAGGCGGAAGCCTTTCTACTTGCACGAATGCTCTTGCTCTATCCCTGATTGCACGTAAAAAGATTCTACGCAAGGTGCAGTAATCGCTTTTAAGATGGATGATGTATCATTTCTTTGCGGCTCTTGGGTGCGGGCATGGCTGGCGTATATCAAATCGGCGAATTCGTTCTAGAATCGAAGCTCGGCGAGGGCGGGATGGGTGTTGTATTTCGAGCGCGTCAGGTCGCGCTGGACCGCTGGGTCGCCTTGAAACTGCTCGCCCGGCCCGCCACGGGCGGTTCGACGTTCTACGAACGCTTTCATCGCGAAGCGCGCGCCGCAGCGCAGCTCGTGCATCCCAACATCATTCAGATCTACACGATCGGCGAACACAAGGGCGCGCCGTTTTACGCCATGGAGTACGTCGAGGGCGAGGACCTCGCGCATCTGCTTCGCGATACCGGCAAGTTGACGCTCGATGAGGCCGTCGAGATCATTCGCGCCGTTGCGAAGGCGCTGGCGCTCGCGGGGGACTCCGGGATCGTCCATCGCGACATCAAGCCCGCGAATATCATGGTCTCGATGGGCGGTCTGGTAAAGGTGATGGACTTCGGCCTCGCCAAAGCGACGGCCTCGGACCATACCTTGACGCAAGACGGCCAGATCATGGGCACGCCCACGTACCTCTCGCCCGAGCAAGGCATGAGTAAAGAAGTGGACACACGCTCCGACCTGTATTCGCTCGGTTGTGTTTTCTACGAGTGCCTGTCTGGCAACCCTCCGTTCCAAGGCGACAACCTGCCCTCGCTGATCTTCAAGCATCTCTACGAACCGGTGAAGTCGCTGCGCGAGGTCGATTCCGCGATCCCGGAGGCCCTCGAAGGCATCTGCAACAAGCTCCTGGCGAAGAAATCGGAGGATCGCTACCAGTCCGGACTGGAACTGCTCGAGGCCCTGGCCGCCGTGAATACCAATCAGGCCCTGGCGGAGATCTCGCTCTCCAAGCGCGTGCGCAAGGTCAAAGCGGAGCGGAAAGCGAAGATGCCTGCGCAGGCCGAAGAAGACGCCACGGCCGAGGCCAGCGCCGCCGCGGAGGCGACCACGCGGGTTCTCGACACGCCTGCCACGGAAGCGCCGGCCGTTCCTCCTCCCGATGCCATGAACCTGACGCCCAACCCGGAAGCGGCCGCGGAGCCCGCGCTGCCGAGGCCCGCTGCGGCCGATTCCAAGCGCCACATGGTCTTCGACAAAGATCTTACCCTGACCGGGGACGATTACAGCCCCGCGGATGGGTCTTCCGGCGATGCGCAGAAGCCGCCTGCGAACGAAGCCGCTCTTCGTTTGGAGGATTATCGTGTTCCGCCGCCGAACTTAAAGGTGCCGCCTCCACCCCGTCCGGGCGGCAGCAGAGCAAATCTTGCGCAAGTGCCCGCACCGCCCCCTCCGCCCCAACCCACGGAGAGTTCCTCGCGCGCAGAAGCTCAGACCGAAGAAGAAATACAGCCGAAACCTCCCTCCGGCCTGTTCATGCGCCCCACCTCGGGGATGCTCATTCGCAAGAGCGGCGTCTCGAGCTACTTCCACAAGCAGGCGGACGGGCGCTGGGGCTACGACATTTCGCAAGGGCATTGTAAGTTCGCGGAAGGCATGGCGGTCGAGGCGCTGCCCGGCGCCGATATCAACATCGGCAAGCACGCCGATTGTCTCCTGTGCACCAACTGGAACCGCCGCAGCGGCTGCGCCATCGCGACCATTCAATACATCGAGTCCACCAGCCGGGCCAAGGGCGTGGACCTGCTCGAAGAGGTGGCCGCGGTCTGGTGCGTGACCGGGCGTTTCGACAAGGCCATCGGCGTCCTTGAAGAACAGATTCGCAATAACCCCGGGAATCCCGACGGCTACCGGGCCCTCGCGCGGATCTACGAACGCCCCGACTACACCGGCAAGGACCGCAACCGCGCCATCATCCTCTATGGCCGCTTCGTCGAGTTGGCCATGAAAAAGGGCGGGTACAGCAACCTGGAGATCGAGCGCGCGCAGGGCCGCGTAGCGCAGCTTCAAGTCACAGGCAACCAGCCCAAGGAAGCCCACAAACCCGGAGCCTTCTCCGGCACCATGATTCATACGTTCCCATGCTTCTACCGTTCCAACGGGACCGTCTTCTTCGGACTGGGCGGCGTCAACCGCGATACCGTGGTGGTGGCGCGCGCAGGCGAGGTGGATCCCGATACCGGCGTGAGCGCCTCCGAGATGGGCAACCCGTTCATGCGCGCGACCACTCTGATCCGGCGCATCAAGAGCGAGAAGGCCAAGGCCGAAGAACGCGAAGCCGTAAAGAAAGAGATCGACCGCATCTCCAAGACTTCGGTGGATCTGCTGCTCCATGAGACCGGCAAAGTCCACCTCATTCCGCTTAAGGATATCCAGGCGTTCGACTACTCGCGGGACGACGCCACCGAACAGCGCACCGTCAAACTGCGCGCGGGCGGCCATCTGCACGAACTGATCTTTTCTTCCGCCGCCGATCATGACGCCGACAAATGCGCGCTCATGATCCGCAGGCTCACGGGCAAGTGATCGCCGGCGCCGAGCTTCCGGGAGCCTTCCAATGCCCTTGTCGATTGAGGCGCGCCGCGATTTTATCGAAGGCGTCGTCCCGCTCTCGTTCTGGCTGGCCCGCAAGCTGAAGCGCGAAGGCATGCCGCTCTTCGAGGCCCTGACCGTTCGCACGAATCTCTATCGCATGACCGTCCTTTTCGACGGCATGAACCATCCGGCCTCGGGCTTTCAAGACGCGCGCTGGAATGCGCTCGTCGCCGCGCTTCAGGCGCTCTTCGACCGGCATAAGGACGATGCCGACTCAGGCGCGCTGGAACGCGCGGCTTTGGAGCACATGCGTCCATTCATAGAACCGCGCATCGAAGACGACGCGCGCGCCTGGCCAAAGCCGGAAGAGCGGCCATTCGGGTTCTTCACCTACGAGCTCGCACGGCTGAAGGACGGGCGTTCGCGGATCGACCTGCATCTCGCAAATCCCTTCGTGCCCGAGTCGCCGTTCGCCGCTCCCGCGGCCCGAGCGGCGGAATTGCTCCGGTTGCTCGCGGACGCGAAAGCCCGGCAGCCCGAGGCCGATTCGGTTCACTGCGGGAGCTGGCTGAATGCGCTCAAGCCGTTCCAGGAGCTCTTTCCGCCCGAGTGGGCCGCGAGCATGACCGCGCCATCCGAATTGCGCTATCACTACGGCTGGTGGGGGCAGTTCATCGACCGGACCGGCGGATTCAACCGCCGCAACGGAGAAAAGTTGCGGACCACGGGCCAATTCCCTTTTCCGTGCGTGGGCTGCCAGTGCTCTGCGGCCTCGCTGCGAACGCATCTGCTAACGCGCTTTGGCGCAGGCAATTCCTGAACCTTCGCGCTACTTCGGTCCAATGCAGTACAACGTGGACTCCGCGTGGAGATACATCCGGTCGCCTTCAAAGATCGGCGCGGACATGATGACGTCCTGATGCGCGGGCCAGAAGTTCGTGAAACATTCCAGGCGCAGCTTCGCGACCTGCTTGTAGGTCCGGCCCGGTTCCAGCACGAGGCACGTTCCCTGATTGCCCCAGATGTACATGTACTTTCCCGCCAGCGCCGGGCTGGCCGAGGCGCCGCCTTTCAGCAGGCCGGCCTGGTTGTAGGGCATGAAAATCTCGAGATCGAGCAGGCGCTGGTAGAGCACTTCACCCTTCACCATGTCCACGACAGTCAGCAGGCCGAAATCGTCGAGCGTATACAAAAGGCCGTCGTGAACCAGCGGCGAGGCCATCGTGGCGGGATCGTAGTAGTAGGGATGGTTGTCCAGGTTGAACGGGACGTCGCGGATGATTTCCGGATCGATCTTGTCGCCTTGCGGCGCGGCGAGTTTGAAGGCCACGGCGCCTCCAAACGAGTTGGAACTGAGCGGCCCAACCGACCCCAGCTTATAGGCCACTCCGTTTTCAAGCACCGGCGTCGCGCAGCGGTTCAAGGGGCCCAGCATGGAAAACTTCTTCTCGTCGTAGGTCAGCGTCTTGCCGTCGGAGAGGCGCACGAATTCGCCGTTCGGGTAATACAGCACTCTCTCGTTGCCCGCCTGCAGGACCACTCCCGTGCCGTGCATGTGCGTGTACCAGGTATACGGTTTGCCGGACGGCAGGTAGTGCGGACGCTCGAGGATGACCTCGCCGTTCTTCGCATTGAGGACCGTGAAATTGTTGAAGTAGACCACCAACTTGCCATCCACCAAGACCGGCGAAGTCGTGTAGCCGTGTTCCACGGGATCGTGGTTCAGCAAGCGCTTCCACTGGAGGTTTCCGTCGCGGTCGTAGCACGCGACGATGCCGGTGCCGAAGAGCGCGTAGACGAATCTGCCGTCCGTCACCGGATTGCAGGCCGTGTAGCCGGCTTCGCAATAGCTCGCCATGCTGTTGTATTTCTTGGGGGCGATCTTGGATATTTTCTGAATCATCTGCGTCTCTATGCACGCCCGCGTGTCCGGCCAGTTCGGAATCTTGAACGGCGTGACCAGTTCGACCTTGTCGATCTCCTTCAGCTTCGCCGCCAGCGGGTCCAGTTCTTTAAAGGCGTCCGCGTTCGCCTTGCGTTCTTCATCGGTCACGAAGTCGTAGCACGTAAGCCCGTGCATCCACAGCAATTTGCCGTCAGCCTTGTTAGCGCAGACCACGACCCCGGTCTCCGCCGTGAAGAAGAGCCGGTCGCCCATCATGACCGGAGCGCTGGCGCCCGGCGAAGGCAGGGGCGTCGTCCAGACGATGCCGCGCATCTCGTAGTCGTTCGTCTTCTCGCCGTAGAGACTGCCGTTCGTCCACCAGGTCTTGCGATAGTTATTGACGGTCTTGGTATTCAGAATCATCAGGTGGTTCCAGCCCTTCAGCAGGTTCAGCACCAACCGGCCGCCCTGCGGGATATCGATATTCTTCGGACTGGAAAAGAGCGCCGCTCCGTTGAGCCACGCGCGGTTGGTGCCCTGCCCCTGGAACATCAACTGGTACGCGACAGGCCCGCCGGACGGAGAATAGATGTAGGTGTGCGCGTACGCGGCCATGCCTTTCTTTTCTGGCGGCACGTTGAAAATGGCGCAGAGGTCTATGCAACTGGTTTCGAGGGTGACGGACTTCCACGCCAATTCGCCGGCTTTCTCATTCTCGTCGGGCGAGAGCGTCTCCGCGCTGGGCAGCAGGTCGTCGGCGCTCGCCCCTTCCGCGATCATGAAGGGTCCCAGCACCAGCCACTGGCGGATCACGCCGTCCGGGATCGCGGCCTCCTTGGCCGGAAGCGCGCCGTCCTTCGGCTTGCGCGCCTGCGCGGAGAGTTCTTTTACGCTCTTGGCCACGCGCCCCCAGTCGAGCGGCGGATTCGCGGTGGGATACTTACCGGTACCGTCGCCGCGCCAGCCGTTGGGCCCGGTCTCGGCCGCGAAGGCCGAGCCGCACAGAGCCAGGAGCAGCAAAACGAAGCGCGTGTTGTTGAAAGAGCTCATGCCGGGTTCCTTTTCATGCGTTCAATTCGACTAAACCGCTTTTGACCTTTCCGTCTTAACCGCCGGTGCGCCCGTGGACGCGCGCACGATCCATTCCGGCTCGTAGACGATCCGCTGCGTGGGCGCTTCCGGTTCCTGGATGCGGAGCAGCAGTGTCTCGATCGCAGAACGGCCCATTTGTTCCATGGGAATCCGCGCCGTGGAGAGCGCGGGCACGCAGAAGAGCCCGATGTCGCCAAAGCCGGCGATGCTCACGTCGCCCGGCACCGCCAGACCAAGGTCCCGGGCCGCCGCGATGGCGCCGATGGCGAACTCGTCGATCGTGCAGAAGATGGCCGTGCAGCGCTTCTCGCGCCCCAGCAAGGCCAGCGTGGCGTTGTACGCCGCCTGGCTGGTCGGATGCGTCTGGACCACCAGCTTCGGGTCCGGCTTGATGCTCGCCTCTTCCAGCGCCCGCCGGTAGCCGTTGTACCTCTGCTGAAAAAAGTAGGCGCTCTTCACAATCAGGATGATACCGATGCGCTCGTGCCCGAGCTGCACCAGCTCGTTGACGGCCGCGTACGCCGCGTTTTCGTCGCAGTGATTGACCTCGTCGAACGCGGGGCCCGTTTTGGGCGGCGCGGTGTCGAGCAGGACGGTGGGAATCTGCTGGGCGCGGAGGGCTTTCAGCACGGGTTCGCTCACGCCGCCCATCGCGACGACGCCGGCCAAGTCTTGCGCTTTGAGCGCCGCCGCGAATTCCGCGTGGGGTTCTGTGATCTTCTTGATCGAGAGGTAGGCGTTGTTTGCGTCCGCGACCTGGTGCATGCCCTGCAGGATGCGGTGATAGAAAGCCGTCTCGCGCAGGCTCGCACTGTCGGAGTGGCAGACCACGCCAATGCAGGTGTGTGTCGCTTTCTTCACCTTCGCTTCGCGGGGCGCGACAAAGGTCCCCCGGCCGCGGATGCGTTGCAGGCAGCCTTCATCGGTCAGTTCGATCAGCGCGCGGCGCACGGTCATGTCGCTCACGCCCAGCGTCTTCGCCAGGTTTTCTTTGCTGGGGATGAGCGCGTTTTCGCGCCAAGTTCCCTTCTCGATCTGCTGGCGCAGCAAGTCCTTAACGCGGTCGTATAGGGGGCGGATGTCGTTCGGCGGCAGGCGCATACTCAAAGGTACACCAAAGGTATTCAAAGTGTACTACAAAACAGAGTAAATAATACCCAGGGCCGCGGGCATTTGTGCTTCGAATAAAGTTATGGAAGGTAGGGAATGGTCATCGGGCCTTCGGGCAGCACGGCCACGGGCGCGTCGCGGCCGATGCGCTTGAGTTCCTCGTCCAGCCGCGCGCCGAGGTCGCGCACGGGTTCGAGGTGCGCGCGGCGGATCTCGTCGTCCGGAATTTTGCTATAGAACCCCACGCGCGCCTTCAAGCGGATGATCGCGAGCAACTGCGCCTCCCACTGGTCGTAGACGCTGAAGCCCGGCGAGTGGATCTTGTCCAGCAGCGCCTGCGGCGAAGCATGGTCGAAGAGCAGCGTGCGGAAGTTGCCGTGCGCGGGAAACCCGTCGCGGCATTCCGAGGCCTCGAGGATGTACCCGCCTTCGGTCACGATCTTGGCCGCCGCCGACATGCCCTTTACGGCTTGGTAGAGATTTTGGTCGAGCGGGTAGCCGCTATTGGTGGTGACGACGAGCGGGAAGGGCTTCTCGCACTTCACCATCACGGTGGCCTTCGAAAACGCGCAGCCCTGCTGATGCGCCTGCATGACATCGCCGCAGAAGAACTTCGTGATCTGGCGCTTCTTGTTCTGCGTCACGTTGATCAGGAAATCGACAGGCAGCGCCGAACCGAGTTGGCACACGATGGCCTGCGTGGGATTGCCTTCGAGCACGCCCCACGTGCTGAGCGGGTTGCCGATCACGGTCGCGCCGTGGTAACGCATGATCGAGGAAATGTCCGCCACCGCGGGAAAGACGCCTTTGAACCCGCCGCTGAAACCCGCCATGAAGTGCGGCTCGATAAAGCCCATTACGATTCGCTTGTCGGCCTCGACGTACGCGCGGTTCAGCATCAACGCCTGGCCGTCGGACCACGCCCCGGCGCGCAAAAGCGTCTGCGGGTCGTGGCTGTTGTGGTTCACAATCCGGTACTTGGCCGCGATATCCGCGCCGACCATCTCGTTGAGTTCGTCCGGCGTATTAACGCGGTGCGACCCCGTCCCGTTGATGATAACGAACCGGTCCGCGGGCACGTGGTCCAGCTCCGCGAAGAGCCAGCGCAGAATGCGGCCGGTGGGCAGCGGGCGCGTGATGTCGGGGATCACCACCGCGACACGGTCGCCGGACTTGATGAGTTCTTTAAGTGGTTTCGTCCCGAGCGGCGCGCGCACGGCTTCTTTGAAGCCCGCGCCTTCGTCGGGCAGGCCGTCGAGATACTTCGGCGCGAGCACGGTCACGTTCGTGCCGGGAACTTCGGCCTCGATGCCGTCGTTGCCGTATTGGAGATGAACTTTCATGCGCGCGGTTGTAGCCGAAGGCGCGGAGGAATCAAAGCACGCGCGCGAGCGCTACGCCTGCGGTTCATCGGTGCGCAGCGTATTGAGCTTCTCGCGCAGCTCCGAGACCTTTTGGCGCAGGTCCTTCACGCGGTTGATCTCTTCCTCCACCTCGCGGTCGCCGGCGCGCACGCTGGCCGTGGGGGAATCGTCCCACAGCTCCACAATCCGCTTGCCGAGCGCCGCGTAGGCGCTGTTCAGCGCGAGCTTCTCGCGTTCCAGATCGGCCTTGGTGATGCCCATCTTGCCGTACTTCTCGACCTTAGCGACGCCGATCTTGCCTAGGCGCTTGGCCTCGGAGCCGATGTCCAGCAGCGCGTCGCCGAGTTGGTCGAGGAGCCGCGTCTTGGACTCGGGCTGCCCGCCCGAGACCGATGCACCGCCGGAACTCGCGGCGCCCGATTGCGGATCTGCGGACGGAGCTTCCGGCTCGGCGGCCGGTTTGCGTTCGCTCTTGGACTTGCGGCTGCTCTTCGGGGACTTCGCCATGACGCGAGCGCTCCTAACTTGAGGTACAGGCGCTAAAAGGGGCAGTCAGTGAAGCAAGGAATGGAAACAGCTTAACAAAATCGCCGACCGAGGCAAGGAGCCCGCGCCGGCCACCTTGCGTAGTGGCCCTATTACGCTCCGCGCACCGGCTCTTTCACGATAAATTTCGCACCTTGGCGCAGTGCCTCAAGGACGGCATTTCACATCGGCTTCAATTCAGCCGTGCTTTGTGCCTTGACCTCTTTGCGCGAGCCCGATTACGCACGCGAAATCCCGGAGAGCCGCGGTAAACTTCGCGCATGAACCCCATCGACCCGCGCTTCAAGACGATCATCGAGCCCTTCAAGCTCAAGATTGTCGAGCCGATCCCGTTCACGACGCGCGAGGAGCGCAAGGATCTGCTCGAACGCGCCGGCTACAATCTCTTCAATATCCCCGCCGAGAAAGTCACCATCGACCTGCTCACCGACAGCGGCACCGGCGCGATGTCCGTCGAACAGTGGGCGGCGATGTTCCGCGGCGACGAATCCTACGCGGGCGCGTCGAGCTTCTACCGGCTCGAAAAAGTCGTGCGCGACCTGACGGGCTTTCCCCATTTCCTGCCCGTGCACCAGGGCCGCGCGGCCGAGAAACTGCTCTTCCAGGTCTTCGGCGGCACAGGCAAGATCATCCCCAACAACAGCCACTTCGATACCACGCGCGCGCACGTGGAGTTCAGCGGCGCGGAGGCCGTCGATCTGCTCGCGCCGGAATCCAAGGACACGCAGGTTAGCCATCCGTTTAAAGGCAACATGGACTTGGCGGCACTCGCGGATTTGCTTGCCAAAGAGCACGCGCGCATCCCGCTCGTCTGCCTGACCATCACCAACAATTCCGCGGGCGGGCAGCCGGTGAGCATGGCGAACATCCGCGGCGTCCGTGCGCTCTGCGACCAGTACAAGAAGCCTTTCTTCCTGGATGGCGCGCGCTTCGCCGAGAACGCCTACTTTATCCAGACGCGGGAGCCCGGTTACGCGGACCGTTCGGTGCGCTCCATCGCCGAAGAGGCCTTTCGTCTCGCCGATGGCTGCTGGATCAGCGCCAAGAAGGACGGCTTGGTGAACATCGGCGGCCTGCTCGCCTTCAAGGACGACGGCATCTACGAGCCGCTGCGCAATCTGCTCATCCTTCAGGAAGGTTTCCCGACCTATGGCGGGCTCGCCGGGCGTGACTTGGAAGCCCTCGCGGTTGGCCTGATGGAAGTCACCCAAGAAGATTATCTCCGCTACCGCGCCGCGACGGTGCAGTACCTCGGGCGCGGGTTCGAGGCCGCCGGCATCCCGGTCCTCAAGCCGTTCGGCGGGCATGCCGTGTACGTGGATGCCAAGAGCTTCTTGCCGCATATCCCGCCGCAGCAGTTCCCGGCGCAGGCATTCGCGGTGGCGCTCTATCTGGAAGGAGCAGTCCGTTCCGTCGAGATCGGCACGCTCATGTTCGGGCGCAAGGACCCCGCCACGGGGCAGGAACTTCCCGCGCCGCGTGAACTCGTGCGTCTCGCGCTGCCGCGCCGCGTCTATACGCAGGCGCACGTGGATTACTGCATCGAGGTCGCCCAGATTCTGGCGCGCGACAAGCACCTCATCCGGCCGCTGAAGATCGTCTCCGCGGCCCCCATCTTGAGGCATTTCACGGCGCGGCTTGCTCCTTTATAGAACCGCCGGTCACAAAATAGCGCATCCATGAAGCGCACACCCACGCTTGAGCCTGCCCCCGTAGGGTTTACGCTTCTTGAGCACCCCGTATGGATACTGCTATGTGCTGGCAGGCGCAAGAATTCGGACGCTTTAAGTCGAAAGGGTTTTGAAAAAGCGCACAATATAAGAAACTAGGACTTTCTAGTTCGTATGATAGGGTATGCGCGTGCATTTCGGCGGGCGCGGAAGCTCCCAAATCGTGGGCAAACGTATGGTTCGTCGTATTCATAGTTGGGCCGTTCAGATCCGGACCTTCACGCTCGCCGCGTGCCTGCTCCTGGGCGGTGCCTTCGCCTTATCGAGAGGCGCCGCCGGCGAGGACCAGACCAAGAGCGACTCTGCGGACGCCGAAAAAAAGAAGAAGGAAGAAAAATCGAAGGAGCCGGAATTCAAGTTCGACGCCTGGTGCGCCTTCCGCGACTTCTCCAGCGCGCAACTGCCCCCGCCCGAACCCAACGCCGATCCCATGCGCCGGGACCACTCCCGCCCCGGTGCCAGCCAATGGCGCGGCTTCGCTCGGCACGGGAAGTGGGTCAACCTGGTCGTGGAACTTCAGAACACAGCCGAAAAAGACCCGTACACCGGCGCGATCCGCGTGCGGCTCGATCCTACGCAGGAGTCCACCGAGACAGGCGAGAAGCCCTACACCACGCGCTACCGCCAGGACTACGATCTGCCGCCTCAGACCACCAAGCGCTTCACGTTCAGCGTGCTTGCCCCGGAGTACACCTTCAACCAGATCGAGATCAACATCTCGGCCAATGGGCAGACCAAGACCCGCGTCCTGGTGCTCTCGGACCTCGACCAGAACGTGAAGAAGCCCGGCGAACTCGTCGTCGCGGTCTCCGACGAAGCCGGCGCATTCAAGTTCCTCACCTCGCGTTCAAAGAGCAACCCCGACGGCCTGGACGACGAAGGCATCAACCGCCAGGTCGCGGTGGTGCGCCCGGTCGATCTCCCCAGCCGCTGGTACGACCTGACGATGGCCAATCTGATCGTGATCGACAACCCGCCCCGCGAGGGCTTCACCGACGAACAGCTCGAGGCGCTCGAGGCCTACTGCCAGGCGGGCGGCCATCTCTTGATCGGCGCGGGCAAGGATCCCTCGCGCCTGGGTCCCAAAGAAGGCCAGTACCGCAGCCTCGCCGACCTTGCGGGCGTGCGCGTCAACGGCAGCGCGGCCGTCGCGCAACTCGACCTCTATCCGCCGGCCTTTAAAGGCACTGGCGAAGACTGGAAGCTCCCGATCGTGGACGTCTCGGTCAAGCCGGACCTCGAACACGTCTACGTCGTCAAGAACCAGGGCAAGGAAGGGTACATCGAGGAAGTCGAGCGCGTCGTGGGCCTGGGTTCGGTGACGTTCCTTACCTTCTCGCTCAGCGACGAACAGCTTCAGGCCTGGGCCGGCCGGCAGCAGTTGCCGCTCTACCTGCTGGAAAACGCCGTGCGCCCGCCGCTCTTCGGGCTGGAAGACCCGCACCTCGAGAATAAGCAGGGCACCAATCAGTGGGGCTGGCCCACGGAAGATGCGGCCACGGGCCCCGACCGCGGCACGCTCTTCAAGCTGCGTAAGGACGTGGACGAGTCTTACACCAAAGATACCCCCGTCGAGACGCAGAAGAAGCCCTTCGTGGCCTCGTTCCTGCTGCTCTTCCTGCTCTTCGCGGTGCCGGGGAATTACATGATCTTCGGCTGGTTCAAGCGCCGCGAGATCGCGTGGCTCGCGGTGCCGCTCTGGGCCATGGGCTTCAGCGTTGCGGCGTACTTTATTGGCTATTACGGCCGCGTCGGCAAGCTGACCGTCAACGAGCTGTCCGTCGTCGAGGCCGGGCCAGGGCAGCAGTACGGCATCGGCCGCACATTTGTAGGCATCTATTCGCCCCGCCGCGGCGAGTACAAACTCGAGTTTAAGAGCGATCAGGAGTGGGCTTCGCGCGTGCAGGCGGGGCCCGGGCACTTGATCCGCGACCTGCGCACGCGCGGCATCACCGACGTGCTGCCGGAACTCGACATCGTCACCGAGGGCGGTGGAATGTCCGTCGAAAACCTCCTCGTCCAGGCCCGCGCCACGCGCCGCCTAGAGCTCAACCATCGCGTCGATCTCGGCGACGGCATCCGCGCGCGCATGAAGAGCAAGAACGCCTCGGGCGCTTCCGTCTACGAGATTTCCGTCCAGAACCAGACCTCGAACCAGATCATCGGCGCGGCGCTGATCCATCGCGGACCGCAGGGCCTGCGCGGTTTCGAGATCGGCAACCTCGATCCCAAGATGGCCGAGGCCAAGGTGCTCGAAGCGCCCATCACGGACGGCGCGCCGTGGAAAGACGTCAGCGAAGCCTTCTTCAAGGATCCGCCGAAGTTCCGCTACGCCCGCGGCTCCGACGCCACCGACCGCGGCCGCGCGGTGCTGGAGTTCCTGCGCGCGCGAATCGAACTCTACGGCGAGTCCGTGCTCGTGGGCTGGATCGACGGCGGCATTCTGCCGGTGAAGGTCGACGGCGAAGATCCCGGCAGCTCGCGCGGCATGACGCTCCTGATCGTGCCGTTCCCGGAAGAACTCGGCCGCGGCAGCGCGCGGATCGCCCGCGGGCGCCGCATCCAGGTCTCGCCGGATTACGACGTCATCCCCGCCAACAACAACTGGAAGGCGCTCAAGGCCGACGGCGGCTCAGCGCGTCTTTCCGTGCGCGGCCAGGACGAAGGCACGCTCGTCTATCGCACCACGCTGCCCCAGGACGAACTCAAGACGCTCGCCAACAAAACGCTCACGGTGGAGTTCAAGCTCCGCGCGCTCGGCGACCAGGAACTCGGCCCGCAGCGCGGCGGGCACAACGGCTTCCAGGGCCACCTCGTGGTCGAGGTCCAGGAGCGCGTGGGCAACCAGACGCGCTGGACGCAGATTCCTTCCGTCCAAGTTAAGAACATCCCGATCCCGTTCAATCTGAGTCCCGGGATGGCGTCCAAACCCATCGCCTTCGAGTGCCCCTTCACCCCTGCGCTGGCATTGAACCGGAATGTGACCATTAAGGTGACTACTCGGAAACTGGTCACGACGGGCATAGAGGAGGACAACGCCACCGAGTGGACGCTGGCCGTGGAAGCCTTCAAGCTCGACATCGTGGACAAGACGAAACCGAAAGAAAAGCCGTAGAAAGGACCGAGCCGTGATCAAGATTCGCGGATTCACCAAGCGTTACGAGAGCTTCATCGCCGTGGACGGCCTGGACCTGGACATCGACCAGGGCGACGTCTTCGGGTTCATCGGCCCCAACGGCGCGGGCAAGACGACCACCATCCGCTTCCTCACCACGCTGCTCAAGCCGTCCACGGGCCAAGCCTGGATCAACGGGCACTCGGTCACGCAGCAGGTGGACCAGGTGAAGCGCTCCATTGGGTTCATGCCCGATATGTTCGGCGTATACGACGGCATGAAGGTCTGGGAGTTCCTCGACTTCTTCGCCACGGCCTACGGCCTGCCGCGCGGCAAGCGCCGCGCGCTCATCGACGACGTGCTCGACCTCGTAGACCTGACCCACAAGCGCGACACGCTGGTGAACGGGCTCTCGCGCGGCATGCAGCAGCGCTTGTGCCTGGCCAAGACGCTCGTCCACGACCCGCCCGTGCTGATCCTCGACGAGCCCGCCAGCGGGCTGGACCCGCGTGCGCGCGTCGAGATGAAAGCCTTGTTGCGCGAACTGCAGAAGATGGGCAAGACGATCCTGATCAGCTCGCACATCCTTCCGGAGCTCGCCGACTTCTGCAATAAGATCGGCATCATCGAGCGCGGCAAGCTGCTCGCGGCCGGGCCGGTGAAGGACGTGATCCGTTCGATCCGCCAGAACCGCGTGATCAAGATCATGCTCTCGCATCCGTCGGAGGCCTGCGAAGTGATGCTCGCGCACCACCCGCAGGTCCGCAACCTGAGCTCCGCCGAGATGGAGTTCAAGTTCGAGTTCAGCGGCAACGACGAGGACGTCCAGAAGCTGCACCACGACCTGATGACGGCCAACCTGCCCATCGTCTGGTTCGCCGAAGTCGAGGCCGACTTGGAAGAGGCGTTCATGAAGATTACCAAGGGCTTGGTGGCGTAAACGCGCAAAGAAGAAGAGAAGACTCGATACGAGCATGGCTGAACCGACCGAAGTGACCCCGATCGAATTGCCGCCCAGCGGTTCCGGCGGAAGCGCCGCGTCGTCGGCCGGCAGAGCCGCCGCGCAAGCGGTTACGCCGCCGGGCGCCGCGCCATCGCCTGTGCAGATCGCCGCACAAGCTCAAGCCGCTGCAAGGTCAGCGGGCGCCGCCGGTTCGCCGCCCGCGCCCGGCGTAGCCGCGGACACCACGCAGCGCCGCCGCGCGGGCATCGCCAAGAAAGAGCCGCTCGGCTTCGGCGAACGCATCTTCCTCGCCATCGACAACCCCGTGCTGCGCCGCGAACTGCTCACCGCGCTGCGCTCGCAGAAGTCCTTCATCCTGCACTTCTTCTTCCTGCTGATCCTCGGCACGGTGATCTTCTTCGCCTGGCCCGAAGGCGAAGTGAGCATCGCCGATCTGCGCGCGCGCACCCTCTTCTTCATCTTCGGCGTCAGCCAGCTCATCATGATCTGTGTGCTCTCGCCGGCGTTCTCGGCGAGTTGCATGACTATCGAAAAAGAGCAGCGCTGCATCGACCTGCTCCTCACCTCCCCCATCCATCCCAATACGATTTTGATGGGCAAGTACCTTAGTTCGGTGCTCTACATCTTCCTGCTCGTCATCAGCACCGCGCCCATCGCCTCGGTGATCGGCCTGTGGATGCCGGGCATCGACCCGTACCAGGTCGCGGGCCTCTACGTGTTGCTGCTCTCCGTCGCGGCGTGCTTCGGCATGATCGGCCTGACCTGCTCGACGTTCTTCCACCGCACGCAGACCTCGCTCTCGATCACGTACCTGATCGTGCTCCCGATGGCGCTCGTCTTCCTGGTGATGGCGCGCACGTTCGACAACTTCTTCTCGCTCAACGTCTCCATCTGGCCCTCGGGGATGCTGCTGGTCGCATCGGCGGTGATGTACCAGTCCAGCGCGCGCCGCCTGCGCCAGCCGTTCGATCCGGTCTTCAAGGCCGCCGAGGAAGAGGACATCTCGACGCAGACCGGCCTGGTGCTCGTGCGCGACCGCTTCCCCGATAGTTGGCTCGCGCCGCCCAAGAACGACGAACTTCTGCCCGACGGGACGAACCCGATCTATCAAAAAGAGATCCGCAGCGAGATCTTTGGGCGCGGCACGCTCTTCCTGCGCCTCATCATCCAGATCAGCATGTTCCTCTCGGTCGTCTTCCTCACGTTCCTGTACCTGCAAAAAGAGCACGTCTTCGTGGATTACCTGATCGTCTTCACGATGCTGGTCGCGCCGGCGTTCGCGAGCAACACCTTCACGCAGGAACGCGAGCGCGGCACGCTGGATCTGCTCATGACCACCCTCATCCGCCCGGGCCAGATCATCGCGGGCAAGTTCGTCTCCTGCTGCCGGCTCTCGTTCTTCCTCACCGGCCTCATCGGCGTGACGCTCTTCTTCTATCTCCTCGTCGGCTACAGCCAGGCGCAGGGCGCGGCAGGCTTTATGGAGCGTATTGTCTATTTCGGCGTCTACCTGCTCATTCTCGCCGTCACGATCCTGCTCGAGACCTCGCTGGGCATGTTCCTCTCCATGATCTCGGGCTCGACCATGCAGAGCATGATCCTCACGTACACGGCGGTGCTGCTGATCTTCGGCGCGCCGGTGGCCGGCAAGGCGCTGATGCTGCTCACGATGCCGCAGAACACGTTCGAACTGTACCGCGCGCAGGTGGATTGGGCCTGCTTCACCAGTCCGTTCCAGGCGGTCTATTCCGTGACCGCCAAGACGCTGGGCAACACGCAGATGGTCGAGCAGCAGGTGATGATCTGGCCCGCCTACGTCGCTTTCGCGCTCGGCACTACTGCGCTGCTGATGGGCTATATCTATTTTTCATTCGAACGTTGGGCCACTCACACGCAGAAGCCACGATAAAAGATTGAATAGCTAAGGTTGAAGTTGCCGAATATGGAATCATGGTTACCGATCGTCGCTTTGATTGTCTTTGCAATAACCGGAAATCTCGTTTTCTGGTATTTTCATAGCCGCTGGAACCGACCGCTATACGCAATCATGTTAAGCAATTGGGCTAGCAAACAAGATTTTGAAATCGTTCAAACGAATGAATCTGTATTCAGGCACGCACCATGTTTCGAGTGGCGTCGTTCAATTATTCAGATGGATGTGAGAATTCAAATTCGAGATAAGAAAGGCTGGACGCGGAAGGGATGGGTTCGGCTCGGACATTGGCTCTACGGACCCAAGGTCGAAAAAGTGGAAGTCATCTGGGACCCTGCGCCTCACCTTGATTGGGAGAACGAGCACGGCCATGATGGCGGCTCCAAGCAATAAGGATCATGCAACCTGGAGCCTCGACCATGAACTTCACCAAGCGCTATCGCGTTAAGCCGGGCTCCAAAGTTAAACTCAAAGAACGTGACCCGGACGACTCCGCGGGCTTCAAGAAGAAGGACCGCGAGGAGATCGAAGCGCTTGTCCGCAAGAACATCCAGCGCCTGGACGAACTCCAGTATCTGCTTTACGCCGAGAACAAGCGCTCCTTATTGATGGTGCTCCAGGCCATGGACGCCGCGGGCAAGGACGGCACCATCCGCCACGTGATGACCGGCGTCAATCCGCAGGGCTGCACCGTCACGTCGTTCAAAAAGCCCTCCGACGAGGAACTCGACCACGATTTCCTCTGGCGCATCCACAAGGCCGTGCCCAACAAGGGCGACATCGGCATCTTCAACCGCTCGCACTACGAAGACGTGCTGGTGGTGCGCGTGCACGAGATCGTACCCGAAGAGGTCTGGGCCGAGCGCTACGAGCAGATCAATCGCTTCGAGAAGCTTCTGGCCGACAACAATGTCGTGATCGCGAAGTTCTTCCTGCACATCGGCAAGGATGAACAGCTCCGCCGCTTCCAGGACCGCCTCCAGGACAAGAACAAGCACTGGAAGATCAGCCCGTACGATTTCGCCGAGCGGAAGTATTGGAACGAGTATCAGAAAGCCTACGAAGACGCGCTCTCGAAATGCAGCACCGCACACGCGCCGTGGTACGTCATCCCGGCCAATAAAAAATGGTTCCGCGACCTGGCGGTCTCGCAGATCCTCGTCGAGACGCTCGAGTCGCTCGACATGCGCTTCCCCGAGCCCAAGTTCGATATCTCAAAGATCAAAGTGGAGTAAGCTTCGAAGAACCAAATGAAAAGAACCAAGAACCAAACGTTGTGGACTACGAACCACAAACCCTAAACCCATGAGCACTGATGTTGCCTCCTGAACCCTACGCTCTGACCGTGGACGCCGCGGTGCCAATGCGCTGCCCGGCGTTCGCGCTCGAAGACCTGCGCGTGAAAGCCGGGGACGCTGCGCTCAAACTCGCCATCGAGCTTCTCAGCGATGAATACCACGCAAAGTTCGCGGGGCTTGAGATCGGCCAGGTGCCGGGCATTAGCGAAGTGCGCGCGAGCTACAAGGCGCTCGGCATCGACCCGACGAAGACGCGCCCGAGCTCGGAGGCCCTGCTGCGGCGCGTCCTGAAAGGACAGGGACTATACACCGTCAACACCCTTGTGGATGCGCTGAACTTCTGTTCGCTGCGCTATCTCGTCCCGTTCGGCCTGTACGACCTCGCGAAGGTGCAGCCGCCCGTGGCCGTGCGTGTGGGCCAGGAAGGAGAGGGCTACGAAGGCATTCGCAAGGACCGCGTGAACGTCGCCGGCCGCGCGTGCCTCGCCGACGCCGAGGGCCCCTTCGGCAATCCAACGTCGGACAGCGACCGCACCAAGATCACGCTCGAGACCACGCGCGCCTTGGTGGTCCCGTTCCTGCCGCTCTCGCTGAACGAAGCGCGTGTGAAGGAAATCATGGAAGGCACGGCGGTGACGCTGCGAAATTACTCGGCGTAAGAATACGAATTTAAACCACAGAGCACACGGAGATCACAGAGAACAGCTTTAAAGAATTTAATGTAATTGAGGTTTCTCTGTGTGCTCTGTGATCTCTGTGGTGAATAGTCGCGCGCTCATTTCTCCGGCGCGGACTCCGCCTTCACGTTCTTCATCTCGTTCCCTTCCAGCTTCAGGCCCTTCACGTCCTTGCCGATCTTGAAGCCGGGCTTCTCCGCGGACTTTGAATACCCAATCGTATTCTTGCGGAAGACAAGGTCGTTCGTCTGGCCGAGGATGCGCACGGGCGCGGCATCGGGCTGCTCCAGGCCGTTGTCCACGATCTCGTTCTCTTCGAAGACGTTGCGGTGCGCGCCCATCGGCTCGTCCTCGTTGCGGAAGAGCACGCCGCTCTTGCCGTTGCCCGCAATGCGGTTCTTGCGGAAGACGTTGTCGGTGTCCTTGTGCCCGATCGAGATGCCCTGGCCTTTGTTGCCCTCGATCACGTTGTCCTCGAAAACGCCGTCCTTCACGCGCCAGCAGACGAAGATTCCGTCGCTCCCGTTATTGAGCGAGCGGTTGCGGCGCAGCACCGGATCGCCCGAGCCGCTGCCGGGATGCAGCCCAAGCTGCGCGCAGTCTTCCACAAGACAGTCTTCAACCGTGACGTGGTTCGAGACCTGGAACGAGATCCCGTCGCCGTTGTAGCCGCGGACGGTGCTATGGAGAATCGCGATGCGCTCGCACTCGAAGAGGTAAATGCCGCCGCCACGGCAGCCGTTGAGCGGCTGCGCTTTCGCGCGATTGCCCTCGATGCTTAAGCCCTCGACGCTTGCATTCTTCACCTGGTATCCGGCGATGACCGGAAACGTCAGCCGCGCCGTGGCCTCCTGGGCGACCATGTAATCGTAGTACAGCGGCGTGGAGATGCGGAACGTGTTCGCGTCCACCTTGGCAAGCAGCGTCGCCGTGGTAACGCCGAACCCGCCGCCCATGTTCTTGTCCTGCACGCTGATGCCGTCGCCGCTGCGGAAAACCGAGGCGTCCGCCAGCGTTACTTGCCGCTCGTTGCAGTCGCCATCGAGCTTCAAACGCGTCTCCGCGCCGTCGCATGCGGAGAAAATAGTTTTGCCGTGCGTGCCGGTGACGTGGACGCCGTTTCTCAGGAACAGCGCGTTGCGCATCGTGTAACGGCCGGGTTCGACGCGCACCACGCCGCCGCCCAGGTTGGCGACGTAATCCACCGCCGCCTGAAGCGCGCGGTGATCGTTGCCACGGATATCGCCTTCGTCCTGGCCGACGGTGATCTCGACGGGTGCATGCATGGCCTGGTCTCCTCGAACGGCAACGGCGTTCGCGTTGGAAGCGTTTGCGCCGTTCGTCCCATTCGCCTCGCGGTTCTTGTTGGCTTCTTCGGCCGCGCGCGCGGGTCCGAAGAGAAAGAACATCGCCAGCAGCGCAACGCACATCCTTCGCATGGGCCGTCTCCTTCCTGAAGAACGTATGGAACGGCGTCAGCTCTTCATGATGTCTTCGACGGCGAAGGGCGCGTCCGGTTTCTCCTTATTTGCCTGCTCGATCTTGGCCCGGCTGCTCACGACGCACACGCCGCCCCGGTCGAAGTTCCGCTCCAGCAGTTCCAGCACTGCGCGCTTCGCCGACTCCGGCGTGACCTGCATGTAGGCCGAGTGGCGCTGTTCGCGCAGTTCCGGCGTATCGCCATTCACGTGGCGCCAGAGGGCGTTATTGGTCGCCTCCGCGGGCCGGATGGGCCGTTCGCCGTGCTTGGCGGTGCCGATGATCGCGCGGCCGATGTCGGTCTGCGTCCACTTGGCGTTCTTGACGTGCTCGAGCAGCCCGCGGAACGTCGCGTACGTACGCGTGATCCACGGGTCGCGGTACGAGTAGAATTGCCAGGTGCGGTCGACGCCGTTGTACGCGGCGCCGCCGCCGTACGCGCCGCCCTTCACGCGCACTTCCTCCCACATGTAGCCCAGACTGAGCAGGCGGCTCGCCACGACCAGCACCGGCGAGTCCGGATGCGAGATGTGCGGCGCGGGCAGCACCTGCGTGCAGTAGGCGACTTCCATCGGCGCGGCCAGGCCCTCGCGACGGCCGGTGGGTTCGGGCTGGAAGGGCGCTTCTGCAGACGGTACGGCTTCGTCCCGCATCTGGCCGGTCCAGCCTTCCAGGGCCTTGCGGAACTTCGCGTAGACCGCGTCCGAGCCCGTAAACGAGGCCGCGATGCGGCTGCGCGAGCGCATGAAATCGCGGATGCGCGTCAGGCTCTCCGTCAGCGCGGGCTGCTCCGTGTCGAACTTCTCGCACAGGCGTTCCACCAGCCGCGTCTGCGGCAGGCCGCCCAGCACTTCGGCCAGCCGCGCCTCGCGGCTGAACCCCCGAGCCGCATGCCGCACCGCCATGTCAAGGCCGCCCGAGACCAGCGAGCTGCGGTGCGCGGACTTCGTCTGCAAGAGCACGTCCTTCAGCCGCGCGGCGTCGCGCGGATCGACTTCCAGGAACAGGTCGCGGAAGACCGCGAGCGCATGGTCCGCCTTCTCGTCCAGGAACTTCATCGTAAAGCGGCCGCGGCGCATCGAACGCGACGGCTCCGAGACGTGCGAGTTCACGTAGGCGTAGAAGCGGATTCCGCCGGTGTGCGCCGCCGCGCGCTCCGAGATCTTCACCCAGTCCTGTCCCGCCGCGCCCATTTTGGCGACCGTGTCGCTGTAGAGCGACAGGTACGAGTAGAGTTCGTCCGGCAGGCCGGCCAGGTCCACGTCGAGGTGCAGATAGCTGACGCCGTTCGAGAAGACGTCGTTGCGCAGCACGGGCACGCCGTTCGGCAGCGGCTCGATGCTCGTTGGGATATGCCGCGGCTTCGCCGGCAGGTCGCTCACTTTAAGCTGCGGGAGCGTCGCCAGCGCCTCGGGCGAATTCGGCTTGCCCTGCAGCGCTTCCAGGGTCTTCGCGTCCTTCTCGATCCGCACCAGGTCCCGCTCTTTGAGTTTGGACTTCAGCTTCTTCATGCGCTGCGCGAACTTCGCGTCCTTGCGCGATTGCATCTTGCGGTCGGGCACGGCGGTCATGACCACGCGGTGCGGGTTCTCGATCAGCCGCTCGCGGATCAGCCGCCCGAAATAGTCCGGATCCGCCGCGTAACGCCGCTTCAGTTCGTCCAGCAGTTCGTCCGCGCGCAGGAAGGCCAGCGGGTCCGCGCCGTAGATCCACGTCGCGTACGCGCGGTCCATCTGCCAGAGCGGGAACATCGACTGGATCTCGAGGTATTTGTAGGAGATCTGCTGAAACGCCGATTCGATCGCATCCTTCGGCAGGCCGCCGCTCGCGAACTTCTCCAGCGTCGCGAAGACCAGCTTGCGGAACTTGCCCAGCCGCGAGGCCTCGCTGCCTTTCAGGCCCAGCGAGAAAGTGCTCTCCAGCATGCCCGCAGAAAAACCGCTCTCGGACAGGTCCTCGCCCAGTTTCGAGTCGATCAGCGCCTTGCGCAGCGGCGCGGCCGAGTTGCCCAACATGGCGTAGTCGAGCACCGAGAGCGACAGCACATCCAGCGGTTCTGTGCCGCTGCCCACGATCCAGGCCATCGTCAGGAAGGTCTTGCCCTTCGTCGAGTCCTTGGGCCCCACGGGATAGGGCTTGCGGAGGGCCTTCTCTTTCTTCCAGCGTTTCTGCAGCGGGATCGCCGTGTCGATCTTGCGCCGTGAGTAGCCGTCGAGTTCCTTCTTCAGAAACGCGAGGTGCTCCTCGGTCGGGATGTCGCCGTAAAGAAAGATGAACGAGTTGCTCGGATGGTAGAGGTCCTTGTAGAAGCGCTTGAAGTCCCGGTAGGTCAGGTCGGGGATCTTTTCCGGATCGCCGCCGGAGTCCTTGCCGTAGGGCGTGTCGGGGAAGAGCGCCTTCTGCATCTGATTATCGACGTAGGCGTCGGCTTCGGAGTACGCGCCTTTCATCTCGTTGTAGACGATGCCCTTCACCAGCGGCATGGACTTCTTCAGGTCGCTCGCGCCGATGTCCTTCTTCTGGCCGTTTCCGTTTTTGCCGTTCTTTCCGTTTTTGCCGTTCGGAACTTCGAGTTTCAGGTGGTGGCCTTCCTGCTTGAAGGTGTTCTCGGTCAGGCGCGGGTGGAAGACGGCGTCGCAGTAGACCGTGGCCAGGTTGTAGAAGTCCTTCTTCACGTTGCTGGAAACCGGGTAGACGGTCTTGTCCGAGTACGTCATGGCGTTGATGAACGTCGCCATGCTCGACTTCACCAGTTCCACGAACGGGTCCTTCACCGGGAAGCGCTTTGAGCCCGCCAGCACCGAGTGTTCGAGGATATGCGGCAGGCCCGTGTCGTCCCGCGGCGGCGTGCGGAAGCCGATGCAGAAGAGGTTCTCGGCATCGCTGTTGTGGACGTGCAGCAGCCGCGCGCCGGACTTGAGATGTTCCAGTTCGTAGGCCACGGAGCGCAGGTTCTTCAGCGGCGTGACCTTCCGCACCGCGAAACCGAGTTTCGTCTCGCCGGGCTGAAGGGTGGTTTCGGGCAGCTTGTTCTGCATATTGGGCGTTATCCTTTTCTTGGCCGTTGCGGCCGGGTGCAGAAGGGTTTATCCGCATCGCCCGCGCGCGCAAATGCACATGACGGACGGCCACGGAGCGACATAATCGTACGGCAAATCCGAAATACGAATCTCGAAGCACGAAACCGTGCGGAGCTTTCGAGATGGTATCGGATTTCGAGTTTCGCTATTCGGGTTGGGAGTAAACGATGAAGCTTCAGGCGTTCCTTTTCGATTTCGACGGCGTACTGGGCAAGAGCGAGGACCTGCACCACAAGGTCTACAACCGCGTCCTCAAGACGCTGGGCTTCTCGCTCTCCGTCGAAGACTACACCTCGCGCTACATCCACCACGACGACCCCGGCCTCTTCCGCACGCTCAACAAGGACCGCAAGTTCGGCTGGTCGGAGGAGAAGGTGCAGGAGCTCAGCGAGCAAGCCCGCCGCTGGTTCCTGGACGAGATGGGCTCCAAGGACATCCTTTATCCGGGCATGAAGGACCTGGTCTTGAAACTTAGCGCCCGCATGCCCCTGGGCATCGTCAGCATGGGCGACCGGCGCATGATCGAGAAGGCCCTCGAGAACGCCAAGATCGCGGGGCTCTTTCAGGCCATCGTCTGCGCCGACGACGTCAAGTTCCCCAAGCCGCACCCCGAGCCCTACCGCCGCGGCCTCGAACTGCTCAACGCGGCCGGCGCCAAGCTCGGCCTTGAGCCGGCCCTGCCGGAGCATTGTGCGGTCCTCGAAGACTCCGCCGGCGGCGTGCTCTCGGGCAAGGCCGCGGGCATGATGGTCTTCGCCCTCAAGCACAACCAGTCCGCCAAGGTCCTCCGTGAAGCCCGCGCCGACCATGTCCTCGATTCCATCGCCGCGCTGAAAACGTTTTTGGGCTTGGACAACTGACCGTTAGTCCGCCGCAACCTTTTAGACACCCTCAGTTTGCGTATGTCGAGCCGCTTGACGAGGCGTTGGGGAAACCGTATCAATCAATACGTTATGATGCGGCCAAGCGTTTAGAAAACGTGGATGTCGAGGTCCTCCGAACGCGATGAAGAATATCCCGCGCATCCTCCTCCTCGACAAGGACGCCAACACGCGCAAACTCCTGGCCGCGGTGCTTCAAGGCGCGGACGAAGCCGATATCCGCGAAGCCGCCACACACGCGGACGGCTTGGCGCTCGTAAAAGGCAGTCCCAGTACAGACCTCGTCATTCTCGACCCGGCCAGCATCTCTAAACGGGGCTCAGAAGCGATCGGAGACTTTCGCGCGGCCGGCCCCGGCGTGCCCGTGCTCGTGGTCTCGAAAGTCCAGAACGAGAAGTCCCTCGCCCGCGCGATGGAACTCGGCGCGGACGACTACCTGGTCAAGCCCGCGGACATTATCGAGTTCCGCAAGGCCGTCGCGCGCCTCTTGCAGGAACGCCGCGACATCCTGGCCGCCAGCAACGCCAACGATCCCGCGCGTTCCAGCCTCCTGATCCGCTCCGAAGGCGAGGGCATGCTCGTCGAGGTCTCCGCGCCTTCGGGTTCCATGCACATCGCCCGCTTCGAACGCTTCGTGAACCGCCTGGTGGCCCTGAACCTGACCTCCGAGGAGAGTCTCAAGCTGCGCCTGGCGCTCGAAGAAGTCATCACCAACGCCAAGGAATGGGGCAACCGCGGCGATCTGAAGAAACTCATCCGCATGTCCTACTGTCTCCTGCCCGACCGCCTCACCTTCCGCGTCGAAGACCAAGGCGAAGGCTTCGACCCAAGCACGATCCCCGATCCCACGCTGGACCCGTTGAGCCACGTGCGCGACCGCCGGGCCAGCGGCAAGCGCGTCGGCGGCTGGGGCATCCTGCTCGCGCGAAAATCCGTGGATGAAGTAGCCTACAATCGCAAAGGCAACGTCGTCTTTCTGACCAAGTACCTGCGCCGACCGGCGGACCCGAGTCAGACCGGCTCGGAGTCCGGCCATTCGGCCAAACCCAAGGCCGGGGCCGGCGCGTAAGCCAGTGGAGCTGGGAAATCCCTGCAACAGGAGGTTCGAGATGCCGGACGTGGTAGCCGTGGACCTGGGCGGGACGAACATCCGCGCCGCACGCGTCGATGCCGCGGGCAAGGTGCTCGGGCGCGATAAGATCTCCACCTTGGCCGAAGAAGGCATGGGCGCCGTCGTCAAACGCATGGCCGACCTCGTCAACCGCGTGCGCGGCCCCGAGACCGTCGCCATCGGCATCGGCACGCCCGGCACGCCCGATCCCGATACCGGCGTAATGAAGTCCCGCGCGGTCAACATCCCCGACAGCCAGGGCTTTCCCCTCTGCCCGGAACTCAAGAAGATTACCGGCCTCACCGCCGGCGCCGACAACGACGGCAACCTCGCCGCGCTGGGCGAATACTGGCTCGGCGCGGCCCGCGGCGAGCACATTGTCCTGCTCTTCACGCTCGGCACGGGCATCGGCGGCGCCTGTGTCATCGACGGCCTCGTCTATCACGGACACTCCAATCTCGGCACCGAGTTCGGCCACGTCACCATCGACCTGAACGGCCGCAAGTGCCCCTGCGGCTGCGTCGGCTGCCTCGAACAGTACGCCTCCGCCGCCGCCGTCGGCCGCGACGCCCGCGAGGCCCTCGCCAAAGGCGGCAAGGACGCCCAGGCCAGCCTGCTCTGGAAACTCTGCAGCGGCGATCCGCAAAAGGCCGATGCGAAGATGGTTTGCGACGCCGCCCGCGACGGCGACGCCTTCGCTTCGCGCCTGCTCGACACCGGCTGCGACTATCTCGCCGCGGGCGTAGGCTCACTCATGAACGCCTTCAATCCGAGTTGCGTCATTCTCGGCGGCGGCATGGCCCTCGCGGGAGACGTAGTGCTCGGCCGCGTGCGCAAGCGCCTGGACGCGGGCCGCGCCTACGCGCCCATCGCCCGTGACGCTAAGCTTGTGGCGGCGACGCTCGGTGACGATGCGGGCCTGATCGGCGCGGCACGCTTTGCGTTCCAAAAGGCGGGCGTGCGCGTTTGACCTTCTTCGAGGTATACAAAAGTAGTTTGAATTGTGCATTTCTGCGGTAGGTTCAACCGTCAGTGCCCATAAACGTTGCGTTATCAGGGTGTCCTTTTAGGGGGGGACCCCATGAGCAGTATGATCGTCATATGCGCAGGGTGCGGCAAGAAGTACAAGGGCGCGCCCAGCCAGAAGAAGTTCAAGTGCGGCCAATGCGCCAATCTCTACACGTTTCCGGTCGGCGCGCAGTCGCCCGGACCCGGCAAGCTTCTCTGTTCCTGCTGTTGGATGCAGCACGCCAATACGCCGGCCCTCAAAGAGTGCTCTCAATGCAAGCAAAAGATCTCCTCCAAGTTTGTGGGCAAGGCCCTCTGGATTGCGTCGCTTCCGGCCAATGAAGTCGAAGGCGACGAGAGCGGCGGCGGTACGGCGCCCAAGTCTCCGGCGAAGCCCAGTTCCGTCTTCCTCAAGCAATCGCCCTTGGCGGCCGGCGGCGCGAAGCTCTCCAACCCCGGCTTGAAGGTAGCGCCGCCCGCGGGCCCCAAACCCTCAACCCCGGGCGTTAAGGCCGCGCCTGCAGCGCCCGCAACCGCTTCGCGTGTGGGACCTGCCACGGGGCCTGCCCCTGCAGCCGTCACGCCGTCTTCGGCAGCGCTCAAGAGCGCTCCGGCTCCGGCAGGCGCCTCGCGCGTCGGCGCGGCGGCTCCCGCGCCCCGGCCGTCTTCCGCGGGGTTCAGGGCCACGCCCACGCCTGCGAGTGGCACTCGAGTTGTTCCAAGCGCGCCCAAGGCCAACACGGGACTGGACATCTTTCCCAAGCCCGCGCCGGCTCCGGTCAGGATCTCCAGCGCGGGCCTGAACGCGGTGCCGCCCAAGGCGCCTGCGCAGGCTCAAAATGTAGATGCCGATATATCCTCGATCTCTTCCTTCTTCGACGACGCCGACAAGGGTCCCATGAAGCCCTTGGCCGAGCCTAAGAAGGAGGAATCCTCGGCGGCCATCGATCCCACTCTCGCCGCCGCGGTGCTCAAAGAAGAACTCAAGGCGACCAAGTCGTCGGCCTCCAAGTCGGCCGTGCCTGCGGTAAAGATGCCGGCGTCGGCCAAGTCCTTCGCCGGCGGCCTGCTCGGCCAGCTCTCCGCGCCTTCCACCACTTCCAATCGCGCCCCTGTGCCCAGCACCGATCTCGAAACGCGCCTGATGCACGAGATCAAGCATGCCGAGCAGCTCTGGCGCGACCTTGAAGCCGCGCGCAAGGCTCTAAAGGAAAAAGGCGGCCCGTCCGCGGGCATCGCCGAGTTCCAGGAGCGCCTCCTCGCCAAGGATCGCGAGCTCTCGCAGGCCCGCGCGGCGCTCGACGAGAACCGCAAGAAGCTCGCCACGCTCCCCAAGCTGGAAGCGAAGCTTGCCGCCGAGACCGAGGCGCGCGAGGTCGCCCACCAGGCGCTCGAAGAATCCGAGAAGGCGATGCAGCAGTTCGAGACGCGCATCGCCGAGCTCGAAGCGCAGCTCAAGAGCGCCCCTGCCGCGCCGGCAGCCGATCCCGCAGAACTCGCGCAGGCGCGCGCGGACCTCGAGGAGAAGGCGGCCCAAGCCGCCGATCTCGAAGGGCAGCTCGCCGCCGACCGCCAGGCGCTCGACGTGGCCATGCAGGAGAAAGAGACCGCCGAGGACGCGCGCTTCAAGCTTGAAGTCCGCCTTGCGGAGACCGAGAAGAAGCTCGCCGAAATCCAGAATCAGGCCGCCGCGTCCAGCCAAGCCGGAGAGGCCGCGAAGCAGCTCGAGGACGAACTGAGCCGCGCGAGCAAGGCCGCCGAGGAAAACGCCGCCGCCGCCGAACAGGCCCGCCAGGAACAGGAAGCCGCCTTCAAGGAACTCGAGGCCGCGCAGAAGGCCCTCGAAGACGCGCGCGCGGCCGCGGCCTTGGCCGCGGAAGAGTTCGAACGCAAGCTCGACGACGAGCGCCGCGCCAAAGCGGGCGTCGAGATCGCGCTCAAGGCCGCCGAAGAGGGACGCGCCGGCGAAGAGACGGGCCGCAAAGGCCTCGAAGCCCGCGTCACCGAGCTCGAACAGCAGCTCGCGTCCGCCCAAGAACACCTGGAGTCCGTGCGGCGCGCCGCGGAGTCTTCCCAGGCCGCCACCGTGGAGCTCGAGAAAGCCCAGAAGGACATCGAGGCCTTCCAGTCCACGGTCTCCGCGCTTACGACGCAGTTCGAGGAGGAAAAGCGGGCCCGCGAGGCCTCCGAGAAACTGCAAGCCGCGGCCGAAAACGCGCGCGAAGCGGCCGAGTCGCGCCTGAAGGACCAGCAGACCCGGCTCACCGAGACCCAGAGCCAGCTTGCGGGCATGCAGCGCTTCGAGGAAGAGCTTGCGCAGGTCCGTCTCGAGCGCGACAAGCTCCAGGCCAAGGCCGATGAGCTCGACCAGCGCCTCGCCGAGGAACTCAAGTCCGGCGAGACCTTCCGCCTGGAATGGAACAAGCAGTCGCAGCTCCGCAAGACGCAGGACGCCAAGCTCGAAGAACTCAAGGACCAGTTCGACGCCGAGAAGCAGGCCAAGGACGCGGCCGTAGCTCAGCGCTACGAGTTCGAGACCAAGATCAAGCAGCTCGAAGGCGACCTCAACGAGCTTCAGAAAACCTACGCCGAAGACCGCAAAACGCTCGAAGAGCAGCAGCACCAGCTCGACACTGCCTCCGCCTCAAAGGACGAACTGGAACGCAAGCTCGCTGAGGCCGAAAAGGCCCTGGCCGAGGCCCGCGCGGCGCAGGAGGCCACCGGCAAGGCCCAGGCCGGCGCCGACCAGGCCCGCCAGGAGTTCGAGCAGAAGGCCGCCGAACTTCAGCAGTCGCTAGGCGCCGCGCAAAAGGAATGCGACGACGCCAAAGGCGAGATCGAGAAGCTCACGAAATTCCGCGAGGGCCTGGAAGCGCAAGTCAAGGAACTGCGCGCCGCCGCTCAGGCAGCCCCGGCAGGCGCGGCAGGCTCGCCTCCGGCCGCCACGGCCGGCGGCTCCGTCGAAGTTGAGGAACTCCGCAAGCAGATCGACATCCAGCAGGCCGAGGCCATCCAGGCCAAGGGGCTGCTCGCCGCCAAGGAAGAAGAACTCGATCTCATCAAGAAGATGCTCATCGAGTCGCTCTCGCCGCTGGTGCCCGCGTTCCGGCAGGCCCTTGAAACCGTGCGCAGCGAGGCCGAGCAGCTCGTCACGATCGTGACGCAGGTCCGCCAGACGCTCGACGCCTCCGCCGGCGATCCGGAGAAACTTCGGGAAGTCGCGCAGGAAGTCGTGCAGATCGAATCCAACGCGGTGGGACTTCAGGGAAAGATCGCGCTCACCAACCGGCAGGTGATCGGCCAGCTCGCCAACGTGATCGGCGTGCCCACGGAGGAAGGCGAGGCCGAGACGGCCCGCGCTTCCGGAGCCGCACCGGCCGTATCCACCGAAGCGCCTCCGCCCGAGCCCGCAGCGCAGGCCGAAGTCGTCGAGGCCGGCGAAGTGGAGGCCGAAGAATCCCCCGCTCCGGTGGAAGCGCCCGCCGAAATCCCCGCGGAGCAGGTCGAGGCCGAAGCGGCGCCCGTGGAAGAGCCCGATCCGCCCAACACGCCCGCGGAAGTCGAAGCCATCCAAGCCGAACTGGCCCAGGACGACGACGATGAAGAGGCGGATGAGGCCCCGAATTCCGCGGCTTCCAAGCCGATCTCTTCCAAAAAGCCGTCGGCCTTCACTTCCGCCCATCGCCTGAAGATGCAGGCCAAGGCCAAGCCCGCGGCTTCAAACGATGGCGCAGAAGAAGGCGAGGCCCCCGCCGGCGACGAGTCCGCCGACGCCCAGAAAAAAGGCGGCTTCTTCAACCGCTTCTTCGGCGGGAAGAAGAAATAGCCCTTCCTGGAAATAGCTTGTTTTGAGCGATGCTGACGAGCTATTCGCGCCCTCGGCAGGATTCGTGCGGCGGCAGCCTTTTACACCGGGTAGTTACGTCGCGGCGGGAACCGGCTTCACGGCCTTCGGCTTCTTCGCTTTTGGTTCGGGCTTCTTGTCCACCTTATCTTTGCATACGATGCAGAACTTGGCGTTCATGTTGTGCTCGCACCAGTTGATGCCTTTGTACGGTGTCTCGGCACTCATCGTCTGTCTCCTTAAACCGCCCTTAGAACGGCCATGCCTCACCTCACAAAGCGTAACCGCAAGAAGACCGATTAGATAGCCGCTTTAAGCCGTCTCACTTCCCGCCCAAGATCTCCTCCGGATTCTTCAGCAAGATCCGCTCCGCGAGCGCCAGCGCGTCTTCCACGCGCAGCGGTTCGAGCGTCTCCACACCGCCGATGCGGCTCTCCTCGATCTTCTCCGCCAGCACGATCGCGAGCTGCAGCCGGAACGTGTTGAACTTCGGCAGCACGAACTCCAGCGAGTACCCGTCGCTGTGGAACCCGATGAACTTGTTGCGCGGGAGCACGTCCAGCCGCCGCCGCAGCTCGCGCCGGATGTCCTCCGGGTTGTTCGCGTACCACCAGTGCGAGAACGGATACACGTTGTGCCGGATCCAGCCTTCGGTCACGAGTTCCAAGCCGGCGGTATCGCTCACCACCATCATGGGGAAGCGGACGTCCGGGTGCGTGTTCAAAAGGTTGTCGTAGCCGCGCAGGTTGCCGTCGCAACTGAAGAGGTCCTGCCCCGCCGGCACGCCTTGCGCGTACGCCCCGCGGTCCGCGCCGACCATCAGGCAGAACGGCACGTTCACGCGCGCGCACTGCTTGGCGATGCGCCCGATCGCGAAGCTCGCCCAGGCGAATTTCTGTTCCTGGTCGAACTTCTTGCCCTCGGCCAGCCGCGCGAGCAGCTTCGCCGCCGTCTTGTCCTTCACATCTTCAACGGCAAAGCTCGGCGGCGCGCCCACCGCCGCGTAGCCCATCTTCCACGAGGCGAAGCGGTCGAAGACCTTGCTCAGCGCCAAGTCGAAATTCTTGATGCTCTTGCCCGCCTTGAGCTTCGTGCATTTATCCAGCCGCTCGACCATCTTCGCCGTCGAAGCGTTGAAGACCAGGTCGTCGGTGCGCAGGCACGGGACCAACCGGCCGTCCTTCAGCCGGGAGAGGTCCTCGTCGAACTGGTTGGTGAGGTACACCTTCGTCACCTGCGAGCGCTCGAAGACGCGCTGGATGTAGCTGCCGTCCTGGATCGCCTTCTGCGCGCGCGCCACGATCTCGCTCTTGGGCTTGCTCCACCAGTCGCCGCGCGGGATCTCGAAGAAGACCTCGCTGATGCCCATCATCCAGTCGAACTGCACGGTCCCGCGCAGCTTCGGCAGGTGCGGCCAGACGTACTCGATGCGCTCGCCCGGATCGTCCGGCAGCGGCACCGGCGCGCCGCGCGAACTGTTCGCGAGCTCCGTGTAATAGTGGTAGCCGAGCAATTCCCCGAGATGGATCGCGCAGGGCTTGTCCCACGGCACGTGCGTGTGCGGATCGCAGATCGGCATCTTGCGCAGTTCGCGAAAGAGCGTGGACACGAGGTCGTGGTTCATGGCGGCATCCTTTTATGCTGGAGTGGAGCGCGCGAGGATAACCGCGCAGGCGCGGGAGGCAAGTTGGCGCGTAGCGCAGGCAGGCTGCCTGCGGTACGGGCAGGCTGGAAGCCTGCGCTACGAGGGCCGCATTTCGGCGTAGAAGACCTCCCCGCAGTTGCTCTCGTCGTCGAAGACCGTCGCGAACGAACTCCCGTTGCACTCGAACTTCAGGCGCAGGCTCGCGCCGGGTTCGGCCATCGTCCAGCCGAAGAGCGCCAGGCCCTCGGGGTGCACCGCGAGCGGCTTCAGTTCCAGGGTCCGCTTGCCGTCCTGCAGTTCCAAGTGTGGCCGCGCCGCATCCAGGGGATCGAAGCGGAGAATCGCAATCGAGCGGCGCAGCGGTTCGAGCGCACCCGGGCCTTCGCGCGCCAGGATAGCCTTGGGCGACTCCGCCACGCCCGCGCGCAGGAACGCGCCCACCGGGCTCGCCGCGGTTGCGCCGCGCTTCTTGCGCAGGTGATGGATGATGCCCTTCGGCCCATGGTGCCGGTAGCCCGAGAACGGCACGAAGACGCGCTCGTCGAACCGGCGCGGCGCGACGCCTGGCTTGAGAAAGACCGGGTTCGGGTTGGTGAAAATCGCGGGCACGACCCCGTCGGACTCTCGGCCGCCGGCGATCCAGGACATGGCCGTGCGCCGGCCGGTCAAGCCCGCAAGGGACACCGTCTCGGGCCAGAATTCCTGCTGGATCAGCTCGGCGTGCGCGAGGTCCCAGAGGAACGGGTTGGGCGCGGACATCTGGCGCGCCAGCGCCGTCCCGGGCACCAGGCCCAGCTTGATCGCCGCGCGGCTGATTCCCATCAGGTGGACGCCATGCCGCGGGCTCGCGCACTCGATCAGGCGTTCCACCGGCGGGCGCTTCTTCTTCGAGGCATAATGCCGCCAGATCCACGTGCGCGCGACGAGCCCGCCCATGCTGTGGCAGACGACGACCATCGGCGCGTCGAGGTTCTGCGGGACCTTCGCCGCGCGCAGCGCGTCTTCCAGTTCGTCGGCCAGGTCTTCGAGCGTCTTGCGGCGGGGGCGCGAGTTGTACGCGCGGAAGACCGGCAGCACGCGGTGCCCGTCCGCTTCGAGCAACTCCGGCAGCGCGCCGAAACTGTCCGGCCGCCCGAGCCAGCCATGAAGGAGAAGTACGGGTTTACCCACGAACGGCCTCACAGCGCCACAAAGACACGAAGTACATAAAGGTCCACAAGGCGGAACGTATCTTGTCACTCGAGCATACGCACGCTCAGGAAGGTTCCAGGCTGTTTGTTAGTAATTCTGTTCTTCGTGAAACTTCGTGTTCTTGGTGTCTTCGTGGTGCCGTTACGGCTCAATCTTCGTCCCCAGCACCTTCAGGAACTTGGCGAGCCATTCCGGATGCGCGGGCCACGCGGGCGCGGTGACCAGGTTGCCGTCCTCGTAGGCGCGGTCCACGGGCATGGCAACGAACTTGCCCCCCGCGCCCTTGATATCCGGCCCGACCGCCGGGTAGGCCGTGCACTTCCGGCCCTTCAGCGCGTCGGCCGCGGCGAGCACCTGCAATCCGTGGCAGATGGAGGCGATGGGCTTGTTCGCATCCGCGAAGTGCCGGACGATATGCAGGACGTCCTCGTTGAGGCGGATGTATTCCGGCGCGCGCCCGCCGGGAATCACCAGCGCGTCGTATTTCTCGGGCTTGATCCTGTCGAAATCCGCATTCAGCGCGAAGTCGTGCCCGCGCTTCTCGCTGTAGGTCTGGTCGCCCTCGAAGTCGTGCACCACCGTGCGGACCTTCTCGCCCGCCTTCTTGCCGGGACAGACCGCGTGGACCGTGTGTCCGACCATTAGCAGTGCCTGGAACGGCACCATCGCCTCGTAGTCCTCCACGTAGTCGCCGACGAGCATCAGGATTTTTTTCGCGGGCATAGCGAGTTCCTTTCTATTGGTCATTGGTCGTTGGTCATTTTACATGGGTCATTTAACTGCAAAACAGCCAAGGGCCAAATGACAAATGAGTGCTCTGTTGAAAACCCGCGGCCGCAGCGGGAATTCCCCCCTTAAGTAAGGGGGGATACAGGGGGGTAACCCCTTCGCGGCCTTAACCTCCCCTTACCCCTCCTTACATAAGGAGGGGAATTCAACAGAGCAACAAATGACCAATTGAATTCACGCCTTGAACCGCGCCTGATAGAGAAACACTGCCGCCGCCGCGGAGACATTCAGCGAGTCCTGTCCGCCCGCGAGCGGGATCGCGACGAACTCGTCGCATGCCGCACGGACCTCCGCCGAGAGCCCCGTGAACTCGGTGCCGAAGACCAGGCAGCAGTGCTCGGGAAAACGGTAGGCGTTCAGCGCCGTGGCGCCGCCGGGATCGGCTCCGACGATCCGCGCGCCGAACTCGCCGCGCAACCGCCGCAGCATCTCGGCCAGATGCGGTGCATGCAGGATCGGCAGCGCGAAGACGCCGCCCATCGAGTTCCGCACGGCGCGGCGCAGCCAGGGGCTGCACGAGGTCTCGCCCGAGAGCAGCGCCGTGGCGCCGAGCGCCGCGCAGCTCCGCACGATCACGCCCACGTTGTCGGCCTCGACCAGGCCGTCGAGCGCCACCAGCCGGCGCGGCGGCTTCGCGGCGGCCAGCACCGCTTTAAGGTCCGGCTCGGGCGGGCACTCGCCCAGCGCCATCACGCCGTGGTGGTACTCGACGCCCAGCACCTTCTCGATCGCTTTGCGTTCGGCGACGTGGACCACGATCTCGCTGCGTATTTCCAATGCCGGGCGGAAACGCTCAAACTGATCGGGCGTGCAGAGCACCGCACGGACCTTGAGTGCCGTTTGCAGCAGCCGCTCGATCACTAGCGGCCCTTCGGCCACGAAGAGCCCCTGATCGAACGGGAATTTGGGACGCCGCAGCGTCAGGAACGGTTTCAGGTCCGGCGCGTCGAGGTCCAGGACATGCGTAACGGTCATGCGGTCTTTTTAGCGGAGGGCAGGTCTCGCGCAAAGCCGCAAAGGCGCTAAGAACTTCAGCGCACACCTAATAAATCAGGTACTTCTGGCCGTTCTTTGCGCCTTAGCGTCTTGGCGCGAGATTAAAGGAGTTTCCCTTGTCTTGCCCGCCAGCGACGGGAAGATGAAGCCGCGATGCGATCGCGGACCAGGCGGCGCCGATGAAATGGGACCCACGCACCTTTATAGTGCTCGCGCTGGCCCTTGCGGCCGGCCCGCGCGCTCAGGGCGAAGACCCCGCGCCCGTTTCACCTAAAGACGTTCCACCTAAAGAGGAGAGCCCCGTGAAAGCCACCGAGGGCGGCAAGCCCAAATACACCAACCGCCTCGCCAAGGAGACCAGCCCCTATCTGCTCCAGCACCAGCACAACCCGGTGGACTGGTACGCGTGGGGTGAAGAAGCTTTCGAGAAGGCGCGCAAGGAGGACAAACCGGTCTTCCTCTCGATCGGCTACAGCGCCTGCCACTGGTGCCACGTGATGGAGCGCGAGTGCTTCGAGGACGAAGAGGTCGCGAAGCTGCTCAACGAGAAGTTCGTCTCCATCAAGGTCGATCGCGAGGAACGCCCCGACGTCGACGACATCTACATGCGCTACGTCCACCTCACCAAGCAGAGCGGCGGGTGGCCGATGTCGATTGTGATGACGCCGCAGGGCGCGCCGTACTTCGGCGGGACGTACTTCCCCAAGCCGGCTTTCATGCAGGTGCTGAACCAGGTCGCCGCGGCCTGGCAGGACCGCAAGGATAAGATCGTCGCGCACACTCAGCAGGTCGTGGAGATCCTCAACGAGGAAGCCAACGCGCGCTACAAAGAACCCGAGCGCCCGCTCACCCGCGATACCGTGCGCACGGTGACGAAGCTGCTCGAACGCTTCTTCGACTATCAGAACGGCGGCCTGCAGTCGCAGCGCAAGTTTCCGCCGCACATGACCATGGAGATGCTCGTCGAACTCGTCGCGAAAGACCCCAAGAACGCCCCCGCCCGCGACATGCTCACCCTGACCCTCGACAAGATGCAACTCGGCGGCATCCACGACCATCTCGGCGGCGGCTTCCACCGTTACGCGACCGATCCCATCTGGTTCCTGCCCCACTTCGAGAAGATGCTTTACGACAACGCCCAAGCCGCGCGCTACTACGCCCGCGCCAGTGCGGTGCTCAAGAATGAGGAGTACGCCCGCACCGCCCGCGGCATTTATGAATGGGTATTGCGCGAGATGCGCGCGCCCGAGGGCGTCTTCTACTCCGCCTACGATGCCGACAGCGAGGGCGAGGAGGGCAAGTTCTACGTCTGGGACAAGCGCGAGATCGACGAAGTTCTCGGCGAAGACGCCAAGCTCTTTGAAACGGTCTACCGCATCAAGCCGGACGGGAACTTCAACGAGGAAGCCACCGGCCACCCGACCGGGCTGAACATTCCCCACCTGGACGAACCCCTCGCGGATACCGCTATCCGCCTGAAGATGGCCGAGGGCGAACTCCGCGCCAAGCTCGACGCGCTCCGCAAGAAGCTCCTCGCCGTGCGCGTGAAGCGCGTCTGGCCGCACCTCGACGACAAAATCCTCACCTCGTGGAATGCGCTGATGCTCGGGAGCCTCGCGCAGGGCAGCATCCACTTAAAGGAGCCGCGCTACCGCGAGGCGGCCGTGTCCGCCGCCGAGTGGCTCCTCAAGAACCATCGCACGAAAGACGGCCGCTGGCTCGCCACCAGCCGCAAGAGCGACGCGCGTCTCGACGCCTACCTCGACGACCACGCCTGCCTCGCCAACGCTTTCATGGACCTCTTCGACACCACCGGCGAGGCCCGCTGGAAGGACGAAGCCGCCGCCGTGGTCAAGATCCTCAACGCGCACTTCTGGGACGAGAAGAACGGCGGCTACTTCTTCGTCTCCGACGACCACGAGAAGTTGCTCGTGCGAGTGAAGAACCCCTCGGACAACGCGACGCCCTCGGGCAACGGCATCGCCGCGCAGGCGCTGGTGCGCTTGGCCAAGGCTACAGGGGACAAGGCGTATGCCGACCGGGCCGGCCGGATCTTCGCCACCTTCCATACGTTGCTCGATCTGGCGCCCGTGCAGGTCGAGTCTCTGCTGCTTGGGTTCGAATGGCATCTCGACAACGGCGCGCAGCCCGATGCCGCTGTGGCCGCCAAACCCAAGGACCAGCCCAAGGTCCAACGCGGGCCGGTCATCGCCGAACTCTTCGTGGGCCTCGACAAACTGCCCGTGGGCTCCAAGGTCCCCATCGCCATACGGCTTACGCTGGACAAGGGCTATCACATCCAGGCGCACAAGCCGGCGCAAGAGGGCCTGATCGGCACGGCCTTTCGAGTCACTGGAGAGGCCTGGGGCGCACTTATAAAGGAGCAGTATCCGGCCCCGGTCAAACTTCCCGCGCCGGAACTCGGCGGCGACCTGCTCGTCTACAGCGCCTCGGCCATGATGGGTGGCCTCTTGGAAGTCCCTCAAAACGCCAAGCCTGGAAATCAGGCGCTGGAGGTTGAAGTTGAGTTCCAAGCATGCAGTGAAAAAGCGTGTTTAGCGCCCGAAAAAGTAACGCTGCGAATCTCGGTTCAGGTCGTGGCCGCAGATTTAAAATGTAACCCATTATATGAAAATGAGTTAAGAGAACTTAACCTGGGAAGTAAGTAGGCTACGCACGAAGAGCGCACAGGTGTTATTTTTTGAGGGTATGCGACGATTTTTGGTGGACTTTTTTCCGTGCAAACGTAGACTACGCCTGTTCTTCGAAATGAGCACAAGTGCTTTGCAGGCAATCCCTAGGGGTTTGCCAATGCAGAGTTCAATCCTAGGGAAGGAGCGTATCCTCCACATGAGCATGAAGCGAGCGATCGCGGGGCTGGTTTCGGTAGTCCTTCTAGTCTGTGTGGCTGGCGTGCAAAAGGCGCATGCAGAGTCGCGTGAAGACTTCGACAAGCTCAAGAAGGAAGTCGAAGAGCTGAAGAAGCTCGCCGATGAGCGCAAGCCGGGCGTCGCGCCGAACGTGGCCGACAAAGCCCAGAGCGCCACCGACGAGAAGTACGGACACAATCAGGTGGTCACCACGCGCCAGGGCAAGCTGACCATCGGCGGCCTGCTGCAGGTCTGGTACTACCACATCGCCAACGACAACAACTCTTGGGCCGCGAACGATGGCTTTAGCAGGCCGGCCAGGGTGGGTTCGAACGAAGCGAACGACAATGACAGCTACCGTATTCGCCGCGCCGAACTCAAGTTCACGATGGATATCTCGGAGAACGTCACGGGCGTCATCATGATCGACCCGGCCCGCGAAGCGACGTCCTTCCCGAGCCTTCCCGCGACGCAGACCTCGACCATTTCCGGCGACGGCGTGGCCTTCTTTAACGATGCCGGGCTGGGCCTGAACAGCGTGCGCAACGGATCGGGCAACGCAAACCGCTTGCTCCAGGACGCGTACATCAATGTTCACGGCGTTCTTCCGCACCACGATGTGACCACCGGCCAGTTCAAGCGCCACTTGGGCGAAGAAGGCACGCGCGACAGCGCGCAGCTCGATTTCGTCGAGCGCGCCATGATCACGCAGCTCGCCGATCTGCGCGACTTGGGCATGCAACTCCACGGCACCTGGTGGGATGACCGCTTCCAGTACTGGCTCGGCATGTTCGACGGCGCCGGGTCGGCCTTCCAGCAGCACCAAAACCGCGCCAACGACAACGACGCCAAGGACTATGTCGCCAGCCTCATGCTCCGCCCCTTGTGGAAAAACGAGACCTGGGGCAGCATCGAACTCGGTTACAGCATCATGTACGGTAAGGGCGGTGAAGGCGGCGGACACTACACCGGCTCCTACAGCGGTCTGTTCGAGACCGACGGTCTGAACCAGAACAAGACCATTCACTCATTGCAGTATGCGTACTTGGCCTACATGCCGGGCGGACCGGTCAAGGGTTTGTGGATTCGCGGCGAATGGGGCCAGTACCGCGACCGCTTCGCGCCGGGCGCCGTCTCCGTAGGCGTCAATTCGCTGACCGCTATCCCTTTCACGTCCACGAGCATTGTGAACAGCCCTGCGCCGTTTCAGATTTACGGCTGGACTGCGAGCACGGGCTACAAGCTCTCGGATAGCATCTGGTCCGATCACCTGAAGAACGGCAACATGGTCGAGAAGATCCTGGCCGACATGGAATTTGTCGCGCGCTACGAGGAAATGCAGAACCTCTTCTACCCCAAGCTGGTCCCGCAGGTCGATCCGGCTGCGCCGCTTCCATCGATCGCCAACCTGCCCTTGATTCGCGACTCGGACGTCTTCAAGACTCAGATCGCGACGGTGGGCTTCAATTACTACTTCAAGGGCAACAACGTCAAGCTGCAGGTCAACTACAGCATCGTGAACGAGCAGAACGACGGCAAGAACCAGAACCGGTCGTTTACGGTGAACGGCATGAATACCAGCCGCCGTTTCGTCCGCGAGGTCGAGAACAACAATCTCGTCGTGAACTTCCAGGTTGCCTGGTAACACGGCGGTCAGAGGTTTCAGAAGCGCCGGGCGGCCTGCGGGCCGCCCGGTTCGTTTTCAGCCCCATGGGTTTGCTTGATTTGCCCGGTGGCTCTGGTAAGAAGGCGTGTCCTCGCAGCGCGACGCACGAGGCGTAAGGAGCAACGGTCATGGCACACAAGATGGGCGGCGGTTCGACCAAGAACGGCCGCGACAGCAATCCGAAGTACCTGGGGGTCAAGCTCTACGGCGGCCAGAAGGCCAAAACGGGCAGCATCATCCTGCGCCAGCGCGGTACACAGTACCACCCGGGCCTGAACGTCGGCTGCGGCCGCGACTTCACGCTCTACGCGCTCGCCGATGGCGTGGTCAAATTCGACAAGACCGCCAAGCGCAAGGTTCACGTGCTGCAGGCCGAGAAAACCCCGGCGGCGGCGGGCAAATAGCGCTTCCTTCGTTACCGGTTCTTCTTCGCCCCGGCCTTGCGCCGGGGCGTTTTGTTTGAGGCCCGGCGAAGCCGGAAATGCGTCTGAGTCCGCGGCCGGAGGCGCGTCTCAATACCATGGGCACGTTGCGCCTCCTCCCCTTCCACTTGTTCTTGTCCGTGCTCGCCCCGGCCTGCGATGCCGCGGAGGCCCCCGCCATTCCCATCCCGCTCGGTCCGCTGGGCGCTTCGGCCGAGAAGGCCGGCGAAGCCGCCGATTCCCGGCGCCTCAAGATCGTCTCCGTGGTAAACGGAGACTCGGCGCAGCGCGCGGGCTTGAAAGCCGGCGACGTGCTGGATGTCCCCGGCAGCGGAACGCCGCTTCAAGCCTTGATGCAGTTGCTAGCCACGGCGCAGGGCGCGCCGGAAGCGGTGAAGGCTCATGTCGCTTCGCTCAAATGGGATGTGCTGCGCGACGGCAAGCCCGTCAGTCTCGAATTCAAGCTGCCCGTGTTGGGCGCGCACGCGGCCACGTGCCCCGCCAACTGCCCCGCCTGCCAGGCGCAGCTCTCCAAGTCGCTCGACTGGCTGGCCGCGCAGGTCGCCAAAGGCTATCGGCCCTCGCGCACCTTCGACCTGCTCGACCGCGGGCCGTTCTACATCGGCAAGATGGTCAACGGGATGAAAGTCTCGCAGTCGCGCCCGTACACCGTGGCAGTGACGGCCATGGCCGGCCTCGCCCTCCTCGCCGCGGGCGAAGCGCCCCGCACCGGGCCGCACGCGGCTGCGCTTGCGGCTTGCCGCGATTACGTCGCCATGTCCGTGCAGACCTGGCAGCTTCCCGCGGCGCAGGCCGGCGGCGAAGTCGAACAGGACTACGACGACTGGGCGCTCGGCTACTCCGGGCTCTTCCTCGCCGAGTGCCTCGCGCAGGATCCCACGGACGCTGCGCAGAAGAAGTCCCTCGAGAAAACCCTCGAATGGCTCGCCAAGCGCCTCGGCGAGAACCAGGAGGACAACGGCGCCTGGGCCCACAAGGGCCACGCCGTGAACCGCCTCGGCTACAAGGAATTCACCGCGCCCGCGCTGGTGATCCTGCCCGCGCTCGCCTCGATCAAGGCCCGCGGGATCGCCGTCCCCGAAGCCGCCATCGCCAAAGGTGTGAAGTATCTCAAGGACGTCCAGGACGAGAGCGGCGGCTACGCCTACAGCCCCGAACGCAAGGGCTACATCCAGATCGGCCGCGTCGGCGGAGCGCTCTGGGCGCTGGCGCTCTGCGGTGAAGCGCCCGGCGAGGCGAATTTCAAGCGCGGCGCGGACTTCTTCCTCGCCCATCCCGAGCACGCCCTGAACGGCCACGGCTCGCAAATGATGAACCTGCTTTGGAGCGGCTTCGGCGCGGCGGCGCTCGGACCCGAGGCCTGGGGCAAAGTCTGGGAGGCCAACAAGCACTGGGTCTTCGCGGCGCGGCAGAATGACGGCTCGTTCGCCCCGCTGCCGCGCCAGGAGTTCGGCTACTTCGAGGGCCGCGCCGACCTGTTGAACTCCTACGACGCCGATACGGAGCAATACCTGGGCGCCGGCGAACCCAAAGCGATCGCCGTCTGGATCGCCGCCCACCAGCTCGTCTTCTGGCAGACGGGATCCCGTCATTTAAGCTGGCTTAAACCATTGCTACCCAAGAAGTAATATCCGAGTGGAATGCCGTTCCCCTGCATCAAATCCGCGCCTGAACACGTCTTTACTAAGAGCGGCACTGCGATTCACCTCCGGCCTGGAAAATTCCCGTGAGCGCGTCCGACCAGACGCTGTCCGACCTTCCGAGCACCCACGTGGTCCGCGGCTGTCTGGCGCGCGTGCGCCGGCGCTGGCTGGCGACGGATCTGGCCGCCGGAGCGCTGCGGCTGCTGGGCATTACGCTCGCGCTGCTGCTCGTCCTGGGCATCGTCGAGATGCTCGCGCGACCTGGAGCAGCGTGGCGCATTGGGCTGATGCTGGTGGCCCTCGGGTTCTGGCTCGCGAGCGTCTGGCGCTGGCTCGTGCGGCCTGCGCGCGAACGCATCACCGACGCCCGCGCGGCGGTAAAAGTCGAATCCGCCTTTCCGCAACTTGAGAACGCGCTGATTAACGCGGTGCAACTGGCCGTCGCCGTGCGCTTGCCTGCTCCGGCGCTGGCCGCGGCGGCGATCGACCAGGCCGCGCTGCGCGTGCAGGCCCTGCCTGTCGAACGCGCGGTCTCCGTCACGCCCATCAAGCGCGCCGCAATGGTCCTAGGCGCGGCGGCGCTCTGCTTTGCGCTGATCGCAGGCGTCAAAGGCCCGGCCTTCGTCGCGGCGCTCCAGCAACTGCTCCGGCCCACGGCGTTCGTGCCTGCGGTCGGCGACCACCCCATCGTCTCGGTCAAGCCCGGCGACTGCTCGGTGCTCGCCGGCGGCGAATTGAACGTTGAAGTCGAAGTCGCGCCGTACGAAGGCGAGGCGCCCGAAGCCACGCTCTACGTCCGCGAAGAGGGCGCGCCCCGCGAGCAGGCCGTGAAGATGGAGATGGCCGAGCGCGTGCGCTTCCTGGCGCCGTTGCGTGAGATCCGTAAGGCGCTGGTCTATCGCGTCGAGATCGGCACGAGCCAGTCGGCGCTCTATAAGGTTTCCATCGTCGAGCGGCCCCGCGTGGACCGCATCGACCTGAGCATCACGCCGCCCGCGTACACGGGCCTCAAGTCTGAACGCTACCAGGACGTGCCCGGCGATATCCGCGCGCCGCAAGGCAGCAAGGTGGAACTCACGGCGCATTCGGACCGCGTGGTCACCGAGGGCGCGGTGGTGATCGAAGAGACCGACGCGGTTCCGCTGACGCTCGGCGGCGAAGGCCAATCTTTAACGGGCGCGTTCGAGATCAAGCGCAGCGGTTATTACACTATTCGCCTGAAGAACGCCGGCGGCCACACCAACGCCGAGGGCGCGCCGCACAAGATCGAGTGCATCCCCGACCGCCCGCCGGCGGTCAGGATTGCCGCGCCGGTGGAGAAGGAACTCACGCTTGGCGCAGGGGCGAGCGTGCCCATCGCGGTCGAAGCGACCGACGACTACGGGCTCGCGGAGGTCAGCGTGCGCTTCAAGCGCAACCGCGAGGGCGTCGAACAGGTGCTCAAGGTCTGGAAAGAGTTTCCGCCGCCGGGCCGCGCGGCCCGCGTGCAGGCGGTGCTGGCGCTCACGCCGGAGGCCGGCTTCGAGGCCGGCGACACGGTGTACTACCTCGCGGAAGCCAAGGACCGCGCGCAGTCCTCGCGCACCGTCGCGCAGGTAATCAAGGTCATCGATCCGAAGAAGGCCAAGGAAGAGAAGATCGAGGCGCTCGGCGATGTGCTCAAGCGCCTCGAGATGGTCCTGCAGTGGCAGAACGCCGCGCTGGCCGCCTCCGACCGCCACCGCGACCTGGCCTTAAAGGAAAAGAAGGCGGTGCCCGCGCCCGAAGCCGCGCGCGTGCTCGACGCCCAGGCGAAGATCCGCGCCGAGAGCGCAGAGGTCGCCAAGTCCATCACGCCCAGCGACAAGACGCTCAGTTGGGTGCGCGAGGCCCTCGCGGGCCTGCTCGCCGATCCCATGCCCAAGGCGCTCGTGGCCGCCGAACGCGTCCTCAAGCTCGCCGCGCAGCCGGCGGACCTCGCCGGGCCGCTGAACGAACTCGGCGCCGAACAGCGCCGCATCGTCGCGGGACTCAAGTCGATCCTGGCCGTGCTCCCGAAGGTTGCCGAGGCCGTAAAGGAGGAAGTGGACCGCACCCAGGGCTACGACCTGCCGAACGACGTCAAGAAGGAACTCGAAGACCTGAAGGACAAGCTGAAGGAGTTCGCCGACCAGCAGAAGAAGACGGTAAAGGCCTCGGAGGACCTCGCCAAGAAACCCGCCGAGGACCTCTCCGAAGAAGAGAAGAAGGAAATGAAGGCGCTCGAGGCCAACCAGGACGACTGGGCTAAGTTCATGCGCGAGGCATACAGCGACTTCAGCAAAATTCCGAAGCAGGACTTCACCGACCCGCGCCTGCTGCAGGAACTCTTACAGACCTACGAAGAAGTCGAGATGGCCAAGGACGCGCTGAGCAAGAAGGCCGCGGAGATCGCCGTCGCCGTCGAGGAGAGCGGCGTGGAGGACGCCAAGTCGCTCACGACCCATATCGAGAAGTGGCTGCCGGACAAGCCCGACCGCGAGAAGTGGAGCATGGAGGAGCCGATCGGCGACAACCAGACGCCCATGGCCGAGCTGCCCAAGGAGCTCGAAGACATCATGGGCGACCTGATGGAGAAGGAAGAGGACCTGATGGAGGAGGCCAACGACCTCACCAGCAAGTGGGCCGACTCCATCGACAAGGGCGCGGGCTGGGACGCCGCCGACGGACCGATCTCGAACATGTCCGCGCAGGGCGTCACCGGCAACCAGTTGCCGAACACGTCCGAGATCGGCGGGCGCTCGGGCGAAGGCCGCCAGGGCAAGGCCTCGGGCGAGATGGTCGGCGACACCGCGACGGGCAAGGGCGGGCGCAAGACGCCCACGCGCCTGAGCCCCGATCCGTTCCAGGCCGGGCAGATCAACGATACCTCGAAGGACCCCGCCGGCGGCGCGACGGGCGGCGGCAAGTCGGGCGCGCCCGGCGGCGAGGGCCTGGAAGGCCCGGTCCCGCCGAACTTGAAGCTCAGCATGGAGCGGCTCTCCGGCCGCCAGGCCGAACTGCGCAACCAGGCCGAGCGCCTCAACCTGAACCTGAAGATGATGAACTACCCCAGCGCCGACCTGGAGAAGGCCATCAAAGAGATGAAGAAGTTCGAGACCGACACGAAGGACGGCCGCTATGAGAACATCGCCCGCCAGCGCCCGGTGCTCCTGAAGAACCTGAAAGCCGCGCAGGGCTACACCGAAGGCGTCTCCCGCATCGCCCGCGACGGCTCGCCGAATCTGCCTCGCGGCGTCCAGGACGAGATCCTCGACGCCCTCTCCGGCGAGAACGCGCCGAAGGGCTATGAGGATTTGCTCAAGGGTTATTACGACGGGCTGATCAAGGGCGACGCGAAGCCGTCGCCCACGCCAAAGAAATAAAATATCCGCGCGAATCCACGTTTTTCTGCGGCCACAAACAAAAAATCCCGGGTTGCCCCGGGCTTTTTGCGTTGCGGTGTAAGCGTTCGGTTCAGCGTTCTTTGCGGATCTTCTCGGCCTTTTCGGCCTTTTCCTTGTCGTCGCCCACGATGTCCTTGTACTTGTTCCGGGGAACCGGTTCGTAGCCGAAGGGTTCCATGGTGAACGTCGCGCGGCCCGACGAGAGCGAGCGGCTGACGTTCGAGTAGTTGAACATCTCGGAGAGCGGCACTTTGCAGCGGATCACCTTGAGGTGCCCGCGGTCGAGCATCTCGACGATCACCGCGCGGCGACTGTTCAAGTCGCCGATGACGTTGCCCATGTACTCTTCGGGCGTCACCACTTCGACGTTCATGATCGGTTCGAGCAGGATCGGGCCGGCGAGCCGGGCCGCTTCCTTGTACGCGATCGAGCCCGCCATCTCGAAGGCCAGGTCCGACGAGTCGACTTCGTGGTACTTGCCGTCGAGCAGCGTGATCTTGATGTTGATCGTCTGGTAGCCGGCGATGATGCCGTTCTTGGCCGCGCCGCGCGCGCCGCGTTCCACCGACGGGATGAACTCCTTGGGAATCGAACCCGCGTAGATCTCTTCCTCGAACACGACACGGTCCTCTTCGTCGTTCGGGAAGTGTTCGACGCGCAGCTTGCAGACGCCGTACTGGCCGCGTCCGCCGGACTGCTGCACGAACTTGCCTTCGGCTTCCGCGCCCTGCGTGAAGGTCTCGCGGTAGCTGACGCGCGGGCTGCCGACGTTGGCTTCGACCTGGTGCTCGTTGAACATGCGCGACTTGATGATATCGAGGTGCAGCTCGCCCATGCCACTGATGATGAGCTGGCCCGTTTCCGAGTCGAAGTGATGCCGGAAGGTCGGGTCTTCCTTGCTCATCTTGGCCAACGCGTGCGCGAGCTTGTCCTTGTCGTTGTTCGTCTTCGGCTCGATGGCCATCGAGATGACCGTGTCGGGGAAGCTCGGCGGTTCGAGCAGGATCGGGTGGTCTTCCTCGCAGAGCGTGTCGCCCGTGAAGGTGAACTTGAGGCCGCCGACGGCGCAGATGTCGCCCGCCGTCGCCTGGTCGATGGGCTCGCGGTCGTCCGCGTGCATGATGAAGAGGCGGTCGACCTTCTCCTTCTTGTCGCGGCGGACGTTGAGGAGCCGTTCGCCCTTCTTGATCGTGCCCGAGTAGATGCGGATGAAGGTAAGGTCGCCGAACTTGTCGTTGAGCGTCTTGAACGCCAGCGCCGCGATGGGCGCCTTGGCGGACGGCTTGCTCTCGATCTTCTTCTCGGCGTCCTCGGGGTCCTGCCCGATGGTCGGGCGGGCGTCGAGCGGCGAGGGAAGGTACGCGAGCACCGCGTCGAGCATGCGCTGCACGCCGATGTAGTGGTACGCCGAACCGAGCAGCACGGGGAAGCCCTTGCCCGCGATGCAGACGCGGCGCAGGGCGGCCTCGATCTGTTCGATCGTGGGCTTCTGTTCGAGCAGGTAGACCTCGCCCACCTGTTCGTCCAGGTCGGCGAGTTCGTGGAAGAGTTCTTCGTGGCGGCGCGCGGCCTCTTCGGCGTACTGCGGCGCAATGTCGGACTCGGTGATCTTCGCGCCCTTGGACGCCTTGTCGAAGACGAACTGGCGCATCGTGATGAGGTTGATGACGCCGACGAAATCGTCTTCCTTGCCGACGGGCATCTGGATCGGAAGCGGGCGCGCGCCCAGCCGGTCGCGGATCTGGCCGACGACGTTCCAGAAGTCCGCGCCGACGCGGTCCATCTTGTTGACGAAACAGATGCGCGGCACGCCAAAGCGGTCGGCCTGGCGCCACACGGTCTCGGACTGGGCCTCGACGCCGTCCACGCCCGAGAAGACGACGCAGGCGCCGTCGAGCACGCGCAGCGAGCGCTGGACCTCGGCCGTAAAGTCGATGTGGCCGGGCGTGTCGATGATGTTGAGCGAATGTTCTTTCCACTGGCAGGAGACCGCGGCGGAGACGATCGTGATGCCGCGCTCGCGCTCTTCCTTCAGGTAGTCCGTGGTCGTGTTGCCTTCGTGGACGTCGCCCATCTTGTGCTGCTTGCCGGTGTAATAGAGCACGCGCTCGGTCGTCGTGGTCTTACCGGCATCGATGTGGGCGATGATCCCGAAGTTGCGGACCTTTTGCAGGACCGAGTCGCCTCCGCCGGCTCCGGACATGGCGGTGGGGGCTGCAGGTTGCGCGGTCGACATGGTGTCTTCCTTCCTCCCTTGCTGCGTACCTTGGGTTGCGGACCTTAATTTTTCAACCAGACTTGTTCAGGCCAAATTTTCTTTGAGTTATAACGAAACCACCCCGGCATCACGCGCCGGGGAGCTATCCTACCTTCGTCCATTTTTACGGGAGACTTAAGCCGCGATTAGCGGCTGAAATCGAACGTGTTGCTGCGCGGGAAGAAGGTGGACGGCGCTATAAGCTTAGGCACCCATGTTCCAAAGAACCTCCTCAACCGTGGCCGGATTCGCTCCCCCCGGCAAAGGGGCAACAATTTAAAATCCTTAAGGCCATTTGGCAATAGGTATTTTCGTACTATTTGGATGGTGAAAGTCTAAGCAGCCGTTAAGAATGCGCTTTACCACGCAAAGTGCGCAAATGCCTTGTTCGCCTCGGCCATCTTATGCGTGTTCTCGCGCTTGGCGATCGCCGCGCCTTCCTTCTTGAAGGCGTCCACAAATTCGCCGGCGAGGCGCTCGGACATCGGGCGGCCCTTCTTGCCGCGGGCGGCCTCGAGGATCCAGCGGATCGCCAGGCTCTGCGCGCGCTTGCGGTTGACCTCGATGGGCACCTGCCACGTGGCGCCGCCGACGCGCCGCGACTTCACTTCGATCATGGGCTTCACGTTGTTGAGCGCGCCCAGGAAGACTTCGAGCGGGTTGCTGCCGGTGCGCTGGCCCACGATCTCCATGGCGCCGTAGAAGACGCCCTGGCTCGCGGTCTTCTGGCCCGCGTACATCATGCAGTTGATGAACTTGGCGACCAGGAGGTCGTTGAACTTAGCGTCGGGGCGCAGGCCGCGCCCGGTGACCCGGACCTTGGCGGGCAGCGCCTGCACCGGAACGGTCTCTTCGCGCTTCTTGGTGAATTTCTTACCCATGCCTGCTGCATCCCTTCCTGCTTATGTCTCGCGGTATCGAAGCGGCGCATCCCCCGTGGCGCGCCGCGGCGGCGGTTACTTGGGCCGTTTGGCGCCGTACTTGGACCGGCTCTGCTTGCGGTCGGCGACGCCCTGGCAGTCGTACACGCCGCGAACGATGTGATAGCGCACGCCCGGCAAGTCCTTCACGCGGCCGCCGCGCACCAGCACGATCGAGTGCTCCTGAAGATTGTGCCCTTCACCCGGAATGTAGACCGTCACTTCCTTGCCGTTGCTCAGGCGCACGCGGGCGATCTTGCGCAGCGCCGAGTTCGGCTTCTTGGGCGTCATCGTTTTTACGGCCAGGCACACGCCCTTCTTAAAGGGGTTGCTCTCCAGCACCGGGCTCTTGGACTTGGCGTACTGGACCCTGCGCGCCCTGCGAACCAACTGATTGATCGTCGGCATTGACCGTCTCGCGTTTACAAAACAAAAGCCCATCAGCCTCCGCCGCCCCGCGACGGATACGATACTGAAGGACGAAGTATTCTTAGCCGAAGCCCCAGGCGGCGCAAGTCCATTTATGGAGCGCAGGTGCTTGCTCGTGCATAAAACTTTCGCTGAAACACGCCTGGTTCAATGGCATAACCCTTGCCATATAAGTAGGTAACGGGGGGGATGTCGCGGTTATAGACCGTGTTTCCCTGTAACCATGTGGCAGCTTGCGGCGAGGGACCGTTGCCCTTGTGCAAGCAGGCGCAAACTGCGCCGCAGCCGGGCACGGAGGATTTATATATTCCGCTTGCTCGAGGAAGGACCTGGGACCGCCTTTGATGAGAGTTAACGAAAACAAGGACTCGTCCAGGCATGGCGTGGGCGGGAGTTGCGAATACCATGCCGGGGTGTTGCGCGTGGCGGGGCATCTTCACCGCAACCAGCTTGGCGCTTTTCGGGAATGCATCGAGGCCCTGGTGGCCGATAACCAGATGGATGTGCGGCTCGATTTTCTGCGCTGCCGCTACCTCAGTTCCATGTTTATCGGGCATCTGGTGGACGGGATCTTGCGGTCGCAGGAGAGTGGAAAACGGGTGGTGGTGGAAGTCTCGCCCGAGATCGGGCATTTCTTCGAGATGGCGCATCTCGACCAGCTCTTCGCGTATGCCGTCTCCGCGAAGACGGGCGTCGGCTCGGGACATTATCCGGCGGTGGTATAGGACGTTTTAGGACAATTCAGGCGCTTTGAGGATGGACACCTTGGACGAACCGAAAGCTCACGATCCGCGGATGGTGACGATCAGCATCGCGGATTTGCAGCGGCTGACGCAGCAGTTGGCGCACGTCTCGGGCGCCAGCCTGCCACCGCGCCTGCCCGAAACGCCCGTCGAGAACATCGAGATCCTCCACACGCTCATCGACCAGTGCGCCAAACAGCTCGCCCGGCAGCGCGCGCGCGTGGAAGCCCGCCGCCTGGTCGAAGAAGAGCTGCGCAAGATCAAGCGCATGAAGACCGAGTTCATCCAGAACGTCTCGCACGAACTGCGCACGCCCCTGGCCTCAATTGAAGGCTTCGCCATGGCGCTGCTGCGCGGCATGCAGCGCAAAAGCCTGGAAGAGCTCGAGGAGATGCCGCCCGAGACGCGGCGGCGCTTCCTCGAGATCATCAGCCAGGAGGCCCGGCGCCTGGGCGAACTGATCGAGGAAGTGCTCGACATCACCGCCATCGAAGCCAACCCGCTGAACGCGAACCCCGCCGAATTCACCGCGCGCGAAGTCTTTCTCGAAGCGGTGATGAACCTGAAGATGAAGTGGGGCGAAGACAAGGCCGCACCGGTGCGCTTCGACCTCTTGCCCGAACCCGAAGGCCCCAAGATCTTCGCCAACCGCGAAGCCGTCCGCGAGATCCTGCGCCATCTGCTCGACAACGCCCATAAGTTCTCGGGCGGCCAGGAAGTCGTGATGGGCGCAGCCCCCGCCGCGCCCGACCTGCCGGACGCCCGGCCCATGACGCGGATCTGGGTCTGCGACCGCGGCATCGGCATCCCGCGCGCCGACCAGCAGTTCCTCTTCACCAAGTTCTACCGCGCCGAGACCTCTGCCCATACGATCTCCGGCACCGGCCTGGGCCTCTCGATCGCGCAGATGCTCGCGCGCCAGAACGCCGGCCAGATCTCGGTGCAGTCCGAGGTCGGCCGCGGCGCGACCTTCACCGTCCTGTTCCCCGCCCAGGCGCAGGCCGGCGTCCCCAGCAAGGCCTGAGGATCGGCCTTCGCTTTCCCATAACCAACGAACCATCCTCTCGTGGAGCGAACTCCGCGCCCCGCCAACATTCCTTGCGCCGCGCTGAACCCATCCCCGCGATTCCCGCTTTTTACCATTTGCAATTTTCGCTTCTCAATTTGCAATGGCTTTTGCCATGCCTGGAGACGCCGCTTGACCGACCGCCCGGCCGATGCGCCACCGCTCCCGCCCGCGCCGGACGCGCCGACAGGGCCGCATGGTCCGCCGCCAAGCGCGCCGCCTGCGCCAACCGGTCCGCCCGTGTTCCTCGATTACCGCTACGGGCCCACGGTGCTCGTGCTGCTCGTGGCGTCCGCGCTCTACTCGGTGGCGCTCACCGTCGTGGCGCAGATGCCGAGTCCGCCGATCCCCGCGGAAGCCTACACGCGTCCGCCGCACGCCATTCTGGGCGAGGACCTCCCCGCGGAAGTCGGCGGCGTCGAAGTCGCGGGCGTCGGCAAGATCCCCGAGCGCGCGGTGCTGGCCTGGGGCGCGATCTTTTCGCTCTGGGGCATCGGCTTCTTCGCGTTCATCGCGTTCCTCGTCTACCGCGCCGTGCTGCCTGAATTCCGCGCGCGCTTTCCGCTGACGCGCGCAGGTCCGCGCCCGCTTCCTGCGGTCCTGCTGCTCGATACCATCGCGGCCATCGCGCTGATCGTGGCGCTCTGGACCGTCCTCCGCCCGCTGCTCTTCGGCGCATGGCACCGCGCCGGCGGCACGTTCGACTTCCCCACCCTCCAGATCCTCGCGCTCGCCACGCAGTTTCTCGGCTACGCGGGCGGCATCGCGGCCGTTATCTGGTGCGCGCGCCGCCGCGCGGGTCCCGCGGGCAGCGCGAGTCTCTGGCCGTTCTGGCGCACCGCGGGCCTCGTGCCGCCGAGCAACTTCGCGCGCGATCTCGCCCTCGCCGCGGCGCTCTACGCGCTCTGCTACTGGATGACGCTCGCGGGCACGTTCGTGAATCTGAAGATTGTCGACGCCCTCGGCGAGCAGCCCGACCAAAACGTGCTCCTGGATATCCTTGTTGCGGAATTGCGCGGCCCGAATCGCACGTGGGTCCTGGCCAGTCTCACCGTCGCCGCCGCGTGCGGCGCGGCCTTCTTCGAAGAACTGCTCTTTCGCGGCGTGCTCTACAATGTCTTAAAGCGCCATCTCGGCACGTGGCCTGCGGCGCTCGGCGGCTCGCTCATCTTCGCGCTCGTTCATCGCGTCCATTCGCAGGTGCTGCCGCTCTTCATTCTGAGTCTGCTCCTGACCTACGCCTATGAACGCTCGGGGCGCCTGCTGCCCTCTATGGTGCTGCACGCGTTGAATAATAGTGTGACCTTGGTGCTGCTCTTGTGGACCTACGGAGGATGATTTTACGCACCTTGGTTCGGAAGTTATCCACATCCTTCTTATGAAGTTTATGTAAGCCTAATATGATCGCGTATTTGGATTGTGTATAAATGGTGTGTAAGAAAGTTTTTTTTCGGGCTTGAGACCCCTAGCTGTTGTGGTATTCATCGACCTTCGTCCTAAAAGTGGTACTTTTGCTTAAAGCGGGAATACAAAAAAGCCCGATACAAAAACTGTCTAAGTCATTAAAAACAAACCCTAATGCACCTAGGGTTTTATGGAAATATTCGGTCTGTCAAATTCCAGGGACAAGAAGTGGGTACGGGGATGAGGAGGGGTACGATGATTCAGCCGGTGAAGGCGGTGGACACGAAGTCCGAGGGGACTCAAAATACGCCTGTGAACAGGATTAAGGACGTACGCGCGGGCGAGAAGCCCGCCGACCCGATCGAAGAGAACGGCCGCAAGCTCGGCCTCGCGGAAAACTGCGTCCGCGTCCTCAAGACGCGCTACCTTAAGAAAGGCCCCGACGGCAAGGTCGTCGAGACCCCGGAAGAACTCTTCCGCCGCGTCGCGCACACCGTCGCCTCCATCGAACCCACCTACAAGAAGCCCCTCTCCAAGAAACAGATTCAGGAAGTCGAGGACCAGTTCTTCGACATGATGGTCAAGGGCGTCTTCATGCCCAACAGCCCCACGCTGATGAACGCCGGCCGCGAGATGGGCATGCTCTCCGCGTGCTTCGTGCTCCCCGTGGGCGACTCCATCGACGAGATCTTCGACACCGTAAAAGCCACCGCGCTGATCCAGAAAGCCGGCGGCGGCACGGGCTTCAGCTTCGACCGCCTCCGGCCCACGGGCGATTTCATCAAGTCCTCGGGCGGAACCACCAGCGGGCCCATCAGCTTCTGGCGCGTGCTGAGCGAAGCCACGAACGCGATCCAGCAGGGCGCCTTCCGGCGCGGCGCGAACATGGGCATGATGTCCATCAACCACCCGGACATCCTCAAGTTCATCGAAGCCAAGCAGGACCTCACCCAGTTCACCAACTACAACATCTCCGTCAAGGTCCCCGACGAATGGATGGCCGCCTATAAGCAGGATGCGAGCCAGCCCAACGTCGTCACCAACTTCCGCACCAAGAAGCACTTCGTCCTGCAGAAGAACCTCGACATCAAGAAGTACCAGATCTCCGACCTCATGACCCTCGACGACTACCACGCGCTCCCGGCCGACAAGCGCCCAGAAGTCTGGTCCATGGCCCAGATCTACGATCTGATCGTCGATCACGCCTGGATGACCGGTGAACCCGGCGTCGTCTTCATCGACCGCATCAACCAGGCCAACCCGACGCCGCACGTCGGGCCCATGGAAGCCACGAACCCCTGCGGCGAACAACCGCTCCTCCCGTACGAAGCCTGCAACCTGGGCTCCGTGAACCTCGGCTGCTTCGTCACGCAGGATGGCGCGGGCAAGACCGCCTACGACTGGGAAGGCCTGCGCAAGTCCATCCGCACGAGCACCCGCTTCCTCGACAACATCATCGACGTCAACAAGTACCCGCTCCCGGCCATCACCGCGATGTGCACCAACAACCGCAAGATCGGCCTCGGCATCATGGGCTTCGCCGACGCGCTCTATAAGCTCGGCGTGGGCTACAACACCGAAGAAGGCGTCGCCTGGGGCGAGCGCTTCATGAAGTTCGTCAACGACGAGTCCCACCAGTACTCGGAAGAGCTCGCCGAAGAACGCGGCTGCTACCCCAACTGGAAGGGCTCCATCCACGACACCAAGCAGCAGCGCAAGATGCGGAACTCCTGCGCCACCACCGTCGCGCCCACCGGCACCATCTCCATCATCGCCAACTGCTCCGGCGGCGTGGAACCGCTCTTCAGCCTCGCCTTCTTCCGCCAGGTGATGCGCGACCACACCGGCAAGGCGCAGCAGATGGTCGAAGTCAACGCCGCCTTCAAGGACCTCGCCAAGGCCGCCAACTTCTGGGGTTACGCCGAACAGGAACTCTTCGACCGCATCGCCGCCGAAGGCTCCCTGCACCACATCCCCAACATCCCGGAAGACGTGAAGCGCGTCTTCGTCTGCGCCCACGACATCTCCCCGGAATGGCACGTCCGCATGCAGGCCGCCTTCCAGAAGCACTTCGACAGCAGCATCTCGAAGACGACCAACTTCCCCGAATCCGCCAAGCGTGAAGACGTCCGCGCCATCTACAGCCTCGCCTTCGACCTCGGCTGCAAGGGCGTCACCGTCTACCGCGACGGCTGCCGCAAGGGCCAGCCGATGGCGCTCAAGAGCTCCACCGATAAAGAGAAGACCGTGGCGCCGCCGTCCCCGGCGGTGGCTGTTGCTCCGGCCGCTCCTTCTCCGGCCAAGCCCATCAAGACCCCCGCCATCTTGAGCGCCGTGCGCATCCGCCAGAACACGCCTTTCGGCCACATGCACGTCAGCATCACCGTGGACCCGAAGTCCGACCGCGAGCTCGAAGTCTTCGCGCAGCTCGGCAAGGCCGGCGACGTCGCCATGTCCGACCTCGAAGCCATCAGCCGCATGGTCAGCCTCTTCCTGCGCTCGGGCGGCTCCATCGAACAGGTCATGGACCAGCTCGAAGGCATCGGCTCGCACCTCTCCATCCCCACGAAGGACGGGCGCGTCATGAGCCTCGGCGACGCGCTGGGTAAGACGATCAGCAAGTACTGGCAGGCCAAGCGCGAATTCGGCATGCGCGCCATCCTGCTGGGCGAAGTGGACTTCGAGAAGCTCGGCAACGGGAATGGCAACGGCAACGGCCACCACGCCGCGAATTTGGGCGACAGCCAGGTCATCGCCGTGAAGGACCTTTCCGAAAAAAAAACGACAACCCTGGCCGTGACGGCCCCCACGCCGCAGGCGCATGCTGGAGCCAGCGTCTCGTCGGCGACCGGAACAGCCATAGCGGGGATCGCGGGCACGGCGGGCAGTAAGAACCTCTCGAAGAACGCAGTCGCGGCTGAATCGCTCCTCGAGAACTACAAGCTGAAGTGCCCCGAATGCGGCTCCGGCACCCTGAAGTTCATGGAAGGCTGCGTCAAATGCCCCGGCTGCGGCTTCTCGCAGTGCTGAACAGATGGTTCGTGGTTCAGGGTTCGTAGTTCGTGGTTTGCAGTTCGCAGTTAACCATGAACCCTAAACCGTAGTTCGCAGTTAACCCGTCGTCGGCTGTGCGCTCTGGAGTGGAGGATCCCCCCCAC